>CAKZOD010000007.1 GCA_937136055.1 uncultured Oceanospirillaceae bacterium | reverse complement strand
CATGTGAGAGTAGGTCATCGCCAAGCTTTTATACGTAAAGAAAACCTCAGCTACTTAGTAGCTGGGGTTTTTTTTCGTCTAAAATTTGTGGCGATGACGCATTTACTCTCGCGTGGGGAAAGGTAAAGAGTGCGACTTGCTGCAACTTATCCTATGTGATACCCAAAGCACTCGCTTCGTTCACGGGGCAGGCTCTCAAGCTTTGGCTGCTAGCAGCTTAGAACCTCTAATAACGCTCCCATTTCGCTATCGCATAATGGATTTACACTTTGAATTGTTTAAAGCCCTGATATTTTTTAAACGTTTACCTATTTAGTTATTTGTGAAAAGATCGCAGCCATATTAAAAGCGAGTGGATAACAATAATAATGGCGTTTCATCTATTTCACTTAGAGCACGACTCTAAACACAGCTTACAGCAGCAGTTGAAAATTCAGCTTACAAAAGCGATTTTTAATGGCAGCGTCAGCCTTGAAAAGGCTCTCCCGTCTAGTCGTCAGTTAGCGCAAGATTTGAAAATTTCTCGCAATACTGTGGTGCGTGTTTACGAGCAGATGCTGAGTGAGAATTTGATTGTGTCTAAGCAGCGCAGTGGCTACTTTATCAATCCACAATACCAGCCACTACATATACTTGAAACGACAGGACAGGAGATTCAAGATAGCGTTGATTGGGAGCAGTTTTTACCGCGCAAGCTCAGTCAGCAGGCGAATATCGTTAAACACCAACATTGGCAGCGGTACAAGTATCCTTTTATCTACGGTCAATTTGATCCTCAGAGCTTCCCTATCGCCCAGTGGCGAGAATGCTCACGTGACTCGGTTTCTGTTGCCGCTATTGGTAACTGGGCCTCAGATCAGCTGCAAGACGATCCTATGCTGATTGAACACATCCAAACACATATTCTACCCAGAAGAGGGATAGCGGCAAAAAACAGCCAAATCATGATTACCGTAGGTGCCCAGCATGCGGTTTATCTTACAACCCGCTTAGTACTACGCGAAGGTGATACTTTTGGGATTGAAGACCCTAACTATGTTGATGTGCGAAATATTGCCCTTAATCGCCCTGCCAATATATTGCCTTTAGCGATTGATAAAGAAGGGCTTATCATCAGCGAAGAGCTCGCTAGCTGCGATTGTATCTATGTCACCCCTAGCCATCAGTTTCCAACGACGGTAACCATGACTATTGAGCGTAGAAAGGCACTGTTGAAAAAAGCAGCGGAGCATAATTTCCTGATCATTGAAGATGACTATGAAGCTGAAACTAACTTCACTGGTGTTCCATCACCTGCGCTAAAAAGTATTGATCAGGCGGGAAGAGTTATCTATGTGGGGAGTTTCTCTAAAACGCTGGCACCTGGGCTACGCTTAGGCTATATGGTTGGGGATGAAAACTTAATACGTGAAGCGCAGGCCCTTAGACGCTTGATGCTGCGCCAAGCTCCCATGAATAACCAGCGCAGTGTGGCACTGTTTATTGCCAGGGGGTACTACGATATTTTGATCAACAAGCAGCGCATTAATTATCAAATGAAATGGCATCTGATGAATCAAGCTCTACAGCAGCATATTCCCGATAGCTCAATTCAGCCTACCTTTGGCGGCTCCTCTTATTGGGTGGAGGGTCCAACAACACTTAATGCTGATACCTTGGCAACCGCTGCGAGGGAAAAAGGTATTTTGATCGAGCCTGGGGCTATTTATTACTGTGCTACACAGCAGAGCCATTGTTTCCGTTTGGGCTACGGCTCTATTGCACCTGAGTTAATTGAACCGGGAATTAAAGCGCTGGCTGACATTATCAAAACGCTGAGTTGATCGATGGCTATAACCCAAGCATCCAACTGGCACCATAAAACAGGGTTTAATTTCGATTTAGGGTACCAGTTGGCACTTTAAATCAGTCAATTGGTACTCTATTTGTTCTCTCAATCTTCTTACACTGGTAGTCAACAATACTTAGAACACAACTTAGGGTTTTAACTTAAGTAACTTAAGTAACTTTAGATAATAAGAGAGCAACTGCTTCTCTCATCAAAGCGCAGGTAGGAAGATTATGAGTGCAACACAGAATATAACAATTCGTGACTATGTGAACGGCGAGTGGGTTGATGCGGCTGATAGCCCAACAGCAGCACTGTTTAATCCATCAACAGGTCAGCAGATTGGCGTTGTACCCTTAGGTGACGAGAAAAGCTCAAGAGCGGCATCGAAAGCGGCTGCAGATGCATTCATTAGTTGGAAAGAGACGCCATTACCTAAGCGAATGAATTATATTTTTGCGCTGCACAGCGCAATGGTTGAGCACAAAGAAATGTTGGCTCAGGCTATCGCGTTAGATCAAGCAAAGCATATTAGTGAAGCCCGTGGTGAAGTACAGCGCGTGATTGAGATAGTGCAAATGGCCTGTACTATTCCCGCGCTTATTCAAGGTGAAACCATCCCGCAAATTGCCAACAACATTAGTGGCAAAATCATTAAGGCTCCGCTGGGTGTTTTTTGTGGAGTTGCGCCATTTAACTTCCCTGCACTAGTGTTTGGCTGGTTCATTCCTTTTGCTATAGGCACAGGTAATACTTTCGTTTACAAACCATCCACTGAATCGCCGTTATTTATGCAGAAAATGGTGCAGTTATTTGAACAAATTGAGCTGCCAGCAGGTGTTGTTAACATCGTTCACGGTGATCGTGAAGTAGTTGAAGCTTGGTATGATGATGAAAACGTAGCAGGTGTGTGTTTAGTGGGTTCATCTCCTACTGCTAAAGCAATCGCTGCAGGCTGTGGCACTAATGGCAAGAAAACCATGCTGTTAGGCGGAGCCAAGAACTTCCTTGCAGTTATGGAAGATGCACCGATGCAAGAGCTGATCGATAACTTAGTGATATCAGGCTATGGCTCTGCGGGACAACGCTGCTTAGCGATTTCAAATATTGCCTGCGTAAATGAAGC
Organism: uncultured Oceanospirillaceae bacterium; assembly: GCA_937136055.1. Taxonomy (GTDB): domain Bacteria; phylum Pseudomonadota; class Gammaproteobacteria; order Pseudomonadales; family Balneatricaceae; genus Rs1. The sequence goes on along the minus strand of CAKZOD010000007.1, from coordinate 24,243 downwards.
CTATGATGAATTGATAGAGCGCTTGTTGGAAGCATCTAAAGCGGTCACGCTGGGTGATGCAACCGATCCCGATGTGTTTATGGGGCCTGTTATATCAGCAGCTGCGAAAGCACGCATTGAAAACTATATTGAGATTGGCCTAGCAGAGGGGGCAACATTGCTGCTAGATGGACGCAACCCGAGTTTGAAAGCTGAAAATGCCGACGGCTACTTTATTGGCCCAACAATCTTTACCGATGTTACCCCTGATATGCGTATAGCTAAAGAGGAAATCTTTGGCCCAGTGCTCAGTATTATGAAAGTGGGCTGTATTGATGGCGCACTGCGCATGATAAAGAACCACCCTATGGGTAATGGCGCCTGTATCTTTACTCAAAATGCTTACTACATTGAGAAGTTTATCAACAATGCAGATGTTGGCATGGTAGGTGTGAATGTAGGTGTTTGTGCGCCACATCCTTATATGCCATTTGGTGGCATTAAAGATTCATTAGTTGGTAACAACAAGGTGCAAGGGAAAGAGGGTATCGATTTCTTTACCCAGAACAAAGTTGCCACAATCAGAGTCGTTGAACCTACAGGCAGTGGTGCTAAGCAAGGTGAGACTAAGGTGAGCGGACAAGAAAGTGATAACTCAGTGCGCAGTTGTGTAGCGAGTTAAAGAAGATGTTGACTCACTAAAGTAAAGTCTTTGTTAAGGCCCTAGTTTTTTAGTGAGTCATCAAAATAAAGAATCATTTCCTGAGCATCGCAGTGGCAGTTATTGCCACAAATGGTGCAGATATAGCCTTGTTCACAATCTGCATTCCACCTGCTGTAGTGGGTTTTTATCGAGACACCACCACAGTGGGTAAAATATTCAACAGCGCTGTTTTTAGGGCTTTGGCGCCAAAGGTGGGCAATACCTGCTCTGGCTCCTTGTTTAGCAGCTGCCTGAGATGAGAGCTTGAGTAACTGGCCGCCAACGCCACAGCCGCGGTAGTCGATATCAACCGTATTACATTTAAAGTAACAGACTAGAGCTTCAGGTAGCTGCCAGCTATTTGTTGAGCACCATTGATCAATATCCCACTGTCCTGTTGCAAAGGTAATTCGGTACCCGACCAGTTTATCTCCATGATAAGCAACATAACCTGCGTTAATATCGTTTTTTAACCCTTGTTGATGCCAAGCGCTCAGCATCTCTCTATCCATATAACCAACCCCGTGAACCGTGGTCGCCAGTGTGATAACAGCAGAGAAATCTGCTATTTCTAAGGTATGGTATTTGATATCAATTTTTGACATTAAGATTCTCTAATCAATCAGCAGGGGCAGAAGAACAAGAAATATACCGTTAAAAGCAATAACGGTTAAAGTAGGGAATGTAAGTTTTATCACAAATAATTTAAAAAAAGCGGATATCTGATTGCTAATTAAGCGTTTTTTATGAAAACTCGAGCTACCTTTTAGCGATATAGAGAATTCAAAATGTATGATCCACTGGTTGATGATGGTCCTGGTTGCAATGAAAACTATCCCGATAGTTACTGGGCTGAGAAATCTGGCACAGCACCTGTGGATGATGGCGTTTTAACAGCGGATATTGACGTTGATGTTTTGATCGTTGGAGCAGGTTACACAGGCCTATCATGTGCATTGCACCTCGCCCGCGAGCACAACATCAAAGCGCATGTGATAGAAGCAAACCAAACGGCTTGGGGCTGTAGTGGGCGCAACGCGGGCTTTATTTTAAAGTCCACAGGGCGCAAAACCTATGCGCAAATAGAATCCCAGTGGGGTAGCGAAGCGATGCAGCAGATGTATCGCGAGACCTGCGAGGGTGTTGAAACTGTCGAGGCGCTAATCGCTGAAGGTATTGATTGCGATCGCCAAAGTAACGGTTATTTAAAGCTCGCTCATAAACCCAAAATGCTCGATACCTTAATTGCCCAAGCGAAGCTGCAGCAACAGCGCTTTGGTTATCAAGTGGAAATTCTCAGCAAAGACGAAATACATCAACAATATATGGAAGATCAGAACGCCTACGGGGGAATTCGCTATCACGATGGCTTTGGCCTTAATCCATTAAAGCTAGCTTGGGGGTATCAAAAGTTAGCGCGAGAGGCAGGTGTTAAAATCCACAGTGGCACGCCGCTGCAAAATTGGCGTGAAGAAAACGGCCTGCAAATTATCACTACCCCACAGGCGACGATTAAAGCCCAAAAAGTTGTTATTGCTACCAATGGCTATACACCGCGTAGTTTCCATCATTTAACAGATGCCCGCGCACTGCCAGTGCTGTCGCAAATTATTGTGACTCAACCCCTTAGCGAGCAACAACTCGCGCAGTGTAATTTCTTAACCGATAATGTGGTGATGGATACGCGCGCACTGAAGTATTTTTATCGCAAATTACCTGGCAACCGCATCTTATTTGGTGGTCGCGGCGCAATTACAGGTAAAGGAGCTGAAGATCCTTACTATTCACAGCGTTTATTAAGTGTGCTCAAAACCAGCTTTCCAGCGCTGCAGGATATTCAATATGATTACGCGTGGTCAGGTTGGATCAGTGTTTCGCTCAATGATATGCCGCATATTTATCAAGATGATGGGCGCAATGTGTTTTATGCGATGGGTTATTGTGGCAGTGGGGTGTCTTTCTCTGTGCAAGCCGGTAAGCGCTTAGCACAGAAGGTAGCGGGGCAGGTTGTGCCAGATTTGCCTATCTATACGCAGCCATTGCAGAAGTTTCCGTTAGCACCGATGCGTAGAGTTGGGCAGTGGGGGTATTTTCAATATGGTAAGGTTAAGGATCGCTGGCTTTAATTGGGGTGTTTGATTTTAGTTAAGCTTCTTTATTTTATTCTAGTTATTATCTAGCAATATTTTTAGGCTGTCCCATTAAGTTGTTCCGTCAATCAGCCACTGTCTTCGATGCTCAAAGTCCTGTTGTGTAGTGTGATCAAATCAACAAAGGGAAGCCCGGCGTACTACACGGCTAATGCAATGGTAATAAGGGGTGTCATCACAGCAGGTTTGCTGCTCACGGGCACTAGTCACACGACCTCCTGCTCAGGACTACTTTCTCTGATTAGTTATCAAAAAGTAACCAATACATTACTACTGCAAGGATCGCTAATCAAATTTAGTCTGGGTGTCCTCGCGATTCCTATATTCGACGCCCCCACATCTCAATGTGTTTTGCTCGGCAGTGGAAGTTTGAAGTTGGCGGTGAGGACTAAAGACTGAGCGGTCGTTTTAATCCTCAGTGTAAATGCCAACTAGCTTTTAAATGCTTTATACATTTTATTTATAAATAGATCTTTCTGTTTCATATTAACTAGTGCTTGCATTGTCGTCACAGCAAATGGCAGTTGTACAACACCTGTTTTTTGACCAGTTGGAATGAGAGCCATCAAGGGATTGCGTTTGTATTGCTTGATGTGCTTTTTATTGAGTTTTTTAATGATTGATTTGGCGACATAGCGGCCTTGTTGTTGAGCAAGATAGCCAAGTTTAGCTTCACCTACATTGGCAACATCTCCCAGCGCGTAAAGGTTATCGTGACGTTTAACGGCTAAGTTCTGATCTACAATGACATAGTTTTTTTCATCTAACGTGTCAGCTAGGTGCTTTTTCATAAACTCGCTATTCGGCAATGTGCCTAGCGCTTCGAGGACGACATCTGCAGAACTGATCTCCTCGCTGTTTTGATCTATATACTGCTCCCCTTCGCGTTGAAAGCGGCTATTAAATTGCACCTTAACACCGAGTGCAGTGAGCTGCTCAAGGGCTTTCTTTTGAGCTTTGGACTTGAAGCCCTCAAGTAAAGCGCTACTGTTGTGAGCGAGCGTGATGTTTTTTTCGGGGAATGAGTATCCAATTTCACCGGCTAGTTCTACCCCCACAAGACCACCGCCTATGATTAATACTTCTCGTGCCATCTTCAGCTGTTGGTTGTATTTTAATAGCTCCTTATTGCGAGAGTCTAAATCAAAGGCGCTGTGAGATTTGGCCGCTGACAAGCTTGGGTAACGTGAGCCAGAAGCGATAATCGCTTGCTTAAAGGTAACTTTTTGGCCGCTCTCTAAAAGCGCGTGATCGTGAGAAAGCTCTGTTATGCTGTCTTGTCGAAAGTCTCCGCTGAGAAATTGTTGGTAGTGTTTTCTCGCCTTATTGTCAGTGTAGTCAGGGTCGGAGATATCTCGCAACGTGGCAAAAGTGACCTCGAAGTAATTCTTTTTATCGATAAGTAAGGTGGCCACGCCTTTCTTTTCTAGTGCTTGTGCTGCAGATACCCCGGCAAAACCGCCGCCAATAATTAATACGTCTGTGTAAATCACGTTCTTACCTCACTGCCTTAAAAAGCTGAATCAATCTAAAGACAATAGAGTAAGCTGTTTTTTTTGTGCGGTAAATGAGCGAAAATACAACATAGGTGTGCAAATATGCAACGCTTGTTGAGAACATGAGAGTGATTGGTTTATGGATAAATGGACAGAGTTAAGAACAGCTTACAAGCTGGCAAAGTATCAGACGTTGAGCGCGACGGCAGCACACTTAGGCGTGCATAGATCAACTGTTATGCGACATATTGACGCTTTAGAACAGAGCTTAAAAGTAAAGTTGTTTCAACGCAGTGACAAAGGCTATATGGCAACCGAGGCTGGTTTAGATATTATGCGCTTAGGTGAAGTTACTGAAAACCACTTCTCGCAGTTAAGTGTTCAAATACAAGGAAAAGTTCAGCGCTTAGCAGGCACCTTAAGGATCACTAGTGTGAACGAAGTTGCCGGGTTAATCATGCCAGTCATCCAGCAGTATCAGACGCGCTATCCGCAAATGCTGATTGAGTACATCGGAGATTTGAGAAACTTTAAGCTGGAGTATGGAGAAGCAGATATCGCGATTCGAGGGGGAGCTAAGCCCACTACGCCAGATAATATCGTTTTTGAGGTAGCGAAACTAAATTTAGTGCTGTGTGCCGATGAGCGTTACATCGCTCAATTCGGCTGTCCAACTCCTGAAACACTCGATCAGCACCGCTTTATTGCACTCAGAGAAAGGCCAGAGCAGTTGGTTTGGAATGAGTGGATTTATGAAAATATCCAAACGCAAAACATAGTATTTCGCTGTTCGAGTCATCAAGTATTAACTAGGTCGATTGAGCTCGGTTGTGGAATCGGTGTACTACCTGAACAGCTGGTAGAAAACAGCCCTTCACTGAGAAAAGTCTCTCAACATCGCTGGCCGATATCAATTTGGGCGCTAGTTCACAGAGATATGTATCAGCTGGCTAAGATTAAAGCATTTATTGAAATACTTTTAACATTGAAAGATAACCTGCATAACTGGACCATCTGATCGTATAGTCTAGTGAACTTGATGCAAAAAACTCACTAGGCAAATGCATTATTCAATGGTTGCTAGTGCTCGGTAACAAGTTTCGATCGATGGGGGCGGAATAATTTGATTCTAAGTACAGCTAAATCCCACACCAACTACGAAGCCACACACACTCTTCAGAGGGCAGCCGGAGCAATTTCTTAAATTATCGTTCGTAGCGACATGGATGTCGCGGAGAGTTTAGCAGGGCCAAGGAGGGCCCATGTAAACGGCAGTCAATTTCAGGAATTGTGGAGGAGTTGATGTAAATGGAATTTCAAATGCAGCGAGCACATCGATGTGCAAGAGCTGCGGAGGTGCTTGTTGGGCGAACTTTTTTTGGCTCCGTTTCTTTTTTTGCCTACATTGATGTAGGTAAGGGGCGTGAGCAGGACGCGGAAGTTTTCGCAAAAAGAAATGAGCTCGCCATCAGACGAAACACTGACAATAAAAACGCAAAACAGCTCAGTTAGAAAACCTAACCATAAAAACACTCCCCATCGCCAACATGAAAAAAACAGACTCCCAGCTGGAAACGAGCCTAGTTAAAATCCACCTATAAAACCAATAACTTAAAAGCAACTCCCCCTGTTATCCAACCTTAAATACAAAACCCGAGCCCACAAATTAATCAATTAAAAATTGACAGAGATCAAATTCAAATCTAAACTTTCAGTAATTTCTGAAACTTCATAAAGTTTAATAAGCGAATAAATACATGCAAATGTCTCAAAAAGTTGAATCTTTTGTCTATCACTTTGGCGAAATGGGTAGCAAATGGGGATTCAACCGCACTGTCGGTCAAATCTACGCACTGCTAGTCGTTAGCGATAAAGCACTGCATGCTAATGAAATCGGTGAAGCCCTTAATGTCTCTCGCGGTAATGTGAGTATGGGTATCAAAGAGCTGCAATCATGGCAGCTGATTAACGTGAGTCATATCCCTAAAGATCGAAAAGAGTATTACAGTCCCAAAGGCACTATCTGGGATATGGCGAATCGTGTATTTGAAGAGCGCCGTAAACGTGAAGTTGACCCTACGCTGAGCTTATTGAGGGATTTGCAGCTCGATTCTCCCGCAGATGAATCAGAGGCTTACGCACAGGAAAAAATGCGTGAGATTCACGATCTACTTGAAACCATTACCCACTGGTCGGCAGAGTTACAGCGCTTAGATCCTGATAAATTGACCACGCTGATGAAATTGGGTGCAGGGGTCAGCAAGATTTTATCGATTAAAGATCAGTTCAAAAGGCCGAAAGCGGATGCTCCAAGTGAGTAGCGCTTGTTTTAGCACAGATTAGATTTCAAAGTACCTCTCTGCATTGAGGGGTATAACAATAAGTTGCTCAAATGTTTTGAGTATATTTTGAAGGTGTCACCATGATAGATGATTCGTTAGTTGATTTATCGCGCTGGCAGTTTGCGATAACTGCCCTTTACCACTTCCTGTTTGTCCCCTTAACCATTGGTATGACTTGGATACTTGTCATTATGGAGTCCGTCTATGTGATGACAGGGCGACAAATCTATAAAGATATGACCAAGTTTTGGGGCAAGCTATTCGGTATTAACTTTGCCATTGGTGTCACCACCGGTTTAACCATGGAGTTCGAGTTTGGTACTAACTGGGCCTATTACTCGCACTATGTCGGTGATGTGTTCGGTGCGCCGTTAGCTATTGAAGGGTTGATGGCATTCTTTATGGAATCGACCTTAGTGGGGATGTTTTTCCTCAGCTGGGATAGGTTAACTAAGCGCCAGCATTTAGCGGTGACTTTCTTTATGGCGCTAGGGACTAACTTCTCTGCACTGTGGATATTAGTGGCGAATGCTTGGATGCAAAACCCAATTGGCGCTGAGTTTAACTATCAAACAATGCGCATGGAAATGCAGAGCTTTACTGAAATAGTGTTTAACCCTGTGGCGCAGGTGAAATTCATCCATACCGTTTCAGCAGGTTATGTGGCTGGCTCTATGTTTGTGCTGGGTATCAGTAGTTATTACCTGCTGAAGGGCCGAGATATTGCCTTTGCTAAGCGCTCGTTTTCAGTGGCCGCAGCTTTCGGTTTAGCCTCTATTCTCTGCGTTATTTTACTGGGGGATGAGTCGGGTTATGAAGTGGGTGATATTCAAAAAGTTAAACTTGCTGCCATAGAGGCTGAATGGGAAACAGAGGAAGCGCCAGCTGCGTTTACCTTGATTGGTTTGCCCGATCAGGATGCTCACCACACGGATTATGCAATCAAAATACCTTATGCACTGGGCTTAATTGCTACGCGTTCTCTCGATAAAACAGTGACAGGTATTGTTGATCTGGAAAAAGCCCATGAAGAGAAGATCAAGCTAGGTATGAAAGCTTACGAGTACTTAGTGAAGTTGCGAGCGGGCGATGAGAGCCCTGAGAATATAGCTCAGTTTGATCGCTATAAAGAGCACTTAGGTTATGGCTTGCTGCTCAAGCGTTACACGCCAAATGTTGTCGACGCTACGGATGCACAAATTCAAGCGGCGGTGAAAGATACTATTCCTCCGGTGATGCCACTATTTTTTAGCTTTCGGGTGATGGTTGGCTGCGGAGTACTGATGTTAATCATTTTGTCTTTGTCGTTTTACTACAACGCCAAGCGTCAAATTACAGAGAAACGCTGGTTGTTGCGTGCTGCGCTATACGGCATTCCGCTGCCTTGGATCGCTATTGAAACGGGTTGGTTTGTTGCAGAGTTTGGTCGTCAGCCTTGGGCAATTAGTGAAGTACTGCCAACCTTTATGGCGACTTCCAGCCTCAATGCTTCCGATGTGTTAATCACTATGGTGGGCTTTATCATTTTTTATACCATCTTGGCCGTGATTGAGTTTTGGCTGATGTTTAAGTTTGCGCGACTAGGGCCAAGTAGCTTGCACACTGGGCGCTACCACTTTGAGAAAGAGCAACAAAAGCTATCGGGTTTACACAGCGATCTTGCCAACTAGAATTTTAGAGGATTCACAATGTTTGATTATGAAACACTAAAACTGATTTGGTGGTTAATTATTGGCGTATTGCTGATTTGTTTCGCCATCACTGACGGTATGGATATGGGAGTCGGTGCACTACTGCCGTTCGTGGCTAAAACCGATCAAGAGCGCCGTGTGGTGATCAACACTGTTGGTGCGCATTGGGACGGAAACCAAGTGTGGTTTATTACCGCGGGTGCGGCGTTATTTGCAGCTTGGCCGCCGGTGTATGGCACGGCATTTTCCAGTTTTTATTTTGCGATGATGCTAGTGTTGTTTGCACTCTTTTTACGCCCGCTGGCCTTTGATTACCGCAGTAAGATTGAGTCAGATAAGTGGCGTAACAATTGGGATTGGGCGATTTTTGTTGGTAGCAGCGTGCCGCCATTAGTGTTTGGCGTCGCCTTTGGCAACTTGTTTTTAGGAGCGCCTTTCTCTTTCGATGAGTTTTTGAAAGTGACTTATACGGGCTCTTTCTTCGAATTGTTCCACCCATTTGCGTTGCTTTGTGGGGTGGTTTCAGTGGCGATGATCGTTTTTCACGGGGCAGTATGGATCAACTTGAGGGCGGATCATATCATTGCGCAGCGCACCCCTAAGATCATCAATATAAGTGTCGTGGTGTTAGTGCTCGCTTTTGTTTTAGGCGGTGTTTATCTCACTCAAATAGATGGCTATATGCTGACCCAGATAGCGGACAAAAATGCAGCACCTGATTTGCTCAATAAAACGGTAGAGCGTGCAACAGGGGCATGGCTAAATAATTACACATTGATGCCTTTAACTATGTTGCTACCTTTGAGCGCGATTGCGCTGGCACTGGGCTCAGCGCTATTGGTGAAAGTTAAAAGACCGGGCTATGCGTTGCTGGCTAGCTCATTGATGCTAATGGCTATTATAGCTACAGCAGGGGTATCACTGTTCCCGTTTATTTTGCCATCAAGTAGCTTTATGGATCACAGTTTGACGATATGGGATGCGGTTTCCAGTGAGAAAACACTCAATATCATGTTACTTGTTGTTAGCTTCTTTTTGCCTTTGATCATCAGCTACACAACATGGTGCTATGTCAAAATGTGGCGTCGTGTCACAGTGCAAGAAATTTCTGAAAACGAGCATAGCGCGTACTAACAATTCGAGGCTCCTGCTCAAAATTGAAGTAAGAGCCTCACCAAAGAAGAGAGTTTTATATGTGGTACTTTAGTTGGATTTTAGGTGTTTTATTAGCCTGCTCTTTAGGCATCATCAATGTGATGTGGTATGAAATGGAGCAGCATCAAAACAATACGGCTGATGACGAAAAAGAATAACCAATGAGCACAAAGAGCGATAAAGCACAGCTGGTGGCGAGTAAAAAGTGGCTTAAACTGCAAAAGTCACTGGCGGGTAACTCGTTAACGGCCAGTGTTGTGTTGAGCATTGGTGCGGGGCTGTGCTTGATTGGGCAAAGCGCGGTACTGGCTTACGTTGTTAATCAAGTGGTGTTTTTAGAGCGGCAGTGGCAGCAGCTAAACAGTTGGTTACTGCTGTTGATTGCTTTGATTTTGCTACGTGTATTGCTGGTTAAATACACTGAAAAGTTGGCATTTAAAGGTGCTAACAAGATTAAGCTTCAGCTGCGTGAAACGCTTTACCAAAAGCTGCAAGTGCTAGGGCCCGCCTATGTTGATCAGCAACACAGCGCGGCGCTTGCGCAATTGCTGCATCAAGGAGTTGACTCTTTAGAGGCGTATTACGCTAAATACCTACCTGCCGTGGCATTTTGCGCCATTATCCCACTTGCAATTCTTGCTATCGTTTTTCCCGTTGATTGGCGCACTGCAATTATCTTTTTCGTCACAGCGCCTTTAATCCCAATGTTTATGATTTTAATTGGTTTAAAGTCTGAAAAACTCAATCAACAGCACTGGCAAAAACTCAGCCGTATGAGCAATCACTTTTTAGATGTTCTGCAAGGCATGTCGCACCTTAAGCTGTTCAACGCATCGCGTGCTGAAGCGGCGGCAATTGCCAAAATCGCTGATGGCTATCGGCGCAGCACTATGTCGATTCTCAAAATTGCCTTTTTATCCTCTTTTGCATTGGAGTTTTTGGCGACCTTAAGTGTTGCCATGGTTGCTGTCACTGTGGGCTTTCGTTTGTATTGGGGAGAGCTAGATTTTGCTATCGGTTTCATGATGTTGTTATTAGCCCCTGAGTTTTACCTACCTTTTCGCAATTTAGGCACGCAGTATCACGCGAAAATGAAAGGGGTGGCAGCAGCTGAGCAAATGCTTGAAATTATCAATGCGCAGCCGTTGCAAACGGGCAGTAGTCTTTTTCAAACTGGCCAACCTGAGACAGGTAATTCAGCGAGTGGTACTGGGCAACGCTTTGAGATTGAGTATAAAAATGTCAGCTTTGAATATGCAGCGCAACGCAAGGCTCTAAAGAGTGTCTCATTAAAAATTGATCAGCCAGATATGTATGCTTTTGTGGGGCCAAGCGGGGCGGGTAAAAGCACCTTAATTGATTTGCTGCTTGGTTTTTTAAGCCCGTCTCAGGGTGAAATACTGGTTAATCAGCAAAGTTTGGCAACCCTTGATCGTAAAAGCTGGCAACAGCATTTAGCTTGGGTACCACAGAATCCGCAGCTAATCTTTGCAAGCCTGTTAGAAAACATCCAACTGGCGAATCCTAATGCTAGTGTTGAACAGGTAAAGCAGGCCGCGCATTTAGCGGGTGTCGATCAGTTTGTCGATAACTTTAAAGAAGGCTGGCAGCACCCTATTACAGAGCAAGGGGGTGGTGTTTCAGGAGGCCAAAAGCAGCGCATAGCGATGGCGCGAGTTTTCTTAAAAGATGCACCTATCCTCATTTTAGATGAGCCTAGTGCGCACTTAGACGCCGAGACAGAAGCTTGGTTAAAACGTACCTTGAAAGCGTACGCAAAAGATCACTATGTCTTTATTGTTGCCCACCGCTTGCACAGCATTGTCGACTGCAACGCTATTTTTGTATTAGATGATGGCCAGATAGTCGCCCAAGGTTCCCATACTCAATTGCTCGATAGCAGTGATTTATATCAGCACTTATTCGCAGCCAGTAATACTTACAATGAGCGCGCTAAGACAGAGGGCACAGCAGATGAGTAATTGGCAGGTTATTGTACGCTTACTAAAACTTGCGCGTCCGCATTGGCAGTGGCTGAGTGTTGGAATTTTGTTATCTGTTATCACTTTACTGGCAAATATTGCACTGTTAAGTGTTGCGGGTTGGTTTATCGCTGCGATGGCAGCTGCGGGTATTGCAGGCGTTAGCATCAATTATTTTACCCCTTCTGGGGTGATCCGCTTTTTGGCAATAGTAAGAACAGTGGGTAGATACGCAGAGCGCTTAGTTACTCACAATGCGACTTTTTTGATGCTCGCTCACTTGCGTCACTGGTTTTATCAAAAACTTGAACCCCTCGCTCCCGCTGGGCTTCATCAGTATCGAAGCAGTGATTTACTGTCGCGATTACAGGCAGATATCGAGCAGCTAGATAACTTTTACCTACGTATTGCACTGCCTGTGATAGTGGCGCTTATCAGTGTGCCTATTATCTACTCAGTTAGCGCTTACTACTATTTGCCCGTGGCATTATTGCTGCTGTTATCACTGATAGCGACAGGTGTAGTGCTACCTGCTTGGGTAGCTAAAACTAGCCAGAAAAGCGGTGCGCGAATAAGTGATCAACAAGAGCAACTATCAAGTGCCATGATTGAAGGTTTGCAAGGAATGCGTGAACTTGAGATCTATGGTGCGAGCGAGCAACAGAAAGCACATGTTGTGCGTTGCAGCGAGCAGTTAAGTGCCACGCAAACACAGTTAAATAATGTGAATGCGAATGGCCAAAGCGCTTCGCTGGCGATTATTAATCTTTGTATGTGGGGTAGTTTAATACTGCTTTCAGGTGCTGTTGTGGGCGGCCACATTCAAAGTGGTGAATTGATCATGCTGCTGTTATTGGTGATCGGTGCATTTGAAGCGGTACTGCCACTGCCATTAGCTTTCGAACAACTGGCGAGTACCCTAGCTGCGGCTAAGCGTTTATTCCAACTTGCTGATCAAGAACCCGTTAGGGTTGAGCCTGTGCAGGCACAACCGATTGATCATCTAGCTTCACACAATCAATTGGATATCACGATTAATCAGCTATCGTTTTGCTACCCTAATGCCGAGCATGCAGCCCTTAGTAATTTCTCGTTTGAAGTAAAGCAAGGTGAAAAAATAGCGCTCACTGGGAAAAGTGGCAGCGGTAAATCCACTATCGTGCAATTACTACAAGGCTTTTACCCCTGTGATCGCGGCGCCATCAGCATTGGAGGCATTGATATTAATGATTGTGCAGGTGAGGCACTACGCCAGCAAATATCCTTGGTATCGCAAACCTGTTATCTATTTTCAGCCAGTATTCGTGATAATTTATTACTCGCCAACCCAAAGGCAACAGATCAAGAGTTAGCAGCGGCGTGCGAGATAGCAGGTGCAATTGACTTTATTGATGCGCTGCCGCAAGGTTTAGATACTTGGTTAGGTGAAACAGGTAAGGGATTATCAGGCGGCCAAGCGCGTCGTATTCATATTGCCCAAGCGTTACTGAAAAACTCACCTATTCTTATTTTAGATGAGCCGACAGAAGGGCTAGACCCAATCACTGAGCAAAGTGTGATGGCGGCAATTTGGCAGCTGATGGCGGACAAAACTGTTATCCTTATTACTCATAACCCACGCCTGCTAAAAGCGGTTGATAGGGTTTATTCTCTCTCTTAAAGCGCTGCATTGCAGCGTTTTTCTATTTTCCTACTTCGATTAAGCCCTTGTTTTTACGACGAATATAAGCAGCCCTTTGCTTGATGTTGATCAGTTGACAACCAGCTATTTAAACCATAGAGTTGTTCGTAGAACGAACACAGCGTTCGCTATACGAACAAATATGTTTTTTAATTCTCTTATAAGGAGCTTTCATGGCGCTCGATCAAGATACACTTAATCAATTCCTTGATGTGGTAAAGCGCTATGTTGCTGAACGTTTAGTGCCTTTAGAGGAGCAAGTTGCTGAACAAGATTTCATCCCAGAAGATGTTATCGAAGAGATGAAAGAGATGGGCTTGTTCGGTCTGTCTATTCCACAGGAGTTTGGTGGCTTGGGGCTCAGTATGAGTGAGGAAGTCGCGATTATCCAAGAGATGGGTTATACCTCTCCTGTTTTCCGCTCGGTATTTGGTACTAATGTGGGGATTGGCTCCCAAGGGATCATTATGGATGGTACTGCCGAGCAAAAGGAAAAGTACCTACCGTTGATGGCAAGTGGTGAGTTAATCGGCTCGTTTGCGTTAACCGAACCCGAAGCGGGTTCTGATGCGGGGGCTGTTATTACCAGCGCTGTGCACGATGGCGATAGCTATGTGATCAACGGCACTAAACGTTTTATCACCAATGCTCCGCGTGCTGGAGTTTTTACAGTGATGGCACGTACAGGTACTAGAGAAGAAGGTAGCCGTGGAGTTTCAGCTTTTTTAGTAGATGCCGATCTTGTAGGTATTTCGCTGGGTAAACCTGACAAGAAGATGGGACAAAAAGGGGCTCACACTTGCGATGTCATTTTTGACAATGTGCGTGTGCCAAAAGATGCGTTGATTGGCGGTGTTGAAGGCAAAGGTTTTAAAACAGCGATGAAAGTGCTGGATAGAGGACGTTTACACATCAGTGCGCTCAGTGTGGGGATTGCCAAACGGCTTATCGATGAGAGTTTGAGCTATGCCACACAGCGCAAGCAATTTGGCCAGCACATCAGTAGCTTCCAGTTGATACAAGGTATGCTCGCTACGAGCCAAACGGACTATTACGCAGGCAAGTGTATGGTTGAACAAACCGCCAGTGCTTACGATGCAGCGGGTAGCAACTCGATGAATGCAGCGGCGTGTAAGCTCTTTTGTACCGAAATGGTTGGACGTGTTGCAGACAGTGCCGTGCAAATACACGGGGGCTCAGGTTATGTCAGTGAATATTGTGTAGAGCGTTTTTATCGCGATGTGCGTTTGTTTCGATTGTATGAAGGCACATCGCAGATTCAGCAGTTAGTGATAGCTAAGCAAATGATTAAAGCGCATCAAGATTAAGCAATTTTTGACAAAAAAATTTAGTGTTTTCAGTCAGTATTTAGGAGTATAGATTATGGCCGGTCCTTTGACAGGTATTCGCGTATTAGATTTATCTCGAGTAATGGCGGGCCCGTGGAGTGCTCAAATGCTTGCCGACTTAGGAGCAGAGGTAATCAAAGTTGAGCGCCCGAAATCTGGCGATGATACGCGACACTGGGGGCCTCCTTGGTTAAAGGATAGCGAGGGCAATGACACTGCTGAATCAGCTTACTACCTCTCTACGAACCGCGGTAAGCACTCTATTACGATCGATATTAATCAACCTGAAGGGCGTGCACTTATTTTAGAGCTCGCGGCGAAAAGCGATATCGTCATCGAGAATTTTAAAACCGGAGCACTGGATAAAAAAGGCTTAGGTTATCAAGCCATGTCTGCTGATCATCCTGGAATTATTTACTGCTCTATCACGGGTTTTGGCCAAACAGGGCCAATGGCACAAGATGCGGGATACGATTATCTGATTCAAGCGCAAGCAGGCTTGATGAGTATCACAGGTGTTGCAGATGGTAACCCTGGTGCGGGCCCGCAGCGTGTAGGTTTGGCGGTCGCTGATTTAACCACAGGTATGAATGCCACTGTGGCAATTTTGGCGGCACTGCATCATAAAAATATGACAGGGGAGGGCCAGTATATTGATATGGCCTTGTTGGATGTACAAGTGAGCTGGCTGGCAAATCAAGCGCAGAACTATTTTTGCAGTGGTAATGCACCTACTCGCACTGGTGAATATCATCCGAATTTAGCCCCTTATCAGCCTTTCCCGACTGCTGATGGACAAGTGATTATTGCCATTGGTAACGACAGCCAGTTTCAGCAATTTTGCCGCTTAGCTCAGTGCGAAGAAGTGGCGACTGACGAGCGTTTTTCAGTCAACCCACAACGGGTGAAAAATCGCGAGGCGCTGGTGGACATTATGTCTGCTATTACTCAAACTCAAGACAGTCGTTACTGGATGGAATTATTATCGAGTAATAATGTGCCTTGTGGTCCGATTCAGAATATCGAAGAGGCATTTAACGACCCGCAAGTGAAAGCGCGCGGTATGCAGGTAGAGCTTGAGCATCCGAAAATAGGCAAAGTGCAGACAGTCGCCAATCCAATTAAGTTCTCTAAAACCCAACAGGAATACAAAAAGGCGCCACCGATGTTGGGTGAAGATACAGACAACGTTCTCAGCAAAGTGCTCGAAAAAGATAGTGCTCAGATAGCGGCGCTGCGTGAGCAAGGGATAGTTTAATTATGAGCTAAGAGCTAAGAGCTAAGAGCTAAGAGCTAAAAGATAAAAGATAAAAGCCGGAGAAGTAGGCGGATTAGGGTGGAGAGAGAATGGATGATGTGTCAGTAGATAAAGAGTTTTTGACTACTTTTGCGCGCGGTTTGCAGGTGATCAAATCTTTTGATGCCCAGAGCCCGTCAATGACATTGACACAAGTTGCCAACAAAAATGGCCTCGCCAGAGCCTCTGCAAGGCGTTTCTTGCTCACTTTACAGAAGCTGGGCTATGTTAGTTGTGAGGGGAAAGTTTTTAAGCTGACACCCCGTGTGCTTGATCTAGGCTATAGCTATCTGTCTTCTTTAAACTTTGCCGAGACGATTACGCCTTTTCTAAAAGATGCCGCCCAACATTTAGGTGAATCGTGTTCGGCCACTGTGCTGGATGATCAAGATGTTGTTTATATCGCGCGTATTCCAAGAGCAGGGCTGATACCGATTAACTTGCAAATTGGCGCGCGCTTGCCGGCTTATGCGACATCTTCAGGGCGAGTGTTATTGGCAAACTTATCTGCTGAAGGGTTAAATGATTACCTGTCAGGTTTAAATTATCGCCAATTAACCCCTAACACTTTATCGGTTGAGCAACTTAAAGCGCAAATCGAAACGGTGCGAGAACAAGGTTTTTCCATTGTCGATCAAGAACTTGAATTGGGGATGCGGGCGGTCTCTGTACCTGTTTATGACCGTGTTCAACAGGTGCGCTTTGCGATCAACATTAGTTGTCATGCATCTTCTTATAGCTTACACGATATTGAGAAAGAGTTTGTTCCGGTATTGCGAGATGCCGCTAAGCGGATTTCTCAAGTGCTTTCTTGACTCGAGTACTGCAATCAAGCGTTTAAATAGGTGAGAAGCCTGAATATATCGCAATCCTTTAATCTCCTGTACCATAGTCAAAATTTATATGAACCCTAAGGAAGTGGGTGTTTTTGGCTTTTAAATCGCTTCCTAAAAACACCTCAGCATGCGTTAAAAATCCAGCTACTTTCTTAGCCTTATCCATAGGCTGTTTTACCACCATGATTGCTAAGTTTAATAGATCTAATATCCACTACTGCTTTGCGGCGCTCGCCTTTGCTGTTTATGGGATCCGTGTTTGCCCTTTTTTAGATTCGCTCAGTACTGCTGAGTTATTGATTCCTATACTCACTGTCTTTGCTGCACAGTATTTAGGCCGCAAGTTGTTGCTACCGCGCGTTGAAGCGGTGAGCTTAGCCAGCCAAGCTAAGTGGCAGTTTTCCCTTGATTTAAGCTTGTTTTTGATCGGTGGCGTGAGCTTGGCTATCTACAATAAACTGCTTTATGACTTCCCCATAGAAAGTGAATTGAAAGTGCTAGTGGGTATGTCCATTCTCGGTTTTTTCATCAGCTGTGATCTCGCGTTAAATCGCCAGTACAAGATTGCAAAAATATTAAAGAAAACAGCGGCGAGTATTAACCCTGATGTAGAGCCTTATCCACTGACCAAAAAGTTTGTTTGGTTTGCGCTGATTTGTCTAGTTTCAGTGGTCACTGTAGTGGTTGAGGTGATCAATAAAGATTTGGATTGGCTAATACACCGTGATCCTAGTATCTCTTTGAGGGTTGCCAAAGGTTACATTTTTGCCGAGGTAATGTTTGTTGTCGCTGTGATGATGATTTATGTGATATTGATAATCTTATCTTACTCACGTAATTTAAAAATTAACCTATCCATTCAAAATCAAACGCTTAATCAAGTGGCTCAAGGCAACCTTGGGGTCAAAGTTGCAGTGGTTAGCAATGATGAGTTTGGTGTGATGGCGCAGCGTACTAACGTGATGATCGAGTCGATGCTGGCGCAAAATAATGAAATAAATGTGACCAGAGATGTCTGTATTCACAGCTTAGCGACACTTGCAGAGACAAGAGATAACGAAACCGGCGGACACATCATCCGCACGCAAAATTATATTAAAGTGCTGGCACAGGCATTACAAAAACAACCAAAATTTGCACCACAGCTAGATGATGAAACGATAGAGCTACTTTATAAGTCAGCACCGTTGCACGATATTGGTAAAGTGGGGATTCCCGATAGCATCTTGCAAAAGCCTTCAAAATTGACTGACGAAGAGTTTGCAACGATGAAGCAGCACGCTGAAATTGGCTATCAAGCGCTGCAAAAAGCACAGGCAGAATTAGGGGATAATTCATTTTTGCAAATTGCTGGTGAAATCAGTTTAACGCATCACGAGAAATGGGATGGTAGTGGCTATCCTAAAGGCCTCGTTGGAGATCAAACACCTTTGTCAGGGCGCTTGATGGCGGTGGCTGATGTGTATGATGCCTTGATTACCAAGCGTGTTTATAAACCCGCTTTCTCCCATGCTAAAGCGGTTAGCATTATTAGTGAGGGCAGTGGTAGTCACTTTGATCCAGAAATAGTGGCAGTGTTTTTAGCGAGCGCGGATGAATTTGCACAAATAGCAGAACAGTTTAAAGATGATCATGAGTTAGAGAGTTAGAGAGTTAGAGAGTTAGAGAGCTAGGAAAGAACAAGTTAGAAAGTTATTTACCAATCACTTAACTGATTCAGATTCAAGGAAGGATAGAGATGAAAATACTTTTTACCCGTGCGTTAACGACCGTTGCTTTAATACCACTCATTGCGATAAGCATGCCCTCTGTTTATGCAGCACCCGAGGCTATATTAGAAGGGCAGCGTAGTCATCCTGTTGAGAACAAAAATGGCATGGTTGCAACAAGCCACCCCTTGGCGACAGCTGTCGCTCTCGATATTTTAAAGCAAGGAGGTAATGCCATAGATGCTGCAGTTACAGCAGGTTTCGCTCTTGCTGTCACTCAGCCGCGCTCTGGCAATATTGGTGGCGGCGGTTTTATGCTGATTTCTTCTGAAAAGAAAAATGAAGTGGTTGCGGTTGATTATCGAGAAAAAGCACCTGCAGCGGCCTTTGAGAAAATGTTTCAGGATGAGGCGGGTAATGTTGTTAAAAACCGCAGCCGTTTTAGTCATCTCTCTGCGGGGGTACCCGGAACAGTTGCCGGTTTGCTAGTTGCCCTTGAAAAGTACGGCACTATTTCGCGTCAGCAAGCGTTAGCACCGGCCATTAAACTTGCCAGCGAAGGTTTCAATGTACCTTTGCGCTTCAGTAAAGGGTTGAAGCAACGCCAGCAGCGACTAACAAAATTCCCCTATGGCAAATCATTGTTCTATAAAGCAGATGGCAGTTTTTATGAAGCGGGAGATTTGTTTGTCCAAAAAGATTTAGCCGCGACATTACAGCGTATTTCAGATGGAGGTGTCGATGGGTTTTACAGTGGTAAAACGGCGCAGTTAATCGTCGATGACATGCAAAAGAATAAGGGCATGATCACCTTAGAGGACTTGAGTAATTATCGCCCGCAAATTCGCCAGCCGGTGCAAGGTAACTACCGTGGCTATGACATATTCTCTATGTCTCCACCCAGCTCTGGGGGTGCTCACATAGTGCAGATTTTGAATATGCTTGAAGGCTACCCTATCGGCGAATACGGTCACAATTCTGCTAAAACAATCCACCTAATGGCGGAGGCGATGAAGCGCGCTTATGCCGATCGCGCGGAGTATTTAGGCGATCAGGATTTCGTAAAAGTGCCTTTGAAAGGCATCACCTCTAAAGGTTATGCGAATGCGCTGGCTAAAGAAATTAGCCTTGATAAAGCGACTGAGAGCAAATCGTTACGTGCGGGAGATCCGGTCGGTTATGAGAGCAACGAAACCACGCATTTCTCCATAGTTGATAAATTTGGCAATGCTGTTTCAAACACTTACACCATCAACTTTAGCTATGGCTCTGGCATATCAGTACCCGGCGCTGGTTTTCTGTTGAATAACGAGATGGACGATTTTAGTGCCAAGCCAGGTGTGGCGAACGCTTACGGGCTACTCGGTGGCGCGGCTAATAAAGTAGAGCCAAATAAACGCATGCTGAGTTCTATGTCGCCAACTATAGTAAAAAGAGAAGGTAAGAATTACTTAGTGACAGGAAGCCCAGGTGGTTCGCGAATTATCACTACAACTCTACAAGTGCTGATGAACGTTATTGATCACGGGATGAATATTCAAGCGGCAGTCAGTGCACCAAGAATTCACCACCAATGGCTACCCGATGAGATCAGAGTTGAGCAAGGGATTAGCCCTGATACGCTGGATCTACTGACCCAAAAAGGTCATCAAGTGAAGCAGAAGTCAGCTATGGGTGCGATCCAAAGTATTATGATTGGTGAAGATGCCTTTTATGGCGCAGCTGATCCAAGGCGTAGTACTTCATCAGCAGCGGGTTTCTAGTTACACAATCACCCTTTTGGCAGCTGAATTACTCAGCTGCTGGTTTTTGTTGTTCATCCTTAAGCAGAGGCGTGTATTAGAGTATGCTCTCTATTTTCGAAGCAAAAGGCGTTTTTGCCATTTTGCTTCGCTTTATACATTGCACTATCCGCTCTGGCCATTAGTTGTTTGGTTGTTTCTTTGGCGGCGTACTGCTGGGTATCAAAATCATTTGGGTGAGAGAGAACAATCCCAACACTGCTGCTGATAAAGATAGGTTGCCCTTGAAAAAGGTATTGTTTAGCAATAGAGATGCAAATTGCTCTGGCGATTTTCTCCACCCGATAAGGGCAGTTCACTCCTCGCAATAAGATTGTAAACTCGTCACCTCCCATGCGCCCCACAACATCTACGTCTCGTACAATAGCCTTTAGCCGCTGGGCTGTTTCTACCAGCACCGCATCGCCTGCGGCGTGACTTACGGTGTCATTGACAAGTTTAAAGCCATCGAGGTCGATAAAGAGTAAAGCAAGTTTTGATGCAGTGTCATTTTCATCGAGGTAGCTGTTGAGAGACTGATTAAAGAGCGAGCGGTTTGCCAGCTTCGTTAAGTGGTCATGGTTCGCCTTGTGCCACATCTCCTGCTCTTTTCTTTTGCGCACTTTCAGCTCGTACTTTAGGCGGCGTGTGCGTAAGTTGACAAAAATTAAATAGCTGGCGATCACAGCGGCGATAGCCGTCGCACCAAAAATAGCGTTTTCAGCTAAGTAAATTTGGCTATATAAGGTACTGTCACTTTCCCGAATGCGCTTGAGTTGGCTGTTAACTAATTGCTCTAAATCTGCTGTTATTTTCTTCAAGGTTGGATTGATGATAGAGCGAATAATCAAGCTATCTTGGCGCCACCTATCGCTAGAGTGAAGCGAGAGAGTCTCGCGTAAGGCACTTTGAAAGCGCTTTAAGTTAACGCTGGTTTCTTGAAAGAGCTCTAGTTGATCGCTGTCTGTAATAGTCGTATTTTTCAGCACACTTTGCTGTGCTTGTATGACGCCATCAATATACATTTCAATTTTGCTGAGTGTCGCTGGGTTGCGAAAAGCGAGGAAGTTACGCATCTCACTGACGAGCATGGTCCAAATGAAACGCAGGTTGCTCAGATCGAATAACATAGCGCTTTGCTGGTATTGCTCAGCGAGCAGTAAAGTGTCACTGATTTGTTGATTGATTTGCATTGCTAAAGGTTCTAGCTCATTAGTAGCTCTACCGATAGCAGGGAAGTTTTTAGCATCGCTGTTTGCCAAGTTTAGCAATTGGCTATTGGCATCTTTGATGATGCCGACAAGCTGCTTAATGTGGTTGAGTTTGCGCTGATCTTGCGGATCATCATTGAGAGCGGTTAAGCGAGTGAGCTCATCTAAGGTGTGGTTTATATCTGAAATTTTGGTGTGGTATAGCTTCAGTGTTGCTGGGTCTTTTTCTATCATGTAAGTGCCGATAACACTGGAGCTTTGATAGAAGTGTGTCGCTAAATGCAGTGCGCTAAGTACTTTGGGACGATACTCTGAAGTTACTTGAGCGAGTATTTTTTGGGTATGTGAAAAACTTGCCAAAGAGAGCAAGGTAATTGCAGAAATCAAAATAACAAACAGCGCAATACCCGCTGAAGTGAGCTGTTTGACGGTCATTTTTTTGATATCTGAAATTTTCATGATCCATGCTCTGTTGAATGTTAATAGCAATAATAGTCAGCTAATAAACACAGTATGGAATAGAAAATGAATACGACAACAATTGAGTTGTGAGTTGCGTGAAGGGAATGAGATGTAGAACTTTTTAAAGAGTCACCTGCTGAATTGAGATTCAGCAGGTTATAAAAAGATTAAGCAGCACACTGCTTAACGAATTGAATCAACAGCTCGCGACTCTCCATAGTATTTTCACAAGAGTTCCTAACTTCTACAGGGTCTTGATCGTGCTCTCTAATGAGGTCGGCAATTTCCTCGACATAATACTGAGTAATTTCACGGGTGAATTCTGGGTGAAATTGCACAGACCAGATGTTGCCTACCCTGAAAGCATGATGTGGTTCGAAATCGTTAGCAGCTAATAATGTCGCCTGTGGTGGTAATTTCAAAACACTTTGTAAATGTGCAACGTTAACTTTGAAGTTTTTTGGTGCACAGCTTAGTAGAGAATCTGCTTTGCCTGCTTGTGTTAAGGATACTTCAACACTACCAGGTTCAGGCCCGTTTGGATGAAAGCCTACTTCTCCGCCCAGTGCTTTAGCGATCAGTTGATGGCCATAGCAAATGCCAAAAACAGCAATGTTTTTAGTTTGCATGCTACGGATGTAAGGTAGCAATGCTTCGCTCCAAGGTTCGCATTCAGTCACCATTGAATGTGACCCGGTAATAATCACACCTTGAAAATCATCTAAATTAGGTTGTGCATCAGCCGTACGTGCATCGTATACATGCACAGTTGCAGCCGTATCTTTTAGACAGACCTTAATCATGTCTTCGAAATCGCCATGGGTTGCTTGTAACCCTTCAAAGGTGTCACCCATTTTTATTAGTAAAATATTGGTCATAGCGGTCGTAATTCTCTAGAGCGTTTAACAAGACCTCAGCATAAAGCAGTGAATGTCTTCATTAAGCTGGGGTTTCAAGGTATTTTAGAAGCGCACTATATGTTAAAAAATAAGTGCTGGGAAGCATTCTGAGGGATGAATATTGTACAAACTGTCGCATTTTAATGTGCAGAAAAACAGCAGAACATCAGTAACTAAATATAATAGAATAATTAATAACTTATACGCCTGCTCTTAAGACAGATAGAAAATCTTGAGCAGTAAGGTAAAAAGCTGAAATGAGAATCTGGAGCGAAAATGGATAGCCAAGATAAGCCACAAAGAATGATCAATTCCCGGATTGCAGACTTACGTCAATTATCACCTGCGCAACGCTTAGAGAAAGTGCTTGAACACAGTACATTAGCCGCGCACTATGCCAAAGACTTTAGCGGCGATGATGATCAAAGTGCACTCTCTATCGCGCTTGCAGAGGGGATGATCGAGAATGTAGTGGGGAAGTTTGAGCTACCTTTAGGCATCGCTGCCAATTTTGTAATCAATAATAAAGACTATTTAATTCCGATGGCTGTCGAAGAGCCATCCGTTGTGGCAGCGGCATCACATATGGCAAAAATAGTGCGTGAACACGGGGGCTTTAGTAGCACTTGTGATCAGCCTATCATGCGTGCCCAAATTCAAATTCTTAACATTCCCGATATCGATGCTGCGAAACAGCAATTAATCGATGCCTCACAGCAGATCATCGCACTGGCTAACAGCAAAGACAATGTTTTGTTGGGCTTAGGTGGTGGTTGTAAAGAGCTTGAAGTTCACTTATTTCAAAATACGCCAATTGGCGATATGTTGGTGGTGCATTTGCTGGTGGATGTTCGCGATGCGATGGGTGCGAATACTGTTAATACTATGGCTGAGTTGGTAGCACCGACTATTGAACAAGTCAGCGGCGGCGAAGTGAGGTTACGTATTTTGTCTAACCTAGCCGATAGGCGTCTAGTGCGAGCGAATTTATCACTACCGATATCAGCGCTTGCTACTGCTGACTACTCAGGGGAGCAAGTTGCACAGGGCATAGTAGAAGCTTGTGCGCTGGCAATTATCGATCCTTATCGCGCAGCGACTCATAATAAAGGCATCATGAATGGCATAGATCCCATCGTTATTGCCACAGGTAATGATTGGCGAGCAATAGAAGCAGGCGCTCATGCTTGGGCGGCAAGGCAGGGGCGTTATTCTTCCTTAAGTGACTGGCGCATCGATAGTAATAACCACTTAATCGGCACACTAGAGCTACCGATGGCGTTGGGCATTGTGGGCGGTGCGACTAAAACACACCCTACCGCACAGGCTGCACTAGCGTTGATGGACATCAAATCGGCGCAAGAGCTCGCACAAGTAGCGGCGGCTGTTGGCTTGGCGCAAAATATGGCGGCATTGAAAGCGTTATCGACTGAAGGCATTCAGAAAGGGCATATGGCATTGCACGCTAGAAATATAGCGGTGATGGCAGGCGCTGAAGGCGAAGATATTGATAAAGTGTC
>CAKZOD010000006.1 GCA_937136055.1 uncultured Oceanospirillaceae bacterium | reverse complement strand
TAAAACTGCCGTTTTTATTGTAATAGCTGAGTATTATTAATTTTTTTATAGTTTTTTAAATCCACCCCAAAGCTACTCTCTTAGGATAGGTTATTTCAATTTAACAGCTTTTAACTTACAAACTAGCCAATATAGCTTCAAGTTTCTCGGCGTTCTCAAAAGAGATGGTTATTTTACCCCGCCCTTTTTCATTTTGTTTAATATCTACTTTTGCCTCAAATTTATTCGCTAAATCTTGAGATATTTTCTGTAAATTGACATCGGGTTCGGGCTTAACAGCAGGCATTTTTGGAAGAGCTCCAGTCTGCCATTTTCGAACTAACTCTTCTGTTTGACGTACCGATAATGCTTTAGCCGTAACATCCCTTGCAACTTCTACTTGTATCTCACCTTCAAGGCCAAGAAGCGCTCTGGCATGCCCCATATCAAGATCGCCATATTCCAGCATCTTGCGCACATCATCAGTTAATTTCGTCAAACGTAACAAGTTAGTCACTGAAGAACGAGATTTACCTACCGCATCTGCCACTTCTTGCTGAGTGAGTTCAAACTCATCTTGTAATCGCTTTAATGCAATAGCTTCTTCCATCGCATTTAAATTTTCACGTTGGATATTTTCGATCAACGCCATCGCAATCGCCGCTTCATCAGAAACATCTTTGATGATCACAGGTATCGTTGCTAGTCCCGCTAATTGACTTGCTTGCCAACGGCGCTCACCGGCTATAATTTCATAACTTACATCAGAGTTTTCAGCATCATGGATAGGGCGAATAATGATTGGCTGCATCACCCCTTGTGCCTTAATAGAATTCGATAAATCTACCAGCGCTTGAGGCTCTAAATCCCTTCTTGGTTGATACTTACCACGCTGTATCTTTTCCAGTTCTAAAGCAACATAACCTTCTGTTTTAGGCCCATCGACGGCGACATCTGATTCTAAATCGGTATTTATTTGCGCCTCTAAGTTAGAGCTTGATAGCAGTGCATCTAAACCGCGACCTAATCCTCTTTTTTTAGCCATTTATCTTTATCCTTTGCTAACAGATTTATTCTTCTGTTACTTCATCTAATGCTTGTTGTTTAAGTTCTTGCTCTGTCTTTCGGCTTAACTCGCCAGCTAGTGCTAAATAAGCTAAAGCACCGCGAGAGTTTTTATCGTAAAGCAATGCAGGTAAGCCATGAGATGGCGCTTCTGCTAATCTAATATTACGTGGAATTATTGTGCGATATACCTTTTCACCAAAATACTCAATGAGATGGTTTGAAACATCTTTAGTGAGTGTCATGCGCGGGTCATACATAGTTCGTAAAATGCCTTCTATTTTTAATGAAGGGTTTAGCCGCGCATTTATTTTTTCAATAGTACCAATAAGTGAACTTATCCCCTCTAAGGCATAATATTCACATTGCATTGGGATAATAACGCCACTTGATGAAGCCAATGCATTTACTGTAAGTAAGTTTAGAGAAGGTGGATTATCAATGAGTACAAAATCATAGTTCTCGATAACTGGCATCAATGCCATTTTAAGACGAAACTCTCTTCTTGGTAATTCAAGTAACTCGACCTCAGCTGCTGTTAAATCACCATTTGAACCTATTACATCGTAACCAATTTCTTCAGAGTGGACGATGCAATCTTCAGCTTTGGCTTTTCCTGTCAGTAATTCATAAGCAGAGTTTTGTAAGTCGTACTTGTCAACTCCGCTACCCATGGTTGCGTTGCCCTGTGGGTCTAAATCAACCAGTAAAACACGCTTTTTGGTTGCTGCGAGAGATGCTGACAAATTAACGCAGGTTGTGGTTTTACCAACGCCACCTTTTTGGTTGGTAATTGTCAGGATTTTTGCCACGCTTAGACTCTCCTTATTTCTAACAGATGACGGGTATCTTCTCGATTAGGTAACTCTAGTACATGACTGGCAATTAGAGCATATCCTTCAGGTAGTTGCGATATCTCTTGATCAGAAATAAGTGCTTTCATTGCAAGAAAGCAGCCATCTTTTGCGCATAAATTATCTGTCCATTTCAGCATATCTGCTAAAGATGCAAATGCCCGCGAGATTACTGCTTCAAAAGGACCAGACTTGCAATCTTCTGCACGGCCTCTGATGACAGTTAAGTTCTGTAAACCAAGCTCTATTTTTACTTGGTTTTGAAAACGTGTCTTTTTGCCATTGCTATCAATACTTGTTACTTGCAAATCAGGTCTACAAATGGCCAATAAAATACCTGGTATGCCAGGCCCACTACCCACATCTACAATATTGGATAACTTTGCATTATCAATATGAGATAACACCGTTAAGCTATCGACAATATGCCTTGTAATCATTGTTAATGGATCACGCACAGCTGTTAAGTTATAGGCCTTATTCCATTTCACAAGTAATGCATGATAACCCAGTAACTGATCAATAGTCGCTTCATCAAACTTGTGGCCTAAAATTAGTAATTGTTTTTCAAGGAGCTGTCGATATTGATTATCTGACATTTAATGTAAACCTTAGCAGTGAATGGCTTGTGTATAACACAGTTACACACAGCCTAATTTTATTTTTTCGCTGTGAGTAACTAAATATCTGAGTTACTTTTGGCTTTGTTTAATAGCTTATGTTTCTTAATATAAACAAGTAATAGCGATATTGCAGCAGGTGTCATTCCTTGAATTCTTCCCGCCTGAGCTATATTTTCAGGTGTATGCTGTTGCAGCTTAGCTTTTAACTCATTTGACAAGCCACTGACTTGTTCATAGTCAAAATCCGCAGGTAATTTAGTATTTTCCTGGCGGCGCATTTGATCAATATCGCTTTTTTGACGTTCAATATAACCAGAGTACTTAAATTCAATTTCGACTTGCTCTTGAACTTGGCGATCAGTCACTCCTTGTCCTTTTAAGTTTGCAATATCTTGGTAGTTTAATTCTGGTCGTTTTAATAAATCAGCGAGTGAGTACTCTCGAACAAGATCTTTACTAAATTTCTTATTCAGTTCTTCCGCTTCAGGTGTACTAGGCTGTACCCAAGTTGATTTTAAACGCTGATTTTCAGTTTCTATTGCTTCTCTTTTAATTGAAAATGCCTGCCAACGCTCTTCACTTACAACGCCTAACTTGTAGCCAATTTCTGTTAAGCGAAGATCAGCATTGTCTTCTCTTAATATTAATCGATACTCCGCTCTTGAAGTAAACATACGATAAGGTTCAGAAGTACCATGTGTAATTAAGTCATCAACTAATACACCGATATATGCTTCATCTCTTTTTGGATACCACTGTTCTTGCTCAAGAGCTAAGGCAGCTGCGTTCATTCCCGCAAGTAAACCTTGTGCAGCAGCTTCTTCATAACCTGTTGTGCCGTTTATTTGACCTGCAAAATACAATCCTTTGACAAACTTAGTTTCCAAAGTGTGTTTCAGATCTTGCGGATTGAAGAAATCATATTCAATTGCATAGCCAGCACGAGTGATATGTGCATTTTCAAAACCAACAATAGAACGAACTGCTTGCAGCTGTATATCAAATGGTAAGCTTGTAGATATTCCATTTGGATAAAGCTCGTGAGTCGTTAATCCCTCAGGTTCAACAAATACTTGATGCGATGTTTTATCTGCAAATCGCATAATTTTGTCTTCAACTGATGGGCAGTATCTTGGCCCTTCGCCTTCAATTACACCTGTATATAAAGGAGATCTATCTAAGCCAGTACGTAAAATATCGTGAGTTCTTTCATTGGTATGGGTGATATAACAATTAACTTGTTTTGGATGTTGGCTAACATTTCCCATATAAGACATAACAGGTAAAGGTGTATCACCAGGCTGAACCTGCATTTTTGAAAAGTCGACAGATCTTGCATCAATACGTGGAGGAGTACCCGTTTTTAGTCGATCAATTCTAAAAGGTAATTCATGCAAGCGTTTTGCAAGTGTTGTTGATGCAGGATCACCTGCACGACCACCGGTGTAATTAGCTAAACCAATATGAATTAAGCCTGCTAAAAATGTGCCTGCTGTTAAAACAACACTTTTTGCTCTAAAAGTAATACCTGTTTGGGTAATTACACCTTTAATTTGCTGTTGTTCAATAATGAGATCATCAGCTGCTTGCTGGAAAATAAGTAAATTAGGTTGATTTTCCAATATTTCACGAATAGCAGCTTTATACAAAACACGATCTGCTTGAGCACGAGTGGCTCTTACTGCAGGACCTTTTCTTGAATTTAAAATGCGAAATTGAATACCTGCTAAATCTGTGGCTTTAGCCATTGCACCATCTAGTGCATCAATTTCTTTTACAAGATGTGATTTACCTATGCCACCAATTGCTGGATTACATGACATCTGACCTAAAGTTTCGATGTTATGTGTTAGCAATAAAGTTTTGGCACCTTTTCTCGCTGATGCTAAAGCGGCTTCTGTACCTGCATGACCACCACCGATGATTATGACGTCGAATTGATCGGGATAATCCACTTAAAAAGCCTCTCTTAAAAATAATTTTTTGCTGTTGATAATTTTGATCATCAAATTTCGATGGCAGGAGTATACAGTGTTGAATAAAAATTAGTAATGTTCAAAATTTAATCAGCTCTTTTTACATCTTAATTATTAAGAATATATATAAAGATATATTAGTTTGATTATAGTGGTTGTTAATATAAGGGATGTGAATATCTGTTATTAAATATATAAAGAATAATATATTCAGTAACTTACAAGAATAATAACTAGCGTGGAATCCTGCTTATCCACAGTGATTATCTGGGGTTAAATATGTGTATAAAAGCATGGGTTATCCACTGCTGTTTTTGTCCACATTTTTGTTCAACCTCAGATGATTCTTTTACAACATATTACCCACAAGAATCGGTTTTTCAAAAAAAGGGATCATAACAGATAAATAATAAATGTGAATAAATTTGTAACTATCTAGTGGGTATTTTGTGAATAGTGGATAAGCCTCTGCATATCTCCCGTGGAACACTGGTGAAAGGTGTAAAACTAGCTGTGTATAGAAGCTGTTTTTATCCACAAGGGGCGTTAATTGAAGAGTTCAAATTTTTGTGAATTATTTTCAAATTATTTTCTAAGAATTTTTTGGATATTACTTAAAATTGTTGATAACTATGTGAGTGGATTTTTTATTAGTGGAATTACACTTTGTTTTGAATTGCAGAAAATGTCTGAATGTATTCTGAAACCTTATTGTCAGCTGTTGTGCTTATCAAGACATGGAATGTTTAAGGTATTGTTTATAAAGGATTATTGGTTTTAAAGGAGGGGAATGAAAAAGGCTTTTTTAAAAACACAAAGTTATTAAAAAAGCTCTCTGAAATTGGGTATAAAAAAAACAAGCCAATGTGGATAAAATATAGCAGTTAGCGACGCTTACGTGAACTTATTAGCCATCCGAGGGTGGTTGCGACTAAAAGCGTGAACAAAATAATGACAATTAGGTTCATTTGCTGAGCGCTAAAGGGGGCTGATGTCTTTTTTTCGACACTTGGTTGGATGCTTTTATCGTTAGTTTCTTTAGCTGCTAGCACTTTATCATTAGTATTTTGGCGAGTTTCTTCTTCTGGTTTTGTCGATTGCAAGGTAGTAATTGAAGGATCTTTTGCATCCACAACAGTGAAGCTTTTCGGGTTTAAACTTGAAATCCTGGCTTGATCGAGCTGGGTATTCCACCAGTGAATATCGATAGGCGGCAAGTTAATTTGACCTGCTGATTTGAAAGTCATAGAGACGACCTCTCGGCGAATGGCAATCATCTGCCCGTCAACGACCTTATTATCAACGCTAACATCCTCAAGTTGAACTTTCATTTTTTCGTGCGTTAATGTACTCAATAATGGGAGTATATCGGCATCGATAGCACGGGCTTCTATACTGATAATGCGTTTAATAGTATCTCCTACTTGAAAGCTCTGTGATTGCGTATCCTGCCATTGCTGCGAGAGTTTAATGCTATCGCTAGGGATCCAGTAACCAAGGCTAGTTTGATTAGCTTTAGGCATTACTTCAAAACGTAAATTATTTGCCTTGAGGACGATTTCTTTACCTTCATTAGCGCTATTAAATGCAATAGATGCGGGGTCGATAGAATATAAGGCGACTTGCTCTGCAAATATTGCAAAGCTTTGTTTACGTATAACACGTAACTTTGACCTCTGAGGCTTTTCTTGGAAAGTAGGTTCTTTTAAGGGCAATATAACAGCCCCTGCGACGAAAGGTGGAGTTACAGTGAAGTCTAATGGTTTGCTTTTATCACTATTAATCGTTAGCTCATAAATAAGCATTTCGTTTGGGTATAATTTGCTTTTGTTGGCTTTTGCGGTGACAACTATGTCGTAAGTTAGCGACTCATCTACTTTTTTGGCCACTTTCGGTTTAGATTTAACGGGCTTGTTTGATCGCACATAAATATTGATCGATTGACTTGATGCACCATTGACGCTGAGTTTTGGGATACTCAAGGTACCTGATCTTTTCGGTTTAAGAATAAAATACCACAGCGTACGCTGCTTCTTCTGACTATTACTTACATAAGGACGACTGACTTTACTGCTGCCCACAATAGTGAAGTTTCGCTTAAGTACAGTGAGATTAGGCTGCTTTCCATCAGCGTTATCAGACGATAGCTTTAACTGCAGAGTTTGATTAATTTTAATCTTTGTTGCACTGACACTAGCTTTGAGTGCTGCTTGAAGGTTAACGCTGAAAAGTAACAAAAAAATAGCAATTAATCGCATTTATTGACCGCACTAAAGAAAGAGAAAAGTCATTTCATTTTAGCAATTAATTTACAATTAAGTATCTATTCTATAAGAATTATTTAACCCGCATAGAAACGATGAGTTTTTTAGAAAGGTAATGTATGTCTTATTTAGCTTGTGAATACAGGACCAAATAGAAGACATAGTAAAATTGCTGCACTAATTACAGCAACAGGGTAGGTCGTTTTAATCATTATACGGCGGTAATTATTGATAGTTTGCATTTTTAAACTCCCTGTTGTTTACCTAATAACTAGAGAGTAATTGATCAAAGTAGTAAATGCAAACTATTATCATTAACAATCATAATGAATTTGCTTAACTTCCTTTCAAAATCATATCCGCCGCTTTTTCAGCAATCATAATTACCGGTGAACAGGTATTACCTGAGGTGATGGTCGGCATTATAGATGCATCGGCAATACGAATGCCTGAAAGGCCATGCACTTTGAGCTGTGCATCCACGACTGCCATCTCGTCACTGCCCATTTTGCAGGTGCCAACAGGGTGGAAAATGGTGGTACCTAAATCGCCTGCTGATTTAAGAAGTGCTTCGTCAGAGGTGACATCGGCGCCAGGTTTGTACTCTTCAGGATTAAAGACTTTTAAGCTGTTTGCCTGAAAGATTTTACGGGTCAGTTTTAAAGAATCGATTGCGACTTGTTTATCTTCAGGGTGTGATAAATAGTTCGCTTTTATAATCGGTGGTGCACCTAGCTCTTTCGCGCTTAAATGGACGTGACCGATACTTTTAGGGCGCAAATTGCACACAGATGCGGTGACGGCGGGGAATGTATCGAGGGGATCGCCGAGTTTATCGCAGCTAAGTGGCTGGACATGGTATTCAATGTTAGCGGTGTCGAAATCCTCTGAGCTTTTCGCAAAACCTCCCATTTGGCTGGGTGCCATCGATAGGGGGCCGCTGCGATTGAAAGCGTATTGCAAACCCATTTTGGCCTTGCCAATTAAACTGTGAGAAAGTTCGTTTAAGGTATTAGCGTTTTCTAGTTTGAAAACCATGCGCACTTGTAAGTGATCTTGCAAGTTTTCACCGACACCTGGTAGCTCGTGCTGCTGTTCTATATTTAAAGAGTCGAGCAGTGCTTTAGCAGCGATGCCTGAACGCTGCAATAACAGCGGTGAAGCAATGGCACCAGCGCTGAGTATGACTTCTTTGTTGGCTTTAGCATAAACCTTTTGTTGTTGTGAGCTTGTTTTGCCTTTGACAAGGTGTACACCGCTGACGCGGCCATTTTCAAGATTTAAGCGCTCAGCTTGGGTGTGGGTCAAAACGGTTAGATTAGGACGCTCTTTGATAGGGTGTAAAAAGGCATCGGCACTTGACCAGCGACGGCCTTTTTTCTGGTTTACTTCAAAATAGCAGAAGCCTTTGTTGTCGCCGTCATTGTAATCATCAGCTTGTGGGATGCCTATCTCTTGTGCGGCGCGCATCACATTATCTAAAATCGGCCATGACAGGCGTTGCTTCTCAACGCGCCACTCGCCACCAGCACCGTGAATGTCAGTGGCACCTGCCCAGTGATCTTCTGATTTTTTAAAATAGGGTAGAATGTTGTTCCAGCTCCAGCCTTCATTGCTTAGTGCTTCCCAGTGATCGTAGTCAGCCGCTTGGCCACGCATATAAATCATGCCATTGATTGACGAGCAGCCACCGAGGGTTTTTCCTCTGGGATAGTTCAGCGCCCTACCATTGAGACCGGGATCAGGTTGGGTTTTTAAACACCAATCGGTTTTCGGATTGTTCATGGTAAACAAATAGCCGATCGGCACTTTGATCCATGGGTAGTTATCTTTACCACCGGCTTCTATCAATAAAACAGAATTAGCGGGGTTTTGCGATAGTCGGTTTGCCAAAACACAACCGGCTGTGCCTGCACCAATAATTATATAATCTGCTTCAAAATCAGCTATTAAAGTGTCGTTCATAAAGAGTACAATCCAAGTAATTAGGCCATCGTTTATAAACTAGGCAAATGTTTATAGCAATAGTACATTATGCTTAGGCGTTGAATTAGTTTTGAACATTCAGCATCTAAACCACTATAGAAAAGGACATTAAATGTTAGCTGATTTACAGCAATTGGGGTTATGGCCTGAGCTTTTTTTAGATCTCTCTAGTACATCTCTTCTCCTTATGACCTCTCTTTTTACCTCGGCAATGACAGCAGCTTTCGGTATAGGGGGAGGCGTAATAATGTTGGCTGCATTAGTTAATTTTTTACCCGTTGCCTACGTGATTCCTATTCACGGAGTCATTCAAGCGAGCAGTAATATTTCAAGAGCAGCTTTACTAAGAACGTTTATTGATTGGAACATTATTCGTTACTATTTTTTAGGGGCGGTTATTGGTGCTTTGATAGGTGGTCAGTTTGTGGTGGCTTTACCTGAAAGTGTTTTGCTGAGTATTGTGGGGTTATTTATTTTATACGTAGTGTGGGGGCCTAAGCCAAAACAGCTTAAAGCTAATCGCTACACTTATACGATTGGCGGTATTTGGGTGACATTTAGTACTATGTTCATAGGTGCCACGGGGCCTTTAGCGATGGCGCTTTTACCTCGAAAGCAAATGCAATCTCAGCAGGTATCAGCCACACATGGCACTTTGATGGTGGTGCAGCACGGCTTAAAAATCATTATTTTCTCAGCATTGGGTTTCGCCTTTAAAGAGTGGGCGGTGTTTTTGCTGATGATGCTAGTGACAGGGTTTATCGGGACATATTTTGGCAAATCGTTGCTGCACCGACTTCCGCAGGCATTTTTTCAAAAGGGAGTTACAGTGATTTTAACCTTGCTGGCGCTGAAGATGCTGTTTGATGCGGGGAATATTTATTTTGCTAGCTGATGTAAAGGGAGGGTTGTTACCTATTAACTAATTTGATCCCAATGGTTTACAAAACTATCTACATCCATGTAGATATCAATATCAGGATTCAGGTTATTTAAGGCCTTCTTCGCGCTCTATCCCTAACATCGTATTGCGCACGAAGCGGTCACTCTCATCAAAGCGCTCTATCACTTCTAAACAGTAGGGGTTAAAGCGGCACACATCTTTAAACAGTTGATCATCGTGCCTAACGGAATCGACTGAATCCATTAAATAAGCGAAGGATACGGTATCGATCTCGGTGCGCTCGAAGTTACCTTTGGAAATGATTTGACCGATAAAGTGGGTTAAAAACAGCGTTTCAGCCAGCTCTTGATCATGCTTTTTCGAGGTTTTCTCCACCAGCAATAACCCAGTATTTTCGATGAACTGGCTAAAGAACGCGTACTGTTGTTCATTGAGGGTATTATCGGTAATTACGACGCGTAAATCTGAAAGGTCGCCACCGCGTTTTCTGTAACTCTCAGGCCCAAACATTGGGTGTAGTGCGATATAAGCGCACTTAGGTGATAGGTTTTGTATCAGTTGCGTGGTGTAGTGTTTTACTGTGGCTACATCCACCAGCACGCTGTTGGGGCGCATTTTGGGTACGATATCGAGCAGCACTTGCTCATATGCGCTAATAGGCACTGCCAATATCACTATATCACAGCTGACGACGTCATTAAGGTTGTAGAAGGTTTGTTGATCTATGCTGTGTTTATCAGAGTAAACTTTTACCTTGGCTGTGCTGAGAAAGCGCTGCGCTATTTGGTGTAAAAATGCACCAAAGCTGCCGTAGCCAATCATACCTATCGATAACTGCTCTTGAGCGGCCAGTGCATGGATATCAAAGTGCGGTTGTTGATCGTTATTATTCATCTGTTAATTTAAAACCCTTAGCATAGCCATTGATGCAATACATATATTAACTTTATAAAATGTAGCGATTGCAAAGAGTATATCTGAAAGAGCTATTTAGCCACTAGTTGATTGGGGAAATGTGTTGTTTTGATGCGATCAATGTAAGTGAGAAGGGCTCTTAAGCCAATAAAGAAGCGAGCCCCCAATATCGCCTAAAACTACTTAACCTTCAATAATGTTATTTCTTTGAGAATCGCCGAGTTACTCTTCACTTTACAACGGGTTTCATTATAACGATGACGCTGATAGCTTATTTCAAGAGATTGATTGGAAAACTTCAGTTTTGCATCTGTTGTTATGCGCACCGGGTCACCACATTGTTTGGTAGGAAAGTACTGAATAAAAGTCCCTTCACTGCTATTTCCTTGATAGCGAATATCTCCCGCTTGGTAACCGTATTTTTTGGCAGTGCTAGAAGCGCGTAGCATCTTCAATTGTGTTTGATCGCCGTCACAGTTAACTTGGTATAAATACTTGTTTGGGCAAGCATCTTCACTAGCAGTACAAGCTTGACTGCCTTGAACATAAAGACCTTCTTGGCAGCTTTGAGCAGCGCTATAACTGCTGTTAAGTACGAGCAAGCTAACGATACAGATTTTTGTGAATTTCATTAATATTCCCTTTTAATGATGGAAGTTGGTTTTTTGATCAGTTTAAGGTTTGCGTTTATAACGTGGCATGAATATTGATCGCTTTATTTGGCTATTTCTCTAATGCCGATTGCATTTGAGAAGGGATCTTTGAGTTGGCACATTCTTATCCCGTCTTCAATCATCACCGCTGCTATTGCGCTTTTATACATGTCACTTAATCCTGTTTTACGGCCTTGTTTTTAGATGCGTCTTAAAGAGGAGGAGGCTAAGCTTAAAATCAAAAGGCTAGCCTAAAAACCAATTCCAATCTCTGTCCAATTGGTCAACATCTATGTGCAGATTTCTAAGCGGATATGCTAGTATTCGTCGCTTTTTACGACACTTTATCAATTATCGAAAAATACAATAAATTGTATAAAAAACAATCGCTTTTAGTGGTTTATTGATCAAAAAATAGTTGAAAATCAGAAAATAGCTGAAAAAAACCTGTCTTTTGGGTCAGCTTTTTTATAAATTCTTAACTTGTGTGTAAAAAATAATAATAGATCTCATCAATTTTAATGCTCTTTTCGTGCTGTTTTAACAGCGCATTTTTGATTGATTGTGATTGAAATGTCGTACATTTCAGAGATAAGGACACAGCTAACGATGAACGGACAAACTGTCGAGTCATCAGATACTCATTATCGATTGCAACTTAAAGGTATTACCAAACAATACCCAGGTTGCCTTGCCAATGACAAAGTCAATTTGGAAATCACCCCCGGCGAGATTCACGCTCTATTAGGCGAGAACGGCGCGGGTAAAAGTACCCTGATGAAAATGATTTACGGGGTCACTAAGCCGGATGGTGGAGAGATCTACTGGGAAGGTGAGCAGGTAACGATCAAAGATCCGTCCTCTGCGCGCCACATGGGAATCGGCATGGTATTTCAGCACTTTTCGCTGTTTGAAACACTAACCGTGACTGAAAATATTGCCTTGGCCCTCGGTGATGATGCCGGTGACTTAGAAGAGCTAACTAAGCGTATTGTTGAAGTCTCTAAGAAATACGGTATGGAGCTGCACCCCGATCGTCATATTCACTCTTTGAGTGTCGGTGAGCGCCAGCGTGTGGAGATTGTGCGTTGCCTTGTACAAGACATTAAGCTGCTAATTTTAGATGAACCTACCTCAGTTCTCACCCCTCAAGAAGTAGAAACGCTGTTTGTGACTTTGCGACAGTTAGCCGCAGATGGTTGCAGTATCTTGTTTATTTCTCATAAATTAAACGAAGTTCGTGATCTTTGTCACAGTGCTACTATATTGCGTGGCGGTAAAGTAACGGGGGATTGCATACCCGCTGAAGCAGGTGCCACTAAAATGGCCCAGCTGATGGTTGGTGATGATACGCCTATTAGTACTGATTACGCCAAATCAGCAGGGGGCGAGGTCTTTTTAAGTGTGAAAGACCTTTCGATGCTCAGTGATGATCCTTTTGGTGCTACTTTAAAGCGCATTAACTTTGAGGTTAAACAAGGCGAAATTCTGGGTATTGCTGGAGTTGCTGGTAATGGCCAAGAAGAGTTGCTAGCTGCTTTGAGCGGTGAACACATTTTAGATAAAGCCGAAACCGTCAATTTTGCTGATA
The DNA here is from genome assembly GCA_937136055.1 of uncultured Oceanospirillaceae bacterium. Classification (GTDB taxonomy): domain Bacteria; phylum Pseudomonadota; class Gammaproteobacteria; order Pseudomonadales; family Balneatricaceae; genus Rs1. The sequence continues at coordinate 127,426 of CAKZOD010000006.1, read as the reverse complement.
CAGCTGTGGGGTTGTTAGACCCGCGCAAGCGCCGCGAGCTAGGTTTAGGCTTTGTGCCCGAAGAGCGTTTAGGCCGTGGTGCGGTACCTGAAATGAGTTTGAAAGATAACACTTTGTTAACCGGATTTTTGCAAGGACTAGTGAGTTTCGGACTGATCAATCAAGCTAAGACAGAACAGTTTGCCGATAAAATCATTGCCGATTACAAAGTAAAAACCCCTAATCGCAATGCAGCGGCGCAGAGCCTTTCAGGGGGGAACCTGCAAAAGTTTATTATTGGTCGTGAGATTCTGCAAAACCCGAAACTGCTAGTGGCCGCACACCCTACTTGGGGAGTGGATATCGGCGCTGCTACTGCCATTCACAAAGCCTTGATTGAGCTACGTGACCAAGGGGCGGCTATCTTAGTGATTTCCGAAGATATTGATGAGCTGTTTTTGATCAGTGATCGCCTGTGCGCTATTTGCGATGGTGAATTGTCGCCAAGTAAAGCTACCACTGAGACGTCGATCGAAGAAGTGGGCCGCTGGATGACCGGGGTGTTTGATTCCCCACAAGATGCAGCGTGATCTGTGTGATCATCAATCTAAATTTGCATAGCTATTTTTAGCGGAGATTTTATGTTTTTAAAATTGCAGCCACGCGGTGAAGCTTCCAAGAGAATGTCTTACCTGTCACCACTGCTAGCCGGAATTCTCACCTTAGTTACCGGTGGGATATTTTTCATTTTCTTAGGGCACGACCCGTTTCACGCGCTCGGTGTATTCTTAATATCCCCTGTTTCAGATCTTTACGGTTTTGCTGAACTTTGCGTGAAAGCGGCGCCAATTATGTTGTGTGCGGTGGGCTTAGCGTTGGCCTTTAAAGCGCAAGTTTGGAACATAGGGGCTGAAGGCCAGCTTTTAATGGGAGGCTTGCTAGCAAGTGCCGTTGCATTACAGCTTATTGAAGCAGAAGGCTTTTGGGTTTTACCTGTCGTTTTGTTGAGCGGTGCTTTAGGTGGTGCCTTGTGGGGCTTACTGGCAGCCTGGTTACGTAATCGTTTTAACGCCAATGAGATATTAACCACTATCATGTTCAACTACATCGCTTTGTACTTGCTGCTGTATTTTGTACATGGTGCTCTAAAAGATCCCGATGGCTATGGTTTCCCTGAGTCTGCGGTTTTCTCTGATAGTGCAACTTTACCGATTCTCTTGGAAGATACGCGCTTACACATCGGTATCCTATTCGCGATGTTCGCCGTAGTGGCAAGCTGGGTGTTTATTTCGCGCTCTTTCGTCGGTTTTCAAATTCAAGTGCTAGGTTTAGATAGCAACGCAGCCAAGCTCTCTGGCTTTAAGCACAAGCGCTTAGTGCTACTGGTTATGCTTATCAGTGGTGCGCTGGCAGGGATTGCCGGTGCTGGTGAGGTGACAGGGCCTATTGGCCAGCTAATTCCGTCTATTTCGCCGGGCTATGGCTATGCAGCGATTATAGTGGCCTTTTTAGGGCGCTTGCATCCGGTGGGGATCTTTTTTGCCAGCTTGCTGATGGCATTGATCTACATGGGGGGAGAGCTCGCACAGATTGAGCTCAACATGCCATTGGCGGTGACTTCGCTGTTTCAGGGGATGTTGCTGTTTTACCTGTTGGCCTGTGATGTATTGATCAACTTTAAAATTAAACTTAATAAATCTCAGGTAGCTGGGGCTGAGCAAAATACTGTGGGGAATGCGTAGTGGATATCGATTTAATAACGAATGTTTTCTATGCCATGGTGCGTACGGGTACGCCACTGTTAATAGTGGCGCTCGGTGAGCTGGTTTGTGAAAAAAGTGGTGTGCTGAATTTGGGCCAAGAAGGCATGATGCTGATGGGCGCTGTGATCGGTTTTATCGTCACTTTGACCACTGGCAGCCTAGCGCTCGGGTTTATTATGTCGATTGTGGCCGGCATTGTGATGTCGATGATGTTTGCGGGTATAGCGTTAGGTCTTAACGCGAACCAAGTGGCAACGGGGCTTGCGTTGACAATTTTTGGCACAGGTTTGTCTGCATTTATTGGTGCAGCTTACGTTGGCGTACCTATTACAGGACTTGAGCCGATTAATATCCCAGTGTTGAGCGAGATTCCAATTATTGGAAAAATGCTGTTTGGTCAGGATTTAATTGTCTATCTATCTTTTGTGTTGTTCGGTTTGGTTTATTGGTTCTTCAAATCTAGCCGTTTAGGTTTGGTGGTTAAAGCCGTTGGCGAAAACCCGCACGCTGCCAATGTTATTGGGCTACCTGTTATGCGTACTCGCTATTTAGCAGTGGCGTTTGGCGGTGCTATGGCAGGCCTTGCTGGTGGCTATTTATCACTGGCGTATACTCCTTTGTGGGCAGAGAACATGTCAGCAGGGCGTGGTTGGATTGCTTTAGCACTGGTTGTATTTGCTACTTGGCGTGCAGAGCGCGTTATTTTAGGTGCTTATCTGTTTGGCTTAGCCAGCATCTTGAATCTAGTTGCTCAAGGGCTTGGTTATCCAGTATCGCCTAACTTACTAGCGATGATGCCTTATGCGGCGACTGTACTAGTACTAGTGATGATTTCAAGCAATGTGATGAAATCGAAAATGTATACGCCAATGTGGCTAGGCAAGCCATTCCATCCACATAGTTAAATTGAGTTACGAGTTACGAGTTACGAGTTACGAGTTACGAGCTAAGAGCTAAGAGCTAAGAGCTAAGAGCTAAGAGCTAAGAGCTAAACAAGTTGCGAGAACAAAGTAGAGAGAGTTTATGACAGAGCAAAGTGCTGCGAAGCGGACGTGGATTAAGAATCCATTGGCTATCCTTGTTGAAGAGGGGGTTGATGCTCGTGGCGGCGTGGTGCTTTGTGATGGAAAAATTGTTGAGCTGGTCTCTGGTGGGCAAACGCCTGATCGCTGTGAAACGGTTTACGATGCCTCTGAGTCGGTGGTGTTGCCGGGTTTAATCAATGCTCATCATCATTACTATCAAACCTTAACCCGTGCGTTGCCAGCGGCCTTGAACCAAGAGTTATTTCCCTGGTTGCAGAGCTTGTATCCGGTGTGGGCTGGGTTGCAGCCTGAGATGCTACACAGTGCGACTCAACTAGCGCTTTGTGAGTTGCTGTTATCGGGTTGTACGCTATCAGCGGATCATCACTATTTGTTTCCAACGGGGATGGAGGAATCTATCGATATTCAAGTTGAGGCGGCCCAAAGCATCGGCATGCGCAACTTGTTTACCCGTGGTTCAATGAGTTTAGGAAAAGATGACGGTGGGTTACCGCCGCAAAATACTGTACAGCAGCAACAGCAGATCTTGGATGATTCTGAGCGCTTGGTAAAACGCTATCATCAACGAGGTGAAGGCGCGATGATGCAAATAGCACTCGCCCCTTGCTCGCCTTTTTCGGTGACACCCGAGATCATGCAAGCAAGTGCAGCACTGGCGAAATCACTGGATGTGCGTTTGCATACCCACTTAGCTGAAACTATCGATGAAGAAGATTTTTGCCTACAGCGCTTTGGTTTGCGTACTGTTGATTATCTTGAAAGCGTCGGCTGGTTAAATGATCGTACTTGGCTGGCTCATGGTATTCATTTTAACGATCAAGAGATCGCCCAGCTTGGTAAAGCGGGAGTTGGTGTTTGTCACTGTCCGACCTCAAACATGATGCTGGCCTCTGGTATCGCTAGAAACCTAGAGCTGGAAGCGGCGGGTGTGCCTGTCGGTTTAGGTGTTGATGGTTCAGCATCGAATGATGGCTCGAATATGATTCAGGAGGTGCGCCAAGCGCTATATATCCAACGCTTGCGCTACGGCTCTTCTAAAGTGACACATTTTGATGCCTACCGCTGGGCAACTAAAGGCTCTGCTAAAGTGCTTGGGCGTGAAGATGTAGGTGAAATAGCGATTGGTAAACAAGCGGACTTAGCGCTATTTAAGTTAGATGAGCTAAGATTTAGCGGTGCTCACGATCCGTTAGCTGCGCTCTTATTGTGTGGGGCACAACGTGCAGATAGAGTGATGGTAGCTGGAAATTGGCGAGTGATTGATAGCAAAATTATTGATATTGATACAGAAAAGTTAATGGTGCAGCATAGCCAACTCGCGAATAAGCTGGCGGGTTAAGCGCAATAGTTGACCTAAAAAGCTAAAAAAGTCTCTTAACCATATATTAAAAATGGTTGTAGATTAGGGTATTATAAGCGTTTTCCAAATGGTCAATTAGACTGGAGCTTTTTTAATATGTCTGCATCACCTTACAACAGAGATTTCCCAGTATCTTGGGAAGAGTTACACAGAAATTCCAGAGCCCTTTCATGGCGCTTGTTGGAGATGGGCCCTTGGAAAGGCATTATTGCTATTACCCGTGGCGGCTTAGTACCAGCGGCGATACTGGCACGTGAGTTAGATATTCGTCTAATCGATACTGTGTGTATTTCTAGCTACGCATCTACCGATGACGGCGATAAGTCGCAAGGAGAGCTGCAATTGCTAAAAGCAGCGGCGGGCGATGGTGAGGGAATGTTACTCGTTGATGATTTAGTTGATACAGGTAAAACGGCAAAGTACGTGCGTGAGCTACTGCCAAAAGCGCATTTTGCCACTGTTTACGCTAAGCCATCGGGTAAGCCATTAGTTGATACTTTTGTAACAGAAGTGAGCCAAGATACTTGGATTCGCTTCCCATGGGATATGGAATACTCGTTCTCTACCCCACTTGCAGATAGAAAATAAATCAAATAAAAGGATAGGTAACATGAAATTGAGCGTAAAAAAACTATTAGCCGGTGCGGCACTAGGCCTAGGCTTAGCGGCTGGTGCTAATGTTCAAGCGGCTGATCCGCTAAAAGTAGGTTTCGTCTATGTTGGTCCTGTTGGCGATCACGGTTGGAGCTACCAACACGATCAAGGCCGTTTAGCTGTTGAAAAGCACTTCGGTGATAAAGTTGAAACAACTTTTGTTGAATCAGTACCAGAAGGCGCTGATGCTGAGCGTGTTATTCGCAACTTGGCAAAAGCGGGCAACAAGCTGATCTTCACGACTTCGTTCGGTTACATGAACCCAACTTTGAAAGTAGCTAAAACGTTCAAAAACGTAAAGTTTGAACATGCAACAGGCTACAAAAAGTCTAAAAACATGGGTAACTACCTATCTAAAACGTTTGAAGGTCGCTACGTAGCGGGTTTCGTTGCCGCTAAAATGACTAAGAGCAACAAGATTGGTTATATCGCATCTTTCCCAATCCCTGAAGTTATCCGCGATATCAACACTGTGCAGCTAGCGCTGAACAAGTACAACCCAGAAGCTGAACTAAAAATTATCTGGGTTAACAGCTGGTTCGATCCAGGTAAAGAAGCTGATGCAGCCAATGCGATGATGGACCAAGGCGTTGACGTTATCCTACAGCACACTGATAGCCCAGCGGCTATGCAAGCAGCTGAGCGTCGCGGTAAGTTTGCAGTAGGTCAAGCATCTGATATGTCTAGCTTCGGTCCTAATGCACACTTAATGTCTGTTGTTGATGACTGGGCAGAACTTTACATCCGCAAGACACAAGAAGTGATGGACGGTACTTGGAAGCCAGAAGACTACTTCGGTGGTATGGCTGAAAAAGACATCATCGTTCCTGCATTCACTAACATGCCAGAAGCCGTTGCTAAAGAAGCTCAGCAAATTGTTGACGACATCACGAGTGGCAAGCTATTCCCGTTCACAGGTCCTATCAAGAACCAAGCGGGCGAGTTAAAAGTTAAAGCGGGTGAAAAACTGCCAATGGGCGATCTTCTAGGTATGAACTGGTACGTTGAAGGCGTTAAAGGCAGCATTCCAAAATAAGTGCCTTTGCACTTACTATAAACTGAAAAGTTGGGGCTGTGGTGCGGTCCCGTTTGAGTGCTATCTAGTTTGATGGCACTTAGAAATAACACACTGGGCCAATAAGCTGACTTATTGGCTCACTCTTAACCTTTATTTTTAGGAGCTGTGTTATGCAACAGTCTTATATTCCCATTATCGATATTTCCCCTCTTTATAGCATTGATGCCAACGACTGGCAGGAAGTGGCTAATGCCATTGATCAAGCGTGTCGCGAAAGTGGCTTTTTTTATGTCACAGGTCATGCCATCAGCGCTCAGCGTATCGCTGATTTATCAAAGCTTTATCAAGATTTTTTTGCTTTACCCGTTGAAGAAAAGCTGAAAATTGATATCACCCAAACGACTCACCATCGCGGTTACGGGCACTTCGGAACAGAGCAACTGGATCCGAGCAAGCCTGGGGATTTTAAAGAAACCTTTGATATGGGGCGTAACTTACCCGCTGATCACATTGATGTATTAGCCAATAAACCGCTGCATGGTACTAACCAATATCCGGATATGGCTGGTTTCCAAGAACTTGTCGAAACGCATTATTGGGATATGATTGAGTTAGGCAAAACTATCCTTAAGGGGTTAGCGATTGCGCTAAAACTTGACCCACATTATTTTGATAACAGCTTTACAGAGCCATTAAGTGTTCTACGCTTTATTCATTATCCCAATATTGAAGCAAAGCAAGATGAGACTCAAATAGGTGCAGGTGCCCACACTGATTATGGATGTATAACAATCCTCTACCAAGATAGTATCGGTGGGTTACAAGTACAAGATAAGCAGGGGCAGTGGCTTGATGCGACACCTGTTGAAAACAGTTTTGTGATTAACATTGGCGATATGATGGCGCGTTGGAGTAATGATAGATATACCTCTACGCCGCATCGTGTTGTAAACCCAAGTGGTGCTGAACGCTATAGCATGCCGTTTTTTGTTGAGCCTAATTTTGATACATCAATAAAGGCGCTTCACGGTTGTTTTGATGAGAGCAACCCTGCTAAGTATGAAGAGATATCAGCAGGTAATTATTTGCTATCGCGCTTTGCTGCCACTTACGAATATTTTGAAAAGTAGGTTAGTTTATGGAAAAACTGATTTATGCACTACCAAAAGCTGAACTTCACCTACATCTTGAGGGCTCATTAGAGCCTGAATTGATGTTTGAGCTGGCAGAGCGCAATAACGTTGAGCTCGCCTATGACAGTGTGGAGTCACTTCGCCAAGCTTATCAATTTGATAACCTGCAAAGCTTCCTTGATATCTATTATCAAGGCGCTAGCGTACTGATTACTGAGCAGGGCTTTTATGATTTAACTTGGGCATACCTATTACGCTGCAAGGAAGACGGCGTAGTCCACGTTGAACCGTTCTTTGACCCACAAACTCATACCGATAGAGGGGTGAGCTTTTCAACGGTAATAAAGGGCATTAGCGCTGCGTTACAAGATGGCGAAGCTAAGTTAGGTATTAGTAGTTTTTTGGTGATGTCCTTTTTGCGCCACTTATCCGAAGAATCTGCTTTTGAAACTCTTGAGCAAGCCCTGCCTTTTAAAGATCAGCTCATTGCAATCGGTCTTGATAGCTCAGAGCTTGGACACCCCCCTGAAAAGTTTCAGCGGGTCTTTGAAAAAGCACTAGAGTACGGTTTTTTCACATTAGCGCACGCGGGTGAAGAGGGGCCGCCCTCTTATATCTGGCAAGCTCTTGAGCTGCTTAAAGTAAGCCGTGTTGATCATGGTGTGCGTGCTTTTGAAGATGAGGAATTGATGCAGCACTTGATTGCAGAGCAAATCCCGCTAACGGTTTGCCCACTGTCAAACACAAAGTTAAAAGTGTTTGCCTCAATGAGTGATCACAATATTCTAAAGATGCTAGAGCGCGGTGTAAAAGTGACAGTGAATTCTGATGACCCATCATACTTTGGCGGCTATGTGGCTGCTAATTATTTAGCGCTGGCTGAAAGCTTACCGCTAGATGTTCAGCACCTTAAGCAATTGGCGAGTAATAGCATTGAAGCAAGTTTTATGAGTGAAGTGCAAAAGCAAGAGCACTTGAGTTCAATCGCTCAACTTTAGTTATACACATGGTTTTTAGCCGCGCAGGCTGTGAATAAAGCGTGGTGACAATTGGAGAAGCTGCTTATCCACAGCACTAAAATATTTTTTAGTTGTGAATAAGTAAGCTTTTGATTATTAATCATTTTTACTAATTAATAGCAGAGTTTTTCAATGAGTTAAGCAAGGGCTCTGCTGTTCCCTTACTTAACTATCTAAGCTGTTTATCCGCAAGGGATAATATATACTAGTTTAAAATTTATACTTAGTTAACTTTGGAGTTTCTATGTCAGCATTGATGCGTATGGCTGTTTTCTCTTTGGCAGGAGCTACACTGCCTGTATTTGCAGCGGCACCAGTCTCTATAAATCCTGAAAAATTCTTTACCCAGCTATATGAAAAAACCTGCTTAAAAGAAGCCGCTGATTTTTCAACACTGAGGGCGAAGTTTGAAGAAGCGAACGTGCCGGAGTTAGAAAAGAAAAATGCGGATTTCTTTTTGCAAAATAAACCCGGTACCGTTTGGATAGTCCCCAATGTTGTTGGAGACTACCTTGTATCAATCAATAAAGCAGGTGATTGTTCCGTATATACCCGCGGCATTAATATCAATGATGTAGAGCGTGGCTTTATTGAGCTACTTGAGAAAACAGGTGGTAGTTTTACTTTGGCCAAAACCCAAGATGAAACCAAACAAGCAAATTTTGGCCCTGCGCATTTTATTAGCTACACACGCACTTATACTGCGAATAATAGCCATCAGAAATTTACCTTAGTGACGACAATAGCGGATGGTGCTGAAATTCAAGCGCAAGCAACCGTTGAAGCACTGATTGAATAAGCGGATCACCTTAATCCTATAGATAACCGGACTTGCTATCATATGAACGCTAGATAGAAGTCCGTATCAGCCTGCATTATCTTATTTTTGCACATTAAAACAATGCGAGGCTTTTAAATTCAAGATACCGTTGGCTACATAAATAGCACGAGCGTTATCGTATTTGTTGCCAGGATAGCCGGCCTGGTTTTAATGCAGGCCCATCATCTTCGAATAAATCGACTTCTTCTATACCACCCTTAGTATTGTGAAGTATTAGCTTGTTACCGGCTAGTGTTCCTCCAGCAGTAATACCTTTGCTCTGCTTACCTGTGGCAATAAGTTGTGTCACGTTTCCATCTTTATCTCTTATATAGAGCTTATCGTTATCATCGATCTTTCCATCGTTGTTTTCATCGCTGACTACCTTATCTCCAGCGCCACCATCTAGTGAATTAAGTATTAAGCGCCAGCTAGTACCACCAAACTCACAAGGTGTGGCTGTTGGAGTGGTAGTAAAGAAAATAACTTTATCTTTATACAGCAGTGCTCTTTGGTGAACTCTTTCTCCTGTAACGCTTGGGGTCGTTGTTGTCGGTGGGTGCAAATCAATGTACCAGCCCTTTTGCGAGGCGAAGTTCACCGTTTTATTGGTGCTCGAGCGACTTGCAACAGTGTTTGCTCCGCTATTTTGTTGATAGATAAAGTTTTGTGCAACGAGCTGATTCCGATCGCTTATTACATTTAATTTATCATCATGAATACCGTAAAAACTTTGGATGGGATCACTAGAGAACACTTGGCTGTCTTTTGCTTCAAAGTACTTTCCAGTGCCGAATAGCAGCAAGTGACCTCCATTAGGGTGTGTTTTTATTGTAGGGGCAGTGGTGATTGGCTGATTTACTTTTCTTATGCTACCTGCAACTAATTTTGGATATTGCGCTTTGAATAATGGAGACGGTTTTAGGCTCGCTTGCCTGTTTGCTATTTGCCAATCATCGATATCAGCAGAGCTTATATCAAACTTCCAGAGATTTCCCTGTAGGTCTCCGGCATAAATATAATCGATAGATAGGTCGTTGTTGGTATCGAGTAATGTGGCTTCAGATAAACCGTTATTGGAAGATTGAGAAGTATCAATTTTCTTGATTAATTTACCGCTTTCTAAATCTACAATGTAGAGAATGGATTTTCCTTCAGGGTTTACAGAAGGGTTATCTCGTTGGTAGCCATTGCCAAAAATAGCCGCCCACTTGCCATTGTTGAGACGTCCAATTTTAACTTTTCCTAGTTGAGCCCCAAGATCAGAAAAACCGTTATTTTGCGCAGAAATTTCCCATAGGACGTTCTCTTTATCAAAGCTCTGCGGTTTAGAAACATCTAGGGCAAAAATAGTGGATCCACCTCTGCCTCTTGCTCCTACTAAAACAGTTTTCCAGCTAGAAGATAAATAGGCATCAGTTATAGCGGCCTCTGCGTCAACAAAGTATTTATGCTTATAATTTTGAGAGGTTAACTCTAGTGCTTCGGGCAAAATAGAGGATGGAAAATAGCTAAACAGTTGACTACCACTGTCTGCGTTGACAGCGTGCAGCATGCCATCGTTTGCGCCAAAAAAGAGCGTATTAGTACGAGACCTATAATCTACTGAATTACGATATTGCTTATATTTAATGCCCTCTTGGCCTGTTAGTCGATCAAAACCAAAATCGTGCTGAGTATTTTGAACAGGTCTTGAATGGGCAATATCGCCAAGTGTTGTCTCACGATTTCTAAATGTACCGTTGTTTTTCTGCTCTTTTGATTGATCTCCTCTAAGGTACTCTAGCTGATCATGGCTGATTAACGACTTTTGAGTGCTACTGAGATTTGTGTGTTTAAAGCTAATCCCTTTGTTGTTTGCATAGGAGAATATATTTCTTTTGTGAGCAGGAGCCAGTTGCTCACTGAGACGCCATTTGATAGTACGTTGACTTAGACCATTTTCAATGCGATAAGCGGTTAAATCCCCTTGCCAGGTATCACTGTTAAAGGATGTTTGGTAAAGAATGGTCCCGGTTTTAACCTCTGAGCTGTTAAGTGTAATGCCTGTCGCTGAGGCTGTACGCGCTTCTATTTGTTCAAATGCATTACTTATGCCTTTGACGATGCTTTTGGGGGAGCTTGCGAGGACATAATTATCCGGGGTACCGTTGTTGTCACTGTCCCACTCTAGATTGCCGTTGGCGTTTAATGGAGTGCCATCGTTATCTTTGTCAATGTAGCCACCATATTTTCCAGCAAGCCATAAAACGTTGGACTTTCCTCTTGATGGGGGTGTTTTGTATTCCTGTGAATCTATGAAGAAGCTAGTGATCGATTGTTTACCGGGTAAATCTTTACGGATATCTTGCTGGTTGGCGTAATGCGCCAAGCCTGCTAAATAAAATGAAGTTTCTCTGTCGGTGTTTATGCACTCACCTAGCTTTCTTTTATCATTGAGGCAATTTTGCTGATTAAGGTTTTCTAGCTCGCCAATCTTGTTGGTCAATTGGCGAACATTGATGTCCCTATCTGGGTTGGAAGGCTCACCATAATCACCCCAATTGATAAAGCGTCCGTTATCAATATAGTGGGTGAACTTAGTGCCCGGTAGTTTTTTATCAGCCCAGGTATAGGCGTCGTTCATTCCGATAATGAAATTCTTCTGACAGCTGTACTGAATAGGGTCTTGCCAATTGGTGACAACTGGGAATTTCTCGTTGTACAAGTTTCGTGAATATTCAGGTGTGGGAGTTAGATGCTTAAAGTAGCGAATTGCTTCGTAGTAAAGCTCGGCAGCAGGATCAAATGATTTATAACCGAATTTGCTGAACTTGTTGATGTAGTTGATAACCCCTGAGAAGCGAACAGCATTAGAATCTCTGCCATCGGGGAAGCGCAATAAAGCGCCGTTAGTGTCGATTTCTTTGTTTGGGTTGTCAGCACCTTCCTTAGAGGGAAGTGTAGGCCCAACATATTTCATATTGGCTCTGAGTACACCACCATCACGCTCTCGTCTATTATCATTGGCGTAACTGGCAACAGCAAAGCGCATATTATTGGCATTGCGCTGAATAAATCCTACCGGTTTATAATAACTTTGATTTGCTGAATTGGTGTAGCGCTCGCAATTCTCCTCCAGTTTAGATTCACCAAGATTAGCGGCTTTGTCGTTACATACTCTTACCTGCACTTGGAGTTGAGTGCTTGGGCCTCGGCCACGTCCAAAATGTCTGTATTTAATCTTTCGGTTATTTCTACTTAGGTAATAGAATTCGACGTGGTTTTGCTGGTTAACAATATACCAATTTTGAGCACCGCTTAAGGGCGTATATTTTGATGCAAGAGCCGCGCTAATATATTTTGTTTGGAAGTAACCACTGGTAGTTGCTCGTCGAATTGAGGTGATTGGATTCGCCCCTGTCGTTTCATCGATAATTCGATTGCCGCCGGTTGATGTCTTTACGAGCATGTCGACAGAAGTCATAGTGGCCCAATTTAGAAAGTTCCCACTGAAGCTATTATGGCATTCACCGCGGCTATTGGTTAGAGAGACAGGTTCAAAATACTGATCGCGAATACGTCGTCCATCACCATTATATTGATAGCACTTTTTACTATCAAAGTAGCCGATGTATTCTTCGGTAGTCGGGAAAAAGCACCTGCCGGTATTAGATACTCTACCTTGGCAGTACGTACCGCCGTCCAATGGGCCTCTTTGATCGTTATAAGCGGCCCCACCCATGGGAACTTCTACGGATAAATTAATAAGTACATTGGGAGCAATATTATCGGATAAAAACAGTGGAGTATCACTTACACCAGCGCTGACAAGTTGGCTAAATAAGCTAACTATAAATGCTTTGTAAAATAGGTAACGCTTCATTACAAGAAATCCATTATTTGTAGAAAGTGCTTTGTAAAATAACTTTTGACGCCGTTAATAAATTGAACACTTTAGTTGTGATGAGATAGCAAATTATGGGGGTAGGATTTAAATCAAGAAGGATCCATCATACTTAAAACTAAACAGAAGATTAATTTTATTAAAAAACAGTTAGTCATCACAGATAAAAATTGGTTTTATTTTAATCAGCTTCAAATGATAGTCAATAGTGACAGCTAAATAAAAAACGGCTGATCTGCTTGTTTCGATTGAGTTTTATAAACGCATGCATATGCATTAAATATAGCTTTTAGCTACTAAAGTTTGAGGATAATACTTGCAGCTCTTTTGTCGCTTTTCTATTGAACTTATCATTCTAAACGAATATTTGGCTGCTTAGCGCTGCTAGTGTGATGGTGCTTGATTGCTTATTTGGTTGCATAAAGCAGATATTAATATGATATTGCATGTTTATAATGGGATAGGTTGGTGTCGCATGTTTAGATAAATTGCATGTTGATTGGTTTGAATGACAGTTTTGGTTAAAAAATAGATTTCGCAGTTATTTTACTACCATTAACCGAAGCTTTCTGTGATATAACATGACTCGCAGATAAATAAGCTGCTGTGAGCGATCTATTCTGAAGTTTCTATTTTTAAAGTGACGGTTTTAAAGTGACTGTTTTGAAAATGCATAAATTGAAAATCTTATTAATTATTATGAATTTAAGTTTTACAGCTGTTGTTCAAGCAGATTGTTTACTTAAAATTCGCACCGCTGATTTTAAGCCTCAGTTTTATAAGGATAGCCAGAATAAGTGGCAGGGCATGAGTATTGAGCTTGCCCAAGCAGTACTCAATGAAGCAGGTTGTAGAGCTTCTTATCAACAAGTCACTTGGAAGCGTGCTTTGCATTTAATGAAATACGGCGGTTTGGATATGTTACTGAATGTCTCTATCAGCAAAGATCGCCAAAAATATTTACACTTTATCGGCCCTTTGCGAGATGAGACCATGATTTTAGTTGCGCCTAAGGCGTTAGCTGATGTTACCCAGTTCTCTGATATATTATCACTGCCGAGTAAGGTAGGGGTGTTAAGAGGGGCCTTTTACGGTGAAGAGTTTGCCAAGCAAGTTCGTCAGAGTAATGATTTTGCAGCCAAATTTGAAGTCGCTAATTCGACGTATGTGAACGTTGGAAAACTCAAAAAAAATCGTATCTCAGGCTTTCTTAATGATAAATACAACGCAAGCTACATCATTAAATCTCGCCTCTCTGAAAAGGACTATAAAATCCACCCATTAGTCATTAATAGTGGTGATGTCTATATTGCTCTGAGTAAGAAAAGTGTTTCTGAAGAGCTTAAGAAGCGTCTGCAAGTAGCACTGAATACGGTGCTTGAAAATGGCACAATCGATGAAATACTTACTAAATATGAATAAATAAGCTGTGTGAGATATAAAGCCTTAAATGTGATGCAAGTAAGGCTTTAAAAGATTTATATAAGGTTTTCACTCTCTGGATCAAACAGTACAGCTTTGCTCATATCAAACATAAACTCACACTGCTCACCAATTGATACCTTGTAGCTTGGGTTGATACGACAACTAATTTCTTTGTCTGCCAAGGTTGTCAGCACCATAGTATCAGCACCCATAGCTTCGGTCAGCATCGCTTTGAGCGTCACCACTTTCACACATTCTTCATCTTGCTTGTGCGATAAAGGCTCTGTGATCATCTCTGGGCGAATACCTAAAATGACCTTCTTACCGATGTATGGCTGATTGCTTTCATTTTTAAGTAGCGGCAGCTCTAGTATTTGACCATCTCCTTGAATACTGACGCAGCTCTCATTAACAAGTGTTGCTTCAATGAAGTTCATGGCAGGAGATCCCATGAAGCCTGCAACAAAGATATTTGCTGGTGTGTCATAGATCTGCTGCGGTGTTGCAAGTTGCAACAGTACACCATCTTTCATCACTGCAATTCGATCGGCCAGTGTCATTGCTTCGATTTGATCATGGGTAACGTAAACAATCGTTGTGCCTAAGCGTTGATGCAACTTCTTGATCTCTGCACGCATTTCAACACGCAATTTGGCATCTAAGTTAGACAGCGGCTCATCAAATAAGTAGATCTTAGGTTCACGTGCCAGTGCACGGCCCATTGCTACACGCTGGCGCTGCCCACCTGATAGCTGCGCAGGCTTACGATCGAGCAAATGCTCAATCTGCAATAACTTAGCCACTTTATCGACTTGTACCTCACGCTCTGCCTTAGGCATCTTACGCACTTCTAAGCCAAACGAGATGTTTCCGCGCACTGTCATATTTGGGTAGAGTGCATAAGATTGGAATACCATCGCTATATCACGGTCTTTCGGGTTGGCGTGAGTCACATCTTCGCCACCAATTAGAATGCGCCCTTCAGTGACAGACTCAAGCCCAGCGATGCTGTTCATCATGGTCGATTTACCGCAACCAGATGGGCCGATCAATACTAAGAATTCACCTTTCTCGATTGCGATATTGATGCCTTTTAAAACTTGAGTAGGCCCGTAACTCTTTTTAACATTATCAATCGTTAATGCAGCCATTTTATGCTCCTTTTACTGCACCGGCTGATAGGCCACGTACAAAATATTTACCAGCGAAGATATAAACAAGTATGGTTGGTAGTGCTGCCAGCAAAGCAGCAGCCATGTCGACGTTATATTCTTTGCCGCCAAAACTCGTATTTACTAAATTATTAAGTGCTACTGTAATAGGTAGATTATCGACCCCAGAGAAAACCACCCCAAACAAGAAGTCGTTCCAAACCTGGGTAAATTGCCAAATTACAGTCACTACGATAATAGGCGGTGATAGCGGCAATACAATACGCCAGAAAATAAGGAAGAAGCCCGCGCCATCAATCTTTGCAGCACTGATAAGCTCTCTTGGCAGTGCAATATAATAGTTGCGAAAGAACAATGTCGTGAAGGCAATACCGTAAATCACGTGCACTAGAATCAGCCCGCTTGCACTGCTTGCAAGACCTAACCAGCCAAGGGTCATTGCCATTGGGATGAGTATTACTTGAAAAGGAATGAAGCAGCCAAACAGTAATAGGCCAAAGAACAACTCACTACCTCTAAAGCGCCACATAGACAGCACATAACCGTTGAGTGCACCGAGTAAAGTTGAAATGATGACCGCAGGAATAACGATTTTAAATGAGTTAGCAAAAAAAGGCGCGATACCTTCACAAGTACTTCCCGTACAGGCTGAGCCCCAAGCTTTAGCCCAAGCTGCAAAGCTTGGATCTTGTGGCAGTGCTAATAAATTGCCGGAGCGAATTTCTTCCATATCTTTAAGCGAATTAAGCACCATCACAAATAGTGGCAGTAAATAAACCGCTGCCATGAAAATTAAAATGGTGTAGAGCGCGACACGTAGCAGTTTTTGCACAAAAGAGCGCTGTTGATTGTTAAGTGAATGAGAGCTCATATTATCTCGCCTCCTTATTGCGTAGTTCACTGTAAAGATAAGGAATTAAGATGGCTAATACTCCCCCTAACATGATCACACCACTGGCAGCACCTAAGCCCATTTGTGAGCGAGTAAAAGCGTAGGAGTACATGAAGTTAGCAGGTAAATCAGAACTATAACCTGGGCCACCACCGGTTAATGCGGTGACTAAATCAAAGCTCTTAATCGCAATGTGAGAAAGAATCACAAAAGCACTGAAAAACACAGGCTTAAGGCTAGGTAAAATAATGCGTCGGTAGATGGTGCTCATGCTCGCGCCATCCAGTTGTGCAGCTTTGATCATTTCACTATCTACGCCGCGCAATCCTGCTAAAAAGAGCGCCATTACAAAACCAGAGGACTGCCAAACCGCGGCGATAACCAAACAGAAGACGACCATTTCAGAGTTGACTAGCCAGTCAAATGTGAAGTCAGTAAAGCCCCAGTCACGTACCACGTTTTCGATACCAATACTTGGGTTCAACAACCACTTCCAAGCGGTACCTGTCACGATAAAAGAAATCGCCATCGGGTAAAGGTAGATTGTACGTAAGAAGCCTTCTTGGCGGATTTTTTGATCGAGTAAAATCGCCATGAAAATGCCTAAAGCTAGGCAAATAAGGATAAACAAACCGCCAAAAACAATTAAGTTTTCTGATGATACAGACCAGCGATCATTGTTAAAAAGTTTACTGTATTGGTCAAAACCCACGAACTTCCATTGAGGTAACATTCGTGATTTTGTAAAAGACAGTGCAATTGTCCAAAGTATATAACCGTATACACAAACCATCACTATTAAAAATGAAGGTGCAAGGACGAGTTTTGGCATACTCTCAGCGAGAATGTCAGTAAAAGGGCGTTTATTAGCCACAATTGTCACCTGAAGATTTGGGTGTTAGCGAAACGCAGGATAGAAAGCTTGGGTTGTGTAAGAGCTATCTTTTACACAACCCAAGGGGTCACAAAAAGAGGTCAGAGCCCCCGAAACTTTATAAGCTAGCTTTTACTGAGTTAGCGAGTTTAGTTACTGCTTCTTCAGCGCTTTGATCGCTGTTGAAGAAGTTTGTTACAACATCAGAGATAGCGCCGGCAGCGCTAGAAGTCGTTGCCATACCATGTGCGAAACTTGGTACTAAATCACCTGATTTAGCAGTTGATGAGAAGCTCGCCATAGATGCTTTAGCACAGCTATCGAAAGGTGTTTCATCCATACCTTGACGCACAGGGATAGAGCCTTTGTTTAAGTTGAATGTCTCTTGGAATTTAGGTTCCATGATTAGACGTGCTAATGTTTCTTGTGCTTCAACCGCATCTTTAGACTTTAAGTTAAACAGTGCGAAACTATCGATGTTGAACGTGTACTGATGTTCAGTTTGCGGTGCAGGTGCACAGACGAAATCTTTACCCGGCTCTTTGCCTGCAGCGGTGAATTCACCTTTCGCCCAGTCACCCATGATTTGCATAGCAGCTTTGCCATTGATAACCATTGAAGTCGCGATGTTCCAATCACGGCCCGGGCTATCTGCATCAATCAAATCGCGTGTTTGCTTGAAAGTCTTGAAGATCTCAACCATTTTAGGGCTACGCAATGTAGCATCATCATGCTTTACAAAGGCTTTGTTATAAAACTCAGAACCACCCATACCAAGTGCGACAGCTTCGAACAAAGTAGCATCCTGCCAAGCTTGACCACCGTGCGCTAGGGGAATAATACCCGCAGCTTTTAGTTTAGGACCTGATGCAATCATTTCAGCCCAAGTAGTAGGCACTTTAACGCCCGCTTTTTCAAAGGCCGCTGGGTTAGCCCACAACCAGTTTACGCGGTGAACGTTAACAGGTACGGCGACGTATTCGTTTTCGTACTTCATGATGTCGCTGACAACTTTAGGTAGTAAGTCATCCCAACCTGCTTTTTTAGCAACACCGTCTAAGTTTGCTAAAAAGCCTAAATCAGCCCACTCTTGAATATCTAAACCTTTCATTTGTGCAGCCGCTGGTGGATTACCTGATACTGCGCGTGATTTAAGAACGGTCATTGCCGCTTCACCGGCGCCACCTGCAACAGCGAAATCTTTCCAGCTATGGCCTTCTTTTGTGAGTAAGTCTTTTAGAACACCAACAGATTTAGCTTCTCCGCCTGATGTCCAATAATGTAGAACTTCTACTTCGCCTGCTTGGGCGACAACGGTTGAAACAGCAAGTGCTAAGCCAGCGATGGCAGCTTTAGTTTTATTCATGTGAGTACCTTATTATATTTATTAATACTGCTTTAAGTTCAAAGCAATAGAACCCTCAACCAAATACTAGCGACTTAAGAAGTGCAAAGTTGAGGCCTTTGAGGACGATTATTAATCAGTTCAAGTGAGGGCCTATTTCTTTAAATGTTATAAGCGCTCTTTAGTCCTTGTTCAGTAAAGTAACAAAGGCGCTAATAAAAGGGGGTCACAGCGTGAAATACTTTGTCACATAATGTCACCGAAGTTTGCTTTGTCTAAAAAACGCACAATTGAATTAACGGCTCAATTGCAGGAAAACCAGTGTAAATATTTATTCTTAAACATTTATTTACTATTTAGTAGTGCAGTGTTTTACTCGAGAGCTCTTTTTTATCACCGCCTACAATATCAGCAGGAGTTGCAGATGATCGTAAATCACTTAACAGATATTTTAAATACAGATCGCGATGTTAAAGGACCTGGTTGGAATAGCCGTCGTGTACTAATTCGCTCTGAAGGTATGGGTTATTCCATCAACGATACGATTATCAGTGCAGGTGCTTCTATGACCTTAGAGTATAAGAACCACTTAGAATCTTGCTACTGCATCAGCGGCTCAGGAACAATTACTGATCTGCAAACGGGGGAAGTGCATAGTATTGGGCCAGGCACAATCTACGCTTTGAATAAGCATGACAAGCATACTTTAACGGCTGATTCGCAAAGTGATATGCACCTAGTTTGTGTGTTTAATCCGCCTCTTGAAGGTAATGAAGTACATGGGCCGGATGGAAGTTATAGTTGAGAAACCTCTGCATAACTACTGCATTCAATAATACGGCGTTAAAAATCAGCTCAATATGCTCATTTACCACGGTAAACTCCGCTATTTCGCTGATTTTTGCCTTGTCTTATTTTCATTCGCGACGTTATGCAGAGGTTTCTTTCTATTTCAAACTTAGTGTAAGTTAGTGCTTACTTTCACGTATAGCTCGTTTTTAAAGAGCTTTGTTTTATTTTTTTGCAATGTAAAGGCTGTTTTTAGTGGTAGATAAGGTTCAAGTTCGCACTCGGGATCATAACTTTGAAGCAGTACTTTGGGTACTGGCTGGCACTGCTATTTTTTCCCTTATATTTGCATCGGCAAAGTTGTTTAATGCAACTGATTGGGTGTGGCAGATCATTTTTTTGCGCTACCTGTCAGGCTTTGTTGTGATGGTCGCGCTGATTAAGTTTAAAGGTCAACCAGTGGCTTTTAGCTCTGCTTGGCCGCAACATTTAGGTCGGGCGGTGGCAGGTAGCTTAGGAGGCTTTGCTGCAATATATGCGGCAGGGCATATGCCGGTGTCTGATGCGGCCGCTATCGGCTTGCTCGATAGCGTGTTTGCGGTAATGCTGGGCATCATTATTTTCCACGAGCGTATTCACTTGCGCCGCTGGTATGCTATTGGCGGTTGTGCGCTAGGTGCGCTGCTAGTGTTGTTTGAGAAAGGGGCGCTTCAAAGTAGTGATGGTTTCGGCTTTGCTGCGCTGGTGGCACTGGCAGGCGCTATGCTGCTAGCGATAGAAAGTGTGTTGATTCGCACCATTGCCATGCGTGAAAATGCGATGGCAGTGTTGTTACAGGTTAATTTCTTTGGTGCTCTGCTGTTTGCTATCCCCGCTTTTATGACTTGGGATGAAACCAGTTTAATGCTTAAGCTCAGCCTCTGCTCATTAGGGCCATTGGCATTACTTGGGCAGTACTGCAATATTCGAGGCTATCGTATCGCGCCTTTATCAGTGGTGGCGCCTGTTGGTTATAGCTGGATAGTGTTTGGATTATGTATCGATTATTGGCTGTTTAATCAGTCAGTCGGTATGAATGCGTTATTAGGTGCCACTGTTATTCTTTTAAGTGGTTTCTGGCTGACAAAGAGCGATGCACGATACTGACCTTAAAAACTTTAATTTAGGGCACATAAACAAGAATAAGAAATGAGGAGCAAATATGAGATTGAAGTTAGCAATTATAGGGTTTGGCACAATTGGGCAGCGCATATTAACGGCAGCTAAGCGTCACCCTGATGTTGAGGTGGTGGCTATTTACGATGCTTCACCAGTGCCTTTAGATGACAAATGTGATTCAAGTATTGTGTTAGAAAGTTCGGCTCAAGCATTAATGGCGCGCAGCGATGTTGATATTGTCTATATAGGAACACCCCCTAACAGCCATATGCACTACTGCAACATGGCGCTCGATCACAACAAAGCAATTTGGTGTGAAAAGCCGTTGGCTGTCGATGTTAGCCAATCCAAAGCCTTCATTGAAAGGCTAAAGCAAACGCCCATTAAAGCGGCTGTGAATTTATCTCTCGCTTCAAGTCCTGTCGTCGCTGAAATTAAGTCGCAACTTGAAAGTATGGACAAACAGGCAATCACTAGTATCGAATTTGATTTTCACTACAGCGCATGGCCAAGACGCTGGCAGAGCAATGCAAGTAGCTGGTTATGTTTACGTGAGCAAGGCGGTTTTTTACGAGAAGTGTATTCGCATTTTGTGTTTTTACATCAGCGTTTGGTAGGGCCTTTGCAGCTGCTGGAAGGAAAAGTGGAATATGCCAAAGCAGATTATGCTGAAACCTTTGTGCAAGCTAGCTATCAAACTCAAGGTATTCCCGTGCGCCTAAAAGGAGTAATTGGCGGAAATGGCCCAGATACAAACAACTGGATCGTTTACGGTGAAGATAAATCTATTCATTTTACGGGGTTTAGAGCACTAAAGATCAGTGAAGATGACAACTGGCAAGAGGTTGAAATCGATCTAGCAGGTGACTTAGATTACACCCAGCTCGAACAAGTGGTGCGAATGTTACGTAACCAGCCGCACACCCTCGCCAGTTTTGAAGAAGCGCTAGCAGTACAAGAAGTGGTAGAAGGTTTGTTGAGCACTGCTAGATAGCTGATCGGGAGTTTTTCCCATTTCCTTTTCCGATTGGTAAAGGATTGAGTTTCACTTCTTAGCCCCCATTATTAGGTCAGATAATGGGGCGTTGTGTATCTTTACAAGTGCACCCCAACGTTAAGTTTTCGGAGAATTATCATGAATGATAAAGCACAGCAGGAGAGCTATCTAATACAGGGGTTTATGGATGCTGAGATTGCTGGATACCAATACAAAGTAGACCCTTACCATGTTGATTTCTGGAATAAAGCAATCGCGGGAACATGGGAGCCAAATACCTATAAAATCTTGTCCCACTTCTTAGATAAAGATAAGAACTACTGTGACATAGGTGGCTGGATAGGCCCAACAGTACTCCATGCATCGCAAGTGGCGAAGCAGGTAATTTGTTTTGAGCCTGATCCAACGGCATATCGCTATTTGCGTTGGAATATTGATTTAAACAAACTTAAAAATGTTACCTCTTACAGTTTCGCACTAGCTGAGAAAATGTCGATATCACGCATGGCTAGCCACAGAGGTAAACCTGGTGATAGTATGACCAGCCTTTTGTTTGATAACGAAGGCAGCGGTGTTGATGTACTCACATTGCAGTGGGAGCAATTTCTGGAGATGTCGCCGGTCAAGGAAATTGACGTGATGAAAATTGACATTGAGGGTGGCGAATACCAATTAATGCCAAGCTTGAAGAACTACTTACAAGCCAACAAACCCGTATTGTACTTATCGACACACGCACCACTGCTGGAAAAAGAACAGCGCAAAGCAAAAATGCAGGGCTTGATAGACGTACTGAGCCTTTATAAGACTTGTTTGGATGATAATTTACAGCCAATCGATATTAATACTTTAGTTAGCGATGATGCATTAGATCACTTTCGATCTTATGTCTTTATGGATTAGGAGAGTCAGATGTTAGATAAACGCAATTTTTATATTAACGGCCAGTGGGTCGCACCGCAAAAAAGCAATGACTTTGAGGTGATCAATCCTGCGACAGAAGAAGCCTGTGCTGTTATATCTTTAGGCGATAAAGCTGATACTGATGCGGCTGTTAGCGCTGCGCGCAACGCATTTGATAGCTGGTCGCAAACGCCTAAAGAAGAGCGCTTAAGATTGCTGAATGCATTATTGGCAGAGTACAAAAAGCGCTCTGACGACATGGCCGTTGCAATCTCAACGGAAATGGGTGCGCCTATTGATCTATCCACAAGAGCGCAAGCGGGTTCTGGCTACTTCCATATTAAAGGCTTTATCGACGCATTTGCCGACATGGAATTTGAATCGCCAATTACCCCTGAAAACACTTCTGAGCGCATTATCAAAGAGCCGATTGGCGTGTGTGGCCTGATCACACCGTGGAACTGGCCAATGAACCAAGTTACGTTGAAAGTTGTACCTGCACTGGCAGTTGGTTGTACTGTTGTTTTAAAGCCTTCAGAAATCGCACCGTTATCGTCAATCGTGTTTGCTGAAATAGTTGAAGCAGCTGGCTTCCCAGCGGGTGTATTCAACATGGTTAACGGCGATGGCGTTGGTGTTGGCACGCAGCTGTCTTCTCATCCTGATGTTGATATGCTGTCTTTCACAGGTTCAACCCGTGCCGGCGCACTGATCACTAAAGCGGCTGCTGATACGGTTAAGCGTGTCACTCTAGAGCTCGGTGGTAAAGGTGCTAACATCATCTTCGCTGATGCAGATGAAAAAGCGGTTAAGCGCGGTGTTATTCACTGCTTTGGTAACACAGGGCAATCGTGTAACGCACCTTCTAGAATGTTGGTAGAGCGTTCGATTTACGATCAAGCGGTGGCTGCTGCTGTTGATGCTGCAAATGCAGTACAAGTAGGAGATCCTAAAGAAAACGGTCGTCACATTGGTCCTGTTATCAGCCAAACGCAATTCGATAAAATCCAAGGTCTTATTCAAGTAGGTATCGATGAAGGCGCTAAGTTAATTGCGGGTGGTGTTGGCCGTCCTGATGGTTTTGATAAAGGTTACTACATCAAACCCACTATCTTTGCGGATGTGAACAACCAGATGGATATTGCAGTCCAAGAAGTTTTCGGGCCAGTTTTAGCGATGATCCCGTTTGATACGGAAGAAGAAGCAATCGCGATCGCTAATGACACGGTTTACGGCTTAACCAACTACCTACAAACCCAAGACCCTGAAAAAGCGAAGCGCGTAGCGCGTCGTTTACGCAGTGGCATGGTAAGAATCAACGGCGTTGATTCGAAAGGACCTGCTCCATTTGGCGGTTACAAGCAGTCAGGTAATGGCCGTGAAGGTGGTGTTTGGGGATTAGATGATTTCCTAGAGATTAAACACGTTACAGATTGGCAGTAATATATAGCGCTTAATCTGCTTATTAGAAACGGCTACTTCAGGTAGCCGTTTTTTGTGAGCGTAAACTTCAATGCGTTAACTTAACGCATCAAAAATTTTTCGCAGAGCACTGTTTTCCGTGAATTCTTCTAGCTGCCTCTTTTCAAAGCGCTTCCATTTCTTATGAATTTTTCTCTCGGCTAAAAAGTCGATGTAATTACTGATCGGGATAAATTCAGAATTACCAATATTATCGACAATGGCCAAGCGGAAAATGCCTGTTTCATTCCTTTGGCACACGATATTTCGATGAGCCAACCCTCTCACAATAATTTTTTGACTCAATAAATAGTTTTTTAGCTGTGAGAGTGAACTTAATAATCCTTCATAGTTTTGTTGCGTTAGTTCTTCTGATTGCAGATAGTAACCCAGAGTTCTTGAGGTGCTGCCATCGGTATCTGATATCAAGTCGAATACAGAAGCCATCCCTAAGCTTGTTTCTAAATCACCATGATAGGCAGGTAACATAGTAAAGTTTACCCCCTTTTTTTGCAGTAAATTGTAATAGCTTTTTTCCCGTAACTGCTCCCTTTTTTCACGAGTAGTAAGATCACTGCTTATATTAACTTTAAGGCAGAGTTGAGGATCGTTAGGATGCTTATAAACCTCTCTGTGGTTTCCTTTACCTACAAAGTCCGATTTATCAATAATTATCATAATGTTGCCTCTAAAGTTATCGCTTTTCTATTACTCGGCACTTAGTGTTTTTGAATGAATAGCTAAAGTCGCTTAATTAATTATTTATAGTATCTATATCTGGCAATAAAGATCTATTAATTTTTTGGAAGGTATTTTTGTATCTTGTTTGTGAGTAGGCAGGCTCGATTATTTTTTCATATAAAACAGAATAAAAACAAATGACTAGAAGTTTTATAGCAAATAATGCTAAATACCTAATAAAAAAATAATAGTGAGATTTTATGAATATCGCAGAAATTTTACGTCGCTCAAGTGCCGCCTATCCCGATCAGCCCGCGATCGTATCAGGCAATAGCAGTACTAGTTATTCGCAACTTTATCGACGTGTGGCCGCGATGGCGCATTACATGCGCTACCAGCTTGGGTTATCTGCTGGTGAGCGTGTGGCGATAGCCATGGAAAATCGCGCAGAATACATCGAAATTATGTTTGCAGTTTGGCATGCAGGGCTAGTTGCTGTGCCAATTAATGCCAAATTGCACCTTTCAGAATTTGATTACATTTTACAAGATAGTGAAGCGGCAGTTTGCTTCACGAATCAGCAATTATATAAAGCATTTACCCACGCTGATTGTGCGTTGGTAGACTCAAAAATCACCATTATCGATGTAGAAGCGCGTGATTACAGCGATTTAGTAAAGAGCGAGCAATTGGCTTTACAGCCTAGATTAGCTAATGATCTAGCGTGGCTTTTTTATACAAGCGGCACCACTGGGCGTCCTAAAGGTGCGATGCAATCGCATCAAAACTTATACGGCATTATTCGAGGGTTTCTCAGCCAGGTAAAAGCGGTTGATTGTGGAGACTGTATTTATCATGGCGCCCCTATGTCACACGGTGGTGGTTATTATATTTTGCCCTACATAGCCAAAGGCGGTACCCAGTTAGTTCCTGCAAGTGGTGGGTTTAACGTTCCTGAGCTAGTTGATATTTTACAGCGTCACACTAATGTCTCTTTCTTTGCGGCTCCTACTATGGTGAAAAGGCTGATCGAGTACCCAGGGATTGAGACGGCAAATTTCGATCACCTAGCGACGATCATTTATGGTGGTGGGCCGATGTACCAAGCTATTTTGCAGCATGCTCATCGGCTTTTGGGGAACAAGCTAGTGCAAATTTATGGTCAAGGGGAATGCCCTATGAACATCAGTGTATTGGATCAGCATCAGCACCAAACCCTACTTAATGATCAGCATCAACAGCGCTTAGCTTCAGTGGGGTTGCCGTACCTAGGAATGCAAATACAGGTCGTTGATGCCTCTGGAAATGCGCTTGCCCACGGTGAGCCCGGTGAAATTATTGTATCAGGTGAAACGGTTATGCTCGGCTATTGGCGTAAACCAGAGGCAACACAACAAAGCCTCAAAAACGGCTGGTTATATACCGGAGACATTGGCTACCTCGATGAAGAGGGCTTTCTCTACCTTACCGATCGCTCTAAAGATGTCATCATTAGTGGCGGTAGCAACATATACCCCCGTGAAGTCGAAGAAGTGCTTTTGAGGCATCCTCAGGTTAGTGAGGCTTCAGTCATTGGGGTAGCGGATGATGAATGGGGAGAAATCATAGTGGCTTATATATCACCTTTGGGTGAGGCCTCGCTGAGTAGTGAGCACTTAGATCAATACTGTTTAAAGAATATGGCACGCTTTAAACGACCAAAGAAATACTGCTTTATTGATGAATTACCCAAAAACAGTACCGGTAAAATACTTAAAACTCAGTTACGCCAGCATTTTCAGCAAACTAATAATTAAAAAGGATATCAGCGATGACAAAAATAAAAACCGCACTCGTTACCGGCTCTACCAGCGGCATAGGCTTAGCGACGGCTAAAACACTGGCAGCTAAAGGCATCCAAATTATGCTCCACGGCTTAGAAGACAATACAACTGGAGAGGCAATCGCCGCTGAAATTGAGCAGGCATATAATGTAAAAGCTCGATATTTCAGTGCCGACTTATCTCAGGCGGCGCTTATTGACGATCTTTTCAATGCAGTGCAAACGGAGTTTGGCGGTGTCGATATTCTGGTGAACAATGCCGGCATTCAGTACACCTGCACAACTGTTGATTATCCAGCGGATAAATGGGATTTAGTGTTAGCTGTTAATCTCAGCGCTGCTTTTCACACTACGCGACTAGCTTTGCCGTTCATGCAGGAAGCAGGCTGGGGGCGTATTGTAAATATAGCCTCAGCCCATGGCCTAGTGGGTTCTGCTAACAAATCAGCTTACTGTGCAGCGAAGCATGGGCTAGTAGGGTTTACAAAGGTGGTCGCTATTGAAAATGCTGAACTGGGCATTACAGCCAACAGTATTTGCCCAGGATGGACAGATACTCCGTTGTTAAACCAACAGTTTGCAGCTTATGGTGAACAAAATGGTGTTCCTTTTGAAGAGGCAAAATCAGGTTTGATTAAAACCAAAGCGCCATATCCTAAGTTAATAGATCCTTCTGCCATTGGTGAGATGGTGTGTTTTTTGTGTACAGATGCTGCACAGGCGATAACTGGTAGCTCATTGCCTATTGATGGTGCTTGGACTGCACAATGATTTAAGTGGGGTTTGCAAAGAAGCTGTAATCTAGAGGGCAGAGACAATGATTAATTGGCTTTCTGGGAAGGTTTTATTAAACGACTAGTTAGTATTTCGCCTGATGGCGAGAGGGAGTTTTCTTGTGGGTTTACCTTTCTAGCTTAGCTCTTTAGCCATTTTTTTGTCTGTTTTTCGCCTGAAGGCGAGCTCATTTCTTTTTGCGAAAAAAAGAAACGGAGCCAAAGAAAAGTTCGCCCAACGAGCGCCTCTGCAGCTCCTGCACATCCATGTGCTCGCTGCATTTGTAAGTCCATTTACATCAACTCCTCCGCAATTGCTGAAATTAACGGCCGTTTACATGGGCCATCCCTGGCCCAGCTAAACTCTCCGCGACATCCATGTCGCTACGACCGATAATTTAAGCAATTGCTCCGGCGGCCCTCTGAAGGGGGTTGTGCGGCTCCGTAGATAGTTTGGGAGCATCAGGTGCTTTAGCAAAAAAGTGAGTACCCTTAGTTTCATAAGCCTTTTAAAATTAGAAAATAATACTGGAAAAAACAAATAGCTTAGGATAAAACACTAAGGTTATAGTTATTTCCTAGTTATATTTTTAGGTTGCCCCCTAATTTCCTCATACTTCTTCCAGCGCCTTAGGCGCATGTCTAATTGAGTTGTTAGCGTCTCCAATATCCATCTAGTGCTCTGCGTAGGATGTGAGGTAAATCCCGCGCCATCATCCAAGTTTCTTTATCTGGCATGAACATTTCTCTCATCATTGGGTGTTCTAGAGAAAACTCTATAAGTTCGTCAAATGATTGGACGGCTTCTCTTTGCTTTTCAGGGGTTTCAGTAGTTCGGAGAGTTCTTACTAAATCGATTCCTGCATCGTAAATCCAAGGGAAATCATTTCTAAATAGGCTTATAGCAATCTGAAAACCAGTAAAATTCTTTTCGTATATTGGAGACATATGAAGAATTTCATCAAGCATTTTGGGGTGAATTTTTCTTTTCTTTCTTGAATTTCGTGAATCCTTCTCAAACTCGGATCTTGCTATTATTTCCTTCAGCATCATCTGCATAGACTCTACAGTTTTGTAAATATCAGATTCAGGATTACGCAAGAGTTTTTGGTTTACTCGTGAAAGGTCGAGAATTTCTTCAAGGATAGCATTAGGTAAAATCTCATTTTTTTGGTTTTCTTCTACAACTGCCTGTTGCTTTGGCTGTTTTGTAAGCAGTCCATTTAAGTTGCTCTCAAGATCTGGATACCAAACATCAAGAGCTTTATCTAGTTTTTCGTCACTTAACTGGCCTTCTGTGCTCGCTTTATTGAGTGATGACAATAACTTTTTAATATCGTCTTTTGAAAACACTGTTGATTGAAACTGTAAGATAGGGCCATTTACTTCTGAACGCTTAATGTCAAAAAGGAACGGGCTGACAAAAGACTTGTCCATTGTTTTGGAAAGTGCTCCAGCTTCAAAGGTTAACCAAGGTGCATGCAGATTATCTTTAGTTACACAAAGAATACCGTAACTTGAATCAGCCAATTCTGATGCAATATCGGTGCTCCATCTCGCTCCTTTGTCAATATCTTCTGAAGACACATACGGCTCAATAGATTGAATGACGGAAGGTAGCCACTCACGAAGAATTAACGCTACCTTATGACTAGCGTCTCCTGACCAACTCAAAAATACTTTCATTTATACTCCTTTTTATTGAGAGCTTCGCATGACCCCTAACTGTTATATTCAGCGGCACAAGAGTTTATTGTTTAAACACGGAATCGTTCCGCTTATTATTTTTTAAAATTTTTCTTGAATTATACTAAAAGCATTAAAAATTATAGCTTTATGTTATTTTCAGGTATTTACTTTTTGTGGAAATGCGGAACGTCTCCGTATAACAAGCAACGCAAACTTATGAGAGCTTTAGCTTACAACAAATCAATGACTTATAAACCTGTAACAAGTTATAGGTTTTGCTACTTTTTTGCTTAAAAAGAGAAATAAATTGATTTGGATCTAGGTTTAAAATCGGCTAAGCGCCGTTTAAAACTTTCAGGGGTTTAAAGATACTATTGGTTGCGGTTCAAGAGTCTAAATTTAGGACATAAAAGCTTTGCTATACAGTTCTCGTAAATTTATAACCTATTAATACTTAAAGATTTAATTGCTATGTGACAGTGAGTGATCTGAAAGCCTTTCATCCTCTTGGTTAGCCGATTAGCAGATGATAAAATATACAATTGTATCTGTTAATACACCTAATGCTCACAACTCCGCTACGGAGCCGCACGAACCCCTTCAGAGGGCCGCCGGAGCAATTGCTTAAATTATCGGTCGCAGCGACATGGATGTCGCGGAGAGTTTAGCTGGGCCACGGATGGCCCATGTAAACGGCCGTTAATTTCAGTGATTGCGGAGGAGTTTTCGGCGCTCGTTGGGCGAACTTTTCTTTGGCTGCGTTTCTTTTTTTCGCAAAAAGAAATGAGCTCGCCTTCAGGCGAAACTCTGATAACCAGTTAAAATATAAGCTAAGTTAAAACGCCAAACTAGAATCAAACTCCCCTCGCCATCAGGCGAAACCCTGATCACCAGCCAAAACATTAGCTAAAAAAAACAACAAACTCCAACCCCGCCTTAGGCGGATCCCCGACACCTCCTTAACTCCAAATAACAAGATCATCACTATCAGTAATCTGGATGCCACTTAATCTGACAAATGCATCATCAAATCCCCCAGCCATATTCAAATCCAAACAGAGATAAGTGTCATTCCCTTATACTGAAGTATCCAGCCAATCATCTGCGTCCTGTTGACTAAATTTACTGTCCAATTGAAGGCTGATTAAATCCTCCTCTTGGTAAAATCTTCAATAATATCTATCCTTTTATCACTGTTGTTTTTCTTGTTTTTCTAGCCGCATCAACAGTAAGCCAGAACTTAAAATGATGCCTGTGCCAATCCATGTCAGTAAGTCCGGTATATCATTAAAGATCAAATAACCTAATGCCGTAGCACTGATGATTTCTAAATAGCGAAAGGGGGCGACGATATTGGCTTGATTTAAAGTCAGCGCTTTGCCCATTAACCAGTGTGTCAAAGTGGCGAAAAAACCTAACATCAAGATTAAACTGTAGTCAGCTGGAACCACTTTATTCCAATTGAGAACCGGGATATCAAAGCTTTTACCAACCAACAGGACTAATCCTAAAATGACTGTACCAGCAAGGCTGATATAGGCTTGAGCTTGTGTTGTAGATACTTGGCTGCGGGTGCTGCGAACAATCAGCAGGTATATTGCAAAACACAAGGCGCAGCCTATGGGCAAGATGGCTGGCCAGCCATAGAGTTGCCAGTTGGGCCTAATAACGATCATCGCGCCTACTAAACCAATAAATGCGAGCAAGTAGCGAATGGGTGATGACTTCTCTTTTAGAATAATAGAGGAGAGCAACATTAGTAATAATGGCTCTACAAAGAATAGCGCGATGGCATTTGCCACTGGCAAGTACATCAATCCCCACACCATTAATATAATGCCGGTATTCATAAAAATTGCGCACAGTATTAAGTTTAACGTTAACTTTATAGGATAGTTCAGCCGTGGGAGTTTACGCATCACCACTACAAAGAACAGCGCTTGGCATAAAACGCGTAGAAAGCTGATTTGTACTGGAGACAGCGTTTTTGCGAGTAGCTTTGCAAGCACATCCAGTGATGGAAATAGCAGCATCGCTAATATCACAATCCAAATTCCAAATTGCGATGAATCGCTGTAATTTTTTACACGGTGGTAAACGCTACTATTGTGCATTGTTGATGTGTCCTTTGGTGCCGAGCGAAAAAATGGTTTTTAGGTGATAAAGCTGAGAAAAGGATGCTATCAAGTAATTTTTCTGATAGAAAACGAATAATTCTCTATAACTTGTGTAGAAAATCTAAATGAAAAAATTCGATCGACGCCAATTACCTCTCAACGCCTTACGTGCATTTGAAGCTGCAGCGCAGTATTGTCATTTAGGTCAAGCAGCTATCCAATTAGGTGTGACACAAGGTGCTGTGAGCCAGCAAGTAAGAGCTTTAGAAGAGCTGCTTGGGGTTGATCTTTTTACACGCAAGCACAAGCGCTTATATTTAACTTCGGCAGGGCAGAGTTTATTGCAAACAATTAGCCAAAGTTTGGACTCTCTCACTCAAGGGATACATCAGCTTGATAGTGATAATCAAAGTATGTCTGGGGAGTTAGTTATCTGCTCTACGCCCTCTATCACGCAAAGTATGTTGATTCATGTGATGGGGCGGTTTAGTAAAACTTATCCTGAGGTGACGCTTAAATTGATGCAAATAGCACCGAATATCGCGGTGTTACCCTCTGGTTTTGATGTCTGTGTTTGCTTTGGCTCTCCTCAAGATTCAGCGGATATGGAAAAGCGGCGTTTGA
Organism: uncultured Oceanospirillaceae bacterium; assembly: GCA_937136055.1. Lineage (GTDB taxonomy): Bacteria > Pseudomonadota > Gammaproteobacteria > Pseudomonadales > Balneatricaceae > Rs1. Next base: position 96,026 of record CAKZOD010000006.1, on the reverse strand, counting down.
TTAATGCGCGTTTTTACCCTGTTGCATCCCCTGCATTAATGCTCACAAAGCCAGGGCTTGAGCTGGAAGTTGAATTACTTGATTACCCGCTATTACACGATAGATCGCGAAGTTGGACAACCTGGTTTAATTGCTTTGGCACAGGGCAGGTGCAAGGTCTGGGAGCGAATATTTATTATAACGATAATTATCAAGCTTTGATGGCAGCAAGGTTAGGGCAAGGAGTAGCCCTTGCTGAGTATTATGAAATTGCGGCTGATTTAGCGTCAGGGCAGCTGGTGTTATTAAATTCTCAGGGGGTTGAAACGGGTATTGATAGCTATTTGGTATTACCTGCACAATCTCGCCAAACAAGGCGTAGTAGGGTGTTCGTCGATTTTATTGATCAGCATTTGAAAGAGCAAACACATCACTTCCCAGCAGAGAGCTAAGGTGCAGATGCTTTTGCTATAGATTTAGAAGCGGCAGGACAAGGAACGGATGGCGGGTCTCCATTATTGAAATCAGGCTCATTATTAGGGTCTGTAAGGTTTGCAATATACTGCTGATAGATCTGTTCAATTCTGCCATTGGATTGCATCTTTTGCATCTCAGCGGTAATAATTGGAATGAGCTTTTGATGCTTTTTATTGAGGAAATGATGCAGTGGGATTTCCATAATAGATGGCTTTAAGGCAACTACGTTTTTTAAATTTAATTGACGCATTGATACAACACCCGCTAAATAGGTAGATGCGACGATATCTCCTCTACCTATTGAGAGCATTTTAAATGGCGCGTGAAAATCTGTGCCTTTTATTACATCTGGTAAGTCTTTTGTTCTTCTCTCAAAAAAGATCACCGTTTTAGGAATAATCACACGAAAAGGGGCAAGGCTTGCGAAGCCATCGGGGCTAAAGTCGGTGTGTTTAATGGTAAAAGCGGTGCCGCGCATGTGCAAAGTGGGTATGGTGATAGGACGCAGGTTGGTATATTTTTTTTGAGCCGCTAAAACTCTCGCAGTTTCACCATCGTATACACCGCTATTAGAGAGTTTCAGTGATCTGGTCGTTGGGAAGGCATTGAATGTGACTGTTATACCAATATTGCGGTAGGCTTCATGCAGTACGCACATCGAAATGTTCTGTGATTCGCCTTTTTGTAGCATGGCAAATTTTAGTTGCTGCGCAGATGCATTCAGTGAATAAGTGAGCAACAAAATTGAAATCGCACTATTTATTCGCATGAGATAACCTAATCAATTAACGGCTTCGTTTTACTATAGTAGAAATTATCGATTTTGCTATTTAGTCATGTAAGGTTAATATTTGAGGTGTAAGCAAGATCAATAACGTTGAATATAGTGCTGAAGATTAATGTCATCGCGAGTTGGATAGGTTTTCTCGGTTACCGTGAGGTACTGAATGCGATCTAGTCGAAAATTTCGATAGTCGTTGCGCAGCTCACACCAACTCACCAGCGTCCACACATTGCCCCAAAAAACTAAGCCAAGTGGCCATATCTCACGTGCTGAGTGTTGTTTATCTTGCGTTTGATATTTTATCTTAATGATAGTTTGCTGCTTAATAGCCTTCCTTATCTCCTGTCCAAAGCGCGCGCTTTCGCCAGCTGAATATTCCGGAACCAATAACCACTCAGGCTTTAGTGTATGCTCAAAATGCAGTTTATCAGGCAAAATAGCCATGATTTTGGTGAGTGCGCTGTCAGCTGCAGCACCCAGCTCAGCATCTCCCCAGCGCTGCACCATTCGCGCGCCCAGTAAGATAGCTTCTAACTCTTGTGCATTAAACATGATAGGCGGGATAGTGAATCCCGGTTTAAGTCGATAGCCAACACCTGCTTCCCCTTCTATTGGAATACCTGAAAGGGTCAGCGCTTGCATATCACGATAGACAGTACGCTCTGACACTTCTAAGTATTCAGCGAGGGAGCGCGCAGTAATTACTGTGCGCCTGCCTCTTAATAAAGTGAGTAACTGAAATAGTCGTTCTGCTTTGCGCATTAATTTCCTTTAGCGTTTATCAAATATCTATAGACTTTGAAGTCGCAGGTTTAGGCTTGAGTTAAACTTGATCTGCAAAATATGCCATGATCTGGGCTTCTGTCATCTCTTTAGTATCATTAGCTAGACAATAATAGCTCGGCTTTTTGTCACTAAAGTATTGGATGTCCATCTTCAGGTTTTCAAGGGCGGGAAATAAGCCTAATGGCATATTGTAAGCTCCCGTCTTTTTTAGTCGATAAAATAAGTGCGTGCCGCACTGCTTGCAAAAGCCACGCTCAGCCCAGTCTGAAGAGGGGTAAGAGATAATATTTTCGGCATTTTCAAAAGTTACATCTGTACCGCACTGCACCGCAAAGAAAGGTCCGCCACCCCATGTTCTGCAGCCTTGGCAATGGCAGACTGAAAAATTTGGGTTAATTTGTGCGACTGTTACTTTAACAGCGGAGCATAAGCAGCTCGCTTGGTATGTTGCTGATTCAGACATCCTGCTACCTTTATTTGTGGCTTGATAATTGATTATAAGGTCATGAAATTTTTAATTTTTTGCCGCAAGTGAATCGCTGAGTATCTCGGATAATGCATTCATGTGTCGCATTTTACAAGACTCAGCATCTATCAAAGGCATTAGCGTGGCACAGGCATCTGATTTCATAAATGCTTCACCCCCTTGCTGGGCTTGCTCCAATGATGCCCAGTACACAACATCAAACCACTGTCCTTGATCATCACAGCTTAAAGAGCGATACAAAAAGCCTGGCTGCTGATTAAGAAATGTTTGCATTGCAGAGTTAGTCGCGATCATTTGTGCTTTTGTAGCATTTTCGTTTAGCTTAAATGAAACCATTTCGATTGTTGTTGCACAATTTGTAGTCATTTTGAGTCCTTGGTTTATATGTACTTATATAAAGTTATTCGATTATGTAGCCCCAGCAGGTATTGATTAACCCTGCCTGCCCCTAGCGAAATGAGAGTATATTTGTGTGCTACTGACAGCATTGTGTCAGGAGCTTACAAATTGTTTTCTACAAAAGGAGCACTGTTTCCCAAGTTGATTACGGTTGGTGGATAGAAGAGGGGGCGCAAAAGGTATGGAGTGCAATGGCTGTAATAAGTTATCAACAGAGCTTAATAATTTGGGTTATGTGAATGATTTATCGATCTTTAGTCGATCAATAAGGAAATTTTTTCTAGCAACTTGTAATGACTTTGTCTAATCTTTGGTGATTAACTAGGAGATTGATCTATGCGCATAAAACCGACTCATTTGAGTTTTTTGAAACGTGCAAGTGTAATTGGGATAATGACACTTATGGTGGCTGGCTGTGCCTCTTATAAGCCATCAAACACAACAAATTTATGCAGTATTTTTCAAGGCTCTAATAGTTGGTACAAAGATGCCAAAGCTTCTAATAAGCGCTGGGGAACCCCTATCCCTGTGATGATGGCGATTATGCAGCAAGAGTCTAACTTCAAAGATGATGCTCGCCCAGGTTACAAATACTTCCTCGGTATTATCCCAACAGGTCGCATATCTAGTGCTTATGGTTATTCACAAGCGCTTAACGGCGTTTGGGGGGAGTATAAAAAATCAACCGGTAACAGTGGTGCTGATCGCGATGACTTTGATGATGCTATCGATTTCATCGGTTGGTACACAGCAGGTACTCAGCGGATGACAGGTGTTTCTAAATGGGATGCTTATGGTCAATATTTGGCTTACCACGAAGGAAGAGGGGGCTATAAGCGCAAGACTTACAATAAAAAGCCCTGGTTATTAGGCGTTGCTAAGAAAGTGAAAAACCGTGCTGCCAGTTACACAGCTCAGTATAAAGGCTGTAAATCCAGCTTAGATAGCAACAGCAGCTGGTTTTAGTATTGAAGTAAACGGACTTAGCAGCGTTACTCGCTAAGCCCGTTTCTATCAAGTTTGTTTATTTTCTGATACTGCGGCTGCAGTTACTTGGTCTTGATGATCGAGACAAGTTAGTTGCACAGCTCCATTTAATATTATTAACGGATGCATCTGGTGTAAATTCCATTCGCTTAGAGTATTTCGCTCTGAAATTAATGATAATTTTACCGCTGTCCTGCTCAACACGCACTTTATAATCTTTCGTATTCGGCATAACTAACGCGTCAATTTCTTGCTGGTTAGGGTATCTACCTTGCGCTGCATAAGTTTCAGCAACTTGCCCTTTTAATCCATCAATTGAGAAGGTCGCGCCCATTGCTGTCGCTTTAAATTGGTAGTCTTGATAAGCAGGGATAGCGATTGCACTCGCCATGCCAATACCCGCTAAGGTAGCCATGCCTTGGCCTGACAAGAGAACATCTGCAGGTGTTGATTCGAAAGTTAACTCAAGCGCTAGGTTTTTATCGCTAGAATCAAACTGTAAGCCTAAAGAGCCTTTGTCTGCCAATGACAGTTGTTTAGCTGATGGCAGGCTAAAGGTATCTATTTCAGCACCTGTGAGATCCGCTAATAACTGAAGTGCATTTAGGTATGTGTAATATAAACGTCTTGGAGCTTCACGTAACGTACCGCTAAGTGCCAGTGTACTTGCCGATAGATCCTGCTTCTGTGTATCTGCTAACCAAGTATTTAAATTGTTGTCTTTCAACATCATTTTGCGATCAAGTAACACTTGCGGTAAGTCGGCGAGGATTAAATAATCGCCTTCTTTTTGCCAGTATAAGTGAGTACTCACTTTAGTCATCATGTCTTTGATGAAAAACGGCACATCTTTCATTTCTTTTGAGTCTAAATTATCAAATAAACTCGGTATTTTTTCATATAACTAATTTGGTTGCCCGCCACTTCTTTTTCGATCAGCGTGACACCTTCTTGAGCCGTTAGCTTTTCAAGAATAGTAGTGAATTTAGCTTCATCTTTGATTCGAACAGCGAGGTATTCACCGGCTTCATCAAAAACAGTGGTTAATTCAGGGCCTCCAGCGCTCAAAACATCTTCAATACTAAAGCCCATGTTTTTGAGCATCGCAGCTTTAAACTCTTGGTACTTTTGGCTGTTTGGCGACATCTGCATTAGCATCTGTTCAATTTTTGTAAATTGTTCTGTGCTAGGTAGCGCTAATAAAGCGGTAAATTTAGCTTCGCCTGCGGTGGCAATGTTTAAGTCGTTTGTATTGGTAGGAATCAGTGAGCGAATCATGCCTGTCGTTGGCGCTTCTAGTAATAGCTTAATTCTTCCTTTCTCGTTCCTAACACCCCAGCTTAGTGCCAGTGACTTCATATCGGGAACGCCGAACATCTTCATTTGCTGTTGTACATTCGGCGGTATCATCGCTTGGTACATTGGGTATGTTTTTTCATTGTTGTACCAAAGGTACAATCCTTGATGGGAACTCTCGACTTGAGCTTCATTTGCTAACATCGGGCTATCGGGATTTTTACTGAGTGAATCAAAAGCTACTTCAAGCGCTTTTAAATCTGCGCCGCCGAAGTTTAGTAATATGTCTAAGCGCTTCTTCTCGCTATCCCAGCGGTAGGGAGTAGGCCCTACATCTGTCATTAGTTGACCAGCACCGTTAGCGAGCTTCTGCACTTCACTCTTAACTACTCTTGCCTTTATTAGGCTATCAATCAGTGCTTGCAGCTGCACACTGTCTTGTATATTTAAATTTGCAGATATCAGAACCTGCGGCATCATTCCACCGGCGATGGCTGCAATTTCTATAGGGCCGTCTAGTTGACCTACCAATAGTGATAGCAAAGGTTTTAATTGTTGATCTGCTTGATCGACCCATTTGGCACTGGCTTCTTGAATGCTATGTACTGCATCGGTGTAACTTTTATTACCTAGTGCGTACTTAAAACTATCTTCTTTATAGGAGACACTTGACCAAAGAGAGGGGATACGTGCATAAAATAATGTGTTATCGGGCAGGTATTCACGTAACCATGCAGGTCTTACAACTGCAGATACTTGCATATCTTGAACAATATTGGTTGTTGCAGCCATCAGAGTTGGCGCAAAAGAAGGGGCTAATAGCGAAGCACCTAGAAGAATAGGTGCAAACTTAGTTTTCATAACAGATCCTTTTAGTACGAATTGAGTAATAACGCGAATTTCTCACCTGCTTTTGGTTCTAAAGTGCTTCTTGTCTTGCAGGTAGACAACATTTTCTAGAAGAGAGCGGGCTAGATTATAGCCTTTCTGTCCTATGCTGCTGACGATTAAGTCATTTTTTTAGTTTTATTGTAGGCTATTTTGTCGCTCATACTATGTACCTCAGCTTAGCAGCTAACGCAATAGTTGGCTGAGTTGATGATTAGCTTTAAAAATCAGCAATTTATGGTTTTAGTTTGTTGAAAGTCTTTGTAGGAAGAGCTTGTAAGTTATTGTTTTTAAAATAAATACTATGGTTTATTAATGTGTTTTTTTACTTTGGTTTTTACTTTTAGAATTTTGTTTTAAATTTGTTGGTTGGATCTATAATTTCAATAAGGCTTTTGTGGCTTTTATCTTCTCTATTTTTGGCAAATAAATAGGCTTTTACCGCTTAATAATTAACCGTTTATTGCTTGGTATAAGCTTTATAAGCGGTTTCTTTACGTCATTAATTTTGTATTTTTCTTATTGCTAGCAATTATCATAACTGTTTAAAAACAATTAGTTACTGTTGGTTAGTGTGTGCTAACTTGTGAATTTTTGGTGATTATTTGAACATTTTGCAAGAGATGATGAATTCAAAAAACTAGCTAAAGTTGCTTTGTTTATCACTGGTATTTTAACGCAAAAAAAGCGCTCAACTTAAAGCTAGAAATTACTTTAACTAACCAATACAGTGAAAGTATGGTTGTTCCACATGACTGAGTTATTGGTAGGCAATATTTAGTGATGTACTGCAGGGAAGGGGAGAAGAAAGCCCAACTTGCTAACTATAATTAGTCAGCAAGCTGAGAGTGTATTACGTGGCAATCATTAATTAAGTAATGAGATATCCGCAATGTGTAAGAATTGCTGACGTAGCTCTCTTAATAAGCTGATGCGGTTTTCTTGAACAGCAGCATCTTCTGCCATCACCATTACGTGATCAAAGAATAAATCAATCGATTCTTGTAACGAGGCTAGTAAGGTCAGGGCGCCTTGATAATCACTCTTTTCAAACAGTGAAGTTAATTCACCAGAAAGCGTAATAAGTTGTTGGTGCAATGCAATTTCTTGCGGCTCGCTGAGAAGCTCTGTATTGACTTGAGGCGCATCTGAAGTAGATTGCTTATCAAGAATATTGGCAACACGCTTGTTTGCAGCAGCAAGTGATTGAGCAGCCTCAAGCGTTCTAAAGTGTTCAACAGCCTTGATTCGATTATCAAAATCTAGAGGGCGTGTTGGCTTAAGTGCTGCAACGGCTAAATAGGTATCAACGCTGATAGATCTATCTTCGTAGTAAGCTCTTAAACGCTCCATCATGAAATCTACTACTTGAGCAATGACCTTGCTGCGATCTTCGGCTTTAATAGCGCTGTGTTGCTCTACTGCTAGGGTAACTAGCTGCTCAAGATCTACATCGAGCTCCTGCTCAATGATGATACGCAATACACCGAGTGATGCACGACGCAGTGCAAATGGGTCTTTAGAACCAGTAGGCGGTTGGCTGATGCCAAACATACCGGTTAATGTATCAAAGCGATCTGCTAGCGCAAGTGCGATACCGGTGGGGCACTGAGGTAATTCATCACCTGCGAATTTAGGCAGGTATTGCTCATTAATCGCTTGAGCAACTTCACTATCTTCACCATCGCTAAGGGCGTAGTGATAGCCCATAAGGCCTTGTAGGTCAGTGAATTCAAAAACCATATCAGTGATTAAGTCAGCTTTAGCGAGCTGTGCAGCACGCTTAGCTTTTTCTTGGTCACCATTGATTAGCACTGCAATGTGAGAGGCAAGTTGTGCATTGCGCTCACTCTTTTCGTACACAGTGCCAAGCTGCTTTTGAAAGACGATGCTTTTAAGCTTTTCACAGCGTGATTCTAAAGACACTTTTTTGTCATTTTCCAAGAAGAATTTCGCATCAGCTAGGCGTGGTCTGATGACTTTTTCGTTACCGCTAATCACCATTTCTGGTTGCTTTGACTCGATGTTTGTTACGGTAATGAAGTTCGGCATTAATGCGCCTTGTGCATCAGTGGTATAAAAATACTTCTGGTGTTCCTTCATTGAAAGGATAAGGGCTTCTGGCGGTACACTTAAAAACTCTTCATCGAACGCACCGGTTAAGGCCGTTGGCCATTCGTTAAGTGCGGTTACTTCATCAAGTAAATCTTCATCAATTTGAGCGCGGCCATTGATCTTTTCAGCAGCTTCTTTTACTTGCTGTTCAATCATTTGCTTACGTTTTGCAAAGTCAGCTATTACGTAATGCTTTTCAAGTAATGACTCGTATTCAGCAGGGCAGTTGATAGCGATATCGCCTTTGCTGTGGAAGCGGTGACCACGTGTTGTATTACCAGATTTAACTCCTAGTATTTCGCAGTCTATGACTTGTTCACCAAACATCATCACTAACCATTGAACGGGTCTTACAAAATCAATTTTGTTAGCACCCCAGCGCATGCGCTTTGCGATTGGAAGCTTAGCGAGTGACTGTTCAACGATCTGAGGTAGTAGATCTTGTAACGGCTTAGCCGGTAGAGACTGTGAAAAACAGATCTTGCCGTTCTCTTCAGATAAATCTTCAAGCTGTGCGCTGTTTTTCTTAGCAAAGCCAAGTAGTGCGTTTGTTGGCTTACCTGCATCGTCGTAGCAAATTTTTAGCGGAGGCCCTTGAACAAGGTTAGTTGATCCAGGAATCTCAGTAATTAGGCTGTTGATGCGCACTGTAAGACGTCGTGGTGTGGCGAAGCTATCAACTTGTATATTCGCTAGTAGCTCAGCTGAATTACGCCCTAGTTCCCCTTTAATGCCGTCTAATACGCCTTTAGTGAACGCATTTGATAAAGTTTGTAGTGAAGTAGGGGGTAGTTCTGCTGTTCCCAGCTCAACTAAGAAATCTAGTGTAGCCATTATTTGTTCTCCTGTAGGGCAGCTAATGCTTCAAGACGAATACTTTCTTCTGCTAATGGGAAGCCTAATTTTGCACGTGAGTTATAGTAAGCCTGTGCAACTTCTCTTGCCAGAGTACGTACTCTTAAAATATATCGCTGACGTTCGGTCACTGAAATGGCTTTACGCGCATCTAATAAGTTAAAGGTATGCGATGCTTTTAAAGTTTGCTCATATGCAGGTAGCGGAAGGTTTGCTGCTAATAGCTTTTCGCACTCGCGCTCGTGGAAATCGAACGTTTTGAAAAGTTGCTCAATCTCTGCATATTCAAAGTTGTAAGTCGATTGCTCAACTTCGTTTTGATGGAATACATCACCATAGGTAACCGCGCTTCCATCTGGGTTTATTGTCCAGACAAGGTCGTATACGCTATCTACATCCTGGATATACATTGCCAAGCGCTCTAAACCATAGGTTAACTCACCTGTCACTGGGTAGCATTCAATGCCACCAGCTTGTTGGAAGTAGGTGAACTGAGATACTTCCATACCGTTAAGCCATACTTCCCAGCCTAAACCCCAAGCACCTAGTGTTGGTGATTCCCAGTTGTCTTCAACAAAGCGGATGTCATGTACTAAAGGATCAACGCCCATCGCTTCTAACGAGCCTAGGTATAGCTCTTGTATATTATCTGGAGATGGCTTTAATACCGTTTGAAACTGATAGTAATGCTGCAAGCGGTTTGGGTTTTCGCCGTAACGCCCATCCGTAGGTCTGCGACTAGGTTGCACATAAGCTGCATTCCAAGACTCAGGGCCGATTGCACGTAAGAAAGTTGCTGGATGAAATGTGCCTGCGCCTACCTCCATATCTAGTGGTTGGATAACGACACAACCTTTTTCTGACCAATATGTTTGCAAAGCGAGAATTAAACCTTGAAAGGTCATTCCTGTTGGGGCTGACGTAGCAGTCACAATATTCACCTGTATTTTATATGTGGGATTAACTTGGTGTACCACACTAATGTGATTTACATAAGTTAAGCATTGAAAATTAAGGTGCTAATTATACACATTCTGTGCGCAGCGGTTTATCTTTTTCTTGTGCGAATTGGCTTGTATCGGGTTTATAGGTTTGCCACTTTGCAGGGCCTGCTGGGTAGGTTATAAGAGGTGTCTGAAATTGAGGTTTTGACGTTTTTCAGAAATTGCTAATGTGCGTGCTATTAGAGCTATAGCACGCTGTTGTTTTTTAAAATAGCGACACTCAACTTAATAATCGAGTGTGAGGTAGGCGAGAATTTCTATTACTTGCTCAGTATTTTTTGCCACCGCACTTGCCGCTGCATCAATCTCTTTTAGTGGGTGAGTAATGTCATCTGCATGCTCAACAATTAGCGATTTGCCGTTTGCAATAGCGATCCCCGCATCAAAAGCTGCGTTCCATTGCTTATATTTATCACCAAAGCGCACAACGACAATGTCAGCTCTTTCAATAGCGCGCATATGACGAATCGTATTTATCTTAGCTGCTTTATGATCTTTCCAGAATGCTTTTGGCTCTTCTCCCAAAATATTTTGGCCACAATCATCGCTGCTTTGGTGATCGGTGTTCGGGGTTAAAATTGTGATTGGTAGATTGCGCTCAGCTACAGCTGATTTAATTTTCTCGCGCCAATCTGTATGGATTTCACCTGATAAATAGACTGTGTATTGCATTGTCTTTTCCTTGTTTTTTTATTGTTGCTCGGTTTGTTTTCTAATGTCAGTTTGTTTATACACGATATAGTAAGATTTTATACAATGCAGTGCAGCTATGCTAGAACGTAAGCTACAAGGAAAGCTAGAACATAAGTTAGAAAGCTTTTTGTCAGTGTTGGTTGCTCTTAAAGCTATGCAGGTTAATATATAGCGCATGCTTCTTAGGGAATATGCGATCAAGTCCCCAAATGTTCTCTGTGGATAACTAAGGGGCCAGATCCGCGAAAAAATACGCAGTAAATGGCCAGTCCTTTACAAGTGTTTTGACAAAGGAGACGGCCCCTAGATATCCACCCTACGGGGCTTACAGGATATTCCGTGATCATCGTTAATACTTTTCGCCGGGCAACCAGCCCGCCTGTAAGTATTGCCTCAATCACGAAAAATCCTGTAAGCCAGAGGTGTTTGTGGCTTAATCGCATGTTCCTTAGTCAAACTTATTGTGTTGAGATAAATATTATATGCGGATTGTGAAAGTTATATTGGGTCTTCTGTTTCTTGTATTGATGGCTGCAATGCCTATGCGCTTGGCGCAATTTTTAGGAAAGCACCTAGGGCGCTTTTGGTTTAAGTCAAAATCTTCACGTAGTTATAAAATATCTAAGCTAAACATCGATAGCTGTTATTGTGATACAGATGTTGAGTACCGCGATAAGTTACTGGCTGAGAGTTTAGAACATACGGGTATGTCTTATGCTGAAATGGGGATGTCCTGGCTTTGGCCTTCTAGTTGGACACTGCGTAAAGTTATCAGTGTTGAAGGTTTAGATGTTTTAGATAGAGCGATAGCTAATGACAAAGGCGTTATTATTATTGCTCCGCATATCGGCAACTGGGAGGTGCTTAATCTTTATGCGTCTAATTTGCACCCGATCACAGTGCTATATAAACAACCTAAGTTGAAGTTTTTTGACTGGCTGATTAATAAAATGCGTAAGCGCTTAGGAGGTGATATGGCGCCTGCTAATGCAACAGGCGTTCGTAAACTGATGAAGAAGCTGCGTGCTAAAGGGGTTATTGCTATTTTACCTGACCAAGAGCCTGCACAGGGCAGTGGAGACTTTGCTAGCTTTTTCGGGCGCAAGGCTTACACAATGACATTGCTGAGCCAACTAGCATCTAAAACACAATGTACGGTGATTGCAGGTGTTGCTATACGCCAAGCTAACGGACAAGGCTTCGCAATAAAATTTACTGAGGTTGAAGTGGGTATAAATAGCCGTAACACAGTAGATTCGATTGAAGTGCTTAATCAAAGTATAGAGACAATTGTTAAGCAGTGTCCTGCGCAGTATCAATGGGAATATAAACGTTTTAAGAAGCAGCCAGAAGGGCAGTCTAAACTCTATTGAGTTTAGACTTGATAGCATGTACTTAACGCTTCCAGAAAGTAGGTGTAAATAAGATTAGAAGTGTAAAAACCTCCAATCGACCTAGTAACATAGAGAAACACAGTATCCATTTGGCAGTGTCGTTTAGTCCACCGTAGTTCGCTGCTACATCCCCAAGGCCTGGGCCTAAGTTATTAAGTGTTGCAGCTACAGATGACCAAGCAGTTATCTGATCGATACCGGTCGCCATTATTGCGAGTAGCATAATCACAAAAACGAACATATAAACCGAGAAGAAGCCCCACACTGCTTGGAGTACTTTCTCAGCAACTGGTTTGTTACTCAGTTTCACTGCAAACACAGCATTAGGATGCACTAAACGTTTTATTTCGCGGTGGCCTTGTTTGAATATCAAAAGCACCCGAATAATTTTCATGCCCCCCGCGGTTGAACCTGCACAGCCCCCTGCAAATGCTGTGAGGATTAACATGAAGGGGAGAACGGTCGGCCAGCTCGAAAAATCGGTTGTAGCAAAACCTGTAGTGGTTGCTATAGATACAACCATGAAGATTGAATCCCTAACTGCGCCGCCAATGTTGTATAAGCCTGTAATGTATAAAATTGTTACGCTGACTAAGATGGTCAAAAACAAAGTGTATATAAAGAACTTTATTTCAGGGTCCTGCCAATAGTGAGAAATGCTTTTGCGACGCCATGCAAAAAAGTGCAGGCCAAAGTTGGCCGCTGAGATAAGCATGAAGAACACCGCTATCATTTCTATTAGCTGGCTATCAAAATAACCAATACTTGCATCGTGCGTTGAGAATCCACCGATTGCCACTGTTGCAAAGCTATGGGTTAGCGCATCAAAGAAAGTCATTCCAGCAGCCCAGAAACTTAATGTGCAAAGTATCGTAAGTGTTGCATATATATACCAAAGTGCTTTTGCAGTCTCTGTAATACGTGGGGTTAATTTGCTGTCTTTTACAGGACCTGGTGTTTCTGCTCTATAAAGCTGCATGCCACCAATTCCAAGCATAGGGAGTATAGCTACTGCCAACACGATAATACCCATACCTCCTAACCATTGAAGTTGCTGTCGGTAATAAAGTATGGATTTTGGCAGCTCGTCGATGCCGGTAATCACTGTTGCGCCGGTTGTGGTTAAGCCTGACATCGACTCAAATACAGCGTCGACTATGGTTAGATGTGGTACTTGTGACAGAACAAAAGGGATTGATCCGAATATACTCAGTACTAACCAGAACATAACAGTTACAACAAAGCCATCTCTCGTTCGCAGCTCTGCTTTAACGTTATAGGCAGGTAGCCAAAACATTAAGCCTGTTGTGAAAGTGATTGCTAAACATAAATAGAAGATTGAATAGACTCCATCTTTATAGATGTGAGAGACGATAGCAGGGGGGATCATGGTCAAACTAAAGACCATTAAAAGGATGCCAAGAATTCTGAGAATTATTCTATAATGCATTATCTAAGTATCACATTTGGTTAGTTTTTTGTTCAATTAAAGCCAGCTCTTTTCAGCAGGTATAAGAGTATGCCTTGGCTTTATTGCACCGTTCATTAAGCTGTTTTTCTAAAAGAAGGCCAGGCCTACTTGGAAAAGCTTTTCCACTTCAGTGATGAATTTCTTGTCGACCAAGAACAATATCAAGTGATCATCGTTTTCGACTACGACGTGATCGTGTGCAATTAGTACCTTTTCATTTCTCACTATTGCACCAATTGTTGTTCCTTGAGGTAGATCTATATCTCTTAGTGCTTTGCCGACTACTTTTGAGCTTCTTTGATCACCGTGTGCAACAACTTCAAGTACTTCTGCAGCGCCTCTGCGAAGTGAGTGCGCAGCAGCAATATCGCCTTTACGTACATGAGTTAATAGAGCGCCTATAGTGGTTTGCTGCGGAGATATGGCGATATCTATGACGCCACCTTGCACAAGATCAACATACGCTGGATTGTTAATCAGGGTCATGACTTTCCTAGCACCCATTTTTTTAGCGAGCATGGATGCCATTATGTTGGCTTCATCATCGTTGGTTAACGCACAAAATACATCGGTATCTTCAATGTTCTCTTCTAATAGTAAATCTCTATCAGAAGCATTGCCATGCAGAACTATGGTGCTGTTCAAGTTGCTTGATAACATATTGCACCTATCCATATAGCGCTCAATGATCTTTACTTGAAACTCATCTTCAATAGAAGCTGCTAAGCGCATGCCGATGTTTCCGCCGCCGGCAATTAGAATTCTCTTATAGGGGTTATCAAGTCTTCTCAGCTCACTCATCACAGCGAGGATGTCCTCTGTGGCTGCGATGAAAAACACTTCGTCATCGGCTTCTATGACAGTATCGCCTTGGGGGATAATAGGGTGGTCTTGTCTAAAAATTGCAGCAACACGCGTATCAACGTTCGGCATGTGTTGTTTTAAGTAAGATATTTGATTGCCTACGAGAGGGCCGCCATGAAATGCTTTTACAGCGACGAGTTGAGCACGACCTTCGGCAAAGTCTAATACTTGTAGCGCTCCCGGTCTTTCGATTAGTCTTTTAACATTCTTTGTTACTAGCTGTTCAGGGCTGATGATTACATCGACTGGGATTGCGCTTTTACAAAATATCTTTTTCGACTGTTTGATGTAATCGTGGCTTCTAACCCGGGCAATTTTTGTTGGAGTGTTATAGATGGTATGCGCCAGCTGACAGGCTATCATGTTAACTTCATCACTATTTGTTACAGCAATTAACATATCAGCATCTTCTGCACCAGCGCGATCCAATGTGCCTGGGTAAGAAGCAATACCTTCAATAGTGCTAATATCTAGTCTATCTTGCAATTCTCTTAATCTTTCTGCGTTAGAGTCAACAACGGTTATATCATTTGCTTCACTAGCTAAGTTTTCTGCTAGTGTCCCGCCTACCTGACCTGCGCCTAAAATAATTATCTTCATAGCACTGACTGTGGGTATCCACTTCCTACGTATTGATGTTTTGTTGGTTTCGTAAACTATTTACGCTTAATGTCGCTATCTAATTTAGTCTTCTATCTAGCTTAATTATATTAAGATTTTTTAAGTTGCTAGATGATCTATATCTAATATTATTGTGATTTTTTAAGCACAGCATAGTAAAAGCCATCGTGCTTTTCATTCACAGGGAATAACTGTCTTCCGAATTCCCTTTGCATTCCCCATCCAGCGTCTATTGGAGTATGGATAGCATCTTCATTCTCTTTACAGAAAGATGCTATAAGCCTCTCATTTTCTTGCTGAAAGATAGAGCATGTTGCATATACGAGTGTTCCACCTTTTGCTAGCATCGCCCACATGTTGGCAATTATCTGCTTTTGTAGCTTTGCGAGTTGATGTATGTCTTCAGATTGGCGCATTACTTTTATGTCTGGGTTTCTTCGAATGACGGCTGTTGCGCTACAAGGGGTGTCTAGCAGTATTTTGTCGTATAAACGGCCATCCCACCAATCCTTTTGTGTCGCATCGGCAATGTGTATTTGGCATTGCAAATCTAAACGGTCAAAATTCTCTTTAATTCTATCCGCTCTATGCTGCTCAAGTTCTAGCCCTTGAACTTCAGTGTTCATTCCTTTCGTTAGCTCTAGGATGTGTAGTAGCTTTCCCCCTGGAGCACTGCAAGCATCTAATATTAGATCATCGTTCTGTGGGTCTATAAGTTCAGCAGCAAGCTGTGGGGCCTCGTCTTGAACGCTGATTAGACCTTGCTGGAATACCTCAGTGCTAACTATATCTGTTGGTTTTGAAAGTGTTATACCGAATTTTGAATATTCAGTCTCAAAGCTATCTATGCCTTCTTTCGAAAGTTTGGATATCAATGTTTCACGTGAAACAAGTTGAGTGTTAACACGAAGTGTCAGAGGAGGGTGCTGATCATTAGCTCGCAGAATATCTTGCCACTGAGTAGGCCAGTTATGCTTTAGTTTCTCAATATACCAATCAGGGTGATTGAAATTAAAGGAATTAATAAGCTGGAGAGACTCAGTAAGTTGGGTTTGTTCACGTTGAAACCGACGTAAAGTTGCATTGACAAAAGCAGTAGCCCAGCGCTTGTTTAGCAATTGGCAAACATCAACAGTTTCACTTATAGCAGCATGCTCAGGTGTATTGAGCTTATAAAGCTGGTAAATACCAATAAGAATGGTGGCTTTAACATCTTGGTCTTTAGCTTTAATCTTTTTTGCGGAAATTTGATCTAAGAATGCATTAAGTTGAGTTAGATGACGCATAGAACCATAACAAAGCTCTTGCAAGAAAGGGCGCTGTTGTTCTGGGCAGTCTCTTAGTTGGGTCTTAAGCGTATACTTTAACGAGCTTGATTGCTGTAAAAGTGGAGTGATAGCTTTCACTGCTAAGTAGCGGACATTCATAGATTATTTTTCTAACTCGCTGTAAAAAGAACTGCCAACAGAAAACAAATCAGGTTTAGCATTCAAAAGTTGCTGAACACTAAGTTGCTTTCCACCAGGTATTTGCAGCGAAGTAATTAAAAGTTTTGTGTTGTTTGCACAATTAACTTCAATTCCTTGTTTGCCTACTTTGGTGATTACTCCAGCTTTCGAGTTTTCTGATTCCGGGTTGCTCTGGACAACCTCAGCAGACCATATACGGATTGCGTTTTCATTGTAATGGGAAAAGGCGACAGGTCTTGGAGATAAACCTCTGATGATTAATGCAATATCAGTTGCAGAAAGTTGCCAATCAATATTACCTTCCGCTTTAAATAATTTATTTGCATAGCATGCTAAGTCATTATTTTGCGGTTCAGGTTGATGCTTACCGTCACTGATTAAATTGAGAGTTTCAACTAAAGCCTGTTTCGCAACAGGAATAAGTGAGAGGTACAAATCCCCACTAGTCATTTCGTCAGTAATAGGTACTGCAGCTTTATAAAGCATATCTCCAGTATCTAAACCTTCATCCATCTGCATGATAGTAATACCGGTTTCATGATCACCTTCTAACAACGATCTCTCTATTGGCGCAGCTCCCCGCCATCTAGGTAATAGAGATGCGTGAACATTAATACAGCCCAGGGCAGGAGTTTGTAACACAGAAATTGGTAATATTATGCCGTAGGCAACAACAACCATAATGTCTGCGTTGAACGCAGCTAGTTCAGCGAGGTGTTCTGAACTCTTGAAGTTCACAGGTTGAACAACAGGAATGTCATGAGCTTGTGCAAGTTGCTTAACAGCAGAAGCTGTTATCTTTTTGCCGCGGCCAGATCGTCTATCAGGCTGTGTATAAACAGCGATAACTTCGTGATGACTATCCAAAAGTGCCTGCAGCGATTGTGCTGCGAAATCAGGTGTCCCAGCGAAGATGACCCGTAGTTTATTTGACATCTAAATACTATCCTAACTAGCTTGTAACTTATGGGCTTTTTCTAACTTGCTTTTGATTCTGCTTCTTTTAAGTTTAGATAGGTAGTCAACGAAGAGCTTGCCTTCTAAGTGGTCTATTTCGTGCTGAATGCAAACCGCTAGTAAGTCCTGAGCTTCAAACTGACAAGTGTTACCTTCTAGATTTAAATGGGTAACCTTGATGTGTTTAGGCCGGGTTACATCTTCATAGAAGCCTGGTACTGAAAGACAGCCTTCTTGCATTTTATCTGTTTCAACATCTAGGATTTCAAATGTTGGGTTGATTAAAACGAGAGGTTCGTCTTTTTCGTCAGAAATATCAATTGTGATAATACGCTGATGAATATTTACTTGCGTTGCAGCAAGGCCGATGCCAGGTGCGTCGTACATAGTTTCAAACATGTCTTTTACAATTGCTCTAATGTCATCATTAACTTCAATAACATCTTTAGCGATTGTTCGTAAACGAGAGTCAGGGAATTCAAGTATTGGTAGTAATGCCATAATTTAAACCGAATCTTTTTAATAGTATAAATGAGCACATATTATACTGAGACTTAGCCTATTATTGTTAGAAAATTCTTGGTTTTTTGTAGGGCTTGCAGTCTATAAGTTGTACTATTAGCGCTAATGATGAAATTTATTATTCCAATCAAACATTGAGGCTTATATGGACACAGTGCTTACGATGAAAAAAAGTATGTTGATGGTATTTACGTTGTTATTTTCGTCAGTTCTAAGTGCTGATGTTTCCCTTAAAGATAATCCACCCAATGAATATATTGTGAAGAAGGGTGATACCTTATGGGATATAGCTGGTGTTTTCTTAAAGTCCCCTTGGAAGTGGCAGGAGATTTGGAAAGTTAATGACCAAATCAAGAACCCAGATCTAATCTACCCAAAAGATAAAATATTTCTTCGTTACCACAATGGTAAGCCCTATTTAACGATGAATGAGCACAGCAATGGTAAATTATCTCCTAGAGTTAGGAAGGTTGATGGGTTCTCACCAATAACCGCTATACCACGTGTTGCACTTAAAGCTTTCATAGAAAGAAACCGTATAGTAGATGCCCAAAGAGTAGCGCAGATGCCCTACATTATCGGTGCAGCTAACGGTCAGCAATTGATTGGCAAAGGGGATGAGGTTTTTATTCGAGGTACCTTAGACCCAGATTTTAATGAATATCATATTTATCGCAAAAACAAAGAATATAATGGCTTTCTTGGTCTAGACTCTAAAGATATCGAAGTAGTTAAGGTCGGCACTTTAAATATTGTTGATATGAAAGACGATGTTAGTCGTGCTGTTATTACTCTTTCGAATGGTTTAGTTAAAAAGAGCGACTTTATTGTCCGTAGCCAAGCGCTAAATTTACAGCCAGTTTTTTATCTTGCGGCAGCCCCACAGGGCTTAGCTGGTAGAATTGTTAGTACAGTGAATAATAGTTTTCAGATTGCGAAATTTGATGGCGTTGTTATAGATATGGGTAAAGAAGAAGCTTTATACGCAGGGCATGTTCTCAATATAGTTAAAGCTCCGTTTACGATTAAGGATCCTAGAACGAATGAATCTATCACCATTGATGATCAAGTATTGGGGCAATTGATGATTGTTAATGTGTTTGAAAATTTAAGTTACGGCATCATACTGAACATTGAAGACCTTATTTCAATTGATGATAGGGTAGTTAGTATTAAATGATATCAAGTACTTCGCCGTCAGAGGTGAAGTATGCTCAACAAAACCGATCGTCTTCTTCTTGCGTTAAGCTTGTTGCCCAGAGTTGGCCGCAAGCTTATTCGTCAAATTTTAAACACCCCTTCATTGCTTGATAGCAAAAATTCACAAAAACTACATGATCTGTTAAGTGCAAATAACCGCAAAGCGATTGAGCAATTCCAATGTGGACTTGGTGATATTCATCAAAAAGTAGAAGCTTGTAATGAATTAATGGATCAGCACGATATTAAATTTATTACTATTAGCGACGATAAATACCCACCTCAGCTACTTCATATTCCAGATTACCCGCCATACTTATTTTACAAAGGGGATATTTCCATTGCTAAAGAGCCTCAAATTGCAATTGTGGGTTCACGTAATGCTAGTAAAACTAGCCTGAGAAATGCCTTTAGTTTTAGTGAAAAGCTTGGTGCTAGTGGATTGGTTATTACCAGTGGTTTAGCACAAGGGGTTGATGCTTATGCACACAATGGTGCTGTAAATAATGGCTTTGCTAGTATTGCTGTTATGGGAACAGGGCTAGATTCAATATACCCCAAAAAGCACTTATCTCTAGCGACTACATTACTAAATAATGGCTGTTGGATATCAGAATATTTACCCGGCTCCAAACCTATTGCTGCAAATTTTCCAAGACGAAATAGGATTATTAGTGGTTTATCGCTCGGGGTTTTGGTAGTTGAAGCACGAGAGAGAAGTGGTACTCTAATCACAGCAAGAATGGCAATCGAACAAAACAGATCTGTATTTGCTATCCCTGGCCCCATTGATTATCAAGGTAGTATGGGGTGCCATTTGTTGATACGTGATGGTGCCACACTAGTTCAAAACCCTCTTGAGATTATTCAAGATTTAGCAGTAGAGTTAAAGGCTCTTTGTACCAATCAATCAGCAAAATTAGAACAAAAAAATATAGTTAGTGAGTGCAAACTACCGAAATACTTGTTGATCGTATTAGATAAAATTGAATTTTCTGCTGTCGCTATAGATACTCTTTCAAACACCCTTAAGCAAAGTCCTTCTCAGCTACAAAGCTCGCTAATGGAATTGGAGCTCTTAGGATATATAGAGTGTGCCGCAGGGCAGTGTCAGAGAATTAAATAAGGTAGCTGATAACTGTTGAAATTTTGTTAAATGCGCTAGACAATAAGGGCTGAAATTAACTTGTTTTAGGAACTATCATGTCGCAACCTTTCATCGCTATTTTAATGGGCTCTGATTCAGATCTGCCTATCATGCAATCTTCAATCGCCGTACTAAGAAGCTTAGATGTTAACTTTGAAGTTAAAATCAGCTCTGCTCATAGAACACCAGCAGCAACTCATGATTATGTAAAGGATGCTGATGCTCGTGGCGCTACTGCATTCATTTGTGCTGCTGGAATGGCAGCTCACCTAGCTGGTGCTGTTGCTGCTGCAACAACAAAGCCGGTTATTGGTGTGCCAATTGAGTCTTCTCTTGATGGCCTAGATGCGCTTTTATCAACGGTACAAATGCCAGGTGGCATTCCTGTTGCTACCGTTGCTATCGGCAAAGCGGGCGCTAAAAATGCAGCATATCTTGCAGCGCAGATTATGGCAGTAGGTGATGCAGATCTTGCAGCACGTGTTAAAGCAGATCGTCAGGCTAACTCTGATGCTGTAATTGCAAAAGATAAAGACCTTCAAAACAAGTTAAACAGTGGTGAAATCTAACATTGTTTACTGAAAATATTGACCTTAACGCCGCTGTTGATGCTTTGCATCACAGCGGCGTTATTGCTTATCCTACAGAGGCTGTTTGGGGGCTAGGATGTGACCCCTTTAATCAAGAGGCGGTTGATAAGCTTTTAAAGCTTAAAAGCAGGCCTGTCGATAAGGGGCTTATTCTTGTAGCCGGCGACATTAAGCAAATCCAATTCCTCCTTAAAAAGCTGCCTGCAGATAAACTGCAAAAACTAACAGATAGTTGGCCAGGTCCCGTTACTTGGTTAATTGAAGATACTGATGATTTGTTACCAGCTTGGATTAAAGGCAATTTTACATCTGTAGCTGTTAGAGTGAGTGATCACCCCACTGTCAAGGCGCTCTGCGATGCTTTTGGCGGCTGTATTGTTTCTACTTCATTAAACCCTGCAGGTTTGGATCCAGCGCTTAATATTTCACAGTCTAAAGGATACTTTGCTGATGCTGTTGATTGTTATGTATCAGGTGACTTAGGTTCATCTAAAAAACCATCTAACATTATTGAGTTAGCAACTGGTAACGTTATTCGTTAGCTTGAGTAACTGATCTGAATCCTATTGTTATTCAGAGTATACTTGGCGGCTTCAATTCTTAGCTAAATTCTTAAAACTACTAAGGTAATCTTATGAGTCATGTCGACGTTGATGCTGTTAAGCAGTATTTGTTAAATCTTCAAAACTCAATCTGCAACACACTGGCATCTGTCGATGGTAAACAAAAGTTTGTCGAAGATAGCTGGGATAGGCCAGAAGGCGGTAGTGGTATCACCAGAGTAATCTCAAATGGTGCTGTATTTGAAAAAGGTGGCGTTAACTTTTCCCATGTATTTGGTGAGAATATGCCGGCTTCAGCTACTGCTAACCGCCCAGAACTAGCAGGACGCAGTTTTGAAGCGATGGGAGTATCTTTGGTGCTTCATCCTAAAAACCCTTTTGTGCCTACTTCACACGCTAATGTGAGGTTTTTTATCGCACGCAAAGAAGGCGCTGAGCCTGTATGGTGGTTTGGCGGTGGGCTTGATCTTACCCCTTACTATGGCTTTGAAGAAGATTGTGTCCACTGGCATCAAGTAGCTAAAGATAGCTGTGCTCCTTTTGGCGAAGAAGTTTATAGTAAATACAAAAAGTGGTGTGATGAGTACTTTTATATCAAGCACCGTAATGAGCCACGAGGCATTGGCGGTTTATTTTTTGATGACTTAAACACTAATGGATTTGATGCTAGCTTTTCACTAATGCAAGCAATAGGGGATAGTTATTTACCTGCCTATGTACCTATAGTTGAAAAACGTAAAGATAACGCTTATAGCGATGAGCACCGGGATTTCCAGTTGCATCGTAGAGGCCGCTACGTTGAATTCAATTTAGTCTATGATAGAGGTACGCTGTTTGGTTTGCAGTCAAACGGTAGAACTGAATCGATACTAATGTCTTTGCCGCCTGAAGTTAGATGGAGTTACGAATACCCAGTTGTAGAGGGTAGCGCTGAGGCAAAACTTTATAGCGATTTCTTAATTGATAAAAACTGGGTTGATTTAAATGACTAGTTCACCAGATAAATACTGCGTAATCGGTAACCCTATAGCTCATTCCAAAAGCCCAGATATCCATCGTCAGTTTGCTTTGCAGGTCAGTCATGCTATTAGCTATGAGAAGCAACTTATTGATTTAAATATGTTTCAACAAGATGTTTTGGCGTTAATCAAAGAGGGTGTTTGCGGTGCAAACGTCACTGTTCCGTTTAAGCAAGATGCTTGGCAACTAGCTGAGATTAAATCTAAAACGGCCATGGTAGCAGGCGCTGTAAACACATTATCTTTTAAAAATGGTTCTGTTTATGGGGATAACACGGATGGCGTAGGCTTAGTTAGAGATCTTACTATTAACCATCAACAGCCCTTGCTCAATAAGCGTATTTTAGTGCTTGGTGCAGGTGGTGCCGTTAGAGGTGTGTTACAAGATCTTATTAACGAGAAGCCATTAGAAATCGTGGTTGCTAACCGCACTTTGTCTAAAGCGCAGCAGTTAGCAGATTTGTTCAATGGAGAAGTTACGGTAGAAGCTTGTAACTTTGAGCATATTGTCGGTGAGTTTGATCTTATTATTAATGGTACATCTGCCTCCTTAAACAATGAGTTACCGCCTATACCTAAATCAGTTATTAGCTCTGCAACTGTTAGTTATGACATGATGTATTCTGATCAAGAAACAGTTTTTAACCGTTGGGCTAAAGACAATGGGGCAGCTAAATGCATTGATGGTCTAGGTATGTTGATTGAGCAGGCGGCTGAGTCATTCTGGATATGGCGTTCAGTTCGCCCAGATACTTCCAGCATCATTCAGCAACTTAGAAGCAATTTATAGTACATCATTATCAACAAAATCCCGCTTTCTATCAAAAGCAGCTCTAGTTTTGAGCTGCTTACCATTTCTAGTTTACCAGCATTTATCACCCTCAATTGTTAATTTTCTACATTCTATAAACACTTTATTTTACTGATTTACCTAGAATAATTTGTCAGAGTGGGCTTTAATAGAATGAAAGATTTCTATTTTTGTACCCGCATTTACATTGATATTGATCGATAGTTTTAGCAATGGGGCAAAGGCCTTAAGCTAAAAAGCGTCTATATTTTGTGTAAATCGAACTTTGTGTTTAGTGTTTTTCGTATTTCCGAGGGCTCAAACATGTCACATAATCTTGCTTTACCTTTTTCACATTTGAGTAACAAGTGTGATTTAGACCTGCTTACTTTTAAAGATACATCCACTGTTGAAAAATTTAAGGGCTTTTTCGGTCAGGAAAGAGCGATTGATGCTTTTGAATTCGGCATAGGAATGGATAGATCTGGTTATAACTTTTTTGTAATGGGCAATCCACATACTGGGCGTTTTTCATTTGCACTTGATATGTTAAAGGGAGCTGCTAAAAAACAACGCAAACCTCTTGATTGGCTTTATATAAATAACTTTTCAGAAGGGCATAGCCCTGTTGTTGTGAGCTTAAATGCAGGGAAGGGAGTTGAGTTAAGAAAACAAAACTCAAAGCTTCTCGAGGCAATTTTATCTGAATTACCTGCTGCATTTGAAAGCCCCAATTTCCAACGCAAGAAGACTAGAATAGAAAAAGAGTTTAATACACTTTATGACAAGGCTTTAGAAAAAGTCGAAGAGCAGGCTAGGTCACAAAGTATAGCTCTGTATCGAGATGCGGGTTCTATTGGCTTTACACCCGTAGGAAACGGACAAGCGCTAGATGAAGCAGAGTTTTCCCAACTTGATGAGGCCGTTAGGATTGAATTCACTCAAAATATATCTGACTTAGAAGACTATCTAGGTGATTGTTTAGCTGCGTTACCTATTTGGCGACGTGAAGCTGCTGAAAAAATGAAGAAGCTTGAGAATGAAACGACGCTTCAGGCAGTGGAACCGCTGCTTAAAAAGCTTAAAACAACTTACAATAATCATGCTAAGTTGTTGTATTACTATACTAAACTCCTGAAGCACTTATCCCATAATATCGATGATTTCTTGCATGATGAAAAAACAGGAGAGTTACTTACTGATACAGCTAGAAGAGCAAGGTTGAATGCTTGGTACGGTGTTAACTTGCTAATTGATAATAGTAAGACAAAAGGTTCGCCTGTTGTCTATGAAGCGCATCCTACTTATGAAAACCTATTTGGTCACCTAGAGATCGTTAATGATATGAATGCTCTAGCAACATCTTACCAGCGTATAAGAGCAGGGGCTCTTCATAAAGCTAATGGTGGGTATTTGATTGTAGATGCTGAAAAGCTGCTTGAAATGCCTCATGTCTACGCAGCTCTCAAGCGTGCGCTAAAAGCTAAAGAAATCAGAATTGAACAAATAGCACATGAAGTACATAGTTTTGGCTCTTCCTTGCAGAGCCCACAGGCAGTAGAGCTTAAAGTTAAAGTTGCCTTGGTTGGGGCGCGTAGTACCTATTATCTGCTTCAAGAGCTAGATCCCGATTTTGAAAAAACATTCAGAGTTGTCGTCGATTTCGATGAGGTCATTCCTCGTACTGACAAATCTGTTAGAAATTATTCGCGTTTGATTAAGACTTTAGCAGATCAAGAAGGTCTCGCTTCATTCACTCAATCTGCTGTTGCGCGCTTAATTGAACAAAGTTCGAGAAATGCTCAAGATACCAGTAAGCTTTCCTCGCACATTGGAGATCTAGTAGATCTTTTATGTGAAGCTGATTATAAGCGTGTTTTAAAGGAAGAAAAGCTTGTAACTGCTATGCACGTAGATGCTGCTCTAGATGCGCAACAAGAGAGAACAGGGCGCCTTAGAAGCAGGTTAATCGAAAATGTGCTCAATGGTGTTGTGCTGATTGGTACAAGTGAAACACAGGTTGGTATTTGTAATGGCTTAACTGTGCTTAGTGTTGGTGATGTTAGTTTTGGTGTACCTGCTCGGATTACTGCTACAGTGTTTCCTGGAGATCAAGGTATCCTTGATATAGAGGGTGAGGTCGACTTGGGGCAATCTATTCACTCGAAAGGGGTGCTAATTCTTTCAGGCTATCTTGGTTATAAATATGCAAAAGACTTCGCAATGAAGTTTTCAGCAAACATTGCTATAGAGCAGTCCTACGGTGCTATCGATGGGGATAGCGCATCGTTAGCTGAAGTTTGTGCGCTTATCTCCTCCATTACTAAAATCCCCATCAATCAATCTTTTGCTATCACCGGCTCTATTAATCAATTTGGCGAAGTCCAAGTCATTGGTGGTGTAAATGAAAAAATTGAAGGCTTTTTCGAAATATGCAAACTGCGGGAATTTGCTGGTGGGCCACAAGGTGTCATCATCCCAAGAGCTAATGTTCGTAACCTTATGCTTAAGCAAGAAGTTATAGATGCGGTTTCAAATGGTAACTTTGTTGTTTATGCAGTTGATTCTGTCGATCAATGTTTAGAGCTTCTCATGAGTTCAGATATTGGAGAGTTAGACGAGCATCAACAATTCACAAAAGGGTCTGTTAACTCAATAGCAGTAGAGCAGCTTAGATCTATTTCGAGTATAAAAAGCTAATAGTTTTAGTGAGTTATATCTAGTCTTTAATTTAAATATGAAATGCTCCACGTGAAACAATCGTTCCGATAGATAATACAAAAGGGATGACTTTGTAGAAAAATATCAAAGCATTGTGTGGGTGGCTTCTCTTAGCAGTATTAAAGAGACATGTTGATTCAAGGATCTCTCAGCATGTCTCTGGTTTTACTTTTGATTATTAATCACTACATTGTATAGAGATTGAGTAAACACAAATAAATTAAAAAGAAGAGTAAGTTAAACAACAATCTGACTTTTTTTGATCTGTGTTATATGACAGCTTCTGAGCGATTGATATAATAGCCGATTTTTAGGTAATACAAGTGTTTGGGAACATAGCAGCAATTTGGGGCTTTGCGGGAGTCTGTTTATTTTTAGGAAGCGCAATTGTCAGATTAGGACAAATTGGACTTCAGATAAATATAGTAGACCTTGAGGTTAAGCATTGGCTAGTAATGGTGATTTGGATTAGCTTTATGGCTTACTATGAAGGGTATAAAGGCTTTCAGAAAGGTTTCTCTCCAAGAGTTGCAGCTAGGCTTCGTTATTTAAAAGATAACGCAAACTATAAACGCTTGATGCTGGCTCCGTTATTTTGTTTAGGTTATTTTGATGCGGAGCGTCGTCGCATTATTTTCGTGTGTTGTCTCACCTTAGTGATCTTTTTAATTATTCAGTTGGTTGAGTATATTCCTATGCCCTGGAGAGCCATTTTAGATTTAGGCGTTGTGGTTGGTTTGGGTTGGGGCTTGACGTCGATGATTATTTTTACAATACAAGCTTTTATAAAACCTGATTTTGATTTTCCGGCCGGAGTGCCTGATAAGAGGTAAATGAGGGTGGTTTTAGCTAGATATTAGTTGCTATTGAGAAGTGATCGATTTGAGCGCGCTTAAACGTCGATTTAAGCGCGTTTTGAATAACCGTGCTTTTACTATTAGATTATCCTAAAAACAGCTTAAAAGCTGGGTTTTCAGACTCATCTAAATAGTTGTAGCCAATTTGGTCTAAGAAGCTGATTATCTGAGGTTTTTCATGATTTTCAGCCTGCATTGCTACCAGTACACGGCCAAAATCTGAACCGTGATTACGATAGTGGAACATTGAGATGTTCCAGCGCCCGCCAAGAGTATCTAAGAATTTCATCAACGCCCCAGGACGCTCTGGGAATTCAAATCTAAAAACTAGCTCATTTTTATTGTCAGCATTGTTGTGCCCTCCAATCATATAACGAATATGAATTTTGGCGATTTCGTTATCAGATAGATCTTCAACAGGAATATTGACGCTGGCTAGCTCTTCAACAAGAGATTCTTTTTCGTCGCTACTTGGGTCGATGGTGACCCCAACAAAAATGTTAGCAACTTGAGCGTCGCTGTAGCGGTAATTAAATTCTGTGATGTTGCGGTTACCAAGTGCTTTACAGAATTGACGAAAGCTACCAGGTGTTTCAGGAATTTGTGCGGCTAGCAATGCTTCACGTTTTTCACCCAAATCTGTGCGCTCAGCAATATGACGCAGACGGCTGAAATTCATGTTTGCACCAGAGTTAATGGCAACAAAGGTTTGGTCTTGGCATTTGTTTTGTTGAACGTATTTTTTAAGTCCCGCGGCAGCTAACGCGCCCGAGGGCTCACAGATAGAGCGGGTGTCATCAAAAATATCCTTAAGGGCCGCGCAAATCTCGTCTGTTTCAACTGTGATGACATCATCAACATATTGTTTTGCAACTTCAAAAGTATGCTCGCCTATTTGTGCAACAGCGACACCATCAGCAAAGATGCCAACTTCAGGAAGCACAACTCGCTCACCAGCATCTAAAGCTGCTTTTAAGCAAGCTGAGTCGCAAGACTCTACACCGATGATCTTGGTTTCAGGGCTTAGGTATTTAATATAAACCGCAATGCCCGCTATAAGGCCACCGCCGCCAACAGGTACAAAGATGGCGTCTATGTGGCCGCTATATTGCTTAATGATTTCCATGGCAATGGTGCCTTGACCTGCAATGACATCAGGGTCATCAAAAGGCGGGCAATAGGTGTAGCCGTGCTTTGCAGCAAGCTCTTCAGCATGCTTTTTTGCTTGGTCAAAATTGTTACCGTGTAGGATAACTTCACCCCCTAGGGCAATGACGTTATCGCTTTTGATACTCGGCGTAATAGTTGGCATGACAATAATAGATTTGACGCCCATGATTTTTGAGGACATAGCTAAGCCTTGGGCATGGTTACCGGCCGATGCTGTAATCACACCAACGCTTCGCTCTGCATCACTCAATTGAGCCATTTTGTTATAGGCGCCACGTATTTTGAACGAATAAACAGGTTGCAAATCTTCCCGTTTAAATAGCACCTTATTTCCAATACGCTGAGATAACACCTTAGCTTCGTCTAATGGTGTTTCTAAAACAGCGTCATAAACCCTCGCGTTGAGGATTTTTTTTATGTAAGGATTAGGCATGGTAGTCAATCTTTCGTCAGTTAAAATAATCAAAAATATAGGCGCTTAAAGAGGGTGGCATAAAACGAAACGGGCGGTGATAAAACGAGATGAAAAGCGGCAATATAGCAACAGTCATAAATGAATGTATTGTGCCGTTTTATAACGTTGAGTTATTGAGCGCGGTTGTTTTAAGGCAGCCTCTTAAAGAAACAGATATTCTCAAGGGTCAATCATGCTACAAGCACTTTATTGTGCAGTCTATAGGCTATTTAACATTATTGGATGAATTCACAAAGCATGTCGTAAAGGGATGCAAAAAGAAGACGAAAATAAGCTATTAAGCGCTGTAGGCTAATTGATCAATTGGGGTATAATTTTGCTCCTCACATATAACTTAGCTAAAAGACACCTAACATGACACAGAACGCAATGACTCAAGATCAAATGAAAAGCGCAGTGGCTAAAGCCGCTATTGAATACATCACCCCAAAGCTAGAAAAAGAGAGCATAGTAGGTGTAGGAACAGGCTCGACTGCCAACATGTTTATCAATGAGTTAGAGGGCATAAAGCATTTATTTGATGGCGCTGTAGCAAGCTCGGAAGAAACCGCAAAGCGTTTACAGGCGATTGGCGTACCTGTTTATGAATTAAATGATGTTAATGAGATGGCTGTTTACGTTGATGGCGCCGACGAGTTTGATCCAAGGCTGAATCTGATTAAAGGTGGTGGTGCGGCATTAACCCGTGAAAAAATAGTAGCTGCTGTTGCCAAAGAGTTTGTTTGTATTGTTGATGATACAAAGCAGGTTGATATTCTAGGTGAGTTCCCATTACCTGTAGAAGTGATTCCAATGGCGCGCTCATACGTTTCAAGAGAGTTGGCTAAGTTAAATGCGCAGCCTGTTTATAGACAAGGTGTAGTGACTGACAACGGTAATGTAATCATTGATGTACATAATCTAGATATAACAGATGCGAAGGGTGTTGAAGAGAAAATAAATAGTATTGTGGGTGTCGTGACGAATGGCTTGTTTGCGAAGCGCAATGCTGACTTACTGCTTATGTCGACTAGCCAAGGGGTTGAAACATTTACAGCTAAGTAAAGCTAATGGCTTGTTTTAGGTGGTAAGTTTACATCACACAAACAGGCTCAAACTAAGATTGCCAAAGCTCTTGAATAATCGGGCACTCGCCAATCAAACCTTCTCCAGTACAGCTCTCAGATAGCTGTGCTAGGGAAGCGTGTAAGGCTTCTAATTCATCGATTTTCTGTTTTATTAAACGCATTTTATTGTCGACACGGCTTTTTACGTTAGACGCACTAATGTCTGATTTTTCCTGCAAATTTAACAGCTCAAGGATTTCATCGAGGGTGAAGCCGATATTTTGGCAACGTTGAATGAAGAGGATTCTTTCTGTGACGCTGGTTTCAAAGAGGCGATAACCAGAGGGAAGTTGTTGCTTGGGGGAGATAAGCCCGCGTTGCTGATAGTAGCGCAAGGCTTGAACGCTAACCCCTGTCTTTTTCGCGATAACACCAATCTTTACTAAGGTGTTATCGGAGCTTGAAACACTACTGGCAGGGGTTTCGGGCATTATTATAAAACGTATTTTGAAATTGCAATTGGGATTTGCATCGTCACGTACAAAAATGCCGCTAAATTAATGATAACCCAACCTAACCCAGTTGAATCTTTAAAATCTTTATCGTGTTCAGACATGATGAAACCCTTGAAAAATTTGATATAAATCAATTTTAGCAGCAAGTTGCAGGCATTTGTAGCCATAAAATGAGATTAACTACAACTTGGCCAAGAGCTAAGTGCAATCAGCCATTACCCATTGGTTGCTAGTTGTTGCAAAATAGCAGTATAGCCTGCGCGAAAGTCAGGATATTGAAAGCTAAACCCCGAAGCTTTGAGGCGGCTGTTATCACAGCGCTTGCTAGCAGTAGCTCTTGGCTTTGTTGGTGCTGTATTTGCAGCGTTACTATTGATTTGAGCCGCTAAAAACTCGCAAACTTGCGCAATAGGAATAGGTAAGTCGTCAGAGGCCAGATATAGGGTATCGATAGGCTTGTTATGGTGAACTAAGTTAATCAAATGCGCCAAAACCAATGCGCAATCATCTCGATGAATTCTATTGCTATAGCTTACAGGCTCAGCGGGATGCAAAATGCCTTGCTTCACTTGGTTTAGTAAATGAATCCGATTAGCAGCGTAAATGCCACTAAAGCGCACCACAGTAGCTGGTGCATCACCGTTGAGTACCTGCTGTTCTGCTTTAAGCATCAGCTGACCTTTGATGCTCGCAGGCTCTGTGACTGATTCTTCATTGACCCATTGGTGGTTGTTTTGCCCGTAGACGCTAGTGCTAGAGGTAAAGAAAACGCGTTTGGGGGTGTTTGGAAGGGCGCTCATCAGGTTTTTAAAGCCGTCGATATAAGTCTCTTGATACTTTTGCTCGACGCTCTTCGTTTTATCTTGCGAACTTGGAGCTAAACAGTACACCACGATATCAACGTCTGGGAGCACTGCTAGGCTATTCGGGTTGAGTAAATCTGCTTTGATGGGGCGGATAGAGTTTGTGTAATCTTGCTCACTTCGGCGCAGTGCGAAAATATCGTGAGTATCTTTTAAACAATGAGCGAGAGCGCTGCCAACATCTCCGCAACCTGCGATTAGAATTCTAAGTTTATCCATGGCTTATCGGTATTTACCTTCTGTTATAGTATAGTTAGCACTGATTATTGAAAATAATATCTGACCATTAAATAGAGCGCTATTGATTATCTATGGCGAATAAAGCTAATGGTGTATAGCACTGAGAATAACATATGACTTTAACCGAGCTACGCTACATTGTAACCCTTGCGGATACTGCGCATTTTGGGCGTGCCGCGAAAGTGTGTTTTGTAAGTCAGCCAACGCTTTCAGTGGCTATAAAAAGGTTAGAATCAGAATTGGATGTCACGATCTTTGAGCGGCGTAAAAACGGCGTGTTAGTGACAGATCTAGGTCATAAGATAATCGAGCAAGCCCGCCAGGCACTTTTGCAAGCAGATAGAGTAAAAGAGCTAGCAAAAAATGATAAGGATCAGCTAATTAGCCCGTTAAGAGTAGGAGCTATCCACACAGTTGGACCTTATTTGTTTCCAGAATTAGTACATCAACTGCGCCAAACAGCGCCACAAATGCCGCTTTATATAGAAGAAAATTTAACGGTTAACTTACGTGCTAAGCTGTTAAATGCAGAGTTAGATGCGGTAATAGTCGCTCTCCCATTTGACGAGCCAGATGTCGTGATCACTCCCTTGTATAAAGAGGAGTTTTTAATGCTTCTTAATCAGGGGCATCCTTGGAGTGAGCAGAAAACAATTGATGCACAATCGCTCACACAAACAGAGCTGCTATTATTAGGTGAAGGGCATTGCTTTAGAGACCAGATACTGGAATCCTGCCTATCTTTACAGCAAGCATTGAATAATCAGCAGCACTCTACAGAAGGTAGTTCGCTAGAAACAATAAGAATGATGGTCGCATCAGGCTTAGGCAGTAGTGTTATTCCTGCCACTGCCGCTCGTCAAAATCGTAATAGTCAGTCTCTTGTCACAGTGCCTTTTAGTGCACCTGTTCCAAGCCGTACTATCGCATTGGCGTGGCGCGCCAGCTTCCCTAGAACTAAGGCTATAGATCATTTGCTACAAGCATCAAAAGCCGCTTATTCAGTGACGGATGAGGTCAAAAATGAAGGTTAATTCAGCTGTCATCCCTTCTGTCACAGTCCTTAAAGGTGTTGGGGCTGCGATGGCAATTAAGCTGGAAAAGCTAGGTATAGAAAATCTACAAGATTTGTTGTTCCATCTGCCCTTGAGGTATCAGGATAGAACCAGCGTTAAATCGATACGAGAATTACGCATTGGCGATGAAGTTGTTATTGAAGCTGAAGTATCAACCAGTGAAATAAAATTTGGTAAACGCAAAACGCTATTGTGCCGCGTACAAGATGGCACTGGCAGCCTAACACTTAGATTCTTTCACTTTAGCGCCTCGCAAAAGAACAACCTTAGCACTGGTAAAACCTTGCGATGCTTTGGAGAAGTGCGCCCAGGGCCGAACGGTCTAGAAATGGTTCACCCAGAATATAAAGCCCTAGATGAAGTATTAGCAAACACAATGGAGCAGAGTCTTACTCCGGTTTATCCAATGACTGAAGGGCTGCAGCAAAACCGTGTACGCTCATTAATGACTCAAGCGCTAAGTTGGCTCGATAAAGAGGGTTTGGCTGAGCTTTTGCCTGAAGCAATCAGGTCGCAGTGGCGCTTACCAGAGCTCAAAGAATCGCTGCGTTATCTGCACAATCCGCCACCCAATGCCAATATAGAAGCGATGAGTGAAGGAAAGCATCCTGCACAGCGTCGCTTGGTGATTGAAGAGTTGTTAGCGCATCATTTAACGCTGCTAAATGTACGTAAAAAAATTCATGCTCAAGGAGCATTTGTATTTCAAAGGCCCCAGCAAATGAGTGCCCAATTTCTTGCCAGCTTGCCGTTTAGTTTAACGGGAGCACAGCAAAGAGTGTGTGCAGAAGTTGCTGAAGATTTAACGTTAGGAGTACCAATGCTGCGCCTTGTGCAAGGTGATGTTGGCTCGGGGAAAACAGTCGTTGCTGCTATGGCCGCTTTGCAGGCAGTAGAGAATAATTTTCAAGCGACTATCATGGCGCCGACTGAAATACTGGCGGAGCAACACTTTACTAACTTTACCCAGTGGCTAGAACCATTGGGAATTAAGGTCGCTATGATTAGTGGCAAGATCAAAGGAAAAAAGCGAGAGAAAAACTTAGAAGTCGTTGCTAGTGGTGAGGCCAAGGTGGTAGTGGGTACTCACGCACTTTTTCAAGATGAGGTGCGTTTTTACAATTTAGGGCTCGCCGTAATCGATGAGCAGCATCGTTTTGGTGTACATCAAAGACTAAGTTTGAGAGAAAAAGGGCGAGATGGCCTGAAATGTCCTCATCAGTTAATAATGACAGCGACACCTATACCTAGAACGCTCACAATGAGTGCGTATGCTGATTTAGACTGCTCAGTAATAGACGAGCTGCCCCCGGGAAGAACTGCGGTAAAAACCGTTGTTATAAGCGATCAGCGACGTGATGAGGTCATTGCCAGAGTAAAAGAGGCGTGTGCCCAAAAAAGACAAGTATATTGGGTTTGTACCTTGATAGAAGAGTCTGAAGCTTTGCAGTGCCAAGCAGCTGAGGTGACCGCTGAGCAGCTAACCGAATTACTGCCAGAGTTGAGAATTGGGTTAATTCACGGGCGCATGAAAAGCGCAGAAAAAGCACAAGTTATGCAAAGATTTAAAGGTGATGCAGAGAATCCTTATGAGCTCGATTTACTGGTGGCCACTACGGTTATTGAAGTAGGAGTTGATGTGCCAAATGCCAGTGTGATGATCATTGAAAACCCCGAGCGTTTAGGGCTTGCTCAACTGCACCAGTTACGAGGGCGTGTAGGGCGTGGCTCGATGGCAAGTTTCTGCTTGCTGATGTACAAAGCACCGCTATCTTATACAGGCAAGCAGCGCTTACAAATTATGCGCGAGACAAACGACGGGTTTGTTATTGCTCAAAAAGATCTTGAGATCCGCGGCCCAGGTGAGGTTCTTGGTACTAGGCAAACAGGAGACATGCAGTTTAAAATAGCGGATCTAACGAGAGATGCCGATTTACTGGATAGAGTACAACAGCTCGCATCACAAGTTAGTGCCGACTCACAACAAGTGAGTGCAATCACAAGGCGCTGGTTAGGAAGTAGCGAGCAATACGGGCATGTTTAATGGGCATTTTATAAGTAGCCTTTAGCTTTATGAAAAAATCGCAAAAACATATGAAAAGAGAGAAATAGTGCAGATATCAGAAGAAGATTTATCCATCATTCGTCAACAAATAGGCCGTGAGCCGCAAGGGATAGTGAAAATTGCAGCAAGGGCTAAAAATGGTGTTCCTTTGGTGCTGCAAATGCGCTCATTTGTCGATAATAAGCCATTTCCTACTCTGTATTGGTTGTGCGGTAAGGATTTATCTAAAGCGATTGGTACGATTGAAACTCAAGGCTGGGTGAAAAGTATTGAAAAGCGTTTGGAGACAGAAGAGCCGTTAAGAGAAGCGTTTTTAGCCAACCAAGCGGCGTATTGCGCGAAGCGCCAGCGAGAAATGACAGCAGAAGATGCACAGAGCATAGCAAAAATTGGCTTAACTGACGTGTTTTCGAAGTATGGTATTGGCGGTATTTTGCAGTGGGATAAGGTGCGTTGCCTGCATATGCAATATGCACAGCATCTTGTTGATGGCAATGTGATAGGTCAATTGCTTGATGAAGAGTTTGAATTGAATAAGCTGTTAGAGAATCCGCAGCTGAGATAAAAGAAACAGCCACCATATATCGCATGGTGGCTTTTAGAAGCGACTAAGCAGTTAAGATATTGTACTTATCCATTAGCTGTTCTTGTGTTTCTTCGTTGTCTGGGTCTTTAGGGATACAGTCAACAGGGCATACTTCAACACACTGGGGTGTGTCGTAGTGACCCACACATTCTGTACACTTGCTTGGGTCTATCTCGTAGATTTCTTCACCCGGTGCGATTGCCTCATTCGGGCATTCTGGTTCGCATACATCGCAGTTGATGCATTCATCAGTAATTATTAATGACATTTTTAAGCCTCATTGCTCACAAGGATTATAGTAATATTGATAGCTTCACTGTCACTGACTGCTATCTACGGTTCTCAAGTAGAAGATCTTTGTCTTCTTACTTTTGATTATTCTTTGGTGCCTTAGCTTGAAATCATTGCTGTTAGTAGAACGATCTCAAACAGTGCTATTTTTTACTGTGGTGCGCCTTAAGCGATTCTTCAACTTGCGGGTGAATAAACTTACTAACATCACCATTGAGCCTAGATATCTCTCTAATCAATGTAGATGAGATAAAAGATAAATGCTCAGCAGGGGTTAAAAATAAACTTTCAGCCTGTGGCGCTAAATGGCGATTCATATTCGCTAGCTGAAATTCATATTCGAAATCAGAAACAGCTCTTAATCCGCGCAAAATAACATTCGCTTTTTCTTGGTGAACTAAATCAGCCAAGAGGCAGTTAAAGCCAACGATTTCGACGTTGTCTAAATGACTAGTGACAACTTTAGCTAATCTTACTCTTTCATCAATTGGCAGCAGAGGTTGCTTTTTAGGGCTAGAAGCTACTGCTACGATAACTCGATCAAACAACCTAGATGCTCTTTCTACTAAATCAGTATGCCCATTGGTTATAGGGTCGAAAGTGCCGGGATAAATCGCTGTATTCATAAGCTAATCTTAATCGCTGTTAGTTGGTTATTTAAGCAAGTATTTATGACAGGCATTATAGCGCTAAGGCAAATTTTTAGCATAAATAAACAACAATATTAAAAGAATTTTATTCGTTATTTAGTGCATAAGGAATTCTTTTTATAGAACGAATTAATATATTCAAAGATCCTTAACGCAGGTAAGCGGATTATATACATAAATACCGCTAGAAAAGTACAAAACCTTCGATTTCTACTGAGAATAGAGCACTTTACGCTCAATAATCCTGTTTTAGGATTACTAGATAATACGAACGATGTGCCAATTAATAATCATTCCATTATTGTAATAAGATTTATTATCATCTATGATGCTGCCAATTATTTTTTACATAACACTTATACTTGCTCGGAGTAACTGATGAAATCTTTTCCAGTTCTAGCTTTATCTGCAGCGATTAGCTTCTCTGCATTATCTACAACAGCACACGCTGGCACTTCTGCTGATGCTGTTCTTAAGCATTATGGCGACATTGCACAAGCAACTTTCGAAGACTCGCTAAAAACTGCGAATGATCTGAAAATTTCAATCGAAGCTCTTTTAGATAAGCCAAGTGAAGCGACATTAACCGCTGCGAAAAACGCATGGTTAGCATCGCGTGTTCCTTATCAGCAAACAGAAGCTTACCGTTTTGGTAATGCAATTGTTGATGAGTGGGAAGGTAAAGTTAACGCATGGCCATTAGACGAAGGTTTAATCGATTATGTTGATAGCAGCTACGGCAGCGAATCAGATGAAAACCCTTACTACGCAGCTAATGTTATTGCTAACCCAATGCTAAACATTGGTGGTGTTAAAGTTGATGCAACTAACATCACTCCTGAATTGTTAGGTGGCAAGTTACAAGAAATTGACGAAGTAGAATCTAACGTAGCAACAGGCTACCACGCGATTGAATTCTTACTTTGGGGTCAAGATTTAAACGGTACTAACAAAGGTGCTGGTGAAAGAAAAGCAACTGATTACAGCTTAACAGATTGCACAAACGGCAACTGTGATCGTCGTCGTGATTACCTACAAGCGGCAACACAACTGTTGATCACTGATCTTGAAGAAATGACAGCAAACTGGCAACCAAACGGTGCAGCGCGTCAAGAGCTTGCGGCGAAAGGCGAAAAAGGTGGTTTATCAACTATGCTAACAGGCATGGGTAGCCTTTCTTACGGTGAGCTAGCAGGTGAGCGTATCAAACTAGGTTTGATTGTTCACGATCCAGAAGAAGAGCATGATTGCTTCTCTGATAACACGCACAATTCACATTTCTACGACGCATTAAGCATCAAAAATGTTTACACCGGTGAATACAAGCGTGTTGATGGTACTGTTTTAAAAGGTCCTAGCCTTTCTGCACTTGTAGCAAGCAAAGACCAAGCGGTTAACAAGCAGCTGATGTCACAGTTGAATGCAACGCAAGGTTACATGCAAGTGATGGTTGATGAAGCGGCGAAAGGTAATACTTTTGATGTGTTAATCGGTTCAGGTAACACTAAAGGCAACGCGATTGTGCAAGATGTAGTTGATTCATTAACGTCTCAAACTAAAGGTATCGAGGCGGCAATTAACGCTCTTGAGCTAGATAAAGTTGAACTTGAAGGTTCTGATAGCTTAGATAACCCATCAAGCATCGAAGCGGGTTAATATTCGCTAAAGCAGCTTTTGGGAGTGGCTCTGTAGTGAGTAACGCTTAAAAGTGAGTAGAAGAGCCCATCCCAACCGATGGGCTTTTTTGTATATGGAGCAATGTCGTGTTGAGCAACGCCATTGTAAACCCACGGTATATTCAAATGATCAATAAACTCATATTGATAGACATCATAAAGAGTGAAATTGGCGAACGTTTATTGAAAATGGATCTCGATTGCAAGTGAACAAGCAATTACAATAAACGCCTTTAAATATTGCTGTATTAAAATCTAACAAGTGATCCTCCCTTGCGAATACAATTCAAAAAATTATTAATGACAATAGCCTTTCTGACAACTTCGTTGTGCAGTTATGCCCAAGTACTCCCTTTAACGACAGATTTTTCACAACCTGAAAAAAGCGAACATCTATCAGGTGGTGATGCCAGTAGCTATAAACACTCAAAAAATGCCTTTTTGGAGCCGGGGAAAAATCTTAGCTT
Organism: uncultured Oceanospirillaceae bacterium; assembly: GCA_937136055.1. Lineage (GTDB taxonomy): Bacteria > Pseudomonadota > Gammaproteobacteria > Pseudomonadales > Balneatricaceae > Rs1. The sequence continues at coordinate 57,971 of CAKZOD010000006.1, read as the reverse complement.
TGAAGATAAATTAGATTTTAGAATCGGTGAAAGTATCTTTGCAAAGCTATGGGTGTTTGCGCCATCGTCAACGCAAGCGAGTGATGGTTTAGGCCCACTGCACAATGCTCGCTCATGTAAGGGGTGTCATATCAGAGGTGGCCGAGGGCACGTACCTGAAGGGAATTGGCCTGAAGATAACGCTATCTCAATGTTAATGCGCTTGAGTGTACCTGCCAAAACAGCACAGCAAAAAGCGCTGGTTAAGAGCGGCAAAGTTGCATTTATCGCAGAGCCTACTTATGGGGCACAGCTGCAAGACTTTGCAATGCAAGGCTTAGCTGGAGAGGGGCGCATAAATATCTCTTATACTGAAAAAGAGATCGCACTGAGTGGGGGTAAAAAAGTGAGCTTGCGAGTACCGGCTTACACTGTTACTGATTTAAGTTATGGGCCATTAGACCCTGAAACCATGTTTTCAGTACGAGTTGCTAACCCAATGATAGGTTTGGGGTTATTAGAAGCCATTGATAGTGCAGACCTATTGGCGCTTGAAGACCCACAAGATAGTAATAACGATGGTATATCTGGAAAAGCTAACCGTGTTTGGCAAGTAAATAGCCAGAGTACAGAGCTTGGCAGGTTTGGCTGGAAGGCAGGTAACCCAACCCTTGAACAGCAAAACAGCAGTGCATTTGCAACGGATATGGGATTATCGACTGGGCTACTAAAAAATGCTTATCAAGGTGATTGTACTTCACGCCAGCAAGCTTGCTTAGAGGCTCCCGATGGACGCTCAAAGCACTTAAGCGACTTAGAAGTTGCCCCAGAAATGTCCGACACGCTAAGTTTGTTTACCCGTAATATTGGTGTGCCAGTTAGGAAAAACTCAGCTGACCCGCAAGTTTTAGCCGGTAAAGCTGTGTTTTATCAAAACGGCTGTGCAGGTTGCCATCAGCCGAGCTTCATTACTGCTGCCAATGCTGAGCCTGCCCAAGCCAATCAGCTTATTTGGCCATATTCTGACCTGCTGTTGCACGACATGGGTGAAGGGTTAGCTGATAACAGGCCTGAGTTCCAAGCGAGTGGTCGGGAATGGCGCACCGCTCCTTTATGGGGGCTAGGGTTAACTAAAAAGGTCTCAGGTAAGGTTGAGTTATTGCACGATGGACGTGCGCGTACGATACTTGAGGCGATTCTCTGGCACGCAGGAGAAGCGCAGGCAAGTCGTGACAAAGTAGTAGCGATGAGTGATGAAGAGCGTGATCAACTTATTTTGTTTTTGGAGTCCCTATAATGAATTCAACCAAGGTGAAAGCTAACTTATTGTTAGCGGTAGTATTGAGCGGTGTAACATTGACCGCTAACGCCGAAAGCCCGACAGATGAGCGCTGGCAAGCGTTTAATAAAGCGGCGGTGAGCGAGCATATAACACCTTACTATGAGCGTTTAGCTCAAAGCTCTGAAAGCTTATCAAAAGGGATTTCTAGCTATTGTGCAGCACCCACAGAGGCAAATTTTGAAACAGCGCGAGTGAGCTTTAAAAACGCTTTACAGAGCTGGCAGGGAATTCAGCATATCCAATTTGGGCCTGTTACATTATTGATGCGCAACTTTAGTTTGCAGTATTGGCCAGATAAAAAGAACTTAGGATCGAAGCAGCTAAATCGGCTACTGCAAGAAAACCAGCAAGCGAACGTAGAAGACTTTGATGATGAGTTTTTTGCCAGAGCCTCAGTAGCGGTAAAAGGCTACCCCGCGCTTGAGCGATTGCTGTTCGATAAAAAGAAATTGGCGCAAATGCAGTCATTGTCGAGTTACTGCCCGTTAATGAGCGCGATTAGCCAGCATGTTGCACAAAACACACGCTCAATCGTGAATGAATGGCAGCAAGAACTGGCAAACTACGAAAACTATGAAGAAGAAGCGGTGTATGAGTCTGCTAAAGAAGCCGCGACAGAAATACTGAAAGCACTCGTTGAGCCAATAGAAGCTATCAGCGATGGAAAAATTGCTGCACCTCTAGGTAAGAGCCTAGAAAAAATGCGCTGGCGAAAAAGCGAGTCATGGCGCAGTGAGCAATCTATTGAGAATGTGCGCAGTAATGTTGCTTCACTCCACCACCTTTACTCAGGAGTAGGTAAAAACAGTACTAAGCAGCTGTTAATAGAATCGGGAGAAGCGGCTTTAGCTGAAAAAATTGACAGTCAGTTTGGCCAAATCGAAGCCTTATTGAACGATGTAGCTGAGCCGAAAAACATGCAATATGATGCCGCTCAATACGCTCAGCTTGTGGATGCGCAAGCGCAGCTAAAAGCGTTAAGTAATGATTTGCTAGGCAGCATGAAACCTTTGGATATTCAGCTTGGCTTTAATCGCCGTGATGGTGATTAGATAACATCCTAATAATATAGATAGAGAAAAGTATGCAAAGGCGTCAATTTAACCGCTATTTAAGTACGCTGCTGTTAACTGCAGCGTTGCCAAGCTACGCCTTTGCTGCAGGTGAGGCGCGTTATGCATCGGCCTGTGCAGATAAGGATCAGCAGCACTGGCTAATCGTCTTTAACTATCATGGTAAAGAGCTAGCGCGCCATCCTTTAGCTAGCCGCGCACATCAAGTACTTACTCACCCAACTAAACCTTGGGTGTTCGTCGTCGCTAGAAGGCCAGGGCAGTATTTATTGGGTTTTGACCTCAACACAGGTGAGCAGGTAGCAAGTTTAACAGCAGCTGCTGGCAAGGATTTCTGCGGGCATATGCAAATAAGTGCAAATGGGCGCTACTTATATACCACTGAGAATTTATCTCTTACCAGTGAAGGGTTCATTGGTGTTCGTGATATCGCTGCGAATTTTGAGCAAATAAAATCCATTAGTAGTGCAGGCATAGGGCCGCACCAGCTATTACTCAACCAAGCTGGGGATACTATGGTGGTTGCGAATGGCGGGATTCACACCCGTGATAGAGTAAAGCTTAATCTCGAAACAATGCAGTCTAATTTGAGTTATATTGATCTTGCCTCGGGTTCTGTTAAGCAGCAAGTGGCGTTAGACAGTGAGCACTTCCAGCTGAGTATTCGTCACATCGCTATTAATCAGCGTGATCAAGTGTTAATTGCGATGCAATATCAAGGGGCGATGAGCGATCAGGTGCCGCTGGTGGCGACCCATACTTTAGGTGAGAAAGCGGTAAGCTATTTATCCATTCCAATGGAGGAGTTTTACCAGTTAAAGCAGTACTGCGGCAGTGCATGTTTCGATAAGAGCGGTGATATAGCGGCTATCTCTGCCCCAAAAGGGGATAGAATCCTATTTTGGGATGTGGCTAACAACACTTACTTATCAAGTAGCAAAGTACGAGATGGCTGTGGCATAGCGCAGGATAGCCAAGTGCAGAGCTTTATTATCAGCAGTGGTCGTGGCAAGGTTTATCAAATAAACCCTGTCAGCGGCGAAAAACAGACCTTGCTGAGCAATAAAACAATACAGTGGGATAACCATTTAGCAGGAGTTGGTCTGGCTGGTTAAAATAAAACAGTATTATTCAGTTTTGCTCTCTCAATAGCCGGCACTCGTTCTTAGCGCTATTTTTATTGGTTATCAGTCCTCAAAAGCTATCAGTTACAAAGTAGCAGCATAGCTTTTTTTACGATTGATACTATTTTTGTTATTTGTTCCGTCATATATAAGTCGTTAGTATTGAATTACTTCTAAGGGGTCACTCGCTCTTTAGGTTAATTATCTACTTGTAACTATCTCGTTTTTCGGAGCTCAACCATGTTTGATAATCACGCGACACACAACCCTTATGCTTCAAAGCGCAGCGTTATGTATGGGCGCAAAGGTATGGTAGCGACATCTCAGCCTCTGGCGGCGAATGTAGGTTTAGATATCTTAAAGCAAGGCGGCAATGCTGTTGATGCAGCCATTGCTACAGCGGCAGCACTCACAGTTGTTGAGCCCACAGGATGCGGTATCGGTGGCGATGCCTTTGCGCTAGTTTGGTTTAACAATAAATTGCATGGCTTAAATGCATCGGGAAAATCCCCCGCAAAGTTAACACCGAAAGAGCTCGCTGAGAGAGGGCATCAAGAAATGCCTTTATACGGTTGGGAGCCTGTCACTGTGCCGGGTTGCCCTGCCAGTTGGAGTGCGCTATCGAAGAAGTTTGGAGTGCTGCCTTTTAAAGACTTGCTAGCACCAGCAATTGAGTTGGCGCAAACAGGTTTTCCCGTCTCTCCGGTCATTAGTTATCTGTGGGAAAAAGCGTTTACGGAGTTTTCAAAAGAATTTTCTGGAGAGGCGACCAGCCATTGGTTTGATACATTTGCTCCACAGGGACAAGCACCTAAAGCGGGTGAAATTTTTGCATCACCCGGTCACGCCAAAACATTAACCCAACTTGCGGATAGCCACTGCGAGTCTTTTTATCGCGGTGAGTTAGCGCAGGAAATCGACAGTTTCAGTCGCAAAAGCGGTGGCTTGATCAGGCAATCAGACCTTGCAGAGTATCAAGTCGAATGGGTGGAGCCAATCAGCGTAAACTATCGAGGATACGATGTGTGGGAGATACCGCCAAATGGGCAGGGAATCGTCGCCTTGATGGGGCTGAATATTGCTAAACAGTTCGATTTTAGTGATCGCGAGAGTATCAGTGCATACCATCACCAAATAGAAGCGATGAAACTGGCGTATATCGACGGTCACGAGCATGTTACACAGCAGGATAAAATGCGGGTATCGAGCGAGCAGTTACTCAGTGATGAGTATGCTGAAAGACGCGGGCGTTTAATTGGAGAGCAAGCACTAACACCGCAAGCGGGAGACCCTAAAGCAGGTGGCACAGTCTATCTGGCAACGGCTGACAAAGATGGCAACATGGTTTCATTTATTCAAAGCAACTACCACGGCTTTGGATCTGGAGTCGTCATTCCCGGCACGGGTATCGCGATGCAAAACCGCGGCCACAATTTCAGTTTAGATCCAGAGCACGTCAATTATTTGCAGCCTTCAAAGCAAACCTTCCACACTATAATTCCGGGGTTTATCAGCAAGCAGCAGCAGGCAGTTGGCGCTTTTGGTGTGATGGGAGGCTTTATGCAGCCGCAGGGGCACATGCAGATGATCATTAACATGACCGACTTTGGGCTCAACCCACAAGCCGCTTTAGACGCCCCGAGATGGCAGTGGATGGGGGCTAAGAAAATAGGCTTAGAGGCAACAGTGCCACAGCACATAGTGCAGGGCCTTATGGAAAAGGGGCACGAGATAGAAATAGCCACCGATACCACAACCTACGGGCGTGGTCAGATTATCTTAAAGGATCCGCAAAGTGGTGTGTTGTGTGGCGGTACCGAATCGAGAACAGACGGTCATATCGCAAGCTGGTAGAGTGTAAGCGGCTGGATTGGAGAGATTAAGCCGCTCATCAAAGGGTAAAATATTAAATCTAACCTGAATCCGTGACTTCAAAGTAGACTCAGAGTGCAAGATATTGGTTTAGCAGGGGGAATGGAAAATCTTAGCTGCGCCATTAGGTTCAGCGGGCATTTTTCAAACCGCTGCTAAATCAAGAGCTTGTGCTAAGTGTGAGGTTGAAGTTACTGATTTAGGTCTAATTAATCAGTGATTGCATCTGTTCACAGGTTTTCTGCGCTTTGGCCAGTAAATTGTTCTTCAGGGCAGTGGCCAGCTGCGGTATTGGCCAGTGTTCTGATTGCATCAAGTAAATATCAAAACAGATGTCGACAGCAAATGGCTTAATCACTAGCCCGCTATTGAGGTGATCAGCTGCTGAGAGCACATCGACAAGGGCAATTCCCACTTCATTTTTAACCAGTTCACAGGCGACTTGTGATGAGAAAGTATCGATAGTCCGTTTAGGTTTGACCGCTCTTTCATCAAGCATTTTCTCCAGTGACAGTTGCCACTGATCGAAATTTTTTAAACTGATCACATCTTGAGCTTCTAAATCGGTAATTTCGATTTTGCCACTGTGTTGCGCTAAAGGATGGTCAGCGCGCATTACACAAACAATAGGCAGCGACATAAAGTGTTCGGTAATTACCCCCGGAGGTGGCTCATCGTTACACATAGCCAGTCCAAAGTCGGCTTTGCGCGCTGCGATTGTCTGGCTAATCCATTTTGAGCTGCGTACAGGTAGCGAAATAGAGACTTCATCGTTATCTAAGATGAACTCACTGAGCGCGGCAGGTAGCCAGTAGTGGGATAGTAGCGGCATGCAGGCGATAGTTATTTCACCGTAACGATTTTTCTTCAAATCTTCTACGAAGTTACTAAGTTGATCTAAACCTGTATAGACGCGCTCTATTTGATCGTAGAGCGCGTGGCCCTCTCGGGTTGCGATCAAGCGATTACCCGAGCGCACAAAAAGCTGAAAACCTAAATTATACTCTAATAATTTCAAGTGCTTAGAAACAGACGGTTGGGTGATGTAAAGACGCTTGGCCGCTTCAGTGATGGAGTGACAATCCATGATTGCTTTGAATACTTCAACTTGTCGAATATTCACAAGTCATTCCTTTTTTTTATAGTGGCAGAATATAATGTATTTGAAGCTATAACTATATCAGCGCATTCTAGCTAGCACAAAATAATTAAATAAAGCCCAAACACAACATGAGTACAGCGAATGTGCTTATGCAGCGTAATTAAGGCTTAACAACATAGAAAAGGTTGAATGAATGCAGTCGTACACGCCTAGCCAGCAACAAATATTGAATGCAGATCGTAAGTTATGGCCCCAAGAGTTATGTTTTACTGAACAAGATTTTGCTGAGCGCCTCGCACGTACCCAGCAAAAAATAGCCCAGCAATCCCTAGAAGGTGTGTTGCTGTTTGACCCGGAAAATATGTTCTGGTTAACGGGCTATCAAACCATTGGCTATTTCACTTTCCAAGCAATGTTTGTGCCTGCCACTGGTAAACCTATCTTAATTACACGGGTTGTGAATCAAGATCTCGGCCTTGCACTCTCAACTATTGATCAAGTTGTTCCTATTTTTGATACTCAAAATCATATCTCGGTATTAGCTGGATTTTTACAGCAGCGAGTCACTGCCAATAGCCCCGTTGGACTTGAGACAGTCAGTCGATATCTGTCTATTTTTGATCACCGTCAGTTAGTGGATAAAAGCAATAATAAGTTTGCAGATTGGAATGGCGTAATCGAAAGCTTTCGAATGATTAAAAGCCCTGAGCAATTAAAGCGTATGCGAGCCGCAGGTAAAGCCGTGGCAGCAGGGGTTGATGCAGCGCTCAAGGAAATCGCACCAGGTAAAACCGATAACGATTTGGCGGCGGCGTTAATTGCAGGATCGACAAGAGCGGGTAGTGAATATTTTGGTCATCCGCCTATGGTGGCTACTGGGCCGCGCACTGAATTGTGCTTTGCTTTGTGGAATCGACGCACTATTGAGCAAGGTGATGTTGTTTTGTTAGAAGGCGCGGGGGTTGTTGATCGCTACCATGCGATGATGTCGCGCTCAGCAGTGCTCGGTCAGCCAACGGACGAGCACAAAGCCACAGAAGAAGCGCTAATTGAGATTCTAGAAACAGCGCAGGCAAACATTAAACCGGGTTTAACTGCTGGAGAGATCGATCACTTGTGCCGCTCCAAAGTTGAGGCTAAAGGGTTAGGGAAGTATTTCAAAAGCCGCACAGCCTACGGTATTGGTATCGGCTTCCCACCTAACTGGGCAGAGGGGCACATCTATGCCATTCGTCCTGAAGATCCATTAATGATTGAAGAAAATATGACGTTCCATATCATCCCAACCATTTTTAGAGACGGTTTTGGCATGGCAATCAGCGATAGCGTTTGCGTGACAAAATCCGGATGTGAGTTATTAACACACTATCCACGCGACCTAGTGATCGTGGATTAAACAGAGAGTAAAACAATGAAAACAAAAATAAAATCAATTGCTGTAACGGCCCTAGCACTGAGTTTAACCAGTTTCTCCGCGCTGGCTGAGAAATGGGATATGCCCGCTGCATATTCTGCGGGTAACCACGTGACTAGCGCTTATATAGACTTCGCTAAGCAAGTGACAGAAAACTCAGGGGGGGCGCTTGAAATTGTTGTTCACCCTTCTGGATCACTTTACCCTGGGGGGGAAATACTACGCGCTGTACGCTCTGGACAAGTGTCAATTGGCGGTCGCTACATGGGGGCTCACGCTAAAGAAGACAGTGTTTTTGGCATGGATACAGTGCCTTTTCTCGCCACTAACATTAGCGATGCTAAAAAGCTTTATAGTGCATCTAAGCCCGCTATTGAAAAAGCGCTAGAAAAGCGTGGTATGAAGCTTTTATTCATGGCTCCTTGGCCTGCACAAGGGTTGTTTCATCGCAAGCAAGTTAACTCTTTAGCGGATATGAAAGGGGTTAAATTTCGCGCATACGATGCTTCAACTTCACGCTTAGCGGCCTTAATGGGGGCTGTGCCTATTACTACTGAAGCGACTGAAATCTCACAGGCATTTTCGACAGGGGTGGCCGATTCAATGGTTGGCTCAGGGGCTATCGGGGTTTTCCAAAAGCTGTGGGATTACGTGGATTATTTTTATCTGATAAACGCGTGGATTCCAAAATCAGCGGCTATTGTTAACAAAGATGCCTTTGAATCGCTTAGCCCAGAGATTCAGCAAGTGGTGATGCAGGCTGCGGCATCTGCAGAGCAGAGCGTATGGAGTAAAGTGAACGCTGTAACCGAAGGCTACAATGCTAAACTGGCTGAAAACGGGATGAAGGTTCAAGTGCCTTCAGCGACGCTACAAGCTGAGTTAGAGAATATTGGGAAAACAATGGCGCAAGAATGGGCTGAAAAAGCGAATTCAGCGAGTCAAACCGCTTTGAAAGCCTATCAAGCGAAGTAAGTTTTTGTCATGGCCCAGGCCGCTGGCCTGGTTTTTTTGGAGACAAAATAGTGTTACTTAAAATTGATCAGCTTTTACACCGCTTATATCGCCTATGTGGCCTATTAGCGGCCCTTTGTATCATTCTTATTGTGCTCTTGGTGATGGTTAGAATTGGCTCCAGAATCACAGGGCATTATATACCTGGGCTGAGCGAATATTCAGGCTATTGCCTAGCGCTAGCAGGTTCTTTAGGGCTAGCTTACACCTTTGGAGAGCACGGCCATATAAGAGTAGAAATGCTCATCGAGAGCTTGCGCCGTAAGACGCGCTTCAAGTTTGAGCTTGTTATTTTGAGCATTGCCTCTGTGATGGCGGGTTATGTCGCATTTTACATGGTAAAGCAGGCGTACATCTCCTACTTATACGAAGACTTTAGCACTAAGTCAGATGAAATTTTGTTAGCGATTCCACAAGCTCCCTTTGCTTTAGGTTTTGTGATGTTCACGGTTTGCTTAGTACACACGCTGATTAAAGCGATGGCCACTGGGCAAATCACCTATCTACAGCACGAAAAAATGCACAATAGCAAATAGGGAAAAATGATGAACGAAATAGCATTAACAGTTTTATTGATTCTATCCCTTATTGTGCTGTTAGGCGCAGGTTTGTGGATAGGGTTGTCATTGATGGGCGTTGGTTTGCTGGCGATGGTGGCTTTTACGAGCAGACCGGTAGGTGATGCAATGGCCACGACCATTTGGGCACACACCTCGCTGTGGGGGCTGGCTTCTCTGCCCATCTTTATATGGATGGGAGAAATTCTCTTTCGCACCCGGCTCTCGCAGAGCTTGTTTAATGGTTTAGGGCCCTTGTTGCGCCGTATGCCCGGTGGTTTATTACATGTAAATACAATGGGCTGTGCGACTTTTGCCGCCGTCTCAGGATCATCGGCGGCAACGTTAGCGACCATAGGTAAAATCACCGTGCCTGAACTGCGCAAGCACGGCTATCCGGACATGATGTCTTACGGCACTTTGGCAGGGGCGGGTACACTGGGCCTGTTGATTCCGCCTTCTATTACTATGATTGTCTACGGTGTGACTGTGCAAGAATCAATTGGGCGCTTGTTCATGGCGGGTATCTTGCCAGGGTTGATGCTAGCTGGTTTATTTGTCGGCTATGTCATGTGTTGGGGGCTGTTTACCGAAGAGGGGAAAAAGCTGCGCGAGAAAAAATCCAGCTGGGCTGAAAAGCTGGCAGGTATTGTTGAGCTATCACCGATTGTAGGCCTGATTGTTGTCGTCATAGGCTCTATCTATACAGGTATCGCTTCACCGACAGAAGCTGCGGTGGTGGGGGTACTCGGAGCATTGGGGTTATCGGCTTTGCAAGGCTCTTTGAATTGGCAGAATTTTAAGTCATCGCTAATGGGAGCGACCAAAACCACCTCGATGATCATGCTGCTGCTAGCGGGCTCTGCGTTTTTAACCTTGGCAATGGGGTTTACTGGGTTACCTAGGGCACTGGCAGACTGGATAGGAGCGATGAATTTATCACCTTGGATGCTAATTGCAGCGCTGACCGTGTTTTATATCATCTTAGGTATGTTTTTAGATGGTATTTCGGCGATCATCTTAACCATGGCGGTGATTGAGCCCTTAGTGCGCGGTGCCGGCATCGATATGATTTGGTTCGGTATCTTTGTCGTACTTGTGAGCGAAATGGCGATGATTACGCCGCCAGTCGGCTTCAATTTGTTCCTAGTGCAATCAATGACCGGCAGGGATATAGGTTTCATTGCCAAAGCGGCGGTGCCGATGTTCTTGCTAATGGTGGTGGCTGTTGTGTTGCTGACCGCCTTTCCGCAAATTGCCCTGTGGCTCCCTGAAGTGATGACTAAAAACAATAGTTGAAGTTAATGGCTGTTTGTCTCAACGAGCAGCTATTTTCCATCTTAGAGGTTTCTGAAAGGGGGGGGCTTCTAAAACATGCAGCGAATAACGGAGCGTATTGTGAAAAAAAATATCCTCGTGCCACTCGATGTTAACAGCACCCAAGAGCATCAAAAGATCATCGCAACCTTGCTGGATGATTACAGCAGCTCTGAAGTATGTCTGCACTTAGTGTCTGTTTTGCCATTTGATGAAGGTTTAGGCGTGTTATCTCAATTCATACCGGCGGGGTTTGAAGAGGGAGAGAAGCGCAGTGCTAAGACGAAGTTAGAAAAAATAGCAGAGCAGCTCTCTACAGGCTTTAGCCAGTTTCAATATCACTTACCCAGTGGCAACGTGTACGTGGAAATACTAGCGCTCTCTGAGCGCTTAAACGTTGATCTAATCGTGCTGGGTAGCCATAAGCCAGAGCTAAAAGATTATTTACTTGGTCCATCTGCTGCGCGAGTTATGCGCCACGCTAAGTGCTCAGTATTGATCGTGCGCTAACAATATACAAATCTGCAAAAATACAAATTCTTTTATTTAGGAAGCTACATGAGTTTTCAAATTACCTTTGATCAAGGTCCGCATCCGCGTGCTCAGCTTGGCTTTATAGCAGTCGCCAATGCTGATATCACAGAGCGAGATATGTTCAAAATGTGCCCTGACAATATTGGCTTGCATTTCACTCGGGTAAAGATGCCAAAAATCTGCACAATTGATAGCTTAGCAGCCATGGAAACGGATTTGGATAACGCCATTGAAACCTTGATGCCAGGGCGTAGTGATGTCGATGTCATCTGCTACAACTGCACTGCGGGTAGCTTTGTCATTGGTGAGCAGAATATCGCCGATAAAATAAATGCGCAGCGTGCGAGCGCCTTCAATAACACACAGGGAACGACATTGTTAACCGGCGTCACTAAGGCACTAAAAACTATGGGTATTAGCAAAATAGCATTAGGCACAGCCTACACTGATGATATCAATCAGTTAGAGGCGCAGTATTTTTCCAGCCAAGGTATTGAGTGTGTCTCGAATATTGGTCTTGGCCTAAAAACAGATATGCAAATGAATAAAGTCTCACCTAACAGCCTGTTAGAATTTGCTCAGTATGTTGATCGACCAGAAGCCGAGGCAGTATTTTTGAGCTGCGGTGCATTGCGTTCTATCGAGATTATTGAGGAGGCAGAGCAGCGGCTGGGCAAGCCGGTATTATCTTCTAATCAAGCGAGTTTATGGCACTGTTTAAGATTGGCGGGAGTGAAGGAAAAAATATCCCGTTACGGGACGCTAATGCGCGATTATTAAAGACAAAGAGTCATGAGTATCTGAAAATAGCGATATTTGTTACCCTTTCTAACTACTTAATAACTTCAATGAGACCTTTGCACGATTACTACGTCAGTGATACAGCGTTAAAAACAAGCTCAAAATCCTCATTTATAAATATAAACTCTGGTTTTTCGCTTGTTTTTGCCTTGTCTCAACTTCGCTACTTCGTGCAAAGGTCTCTCAATAAATTTAAAAGAATATAAACCATGAATATGACTAACCTGATTGATGCGTTACCTTTGCTGTTGTTCATTATTGCTATCGGTGCTATTGCCGGTGTACTGGCAGGCTTATTGGGTGTAGGTGGCGGCATAGTGCTGGTGCCGGCTTTTTTCTTCTTATTTGAGCAGTTTGGTTATGCCAGCGATCAGCTGATGCAAATCTGCTTGGGCACCTCGCTGGCAACGATTATCGTTACTTCAATCCGCTCTGTGCAAAGCCATCATAAAAAAGGTGCTGTGGATTGGCAGCTGTTGCGTCAGTGGGCGCCGGGTATCGCTATTGGGGCGGTTATCGGCGTATTTGCAGCGGCGCAACTGCGCTCTGTGTATCTGCAGGCGATCTTTGGTAGTCTCGGTGTTGTTATCGCTTTTTATATGGCCTTTGGCAAAGCCCAGTGGCGCTTAAAAGAAGAGATGCCGAAAGGCGCTATGGGCACAATATCCTCATCTGTAATAGGCTTTACTTCTGTATTAATGGGCATCGGTGGGGGGAGCTTGGGAGTCCCATTTATGAGTTTGTGCAATGTGGTGATGCATCGTGCTGTTGCAACAGCAGCGGGCTTCGGGTTAGCGATTGCGCTGCCATCAGCTCCTGCATTCTTGTTAATATCGATAAACGCTGAAAATAGTCCACCCTTTACGGTTGGCGCTGTGAATTTTCCAGCATTTTTCATCGTCATATGTATGACACTTATCACTACGCCATTAGGTGTTAAGCTCGCTCACGCTATGGACCCTAAGCCGTTAAAGAAAGTCTTCGCATTATTTTTAGCACTAGTGGCAGTTAATATGCTTGTGAAGGCGCTTTCCTTATAAATTCTTCAGCCCTTTTCTAAGGGCTGCTGCTTCCCAAGCAATCGATAAACTGCTGAGCAAAGTGCTTCATAAAGCTTACATAGCGATCTTTGTCGACGTTGATGTCAGTTGCTAATGGATCGAGTTGAGCAATATTGACAGCTGAGTTTCTCACTAAAGTCTTCACCGAAGCTGCACTAAATTGCGGCTCGCTGAAAATACACACTGGCTTATCTTCATTAATCACATCACGCAGCTGTGCAAGGTGTTTAGCACCTGAGCGCTTGCTAGGGTTTAATGTAATTGCCGCAAGTTGGTTCAGTTGGTAGTGCTCAACAAAGCGCGAATAGCCATCGTGGAAAACTAAAAAGCCTAATCCTCTCAGGGTGTTGAACTGTGCATTCAGTTGGAAATCCAAATCATTGATGTTTTGCTCAAAACGCTGGTAGTTGGCGGCGAGTAAAGCACTGTGCTGCGGGAATAGTTTTGTACTGTTCAATTGCATCAATTTGGCAATTTGCAGTGCTTTAGCAGGGCTTAGCCAAATATGTAAATCTTTTCCTTGGTATTTATGTTGGTGAATGACAGGGGAGTGCTGGTGGTCATCGTGCCCTTGATGTGCGTCTTGCTCATCTTCTAAATGAGTATCAGTGTTGTGCTCTTCTTCGTGTTCGCTATGAGCTTCTTCTTCATCACTATGTAGTGCGTGCTGTTCAGGAGTTTCCAAAGTGTGATCTAGCGCTTCAGCAGTCGTTGTTGCCAATGGCTTTACTGTGAGCGCTGCCAAAGCAAAACTTTTATCGGCATATTGGTTAAAGCTCTTTTTAACGAAGCTCTCAAGCAATGGGTCAACCCAGTAAATAGCAGTAGCTGCATGTATCTTTTTTATCTGTGATGGACGCAGTGCGTAAGCGTGTGGTGAGGCTCCAGGTGGTAGTAATGAAACGCTCTCAATAACACCTTGGTTGATATCCGCTGCGATTAACTGCAAAGGCTTTATGCTGGAGAGGATAAAGCCAGGTTCTGCGTATTTGGTATCTTGATTGGCAGTGCTGAATGCTGATGTGGCAATTAATCCAAGAGAAACAAGGAAACGGGATAGTTGAAGCGGAAAATTCATTAGTACTGCCTAAAATAAAAAGTTATAATGTAACAATTATCGCACTTCTTATTTTTCACGGCAACAAGAACTCAATATACGGAACAATTTTGACTTTTACATTCCAATCCAACCACGATCACAACCATTGCATCAATAGCGCATTAGAGACAGCTGAAAGCCTTTGCGTGAGCGAAGGACAGCGATTTACCAAGATACGTCGCCTAGTGTTAGAAATGATCTGGCAAAGCCACAGGCCGTTAGGTGCTTACGAGCTGCTACCTGCTATTAAAGAGGCGGGGTTTAACTCTGCACCGCCAACGGTGTACCGCGCATTAGAGTTTCTTCAAGAGCTTGGGTTAGTGCATCGTATTTCTTCACTAAACGCTTTTATCGGCTGTCCACACCCGGGTCATCAATGTAGTAGCTGTTTTTTGATTTGTGACCAATGTCAGCTGGTGGTTGAGCTTGAGTCACCCAAATTGGCCAATACCATTGAAGGGATTACCGCTGATATGGGCTTTCAAGTTGAGCGTGAGCACTTAGAAATAGTGGGCAAATGCCCGAACTGTGCAAGCGCTGCCAGTGCCAAAGAGTGTGATGAATGAATCAAGATATTGTAAAGCTTGAAAATGTAAATGTTGTATTTGGTGATCGCCAAGTTGTGCAAAACGTCAGCTTTAACTTGCACACAGACTGCATCACTACGTTGATTGGTCCAAACGGTGCAGGTAAAACAACACTGGTAAAAACGGTGTTAGGTCTAGTGAAGCCCACATCAGGTAGCGTTTGGCGTAAAGACAATTTAGCAATAGGTTATGTGCCACAAAAATTGCAAATAGATAGCACCTTTCCGTTAACAGTGAAGCGCTTTTTGCAGATATCACGCAAAATTACGAGCAGTCAAATTCAAGATGCGGTGGTGAGTGTCAAAGTAGCGCACTTACTTAATAGCTCTATTCACGGGCTATCAGGTGGTGAGATGCAGCGGGTGTTAATTGCACGTGCACTGCTGCTTAACCCGCAATTGCTAGTGTTGGACGAGCCAGTGCAAGGTGTTGATATCAATGGTCAAATTGAGTTATATCAGCTAATTTCAGATATTCGAAAAGTACGTAAGTGCAGTGTTTTGATGATTTCTCACGACTTGCATCTTGTGATGTCTGCTACTGATCATGTTATCTGCATGAATCACCATATTTGCTGCTCTGGCCATCCTGAAAAAATCACTAGCGACCCTTCTTACATTGACCTGTTTGGCAGCGCCAGCGCTAAAACGATGGCGATGTATGCGCATCATCACAATCATAACCACGATTTACACGGTGATGTTTTGCAGTCTTCTGATCAATCACATGCTCACACAGGGGAGTGCAACCACTAACATGTTGTATGATTTTTTAATTTTTGCGCTCATTGGCGGTATTGGTATAGCCATTGTAGCGGGGCCTCTCGGTGCTTTTGTAGTGTGGCGTCGCATGTCGTATTTTGGTGATAGCTTAGCGCACAGCGCACTGCTTGGGGTTGCGATTGGTATTTTCCTTGAAGTGAATTTGAATATTGCGATTATAGTTTGTTGCTTGTTGTTAGCTGTGATCTTAGTGGCGATGCAAAAACAGAAATTTATCGCTACCGATACCCTACTAGGGATTATGGCCCATAGCTCACTCTCCTTGGGGTTAGTGACTATCTCTTTTGTGGAAGATGCCCGGGTTGATCTCATGGCATTCTTGTTTGGTGATTTGCTCTCTATCTTACCTGAAGATCTGTGGTGGATTGGAATTGGTGGTTTGCTCATACTCGTATTGCTGTATAGCTACTGGCCACAATTAATTGCGATGACGATCAACGAAGAGCTTGCCGCTATCGAAGGCGTAGCAGTAGCTAAGGTGAAGTTGCTATTAATGCTGATGATCGCTTTAGTTATTGCAGTAGCAATGAAAATAATTGGTGTGTTGTTAATAACATCGCTACTCATTATTCCTGCAGCAAGTGCAAGGCCGTTGAGTAACTCTCCTGAACGTATGGCGGTTTTAGCGGCTGTTATTGGTTGTGCAGCTGTGGTGATGGGGCTGTTGGCCTCTTTTCAGTTTGATACCCCTGCTGGGCCTTCTGTTGTTGTTGCTGCAATGGTTATTTTCTTGGCAATTTATGTACGGCCTATCAAGGCGCAATCTTAGTTTTGGCTAAATTTACACAGCTGGGCATAAACAGAACTCACTTTAGTGCAATTTGGCTACTGAGTTGGCCGGTGATGTTATCGAATATATCTCAGCCGCTTTTAGGGTTGATCGATATAGCGGTAATCGGCCATTTATCAGATAGCCGCTATCTAGCAGCTGTCGCTATTGGTTCAACGGTATTCTCTTTTGTGTATTGGTCTTTTGGCTTTTTACGCATGGGGACGACAGGAGTTATTGCCCAAACAGTGGGTGCTCGAGATGATTCTGCTAACAAAACAGTGTTTGCTCAATCATTACTACTAGCTTTATCGATAGCGCTTTTTCTGATCGTTTTTCAGACGATAATTATCGATACAGCAATGGTTTTGTTAGCACCTCAAGCAGATGTGTTACCCCATGCGCAAGCTTACGCAGAAATACGTATTTACGGCGCACCAGCGGTATTATGTAATTATGTATTGCTCGGGTGGTTCGTTGGTAATCAAAACACTAAGATTTTATTGCTCTTATTAGTTAGTACTAACTTACTGAATATAGTGTTAGATATCATCGCTGTAGTGGGATTAGATATGCGTGCAGAGGGCTTAGCATACGCGACGGTCATTTCAGAGTACTCGGGCTTGTTGATGGCGGGTTACTTTGCACGTAGGCAGATTGCAAAGCTTGCGGGGGAGGTTTATCTCAAAGTACTGTTGAGCTGGCGTAGCTATTTACCAATTATCAAAGTAAATCAGTACTTATTTGTGCGCACGATTAGCTTATTGCTAGCGATGTCATTTTTTACGGCTCAAGGGGCGAAGTTAGGCGCTGATGTGCTCGCTTGTAATGCTGTTTTGATGACGTTTGTGATGTTGATCTCTCATGTGTTAGATGGCTTTGCACATGCTTTAGAAGCTTTAGTCGGAAAAGCAATTGGCGAGCAGAACTTGACAAAGTTTTTTGAAATGTTCAGTGCTGCCAGTGTTTGTGCTGCTATGGTGGCTGCTTCTTTTAGCTTATTGTTTTGGCTTTTCGGCGAGGCTTTCATCAATCTATTAACCAGTATTGAGGCCGTGAGAGAACATGCTTACCAATATTTACCTTGGCTTATCTGCATCCCATTAATTGCGGTTGCATCTTACTTGTTAGATGGTGTTTTTATAGGTGCAACACAAGTTAAAGTCATGCAGAACGCGATGCTGATTTCGGTTTTTTGTGTTTACTTCCCCGTCTGGTATTTCAGCCAATCACTGGCTAACGATGGTTTATGGCTCAGCTTATCAGCACTGTATATTGCCAGAGCTATGACGAGTATTTATGGGTTTTACAAGGTCACCACTCATCAGCGCTGGCTTCATTGATAGCTATCTTAAGGCGCGCTTTGTAAAAATTACTGGCGTTTGTAAAGAGCATTAAATAGCGCGCCAAACATAATGAAACTCCCACCTACCCAAGTCCACAGGTTAGGGGTATTATCAAACAGTACAATCCCTAGCACAATTGCAAAGATCACTTGCACATAACTATAAGCTGCAGCTTTTCCAGCAGTTTCAACTGCCATTGCTTTGGTTAGGCCAATTTGACCAATCTGAGTGAAGATGCCAATGGCAATTAACAATATGAGAGATTGGCTATCGGGGATGACAAAATCACTACCCAATAAAATGAGTGAGCTGGGCAGTGCAATAAGAGGGAAGTAGAAAATAATAACCGATGTATCTTCTGTTTGGCTCAATTTGCGAACGAGTATATAAGCGATCGCACTAAAAAAGGCGCCGACTAAAGCCGCTATGACACTTACGGAAGGTAATTCAGATTCACTGTTGATATTAGGCAGCATCATAATAATAAGGCCTAAGATACTGAGGCCAATACAGATAACAGTCGCAAACTGCATTTTTTCTTTGAGAAAGAGTAAGGCTAATACTACGGTAAATGCAGGGTAGGTGTACTGGAGCAAAGTCGCTTCGGCTAGCGGTAGGGTTGAGACGGCAAAGTAGAGGCTCATTAAAGCGATGGAGCCTACGGTACCACGAGCAAACAGCAAGCCTTTACTAGTGCCCCAAATCGAAATTCTCTTGCGCTTAACATCTAAGTAGCTCAGTAGAAGTGAGACGATGGCACGTACAGCAACAATTTCTAATACAGGAATGTTATAGTTGCTTGCTTGTTTTACTCCTGCGGCCATTAGTGAAAAGCCGAGGGCTGAGAGCAGCATGTAACGTAGGCCAAGTGGCACAGAGAAAGTCATGAGTAGGGTTCAAATAAATTGAGGAAGCTTATGATAACACAGTGTTTTATGTCTCCGTTAAGGCCTACTTATAAGCGGGTATAAAGCAATCATTTTGTTGTAGTGCTAGTACTGCTGAACAAGTGATTAAAGATATAAATCAATGAAGGTTAGGAAATTACTTGATTTGTATTGCTCAGTGGTTCAAAGTTTAGCACTTAAAATTAGAAATATAATTATATCGCCTTGTTTTAATTGGGTATGTTGTGGCAAACAAATTATTTAGGACAGCAAAATTTACGATTTTGAGTCGTAAAATCCTTTTTTACATATTGTTGTGTAGTTCTACAATTACGCTGCTGTTAACGCTGTTTGAAGTTTTTTTCGAGTACAAAACAGAAATTAACGGTATTGATAGGCAATTTAAAACCATTGAAGTTAGTTACTTGCCCAGTTTGAGCGAGAATATTTGGCTTTATAATATGGATGGGATCCACTCCCAAATCAAAGGTATTTACAGTCTCTCTGATATTGTATACGTCAGCATCCGTGATGAACTAGGTTCTGAAGTTTACTTTTCTGAGCGCCTTGATTCTAAAAACTCAGTTGTGCGCACTTTTGAATTAGAGCTATTTCGCAATAACCGCATTAACAAACTTGGCAGTATTCAAATTCATGCAACCCTCGATAACGTCTATTCTCAGTTGTGGAACCGGGTTGTCGTCATTCTTGTTGGGCAAGGTGTTAAAACCTTCTTAGTTTCCTTTGTTATTTTATTATTGATATTCCACTTTATTACACGAAGGCTCAGCATCATTAATCACTTTATCAGTGGCATTGGTAGCAGTGAGGATATTAACAAGTGGCCAACCAGTAATTTGCAGGCGCGTTTGAAGCATGGCGAAAATCAACCTGATGAGCTTAACGAGTTAGCACAAGCTATTGATTTGATGAGTGATAAAGTACGCCAGTTGTATTTTGAATCGGAGGAGCAAAGGCGCCGTTTGAGTCAAGTATTTGAAGGCTCCCACGATGCTATCATCATTATAAATTTGACCAACAAAAACGTGGTTGATTTTAACTCTAAAGCCTGTGAAATGCTTGATTTCAGTAAGCATCAGCTGCAGCAAACCTCCCTTTACACCTTGCACAATGACAACAAAACTATTGATGATTTCATAGCTGAGGTAGAGCGTGTTGGCTGGTGTGTGAAAGAGCTCTCGTTTAATGCCAACGGTGAAAAGCTTGTTCCGACAGAAATCTCTGCCTCTATTATTGATATGGCGGGGGTAACTTATCTCTTAGCCACTTGTCGCGATATTCGTGAGCGCAAACGCCAAGAAGCTCAGGTCGATAAACTAATGCACTTCGACTCATTAACAGGGCTGCCAAATCGCTTGCTGATTCGCGAACGTATTTCTCAGGCGATGATTCAAGAAGAAGTAGCCGCCAAGCAATTCGCTACTATGTTAATTAATATTGATAATTTTAAAACTGTGAATGATGCACTGGGTCAATACAGCGGCGACTTGTTAATAAAAATGACAGCACAGATGATTCGAACCGTTACAGGCGTAGAAGATACGTTAGGCAGATTGAGTGCCGATGAGTTTATTTTACTGGCTCAAACCGGTGAAGAAGCTGTGAAAGATACGCAGCAGCTGGCTGAGACTATCCGCAAACTATTTTCCAGCCCTATGGAAATAGCGGGGGAGAAGGTAAAAATATCAGTAAGTGTAGGCTGCGCTATGCTTAAAGAAGCGAGTGATGTAGACGAAGCTCTGCGTTTTTGTGATTTAGCGCTGTGCAAAGCTAAAGCCGATGGGCGTGATAGAGCCATTTTCTACCATTCGGACATGGATGCTGAAGTCACAGAAAAACTAAGTTTGAATACGGCACTGCATCACGCGTTGCAAGTAGGCGAGTACGAGCTTTTTTATCAGCCTATTATCGATTTAAATAGCCTGAAAACGGTGTCTGTAGAGTGCTTATTGCGCTGGCGTCGTGAAGATGGCAGCTTAGTCTCTCCAGCGCAGTTCATCCCAGCATTAGTTGCCAGTGGGTTAATTGTTGATGTTGGCGCCTGGGTAATAGAGGAAGCTTGCATAAATATGGCTGCACTGGAGCTGGATAGTGAAGTCTCAATTGCGATAAATGTTAGTCCGATTCAATTAGAATCTGACGCTATTATTGATCATGTTAAACAAGTGCTGGAAAAAACAAAGCTGCCTGCACACAGATTAGTGTTAGAAATAACGGAAGATCTTGTTATCCAAGATCAGGGTTGGGCGATTACCCGGTTAAAGAGACTACGGGATTTAGGTGTAACAGTTGCACTAGATGATTTTGGTACGGGTTACTCATCGCTAGCATATCTAAAAATGCTACCGGTAAATAAGCTAAAAATCGATCAGAGCTTTGTGCGAGATATGCTAGGTGACCCTGAAGATTCTGCCATTGTAGAAACAATTATTTCAATTGCAAAAGCCCTAAAATTGGAGTTGATAGCAGAGGGGGTTGAAACCCAAGAGCAGGCTGATCACCTTAAAGCGCTAGGTTGTGAGAATGTGCAGGGTTATTACTACCAAAGACCTCAGCCTATATTGGAGAAAAGCATTCACATCCCTCCAGCGCAAAGAGCAGCGAGATAGAATCAAAGCTGTTTTTTACTATTCTCTAGGATGCGCTTAGTATCGATATGGGTGACGTTTTCAGCCGTGCCATCTACATTTTCTTGATCGAGAACTTCCTCGTAAACAGAGCGCGTAACCTGATTGCGCCCGTTGTCTTTAGAGCTGTAAAGTAACTTATCAACCAGTACCAACAAAGAAGAATCATCTAAGCTAAGCTGATCGCTTGGCATCACTGTAACCATCCCCGCAGAAATTGTTACTTTTTGATTAAAAGGTGATTCACCATGTTCAATATTGAGATCGCTGATGCGCCTGAATATGCTAGAAACTACCTGATTGGCACCATGTTCGTGGGTATCAGGAAGTACAATGACGAACTCTTCACCACCGAAGCGCGCAGCGACATCTCTCGGTCGTGAAATCGAGATATTTAAGCTGGCTGATATCGCTTTCAAACAATGATCACCTTCAACATGGCCATAAATGTCGTTGTATTGTTTAAAGAAGTCAATGTCTATCATGATGATAGAGAGCGGCTCTTTAGTACGTTTCAGTGCGGCAACTTCTTTAGCCATAGTGTCATCTAGGAAACGGCGGTTTTTTAGGCCAGTGAGGCCGTCTTCTAGGGATAAACGTTCTAGCTTTTGGTTGGCTAGATTGAGCTCATGAGTTCGTTCTAGTACGCGTGATTCGAGTAATGATCGTTCAATATCTAAAGAGTGGAGCGCTTGTTGGCGTTTACGGATATTAACAAGTAGCACTAAAATTAAAATCATCTGCAAAACGAGTAGAATTATCACTGTCATAAAATGATATTTGTATTCGTCCCACAAGGCTTTGGGTTGATTTAATACAATGGCTTTAGAGGGGAGTAAGCTTTCATCGATATTGAATGTTGAAAATTTTTCGTAGTTGAATATTTTCTCAGCAGGCGTCGACATCATTACTGGTATGCTACTAGCCTTAGTTCCATCGGCGATTTGCAGTGCAATTCTCGCCATGTTCTCTCCTTGCACTACTCCCGATAAGATATAGCCTCCAGTGGCGCCACTGTCTAAATGAAACTTCCAGAAGGTGTACATTGGGAAAGGGCTCACATCGACCACAAGCTTTCCCTGCTCGTACGATGAAAGCTTGCGATCTCCACCTTTGTTGGCTGTTCTCCCTGCAAGAAAGACCAGTGAGTCTTCAGGCATCATGGCTAAGGTTTTAGCGATTTCATCCTGTTTTTTGTTCAACAAAACTTCAACGTGATAATGCTTTCGCAATTGGTCAAAAGTGGCGATCGAGGATTCGTAGTTCTTTTGATTGGTCGCTGATTCGTTGGAAACAACAAAGGCCAATGCCTTTGTTTTGGGGTGTACAGCAATAGCCATTTCTGCAAGTGCTCTGACATCAATCTTCTCATTGATCCCCGTTATATCATCGATTCCTTTGATTACGTCAGCTGTAAAGTTGTTATAGCCGCTGAAGACAATAGGGATATTGGGGAATAATTTATCGCGATTTTGAGTGACAAAATTGAACGCGTTATTATCGGAAACCAATAAGATGTCAGGCTGGTAATTTTCGTAACGTTTTTGGATAGTTTCGAACAGCGAGTCTTCAATTTTTTTATAGTCGAAGCGTTTGCTGTCTAAGTATTCAGTGGATAGCTCATAGTCTAGGTTTGACTTACTGAGTACTTTTCTCATGCCTCTTTCTATCTCATCGCTCCATGAAAAACCGCGATGGTAAGAGTTTATATACAAAATACGATAAGCAGAGTGGTTTATGAGAGATTGATCCGGGTTGCCTTTGACAGGTGTAAAAGCGCTAACTAAGAACAAAAAACAGAAAATTAAAGAGCTTTTAGATCTCACTATTGTCACTTCCAATAACCTCAATCCTTTAAGGTGAATTTGACTTATATTGATAGGGAGTATGCGATATTTTAACGAATCAGCCCTTTGCCAGTGTTCTTTAATAATAGGCTAAAAAGTAGGGATAATCAGGTGTCGAGCAAGGAATAATAAAAAAACTGACAAAGGTAATAGATTGATAAATAAACAGAGACACTCTTGCTGTTTTAGTGCAGATTCAATGGTTAATTGTCTCTATATAGTGATAGAAAATTTGGCGATTTACAGCACAAAAAAAGTTAGCGGGCAATAAATTCGGCTGAGTAACTAGCAAGAAAGATCGTCTGTCCCTAAGCAAAAGCTACCAAGGGTGGGGAACTCGTGTTAAGTTTAGCCCCTAAAAAAAACAATAACGCTCTGTGTTTTCGGTTCTTTAATTCTTTATTATCGTGAGTAAACAGAGTATCAAATTGACAGGTTTCTCTATTGTTACGCCGATTTATACTTTGCAAAGTACTAACCAGTGATCTTAAAGCGTACGCCTATAGTGTTTGTAGTGACTATCATTTAGCAGAAGACTTATCTCAAGAAGTACTCGCCAAAGTCTTGGAGTCTAAAGTTGCACCACTCAATCCTAAAGACTTAAAGCCATATGCGTTTAAGATGCTCAAAAACTTGTATGTCGATTATCTGCGCAAACAAAACCTACGTGCAGAGTATCTGGCAACAGAGCAGCAGTTACTGGCTAAATATCAATTAAATAACTGCAATTTAATTGATGAATATCTAGTTAATCAGGCTTTTAGTAGCCTCAACGAGCAGCAGCGTGAGATAATCTATCTCGTTGATATTCTGGGATATAAATACCGCGAAGTCGCCCAGATGACAGATCTACCTGTCGGTACAGTGATGAGTCGCTTAAATAGAGCGCGGGCGGTGATGTTGAACTATATTCGAGATGACCAGGTTAATATTGATAGCAAGTGACAATGAAAATATCTGAAACTGATTTTAACTTACTCAGTGCGCTTATCGACGATGAGCTGTCAGCTGATGAAAAAGCAAATATGTTGCAACGTTTGCAGACAGACGAAGCATTGCAGCGCTCGTTTGTTGAGTTGCAGCAGCTTAAATACAGTATGCAGTCGAGCTATAAGCAAACGCTAGCTAAGCGTTCAACACCGCAAGCGCTAGTTAAAAAGCGTTTTAGCTTTCTGCCTATTGCCGCTTGCTTGAGTGTAATTGGTATTACCCTAAGCACTTCCTTTTATTATTTTAATAGCGCTGGCAAGCAATCTGTACTCAGTGAAATTCATCAAAACTTCTCTCAAAGTGAATATCAGTTCGCTGCACAGGGGCGCTTGAAAGCTGTCCAGCTTGTCGCTGATCAAACGTTTATTGTGCCGGATTTATCTCATTCAAATCTGTATCTAGTTGCCCAGCAAAGAGATGAAAACTCAGAGCAACTGCTGCATTATCGAGGGACTAATGGCTGTAAGTTAACCCTGCGGATGCAAGATGGCAGTGAACTGCAAAAGCTAGAGGCCGAGCAAGTGGGAGTTCAGCAGTATCAGTGGCTTATTGCGGGACAGGCGTATCAGGTGATTGCAACGGGGATGGATCAATCGCGTTTTGATGCCATCGCCAACTACATACAACAGCTGAGTCGAAGTGTAGCGGGCCTAGAGAAATATCAAATCGCAATGCAGCAAAGTTATCAAGAGGCTTTGCCTTGCGCTTAAAGGGCGCTTAGAAGCCGTTTAAATAAAGAATATTAAATAAAGAATATAGGCAGCGAATAGATTCGCTGCCTGGGTTTGTCTACTAATTTGGCTTATTTGCTCACAGCAGATTAATTTTTAGTGGGGAAGTTAGGTCGATCCGTTCCATAGTTCGTTGATAGATACTCAATGACAGCACTGTAATCTGGCTCTTCAATTTCATCCATTCCCTGCTCATCAACCATCCATTCAAGTAACTCTTGCCAGTCGCTTTTGGTTAGCCCTTGTTGAGTGACGATGCGCTCTGAATGACATGCACTGCAATAGATGAACGTTTTTTCAGCACCAGGTGCGCGAAAGAGTTTGCCGATATTGGCAGGACCAGCAGTTTTAGAAGTCTGAGGGTCTTCACTTAATTGATAGTCGATTGGGGCGTCGCTTTGGCTGTTTAAGTAAGCGATTAAATCAGCTCTGTCTTGAGCGCTAGCTAAACCAGCAAAACCCATATAAGTACCATTGGCAAAGGACTGTGGGCTTTCAACAAAGCGGCTGATTTGATCCGCACTCCACTTACCTCCCACTCCTTGAAGCGCCGCCGAATATCGTCCTTTGTAGTCATCATCGCTGGCGATTGCTCGGTTAACAATGCCCCACAAATTAGGGCCGACTTTCGCGCTGCCATCTTTTGCACTATTGTGGCAGATACTGCATTGTTGAAAGATAACTTTGCCGTTTTCGATATCTGCAGCTTGGGCAGTGAAAGCCATTAACGCGCTAACGACGCTAATAGAGATTAGTTTTAACAGGTTTTTGAAAATCATATTTATTCCATCGCAACGATCTTCAAGCGCGGCTCAAGATCGAACTATTCTTATTTATTTAATCAACAAAGGTAGTTGGCGCTAACTAACTTCCCTAAGAAAAACGCTACTTCTCCAAGGAGCAAGCGCTTGAGTTATAAAATTAAGGAGTTTTAAAGTGCTTTATCACTCAGTAGTGGCTGCCTTGTCGTTTGGCAGCTCACCACTGATGATTATTTTTAACGATTAAACAACTTACACTTTATTTACACTGATACGGTGCATGCTGTTGTTGAGGTAGCCTTTTGGGTTCCAAGGAATACCGTGTGGCTGCGCTTGTCCTGCTTCGTCAGTCGCTTTTGCCCAGATCTCGTAATAGCCTTTTTGCGGAAGCTCAACATTGTGCTTCCAGTTGTACCAAGCACCTGGATTTACCGCAGGCTCAAGCTCAGCGAGTTGCCATGTGCTGCCAAAGTCGATTGAAATTTCAACTTTAGTAACCGCTCTATCACCTGACCAAGCATGGCCGCGAAGTTCTACAACACCTTCGCTATTAGTGCCTGTTTGAGGATGAGTAATCAGTGATTTAACCGGCATTCTCTCGATGATTTCGAAATCTTCTTTGGCAACCTTCTCTCCCGGTGCTACAGGGCGGTTAGGAACACGATAAGCTTTACCTGTCATCTTAGGGCCATCATGGACAACATCGCGCAAGTAAATACGTTTTAGCCATTTGTGAGAAAGGGAGCCAGGCCAGCCGGGAACAACTAAGCGCAAAGGTGCACCATTGAGCGGATGAATAGCCTCGCCGTTTTGCTCAAAGGCGATTAACACATTATCTGTGAGTGCTTTATCGATAGGCATGCCGCGCGAGATCGGTAATTTACCAGGCTTTCTAGATAGGTGATCGTCAGCGCCTTCATGGGCAGTGTAAATGGCATTGGCTTTAACCCCTGCAGCATTTAGTACATCTTTAAGTTTTACACCTGTCCAGTTTGAGCAAGCTACAGCGCCAAGTGTCCACTGGTTCCCTTTAGCTGGTGGATCAAACGCTGCACGACCATTGCCGCCGCATTCTATCGCTAGCGCCATGGTATGTACTTCAAACTTTTCTTTTAGATCAGCGATTGTCAAAGTCATTGGGTTATCAACTAGGCCGTCGATCGTCAACGTCCAGTTAGCTACATCAACTTGGGCTGGTGGCAGGCCGTTGTTGCGAACAAAGTGCCTTGCAGTCGGGGTGATAGGATCATCCAGTAAGTGTGGTGGCGTTTCAGCGTTAACAGGTCGGTCATTGAGTAGTGTTAAGCCATCTTTTCCGATAATCACATCTTCATTGGCGAAAGCGACAGGGACTAGTCCACCTGGCATATCGCGATGAAAAGGAATAGCGCCACCTAGTAGAGCGCCCATGGTTGCTAAACCTGCACCTTTTAGAAAGCCGCGGCGATCTGGGTGGGTTTTACGACCAAAAAATTCACGGTCAGCTTGTTGCGGATCTTTCTCAAAGAACTCAGTTAAGTTCTGGGGCTTTTGTTGTTCTTCTTTGCTCATAGGTTTCTCCGTTGTCACCAATAACGCAATCGCTGAACAAGTTTAAACAACTCGCGTTTTAGCTTGTAACCGATTGCAAATTTATATCTTGTGATATCAACGAACAAACCTGTGGTTTTATTCCATCAGCTTTGAAAAAAATAAGACAGTGGAGATATCGCGCTAGTCTTTAGCGCGAAATTAAAAAGAGGGGATAAGGGAATTGATAGTGGCTGAATCAGATAATTAAAATAGCAGCAAATTATTTGATAGAAAAAGCTTCACCCAAAGCAACAGCATTAGCATAGCAATGGCAGCTAACCTCATGATCATTAACTAAGCCAACAGCCTGCATGTAAGCATACATTATGGTTGGGCCAACAAAGCTCATGCCGCGCTTTTTAAGGTCTTTAGAGATCGCCTTGGACACATCGCTTTCTACAGGAGCATCGCGATAGCTAGTTAGCTTGCCTTGGAGTGGCTTGTTGTCTACAAATTGCCAAAGGTACTTAGCAAAAGAGCCAAACTCTTGCTGAATTTGGATAAAGATTTTTGCGTTTTTAACAGAGCCATTTACTTTCAGTTTGTTGCGCACGATAGCGGGATCTTGCAGCATCTGTGCTAAATACTCAGGCGTAAAATTGGCAACCTGCTGCACATCAAAATCTTTGTAATAATGGCGATACCCTTGACGCTTTTCTAATACAGTGCGCCAGCTTAACCCCGCTTGGGCGGCCTCTAAAATTAAAAATTCAAAGAGTACTTTGTCATCTTTGCAAGGAACGCCCCATTCACTATCGTGATACTCGGCTTCTAAAGGCGTTTGGTTGGCCCAGCAGCAGCGGGTTATTTGTTCAGTCATTAGATTTTCCTTTGCTTGGGAAAGGGTCGAACTTGATCGCTTGTGCAGTGACAGGTGCTACCTTGGGCTGATTAGCCTTGGCAGGGGCAACTTGATTTACACGAGTCTGCAATTCTTCTGCAGAATCAGGGCTGCCATCGAGGTTCTGGCCGTCTTTATAATCACAGCGAATGCATTCACGGTATTCGCGAATGTCATTGCGATAGACTCTTATTGTATCCATTTCTGCGCAGCGTGGGCATACAGCCCCCGCTACGAAGCGCTTGATAATACTCATGTGCGAATGCCACTGTGGCGTAATAAGGCGTCAGTTTCAGGCTCACGGCCTCTGAATTTGGTAAACAGTGCTAGTGGCTCTTCACTGCCACCTTTTTCTAACACATTATTGAGGAATGACTTGCCTGTTTCACGGTGGAAAATACCTTTAGTTTCAAATAGCGAGAAAGCATCTGCAGATAACACTTCAGCCCATTTATAGCTGTAGTAACCCGCAGCATAGCCACCTGCGAAAATATGGCTAAAGCTATTTTGGAATTTGTTGAATGCCGGTGGTGCAATCGCGGCTACTTGCTGGCGAATTTCATCCAGCAGCGTTTGCACATAAGCGCCATCTCCTTGATACTCAAGGTGCAAGCGATAATCGAAAAGAGAGAACTCAAGTTGTCTGACCATCGCCATTGCCGATTGGAAGTTACGCGCATCGATCAGCTTTGTCAGCATGTCAGCAGGGAGTGTTTCTTGGGTACTGTAATGCTTAGAAATAATCGCTAACGATTGTGGCTGCCAGCACCAGTTTTCTAAGAACTGGCTTGGTAGCTCTACGGCATCCCAAGGAACACCATTGATGCCGCTTACATCGGCATAATCAATCTTAGTTAATACGTGATGCAGACCATGACCGAACTCGTGGAATAACGTAGTGACTTCATCATGCGTTAAAAGTGCAGGGTCGTTACCTATAGGTGCATTGAAATTACACACTAGGTAGGCAACAGGTAGCTGTAATTGACCTGCTTGATTGATTCTACGAGTACGGCAACCGTCCATCCATGCACCGCCACGTTTGTTTTCACGGGCAAATGGGTCGAGGTATACGTGAGCAATATCTTCACCGTCACGGCTTAGTTTAAAGAGCTTAACGTCTTTGTGCCAAGTGTCGAATTCAGTGACTTCAGCGATTTCAAAATCGAACAGTCTTGTAGTAATACTGAATAGCCCTTCAAGCACTTTGTCTAGAGGGAAATATGGACGTAATTGATCTTGAGAAATCGCGAATTTTTGCTGCTTAAGTTTTTCGCTGTAGTAAGCCACATCCCATGCCTGTAGCTCAGATACATCTGCTCTTTGTAATGCAAACTGGGTTAAAGTAGCAAATTCTTCACGGGCGATATCGACACTGTGGGTGGCCAGGCTGTTTAAGAAACCAAGCACTTCTTCTGGCTCTTTAGCCATTTTGGTTGCCAGTGAAAAATGCGCATAGCTATCAAAGCCGAGAATTGTAGATAGCTCCTGGCGCAAGCTCAATAACTCTTCAATGATCTCTGTGTTATCGAATTGGGCTTGTTCAGCATTGACACAAGCGCGTGTTGCAAACGCGGTGTACACTTCTTTGCGCAGCTCTCTATCGTCACAATAAGTCATTACAGGAAGGTATGAAGGGAATTCTAGAGTAAGTAAATAGCCTTCTAGCCCTTTTTCTTGTGCGGCCTGTTTAGCGCCAGCAATCGCCAGCTCTGGCATACCCGCTAGTGCTTTTACATCGAGAATGTTTTTCTGCCACGCTTGGGTAGAGTCTAATACGTTTTCAGAGAAGGTAGTGGTTAGCTTTGAGGTGCGTTGTCTGATTTCTGAAAAGCGCTTTTTTTGCTCGTTTTCAAGCGCAACACCTGATAGTTCAAAGTCGCGAATGGCATTTTCGATAATTTTTTTCTGCACGCTATCAAGTGTAGAAGTATCGATTTGTTTGTAGGCGCAGTACAGCGGGTGGTTTTGACCAATTTTTGTCGCATAGGCCGAAAGCTTAGGTTGAGCTCCGCTGTAAGCAACGCGCAGTTCCTCAGAGTTACACACAGCATTTAAATGGCTAACGGGAGACCAGAAATTTTCCAGTTCATCATTCATTTCTTCTAGAGGAGCGACAAGGTTTTGCCAAGTGTATTGGCTGTTATCAGATAACAGCTGCTCTATACCTGCTAAGTTTTTTTCCAGTAAGCTATCTAGCGCTGGGTTAACGTTTGCAGCACAAAAGTTGCTGAAGTTTGGCAGGTCAGTATGTGTTCCGGCAGAGTTGGACATTTACGAGGCTCCGTTTAATAATTTGAGTGCAGTTAAGGGCACTTTTATTGATTGATGATCCAATAAAGTGCCATTTGCATAAGTGATTACACTAATATTTGAAGCGCTATTCGAACCGGCATATATTGAGTGTTAGCGGCGTTTTGTGTAGCTACAAACAGTCAATAAATCAGTGGCAAAGCAACCTGATACAGACGACTAATAAGCATGGTAATCTCCTACGCGGTAAGCTAATGTACAACTGCGTATTACAGGATAATAAGGTTTACTTGGCACTTTTCAACCAATCAGTAAGATATTAGAGAGACAGATGAAAATTAGAGCGTATCAGGGAATTACTCCAACACTTGGAGAACAGGTTTTTATCGATCCATCTGCGGTGGTACTGGGGGATGTTGTGTTAGGCGATGATGTATCAGTTTGGCCAACAGCGGTTATTCGCGGTGATGTGCAAAGCATTCGTGT
Organism: uncultured Oceanospirillaceae bacterium; assembly: GCA_937136055.1. GTDB lineage: Bacteria > Pseudomonadota > Gammaproteobacteria > Pseudomonadales > Balneatricaceae > Rs1. The sequence goes on along the minus strand of CAKZOD010000006.1, from coordinate 27,182 downwards.
GGGGGCACGCACTAGTGTGCAAGATGGCAGCGTATTACACGTCACACATGCAGGGGCATCCAATCCACAAGGCTTAGCTTTAAACATTGGCAGAGAGGTGACAATCGGCCACATGGCAATGTTGCACGGTTGTACAGTGGGTGATCAAGTGCTGATAGGTATGGGCTCGATGGTGATGGATGGTGCTGTAGTAGAACCACAAGTTGTACTGGGTGCAGGCAGTTTAGTACCACCGGGTAAAACCCTAAAGAGCGGTTATCTATATGTTGGGCGCCCGGCAAAGCAAATCAGAGCGCTCACAGAAGAAGAAATGGCCTTTTTTAGCTATACAGCTGGCAACTATGTAAACTGGAAAAATCAACATATGCAGGAAGATTGGGCGAACAGATAATATATGTTTGCTATTGCTGTCTCTAAAAATATTACGTTACAATCAATTGATAACAAAAAAATAATAAGACTAAAAATTGATTGTGGATCAGTGAGTTAATCTAGCATTAAGGCTGGGTCTCATAGTCAATGACTGGGAGTGTCATGAATATACCGCGTAAAATCATCATTGCAGATGATCACCCACTATTTCGACAAGCACTATTGCAAATACTGACAGCCAAGCTTCCTAACGTCAGCTGGATTGAAGCGCAAACGATTGAACAGCTCAACGATGCTCTCGAGCAGCACCAGGATGCTGATTTACTGCTATTAGATTTAAACATACCCGGTGCACATGGTTTTAATACATTAATTAAAGTTCGCTCACAACGCGCTCAGCTGCCTGTCGTGGTTGTTTCCGCCCATGAGGATGAAGATACCGTCGTTAAAGCGATGGAATTTGGTGCGTCAGGCTTTGTACCTAAATCAACACCAGTAGAGCAGATCTTTAAAGCGATAAGAGAAGTGTTGAAAGGGGAGACATGGATACCTGAGCACATAAACTTGAAGCGTGCAGCAGCCAGCTCTGATATTGGCGAACGTATTCGCTCGCTAACGCCGCAGCAACATAAGATTTTGCTGATGTTTGCAGATGGTTTGTTGAATAAGCAAATTGCCCATCAACTGAGCTTGTCTGAAGCTACAGTTAAAGCCCATGCCACGGCTATTTTTCGCAAACTTAACGTATTGAATCGAACACAGGCGGTTATTGCTATTGGTCAGTTAGAGGTCGGGGCTTCATCATTTTCAGCCAGTAACGAGTAATCACGCTGCATTTTCTGCGTTAATAAAGCACTAATTAAAGCCCGCAGTGCTGCGGGTTTCATTGGTTTTTTCATAAACTCAAAACCTGCATTTGCAACACGCATTGGTAAATCAGAATCTGCCGTTGCTGTAATAAGTACACCGGGAATACCGTAGTCAGACCCTTTATTTATCTCATGCATTAACGCTAAGCCTGTGATCTCTTCCGATAGTTGATAATCCATCAGCATCACATCTATTTCATCAGCGTATTCCATTGCATATTCATAAGCTTGTGCGCTGTTATCACAGGCAAGAATACGACACTTCCACGACTCTAACAGTGCCACCATCGCCGCTAACAGGTTAGGGTCGTTTTCAACACATAGCACGGTAATTCCCTGCAAGCTAATAACTGATGTGTCAGCTACGCTAGTACTACCCTCAATTTGAGTCGCTGAGGTGGGTAGAGAGACCTTAAAGTTACAACCCTTACCCTCAACAGAAGAGAGCGTTAAAGAGTGATCTAGAAGCATTGAGAAGCTTTTAGCGATATTGAGGCCAAGGCCTAAACCTTTGCCAGAATTACCACTTTCAAGCTGGGTGAATTGCTCAAACACTAGCGTTTGCTTATCTTTAGCGATACCTGGCCCTGTATCAATGACTTGAATCGAAACAGAGTTTTTAGAGCGTCTACACCCCAATAGCACTTTGCCCGGGCTTGCATAGCGAAAGGCATTGGCGATCAAGTTGTGAAGAATGCGGCGCAATAAGTTTGGGTCAGAGTAAACCCATAGTGAGCAAGGGGCTACGCTAAACTGAATATCAATTTTTTCCTCGTGTGCATTAAATTCATTGGCGAGGCTTTCAAGTAAATCCGCAATTGGAAAGGGCTCTTTAGCAATTTTGATATTACCGCTTTCAATTTTGGCAATGTCACCGAGATCACTGAGCAGGTTACTGGCAACCTTTAATGAGTTTTCAATGTTTGAAATATGGCCTTTATGATCTTTGTTAAGGCCTTTTTGGCCTGCTAAAGCTGAAGTGAATAAGCGCGCAGCTTCTAGCGGCTGCATCAAGTCATGACTACAGGCATTGAGATACTGGCTTTTTTTGATGTGTGCTAGCACGGCTTTTTCGCGCTCTTGCTCAAGCTCTTCGTTGGCTTGCTCTAAGCGTTTGGTGCGCTCGTAAACGCGAGTCTCGAGATCTTGGTTTGCTTCACGCAATACTTGTTCCGCTTGGCGAAATGCACTGATATCTGAAAAAATCATCACAAAGCCACCATCAGGCAAAGGGTTTCCTTGGATGCGAATAACTTGACCTGTATTGTGGCGCCGCTCTGAGCTATGAGGATTACCACGCTGTAAATGCGCTAAACGACGACGTATTTTTCCCTCTACATCACCCGGGCCGCAGCGCCCTTGCTCGACATTGTAACGAATTAGACTTTCGACAGGGCAGCCAACGTAAACCAGCCCATTAGGGTACTTAAAGAGCTCGATATAGCGCTTGTTCCAAGCGACGACATTTAAATCGTTATCAACAATGGAAATCCCTTCAGTACTGTTTTCAATCGCACTTTGCAGTAAAGATTGGCTAAACTGAGTACCTTGAGTTGAAGCATCTTCTATCAGCACGACGATCTGATCTAAAGCGATTTCTTTGCCTTGTAAAGCTGATGAAATTACCAGCCGAGATGAAGAAGAGCCCATCACACTGGTTAACATGTGCTCCGTATGAGTAATTAGCTTATTGTTGTAGAGCCTTGAGCCTAAATATTTCGCATCATTAGAGGCTAAGAATTGGTTAAATCCGAGCTTTGCTTTCTCTTCACCAATGAAGCGCGAAGCCAGTAATTGAAGCTCGCTTGCATCGATATTCTTATTCACAGGGGGAGTTAAACTGTCGGGACTTTGCCAGTCAAGAAAGTGCGATGCTTGCATCCTCTCTTGTACACTTTGGCGGCTAAACTGAGACACCCACCACATTATCATTACATTGATCGATAAACTAAACAGCGAAACCAACATGTGTGTGGGCACATAGCCATTGCTAACAGGCTGAGTGTAAAGGCCGAACTGGGGTAGTAAATTTAGGAAAAACCATAAGGTAAAACCAGCACTGATACCGCAGATAACGCCCGTTAAGCTACTAGAGCGCCAATAAAAAGCCGCGATTAAAGCGGGTGTTAACTGGGCAAGCGCACCAAAGGCTATTTCTCCTAATGAAGATAACTTATCGGGAGAAGCGGCTAAAAAGACGCCGTAACCTAGCAGGATTACAAAGCAGGCAAGCAGCTTTCGCACCCCTAGTAAGCGTGATTTGAAACGTCTGAAATCACTATTTTTGCCTTTGTAGCGATTGAACAGCAGTGGAAAAAAGATCTCATTACTGAGCATCGTACTCAATGCGATAGCAGCAATGATGACCATAGAGCTAGCGGCTGAAATAGCTCCGAGAAAAGCCAGTAAAGTCAGCCAGAACTGACCGTGAATAGCAGGTAAAAAAAGCACGTAAGCGTCTGCTGAAACACTATCAGCGAGTAGTAATTTACCCGCGAGACCTAAAGGAATGGCAAAAATTGCAAATACAAGTAAATAAAGCGGGAATACATAGCGCGAAAGGTTGGCATCTGATGCATTGCGCAGCTCCACTACCATCACTTGAAACTGACGTGGTAGTGCTAAAAAGGCCGCTACACCGATAACTAAGGAGCTCAACATAGTGGCGATGTTGGGTAATTTCAGCTGGTCGCTAAGTAGGCTACTTGCTTTTGAGGCCTGCCACAAATCAGCGGGGCTATCGTAAATGAAGAACACAACGAACAGCCCTAAAATTATAAAAGCGATAACTTTCAATAGGGATTCAAACGCGATTGCGAGCATAACGCCGGGATGTCTTTCAGTAACGTCGACTTCGCGTATACCAAAGAATAAAGTAAACGCCGCGAGAATAGCGGTTACCACTAAGCCTGTCTGCCAAGAGTTTAACTCTTGAAAGGCTGTTAACTGCTGGTAAGAATAAACAATCGCCTTAAGCTGGAGGGCTATGTAAGGCATAGTTCCAACTAAGGCAACTAAAGTGATAATCACCGCCAGCTTTTGCGATTTACCAAAGCGCGCTGCCAGTAGATCGGCGATAGAGGTTACATTGAGCTTTAAACTGGTTTTGATAATGCGTTGGATAAAAGGCCAGCCAAGCGTAAAAAGTAAAATAGGGCCGATAAATATAGGCAAGTGAGAGAGAATGCTATTAGCAGCTTGTGCGGTGGTACCTAAAAAGCTCCAAGAAGTGCAATATACCCCTAGAGTGAGCGCGTAAATGATTGGCTGGCTGCGCAGTAAAATTTTGTGGCGGTATTTATCACCCACATACGCGATGACAAAGAGAAGGCAAATATAGATTAGGCTGATACCAATTAACTGCCAGTTCTGAAACATATCACCTTCTCAATCATGGTTAGCGCAAGATACTAAAAATAGTGTTATAGAGTTTTGGTGGTGAACTCGCTGATGTAGGATCCACCTTTTATGTTGGCAATAATACGTAATTTTTGGCTAGAGCCAGGTTTGCTAATGCGCTCGCCAAGGCTTGTTTTGGCGCGCCAGTAATAGGGGCTAGTGTTCATACCCAATTGGAAGCTTGCCGCCTCATCGTTATCCACAAGAAAGAGCGTGGCAGTGTCCAGTGGATAAGTTGAGTTGATCACAGTTTCGCCGTTTTTATCTGAAAAGCTTAATAGAAACTCGCCAGATTGCAGAATACATTTATCGGCTTTTATATCGCATGAACCCCCTTGAGGTTGCATCACAAAGACGCGTTTCTCTGAGGCTTGGTGTTCAGAGTACATATCGGTAGCGGCGTAGCCTAATACGGCAAGTATAGGGGCAACTAAGATGGCAATTTTGGTGTGTTTATTCACTATATTACCCTTATAAAAGAAGGTTTTATTATTAATATAACAAAATAGGCCCCTTATTAGGAGCCTATTTGTTGTTTGCTAGTCTTTAACTTCAACTAGCTAGAGAGCTAACGATTAATGATCGTGAGCTGCGTTAACACCACCTGCAGGAGTACGGAAGTTATCAACCATATCTCTAATTTCAGCAGGAGCTGGGCCTGTCACTTTAGTCACCGCGAAAGCAACAGCGAAGTTAACAACAGCACCAACGGCACCGAACGCGTTAGGTGAAATTCCAAAGAACCAGTTTGGCTCTAGGCCGCCGAGGAACGAAGTACCTGGGATAAACATGATGCCTTTGTGCATGAATACATAAAGCATTGTAATACCGATACCTGAACACATACCCCAGATAGCTGCTGTGCCGCTAATCTTACGTGAGAAGATACCCATCATCAGTGCAGGGAAGATAGACGATGCGGCCAAACCAAAGGCCAACGCCACCGTACCCGCGGCAAATCCAGGCGGATTTAAACCGAGGTAACCTGACACTAAAATGGAGACCGTCATCACTATCCGCCCGGCTAACAGCTCGTTCTTCTCTGAGAGATCAGGCGTGAGTACCCCTTTCATCAAGTCATGGGAAACCGAGGAAGAGATCGCGAGTAGTAAACCAGCGGCTGTTGAAAGCGCTGCGGCTAAACCACCGGCTGCAACCAGTGCAATTACCCAGTTAGGTAAGTTTGCAATCGCAGGGTTGGCAAGTACCATGATGTCACGGTCAACTTTAACCATCTCGTTGGTTGCTTTATCTGACGTGTACTGGATTTTGCCATCACCATTCTTATCTTCGAACTTCAACAGACCTGTTTTTTCCCAGTCTTTGAACCACTGTGGGCGCTCAGCGTAAACTAAGTTTTCACCAGCAGCAGGCTCAATAGTGCTCATTAGATTCAAACGTGCCATCGCACCAACAGCTGGAGCAACAGTGTAAAGTAGCGCGATAAATACAAGTGCATAACCTGCAGATGAACGAGCCGCTTTTACTGAAGGTACAGTGAAGAAGCGCATGATAACGTGTGGTAAACCTGCAGTACCGATCATTAGCGATAGCGTGTATGCAATCATGTTAGCGTTGTTACCAAGCTGACCTGTCGTATACTCTTTAAAGCCAAGATCTGTCACCACTAAATCAAGCTTATCTAACAAGTACATGCCACTGCCATCAGCAAGCGTACTACCTAGACCTAACTGTGGAATAGGGTTACCTGTCAACTGCATTGAAATGAAGATAGCAGGGATAGTGTAAGCGAAGATTAGTACTACATACTGAGCGATCTGAGTGTAGGTAATACCTTTCATACCACCAAGTACGGCGTATACCCAAACAACTGCCATACCGATGCCTAAGCCTAAACCGTAATCCACTTCCAAGAAGCGCGAGAAGGCAACACCAACACCTTTCATCTGACCGATAATGTAGGTCAAAGAGGCGATGATAAGACAGGCAACAGCTACTATTCTGGCTGTTTTGGAGTAATAGCGATCATAGATAAACTCAGGCACAGTGAACTTACCGTGCTTACGCATATAAGGCGCTAATAGCATGGCTAGTAGTACATAGCCGCCAGTCCATCCCATTAGGAATACTGAACCACCGTAACCAAGGAAAGCAATTAAGCCCGCCATTGAGATAAATGACGCAGCACTCATCCAGTCGGCACCGATTGCCATGCCGTTTGCTACAGGGCCAACGCCGCCACCGGCAACGTAGAATTCCTTAGTTGATCCGGCACGTGCCCACCAAGCGATGGCGAAGTACATACCGAAAGAGCCGAATACGGCAATGTAGGTATAAAGTTTCAACTCATCCATGATTTACTCCTCGATGCCGTATTTTTTATCGAGCTGGTTCATTTTGTATGAATACCAAAATACCAAGCCGACAAATGTATAGATTGATCCTTGTTGAGCGAACCAGAAGCCTAGCTTATAACCACCGAGTTTGATGGCGTTTAGCGGTTCTACGAGCACTAACCCAAAGCCGTATGAAACGATCACCCAGATGATCAAGCATATTGTGATTATGCGCAGGTTGTCCTGCCAATAAGATGAATTATTTTCCACCATAATCTCCTTTTAGATACTATCCGTTGATAATGTCCAATGCTGTTGTTTTTATATTAGGACGACATCTATAAGAGCTGCGCGAATCGCGAATGCTGCTAGATAGCGCCATGAGTACAGTCTTTCAATGCGAAAACACTGACGAATTTACTGTTATTACAGGCTAACAACCTTTGTCTAAAGCTGGAATTACACTTTAGTCTTATATCAGGTGCTTATCGTTGACCTTGCCAAGGGAGTGCTCTAAAACGGAGCTAGAGATGTTAACTAGCAATGTTCAAGGAGAAACAACATGGCGGATGAACTAGCCGATATCAAAGCCTTTGTGAAAGCAATTCCCCCTTTTGATAGGCTCCCAGAGGATAGAGTCAGCCAGCTCGTTAAGCTGATAGAGATCTGCTACATACGCCGTGGTCAGTTACTTCCTCCCGCTGATGTGTTGGAGCCGCGCTTGTATATACTGCGCAAAGGCAGCTTGAGCTACTTGCAGTTAGAGCAAGACCAAGATGATGAATTACTCGGTAAATTCACCGAAGGTGAAATCTGCGCACTGTATTGCCAGGGGCCTATTGGCGATGATGTAAAAGTGGTTGCCGATGAAGATTGCCTGATCTACTCGATGAGTTATCAAGCCTTTAAAAAGAATTTGCAGGGCTTTCCACAAATTAGCGAGTTCTTCTCCGCCAGCTCAGAGCAGCGCTTGCAGCAGGAAGTTAGCCAATTATCAGATGAGGCAAAAATATCGGCGCAATTGATGGACACGACCATCGAAGCGCTTTATCAAGGCCCTGCAGCAACTATCGCGCACGATGTGACTATCACACAAGCTGCTCAGCGCATGACAGAGCTGAATTTCTCATCGCTACTGGTGACTGACAATGACGTGCTGGTGGGTATCATCACCGACAAAGACATCCGCAAACGCTGTGTGGCACAAGGTGTATCACCTAGCGAGAAAGTCGATGCCATTTGCACCCGCGATTTGCTCTCTATTGAAACCGATAAAAATGCATTTGATGCCCTTATCCTGATGAATACCAAAGGCATTCACCATCTGCCTGTAATGCACAACGGTCAACTTGTCGGGATGATTACCTCGACAGATCTCATGAACAAAGAAGGGCAAAATGCGGTGCACTTAACCGGAGCAATCCGCAAAGCTGAAAACGTTGAAGCGCTGGTTGAAGTGAGTAACTTGATACCTAAACTACAGCAGCGCATGGCGAAAAGAGGCACCACGGCGAACCATGTCGGCAAGCACATCACTGCCATTACCAACGGTATTACCTCGCGCTTGATAGAGCTAGCAGAAGCGCAATACGGGCCAGCACCAATGGCTTATGCGTGGGTTGTTGCTGGCTCACAAGCGCGCCATGAACAAATGTGCCATACGGATCAAGATAACGGCATAATTTTAGCGCAGGAACCTAACGAAGAGCAGGCTAAATGGTTTGAGTTGATGGCCAAATTTGTCTGCGATGGCTTAGCAAGTTGTGGCTATATTTACTGTCCTGGATACATCATGGCGACCAACCCACAGTGGCGGGTTTCCCAAGACAAATGGCTCCAGTATTTCAACTCATGGGTAACTAAGCCCACGCCCCAAGCGCTACTTGAAAGCAGTGTCTTTTTTGACTTGAGCTTTGTGTACGGTGATATCAGTTTACTTCAGCAAATACGCGCCCAGTTTTTAGTGAAAACCAAAGCCAATACTGTGCTCCAATCTCACTTGAGCCGTAATGCTCTAAGTTTAAGGCCGCCACTGGGCTTTTTCAGAGATTTTGTACTGGTATCAAAAGGCGAAAATAAAGACACCTTAGATTTAAAACACAGCGGTATCGCACCGATTATCGAGTTAGCCCGTATTTACTCACTCTCTTTGGGAATCGATGCGGTTAACACCCTAGAGCGCCTACAAAAGGCAGCTGGCAGCTCTATGCTCACTCAAGCATCCGCTAAGAGCTTAATCGACGCATTCGAGTTTTTAGGTGCCCTGCGTTTACGCCACCAAGCCCGTCAGATCAACAGTGGAGATAGTGTTGATAACTTCCTGCCCCCTAAAGATATTTCCAAATTAGAGCGCGAGCATTTAAAAGATGCTTTCAAGGTCATCAAGAATTTACAAGATGCTCGTCAAAAGGATTTCAGGTAGATAACTGGCAAAAGGAGAGGAGGGTCGTATGTTTCTAGATAGACGCAGCCGAGCAATGATGAAAGCGACTTTGCAGCACTACTTTAGTTTGCAGGCAAAGCGTGAGCGATTGCTCAAGAAGGCCCGCCCTGGGCCTTTGCAAGACTTCTTATCAGTGCCTTTTCCCTCGATTGAGCAGCTCCTTTATGAAACTCAGATATTAAGTGTCGACTTTGAAACCACAGGCTTTAACGCTAATCAGGACCGAATCCTGAGTATCGGTTTCACCACCTTACAGCGCGGCCAAATTTCATTAGCAAATTGCTATCACGAGGTGATCAATACCAAGGGCAGGTTAGAGGCTAAAAATGTTGCGGTGCACAGTATTACCGATCAAAACAAAACTGATGGCATCAGTTTAGCCCAAGGGGTAGAGGATCTTCTGCAAGCTTTGGCAGGCAAGGTGATGTTGGTGCATTACGCACAGATTGAACGGACTTTTTTACAAAAAGCCTGCTATCAGCTGTATGGCATAGTGCCGGTGTTTCCGATGATTGATACTTTGATGATTGCCAAGAAGCGCAAGGATAAGTCGCTGACTAGTTATAGTCCGGAAGAATTGCGGTTAGATAATTTGCGTGAGGAACATGGGTTACCACAGCATTTTGGGCACAATGCGTTGAATGATGCCGTGGCTACGGCGGAGCTTTTGTTGGCGGAGGTTTCGTTGCGAAGGAGGCCGCAGAAGGTGGTGTTGGATAGGTATTTGTTGAAGAGCTAGGGAGATTGATTCTAGTTAATTGTTTTGATTTGGCTTAGGTTTCAATTGGTTATCCGTATTTCGCCTCTTGGCGAGGCACTTTATTTTGCTCGCCCAAAATATAGTACCCAAACAAAAAGGCGCCCGACGCCTGCGACTACCCTGCCTAAATCACCCTTCCACGGCAGCCCGCACAGATTCGGCGTCCTGCCTCAACTGTGCTACCACAGCATCCATGCTGTGGTACTTTGTTCCTGTGTAATTTAGTCAGCGCAGGCTGATGGGGTTGTGCGGCTTCGTAGGTGGTATGGGAGCATTAGGTGTTTTAGCAAAGAAAGTGGATCATTTAGACTATTAGTTGATTAATTTGCTTTGACCCCACTGATTCATATTTCTAATGGAAGCTCATTTACACTTTCTTGTTTAGATTTTAATTCTTTTTGTTGTGATAGAATGCTTTGCGACTCTCGATAATCTCTAGCTTCTGCTGTTTCAATAAACTCAGCATCAGGTGATATATTTAAAGCCTCTTTTTCTATTTCGGTTAAATTAACTCGGAAGAACTCTTTCCTACTATTAACAAGATTTAACCTTTTCAGATCAAACTTTTTGTGAAGCGCGCTCTCCAATGCTGGTGCATCATCAGAGTGTATCATTGCGTGGACGTCAAAAATAAATGGAACACTTGCATCACCTAGCTCTTTAACCCTATCTAAAGGCTCTAGCCTCCTAGTCATACCAATTTTATAAACATTTTCTCCGAATGATCCAATATTAGAAATAACATATACATGCCCAATCTTTGTTTGTTGTGCCATTGATTTTGCTCTTTCACTCTTTTCGTGAGCGTCCTGTAATTCTTGGCTAAGTGAGGCAATTTTTTTATTTAATTCATCCAATTGAGAACCCGCTGATTTTTCCGCTTCTCGCTGAACTTTTTCTAGGAGCTTTTTAAATTTCTCTTCATCTTTCTGTGCTTTATCTAGCTCTTGCTGAAGTTTAGCTTCTTCTCGCATTTGCCTTTTTATATCTTGTTGTTCTTCTTTTTCTTGCTGTTTTTTATCCGCATATTCATATGCGAGCCTAAGCTCTTTGAGTTTTAGATTGAAGTAACCGTTAGAAATAATTATTGCATTAGATTGGTTCATTTTGTTAATAGCATCGAAAGCTTTTTCTAGACGTTGCACCATACGATCAACATTATTCCAGCGAACATTAGAAATAGCAGCATCACATTCATTATTAAACGCCCTAGCTGTTAGCTTTATACCTCGATTGGTCATAGTTCTACCTTTGGCCTTACTACCTTCAACAGTCCACTCAGTATTGCAATATATAGCTTCTTTGGAAGTAACCATTTCCTTTTGTTCAGCTTTAACTTTGGCAATTTCTTTCTTATATTTTTCAGAAGTATCAAAATCAAAGTGAGGCTTATAGAAACCTAATTCAGCAAGTTGAATTTCTTCATCATATATTGCTGCTTCTTGTACTAATTTATCAAATAGTTCTCTTTTTTCTTTGTAACTATCACGAAGAGCTTTAACATCAAGATCAATAGACTCCTTTTCTTTTTTTGAATGTTTTACTTCGGTTTCAATATCAATAATTGCAGAATATTTATCTTTTATTTTTTTTAACGCCTTTTCACTTTCGCCTAATTCAATTTGACTTTTTTCTAACAGATCTTGAATTTTCTTTAAATTAGACCGCGATCGAATGAAATGAATCGTAAAAATAAAAAATACAATAAATGATAACGTAAGCAGGGGTTCTAAGGGCAACTCCATTTAATTGGCTCCAAAGCTTCGAAAGGAACATAATAGCTAAAATTAGGCGGAACAGTTCCGTGTTTAAGCACGGAATCATTCTGCATACCATGTTTTAAATATTTTTAGTTTAAACATAAAGGTATGAAAATTAGAGCTTTATATAAATTTTCAGTATTTTGACTTAGTGGAAATGCGTAACACTTCCGTCTAATAACAGATTTATATGTTGAAAATAGAAGTCTACAACAAATCAATAGCTTATGAACCTGTAACAAGTTATAGGTTTTGCTGCTTTTTTGCTTAAAAAGTGAAATAAATTGATTTGGATCTAGGACTAAAGCTTCATTTTAAATTGCTAGTGATTTAAAGGTAATATGAAAATGGCTTCAAGAGTCTAAATTTAGGACACAAAAGTTTTGTTATACAGCTCTCGTAAATTCATAAGTTATTAATAATTAAATAGATAATAGAGTCTCGTTTATTAGCACTCCTAAAGCTAATAACCTAACTACGGAGCCGCCAAGTCCCATCAGCCTGCGCTGACTAAATTGCACTGTAACAAAGTACCACAGCATGGATGCTGTGGTAGCACAGTTGAGGCAGGAAGCCGAATCTGTGCGGGCTGCCGTGGAGGTGTGATTTAGTCAGGGTAGTCGCAGGCGTCGGGTGCCTTTTACTTTGGGTACTTTGCTTTGGGCAAGCAAAGGAAAGTGCCTCGCCAAGAGGCGAAATACGGATAACTCGTTAAAAAATAAGAGGATTTAGAGAGCCGAGATAGAATCAAACTCCATTTCGCCATCAGGCGAAACCCTGATAACCAGTTAAAATATAAGCTAAATAAATATTCCAAACTCAAACCAACCCATCAAATATACCCACTGTGTAGCAGATTACTCAGATATTTATTCGTGCTGCGGGCACCAGAAGCTCACTTGTACAACCATTAGTTTACTGATTAAAATGACCAACCATTCAAATAACATCAACAAAGCAGAACTCTATGGCATTCAGTGAATTTGAAGTAAAACGTCACGAGAAATTGATAGCTAACTATTTAGCAGAGAAACGGCCGCCGCTACATATCCGTCAGGAGCTAGACATTAATTGTCGAATAGAGAATCAAAGTGTGATTATCTATGAAATAAGACCGCGATGGGATGATTCATCAATTATCAACGAGATATTAGTGGCTAAAACAACTTATGTTCGCAGCCAAAATATCTGGAAAATCTATTGGCTGCGTCAGAATTTAAAGTGGCGCAGTTATCAACCTATGCCGGCTGTTAGATTGCTCGAGAGTTTCTTTGAAGTTGTAGAACAAGATGAGTTTGGATGCTTTTGGGGATAGTGTGAGTTTATAACAGCACATAAGTGCTCCACTATCTTTCTAATCGTTTGGAAATGTTTCAAGGAGAATGCCATGAACATAGATGAAGATAAAATTGATGAAGCAGCTATGGCGCTGATGTATTTAACGTTGCATGACAGCTGTCGCGTTTGGAAGCAACTCGATTGGGATATTACAAATAGGCTGTACGAAAAAGGGCTGATATCTGATCCAGCAGGAAAGGCTAAGTCGCTTGTTTTAACTGAGCAGGGTTTAGAGCAATCCGAACAGTTTTTTAAGAAGTTATTTGAAAAGTGAACCCATTGGGCAGTGATAAGAACGCCCTCGATAGTAAACACCTTGCAGGGTTTTAATGCTCTAACGCTGCAAGTTTGTTAATGCTTCTGCTGGATAACTAGCTTGCTTGTCATCCTACCATAAAGACAAAAACCACAAAGAATTCTGTGTGCTACTACTTGGATGTATTGAAGGTTTTTTGGAATTGTTTGCTATTTCCTTAAACTAAGCTTTGCGTCATTAATTGTTATCAAAACGATTCATCTTATTTTTATTACTGCCCAATAATTTGAAGTCTGATTTTAAAAAGAAACTAAAACACACTTTATTTTTAAGAAATCTATCTATTGACTCGATTAGTGTAAACATAGAAACTCCCTCGCCTTTATCAAACGAATCCACAAGGGAAGTGCGGCACTATGAAAGCAAAGTTGTTAAACACCATCGTATTTAAGCAGGCACCAATCGCTTTATCATTGCTCGTCTTAGCTGGCTGTGCAACCGAAAGCAGAAAGGTGATCACACCTGAAAAAGTCATCAGTTACAACACGCCATATCAAGGTAGCAAAGCAGTATTGGTTGTAGGCAATTTCCGCAATCAGTCTAGTTATATGCAAGGCCTGTTTTCTTCAGGTAAAAACCAGCTAGGTAATCAAGCCAAAACTATCTTAAAAACACACCTGCAACAAACCAACAGATTTAAAGTTGTTGACCGTGAAAACCTTGAACAAATTCGCTTGGAATCTAAGTTGATCGGTAAAAAACAATCTATTAAAGGCGCTCGCTATGCCGTGACAGGTGATGTCACAGAATTTGGCCGTAAAGTGACTGGCGATAAGCAGCTGTTTGGGATTTTAGGTTCAGGAAAGAAGCAAGCGTCATACGCGAAGGTGTCGTTGAATATCGTTGATGTTGTTAGCTCAGAGATTGTTTATTCAGTACAAGGTGCGGGTGAATATGCGCTAAATAACCGTGAGGTAATCGGTTTTGGCGGTACAGCAGGTTATGACTCAACGCTAAATGGAAAAGTGTTGAATCTAGCGATTACTGAGGCGGTAAACAACTTGGTGGTAGCAATCGAAAACGGATCATGGAAAGTAAACAAATAAGGAAATAGTTTGATGTTTAATCAATCTCGTTTAGTAGTGGGTATAGCATGTTTAGTACTATTAACTGGCTGTGCTACCAATAAGTCGTTGTACCATTGGGGGTCATACCAGCAGGTAATTTTGGACTCATACGCGCAGCCGGGTTCAGCTGATAGTTTGATGCAAATTAATACGTTAACAGCTGATATACAAAAAGCTGAGAGCAGTGAAGCTAAGATTCCTCCAGGGCTATATGCTCAGTTAGGGCTCATGTATGCTCAGCAGGGAATGTCACAAGATTCAAAACTTGCTTTTTTGAAAGAAAAAGAGCTTTTCCCCGAGTCTGCTAGGTTTATTGACGGCTTAATTAATTCCAATAAGTTAAAAGGGAAATAAAGAAAATGGATTTTTTGAATACGTTTAAAGTACTAGCATTGTCAGCAGTGTTATTAGCAACGGGTTGTGCTCAGCAAACAGTAAAGCCTTATGACTACACTGCTTTTGAAAAAAGTAAGCCGCGCTCTATATTGGTCATCCCCCCGTTAAATAACTCAATTGAAGCGGATGCGCCTTATAAGTATTTATCGACTATTACTAAGCCTCTAGCTGAGAAGGGTTATTACGTATATCCAGTTGCGGTAATTGATCAGTTTCTAAAGCACAACGGGTTACCGACACCAGCAGAGATGAATACGATTTCACTGGATAAAATTGATAAACATATAGGTGCTGATGCCGTTTTGTATGTCACTATTGAAGAGTGGGGGCAAAAATATCAGGTGCTTGCTTCTACCGCTATCGTGAAAGCAAAACTGAAGCTCATTGATGTTAAAAGTGGCGAGTTGTTATGGGAAGGTACTGCGCAAGCTGCTCAGTCTTCAGGTGACGGCGGTGGTGGTCTAGCTGGAATGTTAGTTTCGGCTTTGGTTACACAAGTAGCAGGCTCTGTATCTGATCAGACTCCTGGGTTATCGGAACTTGCAAATACTATAGTTATTAACTCTTCTCATGGAGTGTTAGACGGGCCTTACCTAAATAAGAAAGTTGCTGAATAATCTTCTTAAACCGCCGAAGTAGTGTTCGGCGGGCACCTTTGTTTTTCTTTGGAGAATAGTTAATAGTTTTAAATACCTTCAAGTATAAAACTGGCTGACTCCACCGCTTTAATAAGCGCTCTAAGCGAAATTTTCGATTCAAATTAATGAGATTTCTCAATTTTAAAAGGATATTTATGAGAAAAGCAGTTTTAATATTGGTTAGTTTTTTCATGCTAACTAGCCAAAGAGCCTATGCTAATACAGACTACACACCACCCGATGTTATCGTTAAAGAAGGACTGGTTTATGTTAAAAACAGCGGGCAATTGCTAAAAGGTAAAATTGTTATAAAGGATGGACCAGAACCTTCGTTTGTTGAAGTGGATAATGGTGTGATCAACCAGCTATTTATTGCCAATAATAATGTGCTGAGTAAATATTATTATCAAAATAAAAAGAAACACTTAGTTGATGTAAAAGGTGCTAATAAGCCGATGGATATCAAGTACATCAATGGTGCCTTGAGTGATATTTATATGCAGGCGCCGTCATTAAAAATGAATGCTGCTTTCGATAAAAATGCCAATGTGATTGAGTTTGAAAGTGTTTATAGCAAGAATGATTTGCAGGTCAGCTTGCAGGATCAGGTCATTACCTATGTAAAAATTAGCAGCAAAAAAACGCTCAAACGTTTAGACATTCACGATGAAAAATATCAAAAATCCTACCGTAAGATGAATGGTATGTTTCGTAAGATAGATGCTTCTGTACCCTCCTATGAAAGTGTTATTCGGATGTTACAAATACCGACTCAAAAGCGCAATACCAAGGTTTCTCTCGCCAAGTGCCAGAAGTTACTCGGTGATAAAGAGTTTAACCGTGTAAAAGAATTACTTGATGGCGGGCCTGCATTAGCACATCACTGCAATACTCAAGCAAAAGCCAAGTGATGCGTTAATACGTTTCAAGGAGAAGCTGCCAAGCGCTCTCCTTGATTGAGAAACAGTGCGATAAATCAATATCCCCAAAATATATAAGCCTCTGGTAACTTTGTGATAACTTCTTAATACATCAACCTAAAAAGATAATGATGAAAATGATTAAGAGCATTTCAATGGCCTCGCGCTGTTTATTATTGGTAACTGTCTTATTTGCAAAGCTAGCTTTGGCGGATACCTCCGCTTTTAACGCAATCGAGCAAGGTGATGTAAAAGCCCTTCAAACGTGGCTTAAAGTGAACCCTGAGAAAGTAGACATGAGTGATAGCCAAGGTAATACCTTGCTGCTACAAGCTGGCCAGCAAAAAAAGCTAGCGATGGTTAAAATGCTGTTAAATGCAGGGGCTAATGTGAATGCACTGAATCATCAAAAGCGCGACATTCTCAATACCGCCGTTTCTAACCGAAGTGTGGAGTTGGTGATACTCGCTTTAGCAAATGGTGCTGATCCAACCTTAGTGACTTCTGTGTACGAGGGCTCGGCATTGATTTATGCAACGCATCAAGGACAGGTTGAAATCGTGAAGCTCTTGATCGAAGCGGGGGCACCGCTTAATAGAGTGAATAACTTAGGTTGGACTGCCTTGTTAGAGGCGACCATTTTAGGGGATGGTGGAGTTGCTCATCAGCGGATAGTAACTATGTTATTAGCAGGTGGTGGTGATGCCAATATAGCTGACAGAGAGGGGAGAACACCGCTGGATCACGCTCGCTCTAAAGGTCATTTAAAGATGACTAAGCTGCTAGAGCCAGTGACTCATTGAGGTCAGACGAATATTCTTTTTCATGACTAAAAATATGGTCATCAATTGGAATAACTTAGATAGCTGTACTAACCTTTATCAAGCAGCTCTCAATGCTTTATTGCTGTCTAAGCCGATGATTTGCAGAAGACGTTATAGTTTTAATATTTTTCATAAGCTGGGGCTTCTCAATTAATCAATATCGATGAATGACATAAGTTTTGCGTGTAAGAAAGATAGAGGTTATCACTATGGCTGTGAGGGCTCATAAGGTACTAGTGAATTTAACAGTACTCATAATAGCTTTCTTATATTCTGGTATAGCTATTCAAGTTGTTAACGCTTCTGAAAACCAAGTTATTAAATTCACTAATGGCGAATGGGCACCATTTACCTCAGAAAAGCTTCGCTACAATGGCCTTTTTTCAAAAATCGTCTCAGAGGCTTTTTTGCAAGAAAATATCACTGTCGAATATGACTTTTACCCGTGGGCAAGAGGCTATAAATTTTTACTCAAGCAGTCGGATGGTTATAGTGGTTCACTCGGCTATGTCTGGTCAGAAAAACGGGCAAAGGAGCTGTATTTTAGTGACCCCATATTCACAGGATATGGCTGTTTCTTTCATTTGAAATCGACAAAATTTGACTGGCAAGACTATAGCGACATTGAAGGGCTGAACATAGGGACGACAATAGGCTATAGCTATAGCCCAGAGTTTGAGGAAGCGAGAAAGCAAGGTAAGTTGAATATAACGGAGCTGTCTAAACAAAGCCAAAACTTCAACATGCTGTTAAAAGGTAGGATTGATATCTATCCATCTAACATGGATGCAGGCTTCAATGTTTTGCATAATCACTTTTCAGCAAAAGACATTGAGAAAATTACTTGCCATAAAAAGCCCTACCATCAGGCGAAAATTTATACAGTTTTTCCAAAAAATAATGCTGGGAGCAAAAAAATGGTTGAGACCTTTAATCGTGGACTAATTAAGCTGCAAGAAAAAGGCTTATATGATCAATTTATAAAAGACTCAAGAGCAGGGAAGTACCTAAAACTATCGCCTTATTATGAAGGGAGTAAAAATTAGGGTATAGCATTAAACTCCTCCAAGTATCTGCTTTGCCTGTTCTCTACAGGCCGTTAAAATATTATCGATCAAACACTTATCGTCTATCGTTCTTGCTATTGCAACCGCCCCAATAATCATCGACGTTAAAGCAAAAATACTCTCTTTAGTACAAAGATTATCTTCACTCGCATAACCCATAATGAGCCTATTCATGTTTTTATAAATATTGGTGTAAGTCTCTTTAGTTGCTTCATTTCGCAATGCAATATCAGTGGCCATAAAGGCCAAAGGGCAAGGCCTATCACCAGTCACATGCGCAACGCTGAGGTATGCATCTAAAAGACGAGATAACCATTGCTTTGATGAAACATCATCAGGCTTAAGACGTGCAAGCTCAGTATGTTTAGCTGAATAGGTTAATGCTTGCTGATATAGCTCAGCTTTACTTTTGAAGTGTGCATAAAAAGCACCTCTAGTGAGCGAGCAATCTTTCATTATGTCATTCACAGTAACTGCTTCAAAACCCTTCATTGAGAAAAGAGCACGAGCACTTTGTAGAATACGATCTCTGGTTTTTTCTTTATGGGCAGGGGAGTAGGGCATTGTGAAATCCAATTATTTTAATATGATCTTGATCATATATAGATGCTGGTTAAGATCAAGTTCTACTAATTAATCAGAAGGCTCTATTATGATTTACCCGATGTTTGCGCTTTGTTTGCTCACTATGTTTATTGGGCTTTTGACGGTAAAAGCGCGGTTCGCTTGCGTGAAAAAAGGCGAATTAGATGCGCAGTATTTCGAGTTAATGCAAGGTACGAATGTGCCACAAGAGGTTATAAAAACGACGCGTTGTTTAAATAATCTTTTTGAAATACCTATCCTTTTCTATGTTGCTTGCACTTTGTACTTAGTTTTAGAAATTGATAGTGTTTTTGGGTTGGCTCTTGCTTGGGCTTTTGTGATTTGCAGATGCGCGCAAGCTTTTATTCACATCACCAATAATCATGTTAGGCGTCGCATGAGGGCTTTTGGGGGCTCTGTACTTTGTGCATTACTGCTCTGGATTAATCTTGTTGTTTTAGCTCAGTAAAGGGTCAATTACTACTTTGTTTGCAATGGGAATAACTAAACACTAAAACTTAATGTTTAGTTATTTGCCGCCTATTTATGCGCTAATTAATAGATTTTCAGATGTTCACTCAGGCAAACAATAATCACTCATAACCGGCTTCAATGGTTTCGCACCGCATAAGATTGGGTTGCCTTGTGCGAGTCCGTTGCCACTTAAGAAATCATCTACCCAGCCACCCGCTTCTTCGATTAGTAGTATGCCTGCTAGGCAGTCCCATGCATTGATATGCGGTTCGTAGTAACCAATTAAGCGACCTGCTGCAACATAGGCGAGTGATAGTGCACCTGATCCGCTGCGCACATACATGCCACCATCATTTAGTAGATGCTCAAGAAAGTGTAAGCAGGTATTTGGCTTAACGCGATGAGAAAAGCCAACGCCTATCATGCCGTCTTTTACGCTTTGTGCGTCTGCAATGCTGATGGGCTTGTCGTTTAATAGTGCTCCTAAACCTTTTTGAGCCGCGAAAAGCTCATTATTGCAAGGGTCATAAATCAGACCCAGCTGGATTTCCCCATCGACCAATAAGGCAATGGAGATGCACCACGAAGGAATACCGTTGAGAAATAACGCAGTGCCATCAATCGGGTCGACAACCCAGATATGGGAGGTTGCGTTAGCGCTAAAGTTGGCAATATCACGCTCTGCATCTTCTTCGCCTAAGAAACCGTCTTTACTAAAGGCAGTCGCGAGCTCATCGCGTATTAGTTGCTCTACTGCTTTATCAGCGATACTGACCACATCTTGCAAGCCTTTGTGTTCAATGGTTAAAGCTTCACGGCGCTCAAAGTAGTCGTGGGCTAAGCTACCTGCTTTTAGAATTAATGATTTAGCAAAATCAAAACGTGCTTGTCGTTCATTTGAATTCATGATTATCCTCCTACCAGCGCAATGCCTTGTTGCGCAATACACACTGATACCATAGTGGTAGCAGGTATGGCTGAAACAGCTTGATGGTCAACAGCAAATAAAACGCCGAGGGCAGTTTCAAGTTCGTATTCTACATGGCCACCTAAGTAGGTAGATTTAAGTACTTTGCCTTTGATGCTATTCGATATCTCTTGTGTATGCACGCTGATGGCGTGTGGGCGAATTGCAATGTCTAGCTTTTGTTCAAGGTTAGGCAAATTACGATGAGGTAACTCTACTTCTAAGGTATCTAAGTGGAGTTTGACATGGCTTTCATTTGCGCTGATAAACCGACCATCAACAAGTGTTGCATCTCCGATAAAGTCAGCAATGAATAAATTTTTTGGTTGTTCATAAAGTGCATGCGGGGTACCGTGTTGAGAGATCACAGAGTCATTCATTACGATGATCTTATCAGACACAGCCATTGCTTCTTCTTGATCGTGGGTGACGTAGATAGAGGTGATACCTAGCTTTTGCTGCAGTTCACGAATCTCTTCACGCACCTTGCGGCGCAGCTTGGCATCTAGGTTAGAAAGTGGCTCGTCAAAAAGTAGTACTTTAGGTTTTAATACCAAGGCGCGAGCAACGGCCACGCGCTGCTGTTGACCGCCTGATAGCTGGTTGGGCATGCGCTTGCCAAAGCCACTTAGTCCAACCATAGCCATGCCATCTTCTGCTTTTTCATAGGCATCTTTTTTGTTGTATCCCTGTTCACGTAAGCCGTAAGCGACGTTTTCAATCACGCTCATGTGTGGGAACAACGCATAGGATTGGAATACCATACTGACATCACGGTCCATTACAGAAAGGTTTGTCACTTCCTGATCGCCGATAAAAATTTGACCGCTGCTCGATTGCTCTAAACCAGCAATCATTCTTAATGTGGTAGTTTTACCGCAGCCACTAGGGCCGAGTAACGTAACAAGGCTACCAGCTTCTACGGTGAAAGAGACTTCATTAACAGCTTTAACAACGCCGTATTTTTTGGTGATATTTCTAAATTCAACTGAGGCGGCATTTGTATGAGCACTCATAATTTAATTCCTTGGGTTGTGTCGCCTTTGCTAGCTACTTTGAGCAAAGGCTTGTGTTAATTAGGCGTTATCTCGATGCAGCTTACGTTTACCGACGAGCAGTTGCAGCAATAAAATGACACTGAGCATCACCACAATCAGCACAGATGAGTAAGCTATCGCGATACCGTAGTCGCCGTTTTCAACTCTGCCAATGATATAAGATGTAGCCATGTCATAATCGGCGCTGACGAGGAATATAACCGCACTTAATGAGGTGATCGCTCTGACAAAACCATAGGTAATGGCCGAGAAGATAGCAGGTCGTAACAGCGGCAATATCACACGGCGAATAGTGGTGAAACTATTCGCGCCGAGCATTAATGATGCTTCATCTAGGCTCTTATCAAGTTGGCTCATCGCTGCAATACCACCACGAACACCGACTGGCATGTTACGGAAAATAAAGCACAGCACTAAAATGACGCCGGTGCCGGTTAACTCAATCGGTGGCACATTGTAAGCAAGAACATAACTGACACCTATTACAGTGCCGGGAATGGCGAAACTCAACATAGTACCGAATTCAAAAATTTGCTTGCCTACAAAGTTCTGGCGTACCAGTAAGTAAGCGACTAATAAGCCGATTGCAGCCGTTAAAGGTGCTGAAATTGCCGAAATATTGAGAGTTGTTAAGAACGAATTCCAAGCAGCGCCTGACCATACAAGACCGTGCTCACCACTGGTGATCGAAAATGCTTCGATGTAGTGTTGCATGGTAAAGCTATGATCTAGACCCCATGTTTTCACAAAACCGCCAAACATCACCATCGTATAGATAACAATAGTGAATAATGTCCACGGCATAACTATGCCAAAAGAGACGTATTTAACGCGCTTTGGCAGCTCGGCATGGATACCTGAATCGCCTTTGCCGGTCACTGTTGTGTAAGATTTTTTGCCGACCCATTTGCGCTGGATAAAGAAAGCGGCCAAGGTAAATATTAACAACACAATAGCGAGCACCGCAGCTTTGGATTGATCGTTTTGCGCCCCTACTATTGCGTAGAAAATTTGCGTCGATAGCACTTCGAAGTTACCACCTAACACTAACGGGTTACCAAAATCTGCCATACTCTCGATAAAGGCTAGTAAGAAAGCAGCAGCTAAGCCCGGGCGCATGAGCGGTAGAGTGACAGTGATAAAGGTGCGCCAGCGGGAAGCGCGCAGTGTTTGTGCAGCTTCTTCCATAGAAGGACTGATACCATCAACCACTCCGATAAGCACCATAAAAGTAATAGGCGTGAAAGCGAGCACTTGTGCAAACAGTATGCCTGGCAATCCATAGAGCCATCTTGAAGGCTCAATGCCAAAGGCAAATTCTAGGAATTGAGTGATAGCTCCAGAGCGACCAAATAATAGAATCAGCGCTAAACCAATAACGAAAGGCGGCGTAATAATTGGCAACATGCTCAAGGCGCGAATAGGCTTTTTAGCAATGAGGTTAGAGCGAGCGGCAACGAGGGCGAAAGCTAAACCGAACAGTGTCGATATAGTCGCGGCCATTATCGACAGCATCAATGAGTTAATTGCGACGCCGCAGCTACCGTTGCTTAAGCAACCTAAGCCCCAAATATTGGCGTTGAAAAACTTGCCAAGGAAGAGTGCTGCTTGTAGTTCTCCGTCGTCATTTTGAAATGCGCTGCTTAAAATTCCCAGTACAGGAAAGAAAACAAACGCGAGTACTGTGGCGATCACAAAGCCGATAGCACCAACGACAAAGATATCTCCTTTCATCACGCCTTTAGCAGCTAAACCATTGGTAAATTGGAAAAGCAAAGCACTCAGCACTAACAAGGCGCCGGAACCTAAACCGAATTGGCGGACGCTTAATTCGCCAAATAAGCTATCAGCGATGGCATATTCCCAGCCAGCAATACCGACTAAAAACCCTTGGATTAAGACATATAGTAAACCTAAGCCACCGGAATATATGAGAGTGTTGTAAAAACGCGCGCTGTCAGTACGTTGCTTGATAACGGTTAACGGTGCGGCTAAAAATAACGCGATTGGCCATAGCCAAATAGTATCGCCGACAAAAAATTGCAGCGCACCTGAGGCGTAATCAGGATCGAGCAATGAGCCTTCAATTAACCATTCGAAGTTCCATAATCCATCTTCAATGGCGTACCAAGGCAATGCGAAGAACCCGAGTAGGCCGACTGTAAGCCACGCCAAAACCACCTTTTGCATTGTGTGTATCCTAAAATTATAAGGCGAAGGCTTTGCTTGTTTGAGCAAAGGCTTCGTAATGTATAACAGACTTAATACTATCGATAACAGTATTGGTTAATGGGATTATCCATTGCCAATGTTTAAAAGTGTTTATAGAAAAGAAGTCTTTATGCAGTATATTCACGCAAAGCATGAATATACTGGTGTTTAAGAAAACGATTTTTTAGCGAGGGATTGGTTTAACATCAGTATCCCACTTTGCGAGTAAACGCTTACGTGTGTCTGATGCACCAAAAGTTTTAAAGTCGTAATCAATCAGCTTAATATCTTCCAAACGAGGTGCTTCTTTTGGAGCAGTTGCTGAAAGGTTAGAAGGTACTTGGAAAGCTTTGGCCTGAGCTGCTTTGGTTTGTGTATCTGCACGTAATGCAAATTCATACCATTTCTTCGCGTTATCTAAATTTCTAGCGCCTTTAACAATACTCATAGAGCCCACTTCATAGCCTGTGCCTTCAACAGGTGCTACAACAGTGATAGGGAAGCCTTTAACGGCTTGTTTGACCGCATCGTGCATGAAGACAATACCAATAGTGTTCTCACCGCGCGCTGCAGATTTCACCGGAGCAGAGCCTGATTTAGTGTATTGGTTAATATTTTTATGCAGCTTCTTCATATATTCAAAGCCTTTCTCTTCACCGAAAACCTGCATGATTGTTGCTAATGCAGTGTAAGCAGTTCCCGAAGAGTTAGGGTTGGCCATTTGCACTTCACCCTTGTACGCAGGGTTTGTTAAATCTTCCCAGCCTTTAGGTGCAGGTAGACCTTTCTTTTTAAGGATATCATGGTTATAAGCGATACCTAGGCCGCCAGCGTAAACGCCTACCGTGCGGAAATCAGATTGCTCAGCTTGATTAGAAGCCCATTTTTGTAACTTGTTCAAATTTGGCGATTGATACTTATATGTGATGCCTTCTTCCGCCGCTTGTAGATGTGGGTCGCCAGTACCGCCCCACCAAACATCTACTTTTGGATTACGCTTTTCAGCACGTAGCTGAGCAAATGTTTCGCCCGAACTCTTACGTGTCATCTTGACGTTAACACCTGTTTCTTTTTCGAACTCGTTAACCATCAACTGGCACCAATCAATGCTAGCGCTACAGATAACGTTTAGCTTTTCAGCAGCGAAGATATTGGAGCTAGATAAGCCTATCGTAGCGACAGCAACGCTAATAGGCAGGAGTTTTTTCATCTTCATTATAAGTTTCCCAGTCATATTATTTTTAGTATGGAGCTTAAATTGAGAGTGTTTTTGATATTTCAGGGTGAAATAAAAAATCACCGTAGAGCTACAATAGAATAAACATTCTAATACCTCAAGCTATAAACCAGATTTTTGTAACAAAACTGCAATAATTTCCGTAAGATATTGATATATAGTCAATAAAATATTTGGAACAAATGTTCTTAAAGTTGAATTGAGTTTAGTTTCAAATAGTTAACTGTGCTTAAACCGGTGTTTCAGTCATCTCAAGTGAGATCAGTCATGATATTGGAAGGCTGTAGAAAAGTTGCGAAAGGTATCATTAGGTAAGTAATTCGAACGACGTTTGAAAATATATCCAACACACCGCTCCAAAAATAAGCTGAGTGTGTTGGATAATTGTGCATACAGAGGTAATAGACTATTGGAAGCAAGTTTAAGAGACTTGGTATAGCCTGTAATGTACCTGCCCGCTGAGTTTCTCGCGGTGTAAGCGCCAAGGAGTATTTAGCTCAACATGTGGCTCTGTTTCAACATACACATAGGCGCCTGCTGATAATAAATTACTATCTGTCAATTGCTGGCATAAAGGCTGACAAAAACCCTTGTTGAAAGGCGGATCTAAAAAGACTAAATCAAATTGATCAGTGTTGTTTAACGCTTGTTTTTTTAGCCACTGTGCCGTATCGCTTTGGGAAATGCTGCCATCTTGGCACTTAAGTAACGTTAGGTTTTCTTTCAGTGTTTTACAAGAAGCAGAGTTGATATCAACAAAGTTGCAGTGTGCAGCGCCTCTTGAAAGGGCTTCTATGCCCAGGGCACCACTACCGGCAAACAAATCAAGGCAGCGTGCTCCTGGTACCGCATTTTGTAACCAGTTGAATAAGGTTTCTCGTACCCGGTCAGGGGTGGGGCGTAGGCCTTCAATTGTGGGGAAGCTGAGCTTACGGCTGCGCCATTGACCTCCAATGACACGTAGTTGAGAAAGTGCCACTGGTTTGGCTTTATTTGATTTTGGTTTTGCGCGCATAGTTAACTCGGTTGTAGGCGAATAATGAATGTAAGTTCTTTAAAGAGTTTGTTGATTTCAGCACTGATCTGTTCAGGTGTTATCTTATCAAGTTGATCGCTGTACTGGGCACCTGATTCGGTGTTAAAGCCGTAGAAGAGCTTCTTACTGTAAAGTTTGAATAAGCGGCTATCGTTTTCTGTGAGCGCTTGATATTGATCACTCAGCTTGCCTTTAACGCTTTCAAGTAGCCCATCAATGTTTGTTCTTGCTAACTTTTGGGTGATTTTATCGACCGTATAATGGTCGATTTCACTATCGCTTGAAAGCACAATTAACTGATAGCCTTGCAGGTAGGTAGGCTGCCGAATCAGGCGAAAGCGCATACTTTTATCACTACTAAATTGCTGGTTGAGCAGTTCGCGTAATACAAAATTTGCCAATAATTCGATGCGGTTTTGTTGATTGCTCGCAGTTGTTAACTGTGTGCCGATTAACAACTTATGCGAATCACTTAATAATTGAATCGTTTGTGACTTACTGCGCCAAGGTAGGGTATCTGGGAAGCTCATCTTCGCCAAGTTGTTGAAGTTAGCTAGCTGCGTATCAATATCTACAGTGAGCTCATCTGGCTCAGCGGATGAAGTAATAAGCAAAGCCGTGAAAGGTGTGGTTTTCAGGGAAGGGATATCTGATTTGAGTAAGTAATTTGAGGAAATAGCTGCTTTGAATGTGTTGATTAATTGCTCGTCTGCGGATTTGTTTTGCAAATAATCCTCTGCTTTTATTAACGCCGTTTGTTTTTCAGTAAGTACTTGATTGGCGCCTGTGAATAGTTGGTTAAGCAGCGTTCGAAGTGCAAGCTTTTGCTGTTGAGGCCAGCGCAGTTCTATCTCTAATCTATCTTGCGTCCACAATACTTGTTTAACTTCTTCAATGCTCGCAGCACTTTTGCGCAGTGCATCATAACTAATCGCTCTTTGAATACGCTCTGCTTTGGTGAATGTTGGTGATGACAAAAAAGACAGCAGTAAATGCTGTTGTGCTAAATCGTCAGCAGGTAAAACATGTAATGCTGACAGTGAATTTTCAAGCGGTTTTGGCTGAGTAAGCGGCTTTGCGGGCTTTTCGCTTAAAAATATAATAGCGATAGCCACTATAAAAGCTAAATATTTAAGGTAAGAGCGATT
>CAKZOD010000005.1 GCA_937136055.1 uncultured Oceanospirillaceae bacterium | reverse complement strand
GTGGTGAGCGTAGCTCAGTTGGTAGAGCTCCGGATTGTGATTCCGGCGGTCGCGGGTTCAAGCCCCGTCGTTCACCCCATTTTAAGTTTATTTCTCTTTCTTATGTTTATCCTCAAGTTTTAGAATCTCTTCATCGAGCGTGGTGCATCTTCTATTTCGCTGATAATCCTATTTATTTTTTCTAATGACTTTGAATTTTTTAATTAGTCCCCATTGTGTATTTATCAAGTTAATAGCTAGTTGAGTAAACGCATTGTTAGTTCTTGACTATTTGATTTAAGTGGCGGAAAATTCCCGCCTTTATAATTCTGTCTATACAGTGGATTCGCCAAAACTGCGGTCTTGCTGGTTAATGACATATTGCATCTATATCTAAATCTCCCGAAAAGAGATTGTCTTAGATATAGAATGAACACTAAGTATTTATTTGTGAGGAATTCCATGCAAGTTTCCGTTGAAACGAAATCCGCTTTAGAGCGTCAAATGACTATCACTATCCCAGCGGATCGTATTGATAACGATGTTGTAAAACAAGTACAACAAGCAGCTAGAAATGTACGTATTGATGGGTTCCGCCCTGGCAAAGTGCCTTTGAAAGTTGTACAAAAGCGTTACGGTGCAGGTATTCGTCAAGATGTTGTTGGTGAAGCACTACAGCAGAGCTTCTACGAAGCAGTACAGCAGGAAAAATTAATCCCTGCAGGTGGCCCTAGCATCGAAATGAAAACAGACGAAGCGGGCAAGGATGTTGAATTCGTAGCAACATTTGAAGTGTATCCTGAAATCAGCCTTGCAGATTTCTCTGAAGTTGAGATTTCAAAAGAAACAGCAGCTATTGAAGATGCTGATGTTGATACTATGGTTGAGTCGCTACGTAAGCAGCAGACTGAATGGACTGAATCAGCTGAAGCTGCAAAAGATGGCGACAAAGTTGTACTAGATTTTGAAGGTTTCATCGACGGTGAAGCATTTGAAGGTGGTAAAGGTGAAGGTGTTGATTTAGTACTTGGTTCTAACTCAATGATTCCTGGTTTTGAAGAAGCGGTTCTAGGTAAAAAAGCGGGTGAAGCATTCGATATCGAAGTGACTTTCCCTGAAGATTACCAAGCTGAAAACCTAAAAGGTAAAGCAGCTGTATTTAAAGCGACTGCAACAGCTGTTAACAATCCAGCATTGCCTGAGCTAAACGAAGCGTTCTTCCTTAAGTTTGGTATGGAATCTGCAGATCTTGAAGGTTTCAAAGCTGATGTTCAAAAGAACATGAGCCGTGAAATGGATCAGGCGCTTAAAGGTAAGCTAAAAGATCAAGTATTCGCTAAATTGATTGAGCTAAATGCAATTGAAGTGCCTACGGCGCTTGTTGATAGTGAAATCGATAACCTACGCAAGCAAGCTGTTCAGCAGTACGGTGGTGAAGGTGCTAACTTAGATTTCAATATGCTGCCTAAAGAAATGTTTACAGATCAAGCGAAGCGTCGTGTATCTGTAGGTCTATTAGTGCAAGAGATTATCAAGGTAAATGAAATCAATGCTGAAGATGATCGCGTACGTAGCACTATCGAAGAGATGGCGCAAACATACCAAGATCCACAAGAAGTTATTGATTACTACTATGGCAATGAAGAAATGCTAAGCCAAGTTAAGAGCTTAGTTATTGAAGATCAAGTAATTGATCATTTGTTAGGTTCTGCTAAAGTTAGTGAAACAGCGGTAAGTTATGAGGACGCTATCAAGCCTGCAGCGCAACCTCAAGCTGAAGAAGCTGCTGAAGAAGCATAATTAATGCACATTTTGTGCACTATTTAAATTCTATTAAAACGATAGTGGGTGCAGACTGACTATCGTTTTTTTATTTGGTAGAGGAGAAATTTATGTCCGGTATTTACCAGGGTAATTCTAGTTTTGATGCCAATGCTGCACTTGTGCCTATGGTTGTAGAGCAAACGGCTCGCGGTGAAAGATCTTATGATATTTACTCTCGCTTACTAAAAGAGCGCGTTATCTTTTTGGTGGGTCAAGTTGAAGATCACATGGCGAACTTAATTGTCGCTCAGATGCTTTTCTTGGAAGCTGAAAATCCTGATAAAGATATACATTTATATATCAACTCGCCAGGCGGTTCTGTGACAGCGGGTATGTCGATTTACGATACCATGCAGTTTATTAAACCTAATGTCAGTACAATTTGTATGGGGCAGGCGGCGAGTATGGGTGCGTTTTTATTGACCGCTGGTACTGAGGGTAAGCGTTTCGCGCTGCCTAATTCGCGCGTTATGATCCATCAGCCATTAGGTGGTTATCAAGGGCAGGCAACAGATATTGAAATTCACACACGTGAAATTCTAGCTATTAGAGAGAAGCTAAATAATTTGATGGCGAAGCATACAGGCCAAGATATCGAAGTTATTAAGCAAGACACGGATCGTGATAATTTCATGACTGCAGATCAAGCTGCTAAATATGGCTTAATCGATGAAGTGATTGAAAAAAGACCCGTTGCTGAATAGCAGAAGCTGAAAGAGCTGCTGCGCTTGCGCTTATAAAAGATACAAGAGCCTTTTTCTGAAGTTTATATTCTATGCTAATATGATAGAGTCTCTTAATAGAACATTCGGGCTAGCCGGATTTAGGTTTGGTTAGTGCGAAAGATAGTATTGAAAAATGAGGAAGTCGAATGAGCGATAACATCGACGAAAAAGGCAAAGGGGGCGGTAAGTTAATCTGTTCTTTTTGTGGTAAAAATCAGGATGAAGTCAAAAAACTAATTGCTGGCCCTTCTGTATTTATCTGTGACGAGTGTGTTGATCTATGTAATGACATCATTCGTGAAGAAATTAGCAACACAGAAGAAGCGCCCCAAGAGTCGGATGAATTACCTACTCCAAAAGAAATACGTTCTAAGCTAGATGATTATGTCATTGGCCAAGATAAAGCGAAAAAAGTTTTATCTGTCGCGGTTTATAATCACTATAAGCGTTTACGTTTTCAGGCTTCTAAAGCTGAAAAAGACGATGGCGTTGAGCTGAATAAAAGTAATATTTTGCTGATTGGTCCAACCGGTAGCGGTAAAACATTGCTAGCGCAAACTCTAGCGCGTATGTTGAATGTGCCTTTCACTATCGCAGATGCAACCACGTTGACTGAGGCGGGTTATGTTGGTGAAGATGTTGAAAATATTGTTCAGAAGTTGCTACAAAAATGTGACTATGATGTAGAGCGTGCTGAGCGCGGCATTGTCTATATCGATGAAATCGATAAAATTTCACGTAAATCTGATAACCCTTCTATTACCCGTGATGTATCTGGTGAGGGTGTGCAGCAAGCGTTGCTCAAGCTAATTGAAGGCACGGTTGCTTCGGTGCCTCCACAAGGTGGTCGTAAGCATCCACAGCAAGAGTTCTTACAGGTTGATACTTCGAATATTCTATTTATCTGTGGTGGCGCGTTTGCCGGCTTAGAGAAGATTATTAGTGATCGTTCTGAGAAAGGCTCTATTGGTTTCAATGCCGTGGTTAAGAGCAAAGATAGTTCGCGCTCTTTGACTGATACGTTGTTAGACATTGAGTCTGAAGATTTAGTGAAATTTGGTTTGATTCCTGAGTTTGTTGGTCGTCTTCCTATGATTGCGACACTTGAGGAGTTGGACTTAGATGCTTTAATTCAAATATTAACTGAGCCAAAGAATAGCTTGGTCCGTCAATACGGTAAGTTGTTTGAAATTGAAGGCGCTGAAATAGATTTCAGAGAAGAAGCTTTAGTTGCAGTAGCTGAGCATGCTTTAGAGCGTAAAACAGGTGCACGTGGCTTAAGATCAATATTGGAAGGTTCTTTGTTGAATATTATGTATGAGCTACCTTCGGTCGAAAATATCTCGAAAGTTGTGATCGATAAAGGCGTCATAGATGGAACTAGTGAGCCTATTTTGATTTATGAGAATGAAAAGAAGGCAGCTTCTGAAGAGCAGTGATTTAGCGTGTAATTAGCATACAAGAAACCCGCATTGCGGGTTTTTTTATGTCTGGCATAAATGCATTCTAAGAATAATGGGTGCTCGGCAAATATGAGTGTTGAGTAACAGAAATCTATTCAATTGAGGTGGTTTGAATGCAAGGAGATTTAGGTTTTAGTTATCACAAGCGCAATGGTTGTTATGAAATATTTCACGGCTCGATTAAAGCCGCTGTCCTTAGGGCGGAAAAAGCGCTGGAGTTTGAAGAAGAGCTCGCTGTGCTTGATTTTGAAGGTGGGCAGCAGTTGATGGCAAGGTTGACAGGAAACTACAAGCGGGGAAATGAGAGGCAGGCTAAAAACCACCCTCGCAATCGAGGATTTTGATATAGCTCACTCCAAGTTATAAAAGGCATCGTCTAATACCTCGGGATAGCCAAAAAGAGCAGGGCTGCCGCCAGAGTGTAAAAAAACAATATTTTGATTCGCTTTAAAGTGCTTTTGTTGAATGAGTTCAATTAAGCCGGCCATTGCTCGTGATGTGTAGGTGGGGTCTAGAAAAATGCCTTCTTGTTGGGCGAGTAGGTCAATTGCATCCAGCATAGGGTCGTTTAATTGACCGTAACCTGGTGTTAGCATGCTGTCGCTTATCCAAACGTCAGATTTGTTGACAATGCCTTTAAAGCCAATCATGTCAGCAACTAGTTGTGATTTCTTGAGCACTCTTTGGGTTTGTGCTTGCTTGTCTCTTTTTACGCTAAATCCGTACACAGGGATGTCGAAGCCCAGTGCTTTTATGCCCGCTAAAATACCTGCTTGAGTCGCCCCGCTGCCTGAAGCTAGAACAATTCCATCGATTTTCAATGAGAGCTTGTTGCACTGCTGTAAGAGCTCTGCACTAAAGTCGACATAGCCTAAACTGCCGTAGGGGAGGTAGTTATCAGAGCGGGGGATCACATAAGGTGTTTTTCCTTCTTTGCGCAATCTCTCTGCAATAGAGAAAAGCATGCTATCGGCACTATCTTCATCTTTTTTTTCGGTGTAGTGGTGGGTTTTTGCGCCCATTAGCTCAATTAAGAAAGGGTTACCAGATTGGTAATATTGGCTTTGTCGGCCACTAACTTGGTGAGCGAGAACCACTTCTATGTCTAGGCCTAATTTTTTTGCGGCGGCGACACACAGGCGAACGTGGTTGGATTGTATTGCGCCAGCTGTGAGTATAGTGTTTGAATTTTGTGCTAAAGCATGGCCTAAGTAGTACTCAAGTTGCCTGACTTTATTGCCTCCTAGTGCCAGACCTGTGCAATCATCACGTTTTATCCATATGTTTGGCCCGCTAAAGAGTTTGCTTACGTTGGAAAGCTGTTCAAGAGCAGTAGGGTTGTGTGTCAGTTTTGCTTTTGGGTATTTGTCTGTAAACATACCGGCTCCAAATTATGGTCAGCTATCACTATTTTTTTCACTAAAGTGGACGTTGATGCTTGTTTAAGAAGAGGTTTTTGTCTTCTTTGTTATTCTAAGTGTAGTCGATTGCTGGTTTAATTCTTGGAAAAGCTAAAATATTTTAAAGAACAAGCTGATTGTGTTTTGCTAAAGTGAGTTGGTTGGTTGTTTGAGGTTATAGCTTAGCGAAGTTGGCTGTCTTTGCTGCCAGACCGATTGATTGTGGAGTGGCGCTGGTGTTGGTTATCTTTCGTTTCTTGGCATTTAATGCATAGTCTTGTGCCGGGGACTGCTTTTTGCCTGGCAAGGGGAATGGCGCTGTCGCACTCGTCGCAATTTTCGCTACCGACTCCTTTAGCAAGTTGCGCTCTTGCTTGCTTTATGGCATCTGCAACGCTTGCGTCGATTTGTTCTTGTACGGCTCCATCTTTAGCCCAGCCTCCAGCCATCATGCTCTCCATATGCGAAACGATAGCGTTTATAGTAGCTTGGTTATAACTGAGGCGCAACGAAAGAAATGGAAGTATTCAGGTGTAAGTAAAGAGCTATGTTGGGAAGGTGTGATGGATAAAAAGCAGATGTGTTGGTTGTATTTTTGGTAGCGGGGGCAGGATTTGAACCTACGACCTTCGGGTTATGAGCCCGACGAGCTACCAAGCTGCTCCACCCCGCATCAAAAAGTTTTTATATTTTGTTATTTATTAGTCAGTAACTAATAATGGTAGCGGGGGCAGGATTTGAACCTACGACCTTCGGGTTATGAGCCCGACGAGCTACCAAACTGCTCCACCCCGCATCATTTTTATTAATAATCTAACTGTTTGATTTAGTTAGTTTTTTAATAATAATCTTGCCTCTCAAACTGTGGGGCGAAGTATACAGTCTTCTGAGATAGCTGCAACTAAAAAATCAAATAAATTCAAATTGAGAAGGATAAATCTAGAAAATTAGACGTATTGCTTCTTTATTGATCAGCTTTGACGCGGCCAGTTCTTATTGCTCTTTTTTGACTGCTGATGATTAGCTGCCCAATAGCACGTTTATCTGTGGGTGAAAGGCCAATGAGGTTGCCGCTATATATGGGAGGGTCTTGTCTGAGTACTTTGATAGCGCATTCGATACGATGCTTTTCTTCTAGCACAAATTCAAGGATGACTTTATAGGTTGCTTTTTTTACGTTACCTGCGAATTTAAATGCGATGCCATTACCTGAAATGTTATCAACTTCTACTTCTTTGCCGGCAATGAGTAGTTTTAGATTGTCTTCATCTGAAGGGGAAAGTCTATACTCTCCTCGGTTAGTTTCGTCGAGATTATCAATTTCAAATAATGGCTTTTTCATGGTGTTATACGCTCTAATACAAATTCTATTCGTCTATTCTGTGCTCGCTGCTCTTCTGATTCATTAGAAGTAATAGGTGTGGATTCGCCATAACCTGTCGCAGTCACTCTATCTGGGTTCATGCCTCCGCGAACGAAATAGCGTAAAACCGTAGTGGCTCTAATTGCTGATAGCTCCCAATTAGAAGGGTAACGGTTTGTGCTGATAGGTGTGTTGTCCGTGTGGCCACCTACCGCTAGTTTGAACTCAGGATTCTTTCTTAAGATATTGCCAATACCATCCATGATTGGCATTGCTTCTCGTTTAAATTGCGCAGAACCAGCATTGAAAAACATATCTCCGCGCACATTAATTATAATTTTATTTTCCTTTATCGGCGATAGTTTAGCATCATCAGGTTGAGCTGTATTGGCTAACAGTTGTTTAACTTCACCGGATACTTGATTCATTTTTTGCTTGGCTTCTCTTATCGCTTCACTGTTATCTGGTTTGACGGGCGTAGGAGAAAAAGGCGTAGCAATGACGG
The DNA here is from genome assembly GCA_937136055.1 of uncultured Oceanospirillaceae bacterium. Lineage (GTDB taxonomy): Bacteria > Pseudomonadota > Gammaproteobacteria > Pseudomonadales > Balneatricaceae > Rs1. Next base: position 130,880 of record CAKZOD010000005.1, on the reverse strand, counting down.
GAAGTTCTAGCTCGGTTGGGGCTTGTTGTTTCTCGCCTGACTCTTCAGAAGGGTCGAGTGAATCAGTTGCTACATTACCTGTTTCGACTTTTTTAGAATCTTTTTCATCTTTTGTGCCTGCACCTGCGCCAGCATCAGAGCCTTGGCCTGTTCTGCTAAGTGCTTTTTTGACTGAATCTACCGTCTCTTCAAAGGATTCTTCTTTTATGGTAGATACTGAAAAGAGAAGAATGAAAAAAACCAGTAACAAAGTTACTAAGTCCGCGAAAGTGACTATCCATCCGTTATCTTCTTCGTCAGCATGTATGTCAATAATGTGCTTCATTGTTTACACGCTATTGTTCTGGAGTTGGGTGAATTGAGTTACGCTGATTTTCAGGCAAGTAAGCTGAAAGTTGCTCGTAGACGTGAACCCATTGGTCATTGGTAAGAATGCTGATGCTGCCTTCTCGAATGATTTGCAGGTTTGTTACTTCGGTTAGTGTTCGTGCACGTAATTTGCCAGCGATTGGTGTGAACACCATTGTTGCCAATAAAGAGCCGTAGAAAGTTGTTAGTAGCGCAACGGCCATGGATGGGCCGATTGATTCGGGGTTGTCTAACTTACTCAGCATTTGGATTAGGCCGATGAGGGTGCCTAGCATACCAAACGCAGGTGCGTAGGTTGCCATTTTTTTAAAAACATCTTGAACGGCAAAATGGCGGGCAACTAGAGAGTCAATCTCGTTCTGTAATGTGTTGCGTATTACTTGTTCTGAGGCGGCTTCTGCGAGTAAGTTGCAGGCGCGTTTAAGTACCTTTGACTCGGTTTTTATATGAGTCATTTTTAATAGACCGTGACGATGGCTGATTTTACTCAACTCAATCATAGTGTCTATCATGTCTGAAGGGTTGGTCTTGTCTCTAGCGAATACGATATAAGCCGCTTTAATGCCATTAAGCACGTCTTTAAAAGGCACTGTTAGAAGTGTGGCAGCTAGCGTGCCACCACCGACAATCATGATGCCGGGCACATTGAGAAAGACATCGGAGCTGCCACCTAAAAATATGGCAGAAACGATAAGCGCTATGCCTGAAATAATACCGATGAGTGAGGCGAAATCCATACTTTAGTAATACCTTTTTATCATTTCTAGTGTGTTGCAAAAAAATTGTAGAGTGCTGCGCTAGCATGTTTATTGTTATGATAGGTTACCAATACCTAACTTGTCAGTAAAAACGATTAATAAACAACATATATGCCTAAAATTTATCTCGGATTAGCACAGTGGCATCATAGCAAATGGTACCTTAACAGCGAGTCATCGGATCATTCCTTAAAGCAGTATTGTGATAGTTTTTCTTCTGTGGAGGGAAATACCTCTTTTTATGGGATCCCTAGTGAGAAAAATTTACTTTCTTGGTCTTCGCAAGCTGCTAAAGGCTTTAAGTTCTGTTTTAAGTTTCCGCGAGAAATATCGCATAAGCAACGTCTTACTCATTGTTCACGGCAGGTGAGTGAATTTCTGAACCGTATTTCGTTAATCAATCAGCAGTTAGGTGTTATTTGGTTGCAGCTTGATCATCATTTCGGCCGCGATAAACTGGATTTGCTTGAAAAATTCCTTGCAACTTTGCCGTCAGACTTTAACTACGGCGTAGAAGTAAGAAGTCTAGATTATTTTCGTAAAGATGATGTTGAGCAGCGCTTTAATCACTTATTAATGCAGCATGATGTTGATCGCGTTATTTTTGATACACGCAGCTTGTTTGCTCACCCAGAGATTAATGATGAAGCCTCTGTTGAGGCATTTAGAGTGAAGCCTAAGGTGCCTACTCATGTCATTGCAACAGGACAGTGTCCGATGATTAGGATTATTGTACCTATGGATACGTCGTTAGGTATGGTTGTGTTAAAACAATGGGCCACAAGAGTTGTGCAATGGGTTGATGAGGGGAAGTCACCTTACGTATTTCTGCATACGCCGGATAATGTTATGGCGCCAAGGCTTGCACTGATGTTTAGTGAGCTATTGCAAGAAAAGTGTCGTTTTCCTGTGCGTATTTCTTTGTGGAATCAAGAATCCGCTCAATCAAATTTGTTTTAGATTGGGTGTTTAGTGTTGGGTGTATAGTATTGGGAGATGATGAGTGAGGGGGCGATAAATTCAAACAAAATACATTAACAATATATTGTTAAGCATTTTGTTTGAATAGAGAGTGTTTCTAGGTTTTGTCAATTATGTACGCAGGATGGAAACATCTTCCGCTTGCAGGCCTTTGTCGCTATCGCGAGTGTGGAATTTTACCTGTTGGCCTTCGCTTAATGAGCGATGACCTCTGCCGCGAATGTTTCTAAAATGAACAAACACATCATCACCATTTTCACGCGTGATAAAGCCAAAGCCTTTTGATACGTTAAACCATTTAACGGTTCCTTGTTCGCGATCGTCGTCTTCGTACTCGTCTTCGTCGTCGTATTCTGCGCCATTGTCACGTGCGGCATTTTCTTGCATTGAATCTGATGTGCTGTTTGCACCGAAGGTGCTAAGTGCGCATCCAGCAAGAGCGACGATAAAAATAATAATTAGCGTTTTTGCTTCATAAGCAATGCTAGCGTCTGTGAATTTAGTTAATAAAAAAGGGATTAAAAAGGCAGCAATAGCACTGGCAAGAACGCTGCGAAAAATTTGATTACCACTCATCTAAAGTTCTCTTGTAAAGTTAAAATAGTTATTGGAATAATAAGTCCCGTGTTTGCTAACGTGATAAAGACTGAAAAATGTTATAAATCAAACGACGGAAGGTGAATAGATATACAGAATTTTCAGCTAAAACACAACGAAATTGTCAGTACTAGGTAGGGTTTTATTGAAACGCTATTTTTTTTGATAAATTAAAACGCTGTGTGTTTAAATAAATCTAATATTTTCAATGCTCTATGTGTAAAATTCGAATGCTCAGCTACACTTGGAAATAGGTCATTCAAGAGAGATGATTAAAAGTATCGACTATTGTTCTGTCTCGCTGATTTATTATCAATAAATTATGAGTTTTAGAGATATGTTCTTTTCACTAAAGTTTCATCGACATTAGAGTGTTGAATAGTTCTTTGTTGGCCTCAATAAGCTAAACTAGCGCGCTATAAAACGATATATTTTGTGCATCCAAATTGCTTTAAAGCGATTGATGTTTACTGCATTAAAATAGTTAGTCATACAGAAATATACACATTTAAAGATTGCAGAGAGAAAAGATGATAGAGGTTGAGGATCGAGTTACACAGCTCGAATCAAGGGTTGCGTTTCAAGAGCAGATGATTGATGAATTGAATGCAGTAGTTGCTAAGCAGGATAAATTACTGATTGATTTGTCAGCATTGGTTAAAGTGTTGAATCAAAAATTAAATCAATCCCAAGAGGGGGCTCATCAAATAGAAATTAGCGATGCTCCTCCGCCGCATTATTAATTTTTTGTGCTGGTGTTAAAACGATCTTAGGGAATATTCAATTAGAAGATTTTGATGCTTGATCGCATGTTTCGTAGCCAGTGAAGTTGAACAATCTGCTAGTCAGGTGGTCGAACAAATCCGGCGGAGAATTGGATCTTCGAGCGTATTCTATGTAATGGAAGTTGTTAATGTATTTTAGGTATTTAGCTGTATGAGTTTGATCGGTAAAGCGCTCAATAAATTATTTGTCAGTGCTAAGGTAATTGGCAGTGATTATTTGCGGGATGATGTCGAGATTGTCTATGTATTAGAGAATGATCGATCTGAGCACCGTGATTTGATTGCTTTTATATTAAAGCAGCGCGGTATTGAGATTACTAAGCGTTGCTTGTTATCAACAGCACCAAAGTCCGCGAAAACCTTAACTTATCGTTTAGAGTCGCTCATTGAAAAGCTTGAGTTTAGTGATTCTGAGTGTGATGTTCAGATTATCCCGGTGACGATTTTGCATGGCCATTTTCCAAATCGAGAGTCCTCATTGTGGCGGGTGGTGTTTTCTGAGCGCTGGGGGTTTAAAGGATGGTGGGGTAGGCTAATGCAGTTGGTGGTGAATGGTCGCCAAACGTTACTGCAGTTTGATGCGCCGATCTCGTTAAGAAAGATGACTCAAGAGCATCCGCAGCAAACATCAGGTGCTGGTGCGCTTTGGATGATGGATAAAATACAGAATCATTTTATACAGCGCCGAAATGTAATCTATGGGCCTAAGCTATTAAACCGAAAGCAGTTAATATCTACGATCATAAGCTCGGATGACGTTCAAAGGCAAATTTTTAAATATAGCGAAGCTAACGATATCACGGTTGAACGCGCTGAAAAATATGCGCGCCAGCAGCTAAATGGTATAGCGACAAATATTAGTCCTAGCTTTGTACGCCTAGGCATGCTTGTGTTAAGCCGTTTTTTTCAGCGAGTTTACCGTCATGTGAAAATACAAGGTATCGATAAAACCAGGCAAATTGCTAAAGATTATCAGTTAGTGTTTCTTCCTTGTCATCGCAGTCATATGGATTATGTGTTGATGTCTTGGAACTTGCATAATCAAGGGATTGTTGTTCCTCATATTGTCGCGGGTGATAATTTAAATGCGCCTGTATTGGGAGGTGGGCTAAAGCGTGGTGGTGCCATATTTATGCGTCGCTCGTTTTATGATGATTCGTTATATGTTGTGTTGTTTAAAAGTTATATTTCTCATTTGCATAAAAACGGTAATACGCTTGAGTATTTTATTGAGGGCGGACGCTCTCGAACCGGGCGCTTGTTGCCACCTAAAATTGGTGTGCTTTCAATGACATTAGAGGCGTCGTTGCAAGATAATGCTAAGCCAATTGCACTTGTCCCAGTGTGGGTGAGTTACGATAAAATCGTCGAAACAAAAAGTTATTCAAAGCAGTTAGGTGATGCGAAAAAGAAGCCAGAGTCTCTGTTGGGTTTGTTAAGTACGCTGAAAGTGTTTAAGAGTCATTTTGGCGATGCTGTCGTTAGTTATGGCGAGCCTGTATTGCTCGATAATGTTTCTAAGTTTGATAACCTTAAAAGCAAAAGTCAGTTCGTGGCGCGTACTGTTATGGAGAGAATAGCAGCGGCAAGTTATGTTAATGAAACTGCTTTGCTTGCGACAGCGTTGTTGTCCCAGCCTAGGTTGCGTTTAACCAAGGCGCAGTTAATTGACCGGGTGAACCGTTTAAGTTCAGTGTTGGTTAAAATGCCAAATGCACCTGCGGGTATCGCGAAGGGCAGTGTTGAGCAATGGATTGACGATGCGCAGGCACGTGGGCAGGTGTCTGTCAGCAGTGCTGATGTCTATCTAACGGCTGAGCAAGCGATCGAAATGACGTTTTATCGTAATCAGATACACCATCTTACGTTGTTTGTCGGCTTGTATTTGTTGGTTGCTAAGCGTTATCCAAAACCTAAGCTTGCGGCCATACGCACTTTAATTAAAGCTGTTTATCCTTATCTGGCAAAAGAGTTGTATTGGCCGTGGCAAGGTGGTGATGTTAATAAGGCGCTAAATCAAGTGCGTGAACTGTTAGTTGATCAACAGTTGGTTGAAGAGGAAGCGCGCTGCTTAGTGGTAAGAAATACAGCGGTTTCGGTCACTTTGATGCAAACAGTTGAGCCTTATCTGCTGCGCTATTACATCGTCTTTAGGCTGCTTCAGGAGTATTCTGATTTGGCTTTAGGTGATTTGATTGATGAGTCAGTGAGATTGGCAAAAATGCTACATGCTGAGTTTGGTTTTCACTCTCCCGAATACACTGATAGCCAAGGCATATCAAATTTCATTAAATCAATGCATGAGCTAGAGGTGTTGGTGACAGGGGAAGATGGTGCGGTTGTTTCTCAGGTTGATGCGTCAGGGTTGATGCAGCGTTCAAAGCAAATACTATTGCCACATTATGTATCGTTAATAGATAAAGATATCAGCAGGCATTAATAGCAGTTACTCACATAGGTGAGTAACTGCTCAGAGTGTTAGTCACACATAGCATCTAACATAGGTTTGAGTACGCTTTGTACTTGTCCTGGATTGGCTTTTCCGCCAGATGCTTTCATGATCTGGCCCATGAAGAATCCAAGCATTTTTCCACGTTTTTCAGGTTCAGCTGCAATGTATTGTTGCACTTGTTTGTCGCTTTTAGCAATAACTTCGCTCACAATGGCTTCGATAGCTCCTGTGTCAGAAACTTGCTTTAAGCCTTTCGCTTCAATGATTTGGTCGGCATTGCCTTCATTGTTCCACATTGCTTCAAAGACTTTCTTTGCACCGCTTGCAGAGATAGTGTCGTCTTTGATGCGCTTTAGCAGTAGTGCAAAACCTTGGGCGTCAACAGGAGATTGCTCGATACTTAGATCATGCTGATTTAGTACCTTAGAAAACTCCCCTAGCATCCAGTTGGCTGCGAGTTTGTTGTCGTTGCAGTCTTGAGCAACGTTTTCATAATAAGCTGCTAGATCTTTGTTGCTGCTTAAAGTGGCGGCATCGTTATTGCTCAGCTGATATTGTTCAATGAAGCGCTGCTTGCGAGCGTCGGGTAGCTCTGGAAGGTTGTTGCGAATCTTCTCGATATATTCATCTTCAATGACAATAGGCAGTAAATCAGGGCATGGGAAGTAACGATAATCGTTGGCTTCTTCTTTGCTACGCATGCTGCGAGTTTCGTCCTTTTCTGCATCGTAAAGCCGTGTTTCTTGTGTGATGCTGCCACCATCTTCAAGGATTTCAATTTGACGGATAATTTCGCCTTTGATTGCCTTTTCGATAAATCTAAAGGAGTTGATGTTCTTGGTTTCTGTGCGATTGCCAAATTCGCTTTCGCCTTTATAGCGAACAGATACGTTGCAATCGACACGGAAAGAGCCTTCTGCCATGTTGCCATCGCATATGCCGATGCTTGTCACAATAGAGTGAATTTTCTTGGCGTAAGCGACGGCTTCTTCTGCGCTGCGCATATCAGGGTCTGATACGATTTCTAATAGCGGTGTGCCGGCGCGATTTAAATCGATGCCTGACATATCGGCAAATTTTTCGTGTAGCGATTTTCCTGCATCTTCTTCAAGGTGAGCGCGTGTAACGCCGATGCGCTTTGTGCTGCCATCTTGTAGGTTTATATCTAGCTCGCCTTGGCCAACGATTGGATAAAAAAGTTGGCTGGTTTGGTAGCCTTTTGGCGAGTCAGGGTAGAAATAATTTTTGCGATCAAAAACAGATGTCTTGCCTATTTCTGCATCGATGGCGGTACCAAACATAACTGCCATTTCAAGGGCTTGTTTATTGAAAACAGGTAGTGTTCCAGGTAGTGCTAAATCAATTGCGCAAGCTTGGGTGTTTGCTTGTGCGCCAAATGCGGTGCTGGCACCTGAAAAAATCTTTGTCTTAGTTGCAAGTTGAGCGTGTATTTCAAGCCCGATAACTGCTTCCCATTCCATCTTGCGCTCCTTATAAGCCGGGTGCTGTAGTTTTGTGCCAATCTGTTGCTTGCTGGAACATGTGTGCGACGTTCAGTAAGCGCTCTTCTGCGAAGTAATTGCCGATAATTTGTAAGCCGATCGGTAAATCATCTGCTTGTCCGCAGGGAATTGACATGCCAGGTAGGCCGGCTAAATTCAGTGAAAGCGTGTAAATGTCTTCCATGTACATATCAATTGGATCAGAGGTCTTCTCGCCGATTTTGAAAGCAGGCTGAGGCGTTGTAGGGCCCATGATTACGTCAACTTCTTCAAGGGCGTTGATGTAATCTTGCTGGATTAAACGTCTGATTTGTTGTGCTTTTTTGTAGTAAGCATCGTAGAAACCTTCAGATAATGCGTAGGTGCCGACTAAGATTCTGCGCTTGACTTCATGGCCAAATCCTTCGCCGCGGCTGCGCTTATACATATCTTCAATGTTTTGTGGGTTTTCACAGCGGTGGCCAAATTTAACACCGTCAAAGCGTGATAAGTTAGAAGAGGCCTCTGCCGGTGCAATGATGTAATAAGCGGGAATAGAAAGCGCTGTATTGGGAAGGCTGATCTCTTTTAGCTCAGCGCCCAGTGCTTGGTATTCTTTCAAGGCTGCTTGGATTTTAGCGGCGATTTGAGGGTTTAGGTCTTCGCTGAAAAACTCTTTCGGCAAGCCGATTTTTAAACCTTTTAATGGCTGGTTTAAGCTCGCTGTGTAGTCGCTGGTCGGTTTTTCTGCGCTGGTTGAATCTTTAGGGTCAAAGCCTGCCATAACGTTGAGCATCATCGCGGCGTCTTCAGCGGTTTTGGTCATTGGGCCGGCTTGGTCTAAAGAAGAGGCAAAAGCGATCATGCCAAAACGAGAAACGCGACCGTAAGTTGGTTTAATGCCGCTTAAGTTTGTAAGTGCGCAGGGCTGTCTAATCGACCCGCCAGTGTCGGTGCCTGTCGCGCCAGCTGCTAATTGCGCAGCTACCGCAACAGCTGATCCGCCTGAGGAGCCACCAGGAACGCGGTTTTCTCCCCATGGGTTTATCGCAGGGCCGTAATAGCTGTTTTCATTAGATGAGCCCATAGCAAATTCATCCATGTTGGTCTTGCCTAGGCTAACGCTGCCGATAGCGTTAAATTTTTCAATAATGGTTGCATTGTAGGGCGAGATGAAATTGTCGAGCATTTTAGAGCCCGCACTTGTGCGAACGCCTTTTGTGCAAAAAATGTCTTTGTGGGCAATAGGTACACCTGTCATAGGTGCTGCCTTGCCGCTGGCGATCATTTGATCTGCAGTTTCTGCCTGAGCCATTGCTTGATCGGCAGTAATGCTGATGTAGCTATTGAATTGGCCGTCAACACTGGCGATACGGTTGAGATACTCTTGTGTTATTTCGCGGCTGCTAAAATCGCCATTTTGTAAGCCTTGCGAGAGCTGCGCGATGGTTTTGCTAAACATTTATTAAATCCTATGGCGATTAATCGATAACTTTAGGGACGAGGAATAAGCCTTCTTCGACGGCAGGGGCAACGGTTTGTAATAGTTCGCGTTGATTGCTTTCGGTAACGTCATCAGCGCGTAGTCGCTGTACAGCATCTAAAGGGTGAGATAGTGGATCGACACCCTCGGTATTAACGCTTTGCATTTGGTCAACCAGATCTAAGATGCTGGTGATGTTTTTGAGGTATTCTGGAGTATCTTTAGGTTCGATATCGACTCGCGCAAGGTGTGCAATTTTTTCGACATCAGTGTTATCTAGTGACATAGCTAAATTCTCATTACATTTCTTGAAAGTTGTTGAAAATAATATTCAAGCTTTCATGGCGATCTCAAAATTGTTACAAATATTTGGCAATTGTCTGCTTTGGGCTGCAGTGCGCTTAAATGCATCAATTAAAACGCTAAATTTACCAAAGAAATGCACAATACACTAATTGTTTCTTGCTCTAATTGCGTTGCGTTGTTAAAGTTGGCTGTTTTTAAAATTCGAAGTATTCTCCTTTATTTTCGGGGTCCCCAATAACAATGTTCAAGAAAATTCGAGGTCTCTTTTCTAGCGATCTGTCAATCGATCTAGGAACGGCTAATACACTAATATTTGTTCGTAGTAAGGGTATAGTGCTCAACGAGCCATCTGTTGTCGCTATCCGCCAAAATGGTAACCAAAAGTCAGTTGCAGCTGTCGGCGCTGATGCGAAACGAATGCTGGGACGTACTCCGGGAAATATAACAGCAATTCGACCGATGAAAGACGGGGTTATCGCCGACTTTCATGTGACTGAAAAAATGCTGCAATACTTCATCGGCAAAGTGCATGACAACACTATTTTTACACCAAGCCCGCGAGTTTTAGTGTGTGTGCCATGTAAATCAACGCAAGTTGAAAGGCGTGCTATTAAAGAATCAGCAATGGGTGCAGGTGCTCGTCAGGTTCATCTCATTGAGGAGCCAATGGCTGCTGCAATTGGTGCCGGGTTGCCAGTTGAGGAACCCAATGGCTCAATGGTTGTCGATATTGGTGGTGGTACCACTGAGATTGCTGTTATCTCTCTTAATGGTATCGTTTATGCCGACTCCGTAAGAGTAGGTGGTGACCGATTTGATGAAGCTATCGTTACTTATGTTCGCCGTAACTATGGAAGCTTAATTGGTGATGCGACTGCTGAGAGAATTAAGCAGGAAATTGGTACCGCATACCAAGGCAGTGAAGTGCTTGAAATTGATGTGCGTGGACGTAATCTTGCAGAAGGTATCCCGCGTAGCTTTACGCTGAACTCCCATGAAATCTTGGAAGCCTTGCAAGAGCCTCTATCAGCAATAGTTCAAGCGGTGAAAAGTGCTCTTGAGCAGTGCCCGCCAGAACTTGCATCAGATATTGCTGAGCGTGGAATTGTGTTGACAGGTGGTGGCTCAATGTTACGTAACATTGATAGCTTAATTAGCGAAGAGACAGGTTTGCCTGTTATTCTCGCTGAAGACCCACTTACTTGCGTGGCAAGAGGTGGCGGTAGAGCACTTGAACTTATTGACAAGCAGGCTTTTGAACTCCTTTCTTACGACTGATCGATAATTTCTTATAGTAAGGGTTTTTTGGTGTTTTTGTTTGACAATATATTACATATTGGTTCGTTAACCCTCTGCGTAGCGGAGGGTTAAATTGAAACCTATCTTTAGAGGCGGTCTGCCTCGTTTCAGTTTTATACTTCTTATTATCATTACTTTGGGTATTGTTATAGCCGATTTACAAGGCAATGCAATGCGCCCAATTCGCTCTGCTATGTTAGTTGTTTTAACGCCCGTGCAGTGGCTGGTGGATATACCTTCCAATTTTGCTGATGACATTTCTGCGGTTTTGGTAGAGCGTACTGAGCTTGTTAAAGATAATAATCAGTTGCGTTCTAGCTCTATTATTTTAGAGCGAAAGGTGCAGCAGATGATGGTTTTGCGCGCTGAAAATATTCGCTTGCGTGAATTGTTAAATGCAAGTGCATCTGTTGATGACAAAGTGCTCTTAGCAGAACTCATAGGTATCAATCCAGATCCTTTTCAGCATCAAGTTATCCTGGATAAAGGCTCTGAAGATGGGGTCTATATCGGTCAACCTGTACTTGATGCCGGTGGCATAATGGGGCAGGTAGTTGAAGTGTCTCTTTATACAAATCGCACAATGTTGGTAACTGATAGCCGCCACGCATTACCTATTGAAGTTGTGCGCAATGGTATGCGTGCGATAGCTTTAGGTAAAGGTAATCATGCAGAGCTAGATATTACGCATATACCGGATAATGCAGATATTCGCGTAGGGGATTTACTCATTTCTTCTGCTTTAGGTGGGCGCTTCCCCTACGGTTACCCCCTTGCTCGTGTTGCCTTTGTGGAGCGAGATCCAAGCCGTAAGTTTATGATCGTAAAAGCTAAGCCTTTGGCCAGATTGAATAATAGTCGATATGTACTCATGGTTGAAAAGAAACCATCGGTTGTCGATGCGAACCCTGGTGATGAAACTGAGTTACTTGACTCAAAAGAGCTAACTAATGAGTAAGAGTAGCTCAGGTGGCATTCTTATTATTTTAGGGACATTTATTGTTGCTTTGATGTTGTCTCAAATTCCGTTACCGACTTTTTTGGAGTGGTGGCGCCCAGAGTTTGTCGCACTTTTTGTTATTTACTGGATACTTGCATTGCCGCAACGCTTTGGCGTCGGGTCGGCATGGATCTTAGGTTTTATGCTGGATAGCTTAAAGGGCTCGCCTTTGGGTATCAATGCAATCGCTTTGACAATCATCGCTTTTATTACTCTGTTGTTACACAAAAGAATGCGTATGTACCCTTTGTGGCAGCAAGCTTTCGTGGTGTTTATTCTTATTGTCATAAATCAGCTTATATTTTACTGGTTTCAAGCGTTTACAGGTACCACAGCAGGCAACTTTAACTTCCTTTTGCCCGCAGTGGTGAGTGCTGTCCTTTGGCCTTGGGTATTTGTTGTACTGCGAAGTATTCGTCGTACTTTCAAAATTTCATAATAAGAGAGTGATAGATGATTGAAAATCTAACACAAGCGAAATTGGTACTTGCCTCGGCGTCTCCTCGAAGGAAAGCACTATTGGCTCAGTTAGGCGTTGCTTTTGAAGTTGTCAGTGCTGATATAGATGAAACAGTGCTTGAGAATGAAAACGCTAGAGATTACGTTGGCCGATTGGCTTTAGAAAAATGTCAGAAAGTATTTGATGGACTGCCTTCCGGCCATGTTGTTATAGGCTCTGATACCAGTGTTGTGATCGATCAGCAAATACTAGGTAAGCCAGAAAACGAAGAAGATGCCGTTTCAATGTTGATGCAGCTGTCGGGCAGGTGGCATCAAGTGATGACGGCTGTGGCGATCAAAGATGCACATAAAACGCGTCAAATTGTCGTGACTGCTGATGTCGAGTTTTGCACGTTAACTGAACAAGATTGCCTTAAATATTGGAATACAAAAGAGCCTCAAGACAAAGCGGGTAGTTATGCCATTCAGGGTATTGGTGCACGCTTTGTTAAACAAATAAAGGGCAGTAATAGCGCGATAGTGGGTTTGCCAGTGTCTGAAGTTGCTGACTTGCTAGATGAATTTGGGGTTGAGTATTGGCAGTTTTAGCCTGTAAGTTAGTTGATTATTGAATGCCTGACAAAGTGTTTAACTGATTGACATAACAAGGGCTTTTCATTTAGTTTAATGGGTTAATAATAGAAATAAGCTGATAAAAAAGGATGTAGTTGTGGCAACCACGATAGGCGAAGAAATACTGATTAACTTTACTCCTATGGAAACACGGGTAGCTATTATTGAAAATGGCATGCCTCAGGAGATATATGTAGAGCGAACCAGTAAGCGTGGAATTGTTGGCAATATCTACAAAGGTAAAGTCGTTAGGGTATTGCCTGGTATGCAGGCAGCCTTTGTTGAAATTGGCTTGGAAAAAGCGGCTTTTATCCATGTTGATGAAGTGATCTGTAAAGATCCTAACATCGAAGAAAAAAACAAAAACTCTATCTCTTATCTGTTAAGAGAGGGGCAGTCACTTATTGTGCAAGTGACTAAAGATCCTCTTGGCACAAAAGGTGCCCGTCTTACGACCCATATTTCGATTCCCTCTCGCTATTTAGTTTATATGCATAACTCCAACCATGTCGGAGTCTCTCAGCGTATAGAGGACCCAGTTGAGCGTGAACGTCTACGCAATAGTCTGATTACCACATTAGAAGAGGATGATATTGAAAGTGGAGGCTACATTTTACGAACGGTTGCAGAGGGCGCCAGTGAAATAGAGCTTAAATCTGATATCCTTTTTTTAAAACGATTGTGGAAAAGTATAGAGAAAAAAATTAAAGGTGCAGCCGTTCCCAGTGTTATCTATGAAGATATGCCGTTGAACATGCGTGCCTTACGAGATATGGCTCATACAGGTATTGAAAGAATCCGCATAGACTCTAGAGAAACTTATAATAAAGCCGAAGATTTTACACGTGCATTAGTGCCTGAGTTAATTGACCGTTTAGAGTATTATCCAGGTGAGCGTCCTATTTTTGATTTGTATAATGTTGAAGAGGAGATGCAGCGTGCTCTAGGTCGAAAAATAGATCTAAAGTCAGGTGGCTACCTTATTATTGATCAAACCGAAGCGTTAACCACTGTGGATGTAAATACTGGTGGGTTTGTTGGGCATAGGAATTTAGAAGAGACCATTTTCAAGACAAATTTAGAAGCTGCAACGTCAATTGGTAGGCAGTTGAGGCTTCGAAATTTGGGTGGCATTATCATTATTGATTTTATCGATATGGAATCTCAAGATCACCAGCGCCAAGTTTTGAGAGCGTTAGAGCGGGTGTTAGAAAAAGATCATGCAAAATGTAAAGTGATGGGGGTTTCTCAACTAGGTCTTGTTGAAATGACGCGTAAGAGAACCCGTGAGAGCTTAGAGCATATTTTATGTGAACCATGCTCACAATGTGAAAGCCGTGGTTACATAAAAACACCGGAAACACTTTGCTATGAGATATTTCGTGAAATTCTTCGACAGCACCGTGCTTATGATACAGATTCTTATCTTGTGCTAGCATCTTCTGAAGTGGTTGATTATGTCAATGATGAAGCTTCTGATCATTTGGCTGAATTAGAAACATTCATCAAAAAGACCATTCAATTCAGTGCTGATATCCATTATGGGCCTGAGCATTTCGATGTGGTTTTACGTTGAGAGTTGGTTTAGAAACAGTCGGTAAATTAATCAATGTTAAACAAGTATATGAATTCTAAATTAACCAAAAAGCTGCTACTTTGAGTGTGTGATATTTGAATAGCGACCTAAAACTAAAATACTTGGTTCATGAATGATTATAAAAACCAGCCGCTGGTTACTCACTTTATGTTTGGTTCTTTTGGTCCTAATTGCGCTGGCAGTAATTGGGACCCGCATAGCCTTACCTAAGCTTACTCAATTTGAAGACTATATTTCGAAACATTTATCTGAGTATTTAAAGGCAGATATATCAATAGAAAATATAGAAGCGAATTGGGCATCATCCAATCCCAAATTCACCATCAAAAACATTAAAATTACTGATCGCGATCATGAAACTCGCCAGATTAGTATTAATTCAATCTATGGCAATCTTAATATTAGCGAAAGTATTCGCAATTTTGCCCCTATCTTTGATCAACTCAATATCGATGGATTGCGGGTTAATGCTTACCAAGAACAACAACGTTGGTTGACTGTATTTTCCCCTTCGCAAAATGCTGCTTCAGCAAGTACTAATCAAAAAACATTTGATAACAGTGCGTTGAACAGCTTGCTAAGTATTGTTGCTAAACAATCGCAGGTTAAGTTTTCTAATACATTATTACGTTTAAAGCCTGAAAATTTGCCTGCTCGTGTTATTGGGCCAATGCAGTTGCTAATGGATAATGCTGCAAATATGCATCAGTTGAGCGGTAGTGCCCAGCTTAAAAACTATGGTGAAAACTCTACGGTCAGTTTTGCTATTCAAGCCGAGGAGCTATCCGATACGATCATAGAAACACCTTATCAGGTGTATGCCAACTTTGAGAATATCACAGAACAATTTTTAGACTTCAATGTTATTAACACTGGGGCGAAGGTTGATAAATTAGCATTGAATTCTGAGGTGTGGGCAACACTTACAAACGGTGTTATCTCCGATGTGACAGGTGGCTTGGCTATTGATTTGCTTTCTTTTGAAGATGCGAGCTTGCCAAAAATTGTCAACTCGAGCCTTAAATTTAGTGCCATTCGCGAGCAACAAAAGCAGCATTTTCTACTTTCAAATCTAAAACTGAGTGACGGTGAACACCAGTTACAAATCCCCTATGCGAATGCGACATATGATTTTGCAAAAGGTTATATTGAGCGTATTGCGCTCGCATCTTTAGATTTCGGGGATTTAAAAAATGCGTTATTAGATAAGGCATTAAAAGGGACCAAAATAGAAACAGAGCTATCTACTTTAAACCTCAAAGGAAAAGCGGATAACTTAGTGCTGACATGGCAGGATAATAAATGGGCACAATTTTTATTAGAAGCTGACCTGAATAATGTTTCAGTTGAAAGTTATAAAGGAGCTCCTGCGATGTCAGGGGTATCTGGTCTCTTAAAAATGAGTGCTTTTAAAGGTAACGTAAATCTTGCCAGTGATAAATTTAGTATGTATTTCCCAGATCTATTTTCACAGCGTTGGGGGTATAGCAAAGCGAGAGGAAAAGTTAGCTGGGAAGTTGAGAAAAAGCTTGGAAAAATTAAGCAAGTGCGTGTTTTTTCTGAGTTGTTAAGCTTGCATGAAGAAAAACAGCAAGTAAATGGCCGCTTTAGTTTAGTGTTACCTTTCTCGAAGATAAAGCCATCAGAGCTTATTTTAATGATTGGTGGTCAGCACTTATTATTGGATAGTGCGCTTTCTTATATACCAAATAATGTTGTCTTAAAATCGTTAAAAGATTGGATATTAAACGCAGCAGTGAAAGGCAGTGTCACGCAAGGCGCTGTTGTTATTCGTACGCCTCTAAGGCGTATAGAAGGAGCTGGTTTGAATCCTAGCGTGCAATTGGATTTTAAACTGGAAAATGCACAAGCAGCTTTTTCTAACGATTGGCCGCATTATTTAGCAGATGACCTGCGTGTGACAGTTGATAATAGTGATGTTTCAGCAGTGTCAGCAGGTGGTGTATTAGCTAAAAATAGAGTGACAGGCTTACAAGTATCAAAATTAGAAGATCAGGATAGTTTGTCAGTCAGCGGTGTGATTTCAGGAGATCTTAAAAAGTTTGTAGAGCAGCTTAAGCCAAAAAAAGCTTATCAGCAGCTTAGTAAACCCCTTCAAGCATTGTCTGTCAGTGGTAAGCATACTTCGGTTGTTAAGCTCAGTATTCCTTTATCAGAAAAAGCCACAACAGGTAAAAAGAAAGAACCGGTATCAAGTCAGCAGCTAAAAATAAACGTAAAATCAGATATTAAAGGTGGTCAGTTAATTGATCATGAAAATAACTTAACGTTGAATAAAATTAACGGCAGGCTAACATTCGATAATATTAAGGGCTTAAAAGCAAAAAGGATTAAGACTCAGCTATTAGAGCATCCTGCGAGTGTCACTGTAGCGAGTGAAGTGGTTACCAATGAACTTAAAACCAGCATTCGCTTAAGTGGGGAAATTACGCCTAAGTCATTAACTAATTGGGTTGATGCGAGCTATTTAGAGTCTTTAGCAGGTAAATCCAAATATACAGCAAGGCTAGATCTTTGTTTAACTACGGCAAGTTGCAATCAGCTTGTTATTAATTCCGACCTTTCAGGACTTGCTGTAAACCTTCCTGGCCCGTGGGGTAAGAGTGCAAAGCAACAAGCTAAGTTTCAGGTAGTGCAAAGCTCAGCAGATAATGGCGCCTCAGTTTGGCGATATAACTACAAGGATATTGTCAGAGGTATCACAGAAAACGCTTTAAATAATAACGAAGCTACGAGCAATAAAACACAAAACAGCAAAACTAATTCATCTAGATTTAAAAACAGTGCAACTCATATTGTTCTTGGCGGAGCACGTCCTGATTTAGTTCACAAACTTGGTGTTAGAGTATCTGGAGAGCTTGCAGGGATTGATCTTGATAAACTTATTGCTGATTACTCTAGTTTACGAAAGAGTTCTGTAAAAAGCTCAGACAAGCGAGAGACGAGCAACGCAAGTGCGGTTGCTGCTATTAACAATGTAGATTTAAAATTAAGGCAAGTTCGCTTGTTGGGGCAGAATTTGCCGGCGGGTTGGGTCAAACTACAGACTTCAAGTAAAAATTGGTTTGCTCAGTTTGACGTTGGCATGGCAACAGGGCAAATGAATTACTCGCCCAAAAAAGGCGCATTAACAGAGCTGCATTTAAATAAATTAGTACTTAAAACTAAAGGTGATCGTGATAATAGCAAGCCTAAATCCGAATCGTTTAATATAAATGAAATGAATAACTGGCCTAGTGTTGCGTTGAATATCGATAAGCTTTTGCTTAATGATTTAGATATTGGTCGATGGAGTGCGCATTTGGCACCGACAAACTCTGGTTACGGAGTCAGTAATATTAAAGGTAAAATTGCGCAAACTGATGTCAGTGGTGAAATGGTATGGGCAAATAAAAAAGGCGTGGCAAAATCGATTGTTGATGTCGTCGCAACAGGCGGTGATTTTGGCGCAGTTCTTAAGCAATTTGGTCAAAGTCGGGTGTTAGAAAATAAATCAGGGGTGTTAAAAGCGCATTTGTCTTGGCCTGGAAGTCCTTGGAGTTTTGAGCAAGGGAAATTAGATGGTAGCCTTGAACTTGATATCAAAAACGGCCGCATTATTGAAGCGGGTACCTCTGCAAGCTTCCTTCGTATCTTTGGTATACTAAATTTAAACACGGTCATCAAACGTTTGAAATTAGATTTTTCTGACTTGTTAAAATCAGGCGTCGCGTTTGATAAAGTGAGTGCCAAGTACCGCCTTGAAAAGGGTTTGGCGACCAGTGAGGCGCCGCTTAAATTAGAAGGAGATGCAGCCAGTATTGAAATGAAAGGGTCGATAAACTTACAAAACGGCGCGTTGGCCAATAGAATGCAAGTTGCTATTCCGCTGACAAGTAATGCGCCGATTGCAGCGCTGTTTTTAGCAACCCCTCAAGTCGTGGGCATTGCATTTGTTATCGATAAAATACTTGGTAAACGCTTAGCGAAGCTGACAGCATTAAGTTACGATATTACGGGTACATTGCTTGATCCAGTGATCAAGCCAGTAGTGAGAAAAGCAGTGAAGAAATCACCGGTAGATGAAAGGTGAACATACTTGAGTTCGAACCTGAACTGCGGTTATTTATGTCTGATAAGGCATTACGAAAGGAAACAGCCATCCATGGCTTTTTTTTAGCAGCCTTCAAGCTCTCTTAAATACTTGAAAAGTTTTTTCGAGCTTAGTGGGTTGGTTTTTGCAGCAATTTCTTTTTGGGTATTGCGAATTAATTGGCGTAAATGCTGAATATCAGTCTGCGGATACTCTTGTAAAATAACATCTATCATACCTGGGTCATTTGCGAGCAAACGATCACGCCAGCGCTCTAAGCGATGAAAAGTTTTATTGTACTCTTCATGTTGAAGGTCGCAGCCATTAACGCCTTTTTCAATAACTTCCGTATCTTCAAAGCGCATTAGTTTACCAATGTATTGGCGTTGGCGCTTCAGAGCATTACTGCGCGGCTTTAAGCGTTTTGCTTCATCAACCGCGAGGCGCAGTGCCTCGTCCATCTCAATATTATCTAATTGATTCGGCTTTAGATCGATTAAGCGAGTGCCGAGTTTTTGTAGAGCTTCTGCATCTCGTTTTAAAGAGGAGCGACTTATCCAATCGTCATCTTCATCTTCAATCGTATCAAATTTATCATTATTCATGTGTTTATCCGTAAAAATAGGTGGCTAGACCTAAAAAAGCGAGGAAGCCAACAACATCTGTCACAGTGGTTAATAGAACGCCACCGGCAAGTGCTGGGTCAACACCGCGGGCCTTAAGTATCAAAGGTAGAATAGTGCCAGAACAAGTGCCGACAATTAAATTGATGATTATAGCCATTGCGATGATTAAACCGATAGTATAATCCCCAAACCAGGCAACTGCGACCCCTGCAACAACAATAGCCCAAAGAATCCCATTTAAAATGCCGACAGCGAGCTCTCGACGAATAAGCCAGGCAGCATTTGCCTTTTCTACTTGATCGAGTGCTTGTGCGCGAATGACCAAAGTGAGTGTTTGGCTACCGGCTATTCCGCCCATTGAGGCCACTATCGGCATCAGTACAGCAAGGGCAACCACTTTATCGATTGTGCCTTGGAATATTCCAATAACAGCCGAAGCAATAAATGCGGTAATTAAGTTTATGCCTAACCAAATTGCTCTGCGCTTGCTGGTTTTCCAGACTGGTGCGAAGGTGTCTTCATCGTCATCCAAACCTGCCATGCTCATTAGTGAGTGATCAGCATCTTCACGGATAACGTCAACGACATCATCGATTGTGATACGGCCCAATAACTTCCCATCATCATCGACAACAGGAGCTGATACAAGATCGTGTTGCTCGAATAATAGTGCGACCTCGTGGTCAGTCATTGTGGCGGGAATAGGTTCTATCTCAGTCACCATTATTTCACGCACTGTGATATCAGGGTCTGTTACCAATAGTTTTGTTAAAGGTAATATGCCAATGTACAACTCTTTTCGACGACTAATGACAAATAGGCTATCGGTCATTTCGGGGATTTCATCGTGACGACGAATATAACGTAATACGGTTTCTACTGTAATATCAGGCCTGATAGTGACGGTATCGGTGTTCATTAAGCCGCCAGCAGTATCTTCAGGGAAAGAGAGAACTTGTTCTACTCGCTCTCTGTTTTGCTGGTCCATGACTTTAAGTAGCTCATGCATGACAGTATCAGGCAGCTGCTGCAGTATATCAGCGAAGTCATCTGTATCAAGAGAATCAGCCAGTGCTAATACCCGGCTATTGTCCATTCGAGAGAGGATATCTGCTTGAATTTCATCGGATAGGTGCTGCAGCACTGCGCCTTCGTTATCGCGATGAATCAGCTTCCAAAGCACTTTACGCTCTTTTGGGGGGGACTTTTCTAGAAGTTGTGCGACTTCAACGCTTTGCAGTGTATTGTTGAGCGTGAAGCGAATTTGCTGGAAAGCCCCAGTATCAAGGGCTTGGTTTAATTTGTGTAGTTCAGATTCGCTAGCCAGTTGATTCATGCAACAATTAACTCGGTCGAAGGTGTGGTTAATGAATGGTCATTGCCAGTACATTTCTCGTGATTGTTAAGACCGTCACGATTTGTTTATTAATGACTTATATCCCTAAGGCTTATTATAACTGACTATCGATAATTATGTTTACTGAAAATGAATAGTAAGACTTAATTGAGGTAGCGCTATTCTTCTTCGTCAAATCGATTGTTTATCAGTGTCTCTATTGCGCTTAGGGCCTGATCTTGATCATCACCCTCTGTTTCAATGTTTAATTGGGTTCCCTTGTGAGCAGCTAGCATCATAATTGATAAAATGCTTTTTCCATCAACTACTTTGCCATCTTTTGAGATTCGTATATCAGAGGAAAATTTACTGGTAACTGAAACCAGCTTTGAAGCTGCTCTGGCATGTAATCCCAATTTATTAATAATTTCAATATCGACTGCAGGCATGCAACTTTCCCTTGTAAAGTAATGATAAGCTTAATGCTTTATTGTACGTGCGTGGCTAGAAAGTTTGTATCTTCTAGTGTAATAACATAAAAATGTGACTTAGTATTCAAAGTAATAGCTGTTTGGTTTCATTAAACTTTAACGTGCTAATGCTTCTCTTTGATTTCTCTATGATAAATAGAGACATTATCCATAAGTGGACGAAAATGGCTAGTCAGTTGTTCTGCTATATATACAGAGCGATGTTGACCGCCAGTGCATCCTAAGGCAATTGTCACGTAGCTACGATTGTTGCTTTTAAAGTGGGGGAGCCATTTTTCGACATAGTGAGTGATGTCACTGATCATATCAGTGACAAGTTGTTGCCCTGATAAAAAATCGATAACAGGTTGCTGTGTGCCATTGTAGGGTCTCAGTTGAGGATCCCAATACGGATTAGGTAGGATTCTTAAATCGTAGACCATATCAGAATCAAGGGGCACGCCGTGTTTGAAGCCAAATGAAATAAACTGTAAAGATAAGTTTTGCTCAGAGCGCTGTGCTACTCTAATTTTGATAACATCTCTTAGCTCATACAATGACATGTGAGTGGTATCGATACGCATAGAGGCAAGGTCCGCGACAGGCGCGAGGACTTTGTTTTCATATTCGATGGCTGATTTTAGCCCGTTCGCTTGATTTGCCATTGGGTGGCGACGACGGGTGGCGCTGTATCTTTGAATAAGTACTTCATCAGAGGCATCTAAGTAAATGAAATCAACTTCAATAGCTTGTTTGCCATTATTAATGCCTTCAATAATGCTAGGTAGCTGCTCTAGATGTTCAACGGGGTTACGTGCATCGATACATAGAGCGATTTTGTCTTTTACGCTAGTTGCTTGAGCTGAATCCTGAGTCTCATCGTCGCTTTGCTTGAGCTGCTGTAAATAGTTAACAGTCTCATGGAGCAGGGCAGCTGGTAAGTTATCAATACAATAAAAACCAATATCTTCGAGCACTTGAACAGCAGTACTTTTGCCAGAACCGGAACGGCCACTAATAATAATCAGTTTCATTATTCTCTCCTCAAACAGTTATGTTTGTGTGTGATTGGCGTTTAAGTAGCGCTCTTTGATACAGGCAGCAGTTGTTAGCAGTTTCTGGCTGAATTAGCTCTTCATTATTTCGTTATTTAAAGTGACAGCTAGAGATCTCTGCTTATAGATTAACGACTATAGTGCACAGTTCCCTATGATATTAATACTGACAGCTTCTGGTATAAAGAAGCTGAACTATCACAGTTTCTAAGCTGTTCTCTGTTTGATTCCTCGCTAAATAATTCAGCAAGTTGGGCAAGTGTGTTGAGGTGCTCATCACAGCAGTTTGATGGAACCACAAGCGCAAAGACAAGATCGACGGGTTTTTTGTCAATAGCATCAAAGTCGACAGGATTGTCGAGCTTAATAAATAAGCCCATTGCTTTGTCTATCTCATCGAGGCGGCAGTGGGGGATAGCAATCCCTTCGCCTATGCCTGTGCTACCTAACCGTTCCCTTTCAATGAGTCCGCTAAAAACATCATCGTGAGAAATATTTGCAGCATTGTCACTAATTATAGTGCTTATATAATCTAAAGTGCGTTTTTTACTTCCCACCTGAAGGTTGTGGAATACAAAATTGGGGGCGAGTAGGTCAAGTATAGGCATAGTAATTCTTTACAGTTATTTGTGGCTTTTAAGTTTTTCTTTATGGCGAATAATTTGGCGATCAAGCTTGTCAGAAAGACCGTCAATGGCGGCGTACATGTGCTCTTGTTCATCGGAAGCAAACACTTCTTTGCCGGATAAATGGATCGTTGCTTCGGCTTTGTGGCGGTTTTTTTCTACACTTAAAGTAACTTGGACGTTGGTGATGTTGTCAAAATGGCGCTCGAGTTTTTCAAACTTTGTGTGTACGTACTCAGATAAAGCTTGTGTGAGATCTACGTGGTGTCCTGTAATGTTAATTTGCATAAAAATCTCCTATTTTCGCAATTTTATTTACAATAAACGCTTACGCTCATTCGAGGGAGCAATTCCCATCGATTCGCGGTACTTCGCGATAGTTCTTCTAGCAACGTTAATTCCCTCTGCTTCTAACAGTTTAGCAATTTTATTGTCACTTAGTGGTTTTGCTGGATTTTCTGTTTCTAGAATCTTTTTAATCAGTGCTCTTATAGCTGTTGAAGATGCTGCACCACCGTCACTAGTGCTTACATGGCTAGAGAAAAAGTACTTCAGCTCAAAAATGCCATTAGGGGTATGCATATATTTTTGAGTAGTGGCTCTTGAGATGGTGGATTCATGCATTTCAATTGCTTCAGCAATATCTTGCAGCACCATCGGTTTCATTGCCATTTCGCCAAACTCGAAAAAGTTAATTTGCCGCTCCAGTATTTGTTGGGACACTTTTAATAATGTGTCGTAGCGGCTTTGTATGCTTTTTATCAGCCAGCGGGCTTCTTGAAGATGATTTTTAAGGTAGTTGTTATCTTCGCTGTTATCGGCGCGTTTGATTAAGCCCGCATAAGTATCGTTGATCGTTAAATTAACTTTGTTATCCGTGTTTAATCTGACTTGCCAAAAGCCATTGATTTTTTCGACAAATACATCCGGCACTAGATACTCAGCGGTATTAGGTGTAATGCTAGAGCCCGGCTGTGGGTTAAGTGTCAAAATAAGCGCTATCGCTTTTTGTAAGCTCGTTTCTGTTAAGCGCATTTTACGCATCAAGGTGCGGTAGTCGTGACTGCCCAATAACTGAATGTGATCGCTAACAATCGCTCTTGAAGTTTCTAAATAGGGCGTATCTTTATCCAGTTGGTTAAGCTGAATCATCAGGCATTCGCTTAAGTTTCTAGCTGCCACACCTGCAGGCTCGAATTGTTGTAATCTGCGAAGAACCACTTCAATTTCATCAAACTCAACGTCTTGATGCTGGCTATTTTCTGACTGGGTAAACTGGTTGAAAATGTCTTCTAGGCTAACGCGTAAATAGCCATCAGGGTCAATACCATCAATAATGCTTTCAGCAATTGCTTGATCAATCTCGTTCATCGTCGTGAGATTTAACTGCCAGCTTAAATGCTCCTGTAAACTCTCCTCGCTGGTGTCATAAGTATCGATAGGAGAAAAATCAGATTGGCTAGTGTTGCTATTGTTGTTTGAGCCATGTTGGAACGTGTCATCCCAGCTGCTGTCAGTTGATAGCTCGACAGGAATGTCATTATTCCATTCGGCAGCAGTATCATCAGTTGCTGTTATTGCCGGCTCACTGCTTTGCTCGTTATTGTCGGGCGTTTGGCTTTTTGGAAGGTTTTCTTTGAGTTGATCACGCTCTTTATCATCGAGTGATTGGCTCGCTGCTTCAGGTTTAGCGGATTCTTCAACAGATTCTAATAGTGGGTTGCTATCTAACGCTTCTTGAACTTCTTGTTGAAGATCAAGGGATGACAGTTGCAAGAGCCGTATGGCTTGCTGCAACTGTGGGGTCATGGACAAATGCTGTCCAATTTTTAGCTCTAAAGACTGTTTCATATAAGGTACAACGATACTCTAAAATGCTTTTGATGCAATGAAAAATGTGTGATCAAAGAGAAAATTTATCCCCTAAATATGCGCGCTTTACTTGCTCGTTGTTCATAATATCATTCGGTGTGCCGGAAGCTAGAATAAAGCCATCGTGAACGATGTAGGCTTTCTCACATATATCCAGTGTTTCTCTGACATTGTGGTCGGTAATTAGAATACCAATGCCTTTTGCTTGCAAGTGTAAAATCGTTTGCTTGATGTCGTTAACAGAAATAGGGTCGACACCTGCAAAAGGCTCATCCAATAAAATGAATTTTGGGTCAGTGGCGAGTGCTCTGGCGATTTCGACACGACGCCTTTCACCACCTGATAAGCTCATACCCATGTTTTTACGAATGTGGGTTATATGAAACTCTTCAAGGAGAGACTCCATTTTAGCTTTTTGCTGATCCTTGTTGAGATCTTTACGCATCTCTAATATGCCCAGTAAATTATCTTCAACACTGAGTTTTCTGAAAATAGAAGCTTCTTGGGGGAGGTAGCCTATGCCTTTTCTCGCTCTTTCGTGCATCGAGGATGAGCTAAGGTCTTCATCTGCGAGTGTGATTTTTCCCGCATCGGAGTCTACAAGGCCGACAATCATGTAAAAGCAAGTGGTTTTACCTGCACCGTTAGGGCCTAAAAGTCCAATGACTTCGCCGCTGGCTATTTCAATACTGACATCCCTAACTACGGGGCGTCGCTTATAGGACTTTGCGAGATTTGATGCTGTTAAAATCATAAATTACTTTTTGCCCTTAGGCTGTAAAACCATTTTGACTCTTTGCTTCCCACCAGAGGCTTTTACAATTGCTTTATCCATTAGGTAGACTATTTTTTCACTGTTGATTTTGTCGTGTAATTGCTCAACTCTGGCATTGCCTGTGATCGTAACGGTCTGGTTGGCAATAGAGTAGAGCATTTGAGCGCCCCAAGCCTTTGAGTACGGCTGGCCTTTTTGCTGCTGCTGAGTAAAAAAAGCAGGGCTACCTGTTGCAATCATTTTGGTTACATCACCTTGTTTATTACGGTGGATAACCATTTTTGAGGCTTTAATTGTCATTGTGCCTTGTACTACATTTACTGCGCCGGTAAGGATTGTAGTGCCTGTTGCATCATCAAAGGTTGCACTGCTTGCGTCAACGTCAATAGGTTTGTCGCTGTCTTCCGGAAGAGCTAGGGCTGCACTGGAGAGCGTTAGCGCTAAACTTGCCACTAATGCTTGAACTGTAGGGAGTCTTAAAATTTTAAACGATTTAACTGTGGGAAAAGAATGATCTAAAGAACACTGTAGTGTTTTTTTACTTCTCATTGTATGTTCCTTTCACGTTGGATTTTAAGTGGATAGTTTTTAACCCAATATCTGAGTGCATACCACGCGCCGTAGTGATGTTACCGAAAGTGTCGGTAAATTCAACGTCTTGCTCTGTTGAAAGTGTGCTTTTCTTGCGATCGAACTGCAGTTGGGGAGTTTTTAGCTGAATATTTTTGACTGTGTCTTTAAACGTAATAGCGACAACTTGTTGATTAAAATTGACGAGTTCAGTGACATCATTAACAGTCGCATTTTGGCTGGTAATAGTTGCCGAAACTTGTTGATTTTTAAACTGAGTAATAAAAGGTTTCTCGATAGTGCTAGAGCGGCGCTGTTTAAAGTGCTCTATTTTGGGGGATGTAGCCTGTTGTTCTAACTCCCCAGAGGCGGAAAAGGTGTTGATTTTGGCATCGGTGACAAAGAAGTCGATATCGTCTTGTTTTGACGCTTTAGTGGTATTGGTATCATTTTTTCGATTGTCATTTAATGACCATAAAGCGACAGCGCCACAAATGATGGTTATCCCACTTAATAGCCGTAGTTTATGTTTTGCAATTAGCATCTCTTAATACTCATCGTATGCTGAGTTGAGTTTGTCTTGAGCCTCTAAAATTGCTTCACAAAACTCTCTGGCAGCGCCTTGTCCACCTGAGCGCTCAGTACACCAGTTGCAATGCTTTAAGACGTAAGGGTGGGCGTTGGGGACGCTGGCGCCAAATGCGACCGCTTTAATTGCGGCTAAATCAGGTAAGTCGTCCCCAATATATGCACACTCATTTAGTTGAAATTGGTGCGTATCACAAATCTCTTTAAGGGCTTCTAACTTATCATCACGGTGCTGCAAAACATAATTAATCCCTAAAGCTTTTGCTCTTTGGGCAACTTGTGGTGATGAGCGCCCAGTGATTATGCCTGTTGCTATGCCGTGTTTTTGCAACAACTTAATACCAAGACCATCTAGGGTGTTAAATGTTTTGATTTCACTGCCATCGGCCAGCAAATATAAACTTCCGTCGGTCATAATGCCGTCAACATCAAATACTGCTAGCCTGATATTCTTTGCTTTGTTACGTAGCTCTTTGTTTTCTATATGTTTCATGGTTCTGTCCAGTGGTAGTTAGAGTACGCCAGCTAATAGCATATCCTGCATGTTCAAAGCGCCGATGGGGCAGTTATTCTCATCGACAATAACAAGCTGGCTAATCCCTTTTTGTTGCATAACAAGCAGTGCTTGTGCAGCTAAAGCATTGGCAGCTACCGTTGTTGCATCAATCGTCATTACATCATTAATAATAGCGGTTTTTAAATCTAGGTTGGTATCTAGCGCTCTGCGCAAATCACCGTCAGTGAAAATGCCGAGTAACTTGTCGTTGCTATCTACGATCGTTGTCATACCTAAGTGCTTTTGTGTGACTTCGACTAAAGCGCGAGTTAATAAAGTATTAGATGCAACTTTTGGGATTGATTCACCTTTATGCATAATATCTTCTACTTTTAGTAAAAGCTTGCGACCTAGGCTACCCCCAGGATGAGAAAAGGCGAAGTCATCAGCATTGAACCCTTTTGCTTCAAGGACCGCGATGGCTAGTGCATCTCCCAGAGCCAATTGTGCTGTTGTACTAGATGTGGGCGCTAGGTTTAAGGGGCATGCTTCTGTTTGTACATCAGTATTAAGAGAAAAATCGGCCATTTTGGCTAGGCTAGACTGTGGATTTGACGTGATGCTGATTAATGGAATAGACATGCGCTTGATCAAAGGGAGGATGGCTTTTATTTCAGAAGCTTCACCTGAGTTAGAAAGCGCTAGGACGACGTCGTTATGGGTGATCATCCCCATATCTCCATGGCTTGCTTCAGCTGGGTGTACAAAAAAAGCAGGTGTGCCAGTGCTTGCAAAAGTAGCCGCTATTTTATTGCCAATATGGCCAGACTTCCCCATGCCGATAACAATTACTCTACCTTTGCATTCTAATAATGCCTGGCAGCTATTGCTGAAATTCTCATCGAGTAAGCTCGATAGGTGCTCAACTGCTTGTGCTTCTAAGTTAAAGGTTCTTTTAGCAGAACATAAGTAATCATGGGAATTAGGCATGGTAATTATCCGTAAGAAAAATAGGCTTAAACAGAAACGCTATATAATACAAACATGTATGCGCCATAAATGCCAAGTAATAGAGTGCCTTCAAGGCGCTTGACGACAGCGGGCTTTCGCATAAAGCAGAAAGCTAACAGCAGTAAACTGACAAAAAGCATGACTAAATAATCACGATAGAAGACATCGCTACTAAATTCAATTGTGCCAAAGAAGCCGGGGATGCTCATTACCGCGCCTAAATTGAAAATGTTAGAGCCAATAACATTACCGATAGCAATATCGTGATGTCCTTTTAACGCACTGGTAATAGAGGCTGCTAATTCAGGCAGGCTTGTGCCAATAGCGACAATTGTGAGTCCAATGATCAAGTCAGAAACGCCCAGAGCTGTTGCGATTTCAGTAGCACCCCAGACTAAAGCCTTAGAGCTGGCAATTAACAATAAAAGCCCAATAATCAGCCAAAACAAGCTAACGGGTGTGCTCATCTCTGGGATTTCTTCGTCTTCATGTTCGTTCATCCCTTGTTGGAACTTGGCAAATAAGATGAGTGAAATCAGCAATGCTGCGAACAAAAGAACACTGTCGATAAGATCCAGTTTTAAATTAAAGAGCACAGCCCCACTGATTAAAGTGACAGCGATCATCAGCGGCATCTCTTTTGTACGCACAGCATTTTTAACAGGTAGCGGTGCGATAAGCGCCGTTGCGCCTAAAACAAGGGCGATATTGGCAATGTTCGATCCAATGGCGTTACCTACTGCTAATGTTCCTGAGTCTTCAATGGTGGCCATTAGAGAAACGAGTATTTCAGGGGCGGAGGTGCCGAAAGAAACAATCGTTAAGCCAATTAGCATCGGAGACATGCCAAAGTTTTTGGCTGTTGCTGCAGCGCCAAATACAAACTTATCAGCGCTCCAAACAAGCACAATTAATCCGATGATAAGACTGAGAATAGGAAATAACATAATGGGGGTGACTACCTTGCAATATAAAAGAAGGCTATTAAACCAGAACTGTTAAGAGGTGCAAGTGAAAACCCCTTTTAGGTGGATTTATTGAAGAGCAATATTTTAATCATCAATCGTAAGAAAGGAATCGATAATGTTGGTGTTAAATAACACTTACTGCAGCAAAATCGGTATTTGATTGGGAATGTTAGAAGGATACGTATAAGTTAGTTTATTGGCATAGAGTATTCATTGTTGTGGTGATATAATCGCGCGCTTTTTGTCCATGCTGGGCTATATTAGGGATGTTTTTTAACTGGGTCAGTGGGAAGTTAGTGCAAAAATAGTCAGCGGTGAGTCGTCTCAATCTATGGCACTATATGCATATTATAGTGAACTAGTTGTGTAAGTAGTGTTCAGACGCATGCGGACAAAAGGATACACAATCGTTAGCGCCAGCGTGCTATTTTATAAGCCTGAAAAGTTGCTAGGTTTTATTGTGTAGTCTGCTTCATCTACGGTAACTGCATACACAGTTGAGTAACGTTGAAGTGTAAAATACAAATTAAGGTAATAGCATCGTAAGCAATGTAACGACCGGGGAAGGTAATGTTAAATACTGAAACAATTATTCAAATACATCATCTAAAGTTTAAACGTGGACAGCGTGAAATTTTTAGAGATATGAATATTGAAATCCCTAAAGGAAAAATAACCGCTATTTTAGGGCCCTCAGGCTCCGGTAAAACGACGCTGTTAAAAATGATTGGTGGGCAGCTCTCACCCGAAGCTGGAAAGGTTGTTGTTAAAGGTAATGATTTAGCGCTGCTAACAAGATCCGAACTGTTTGAATTGCGCAAAAAAATGGGCATGTTGTTTCAAAGTGGTGCGCTCTTTTCGGATATGAGTGTGTTTGAGAATGTTGCATTTCCATTGAAGGTCAACACTAATCTTGGCGAAGGTTTAATTAGAGATATTGTATTGATGAAGTTGCAAGCGGTCGGATTACGAGGTGCTTGTGAGTTGATGCCAAGTGAGCTTTCCGGTGGAATGGCAAGGCGCGTTGCGCTAGCAAGAGCGATTGCACTTGACCCTGAAATTGTGATGTATGACGAGCCATTTGCAGGTCAGGATCCTATTGGGATGGGGGTGCTGGTTGAGCTGATAAAGAAATTGAATAAATCGCTGGGGCATACCAGCGTGATTATCTCCCATGATATTCAAGAGACATTAAGTATTGCAGATCACATTTGTATTATGTCTGAAGGTGTTGTCATCGCTCAGGGCAGTGCTGATGAAATTAAAGAATCGACTTTAGAAAATGTGCAGCAGTTTATTAATGGTTATCCGGATGGACCTGTCCCTTTTCACTATCCAAGTGAAGATATTATGCAGCAATTAATGACCGAAAATTAGTAATAGGATTGAACTCTGTGTTTGATATGCTCGCGGCCTTAGGCCGACAAGGTATTAGCTATATCGCAAGTTTAGGCAAGGCGACATTGGTTGTCATACACGCATTGTTTGTATGGCCTCAACCAATTAAAAATATGCCGCTACTGTTAAAGCAGCTATATAGTGTGGGTGTGAAATCGTTATTAATTATAACGGTTTCAGGCTTGTTTATCGGTATGGTACTTGGTTTACAAGGTTATACCATTTTGGTGGATTTTGGCTCTGAGCAATCAGTGGGCCAAATGGTCGCACTTTCTTTAGTGCGAGAGTTGGCTCCTGTTGTCACAGCTTTGCTGTTTGCTGGTAGAGCGGGTTCTGCTTTAACGGCTGAAATTGGCTTAATGAAGGCGACAGAGCAGCTCGCTTCACTTGAAATGATAGGTGTTGACCCTTTAAGACGTGTCGTCGCTCCTCGATTGTGGGCTGGTTTTATCTCTATGCCGATACTGTCAATGATCTTTGCAGCAGTTGGAATATACGGCGGTGCTTTGGTGAGCGTTGATTGGTTGGGGGTGTATAGCGGTTCTTTTTGGAGTGTTATGCAAGCATCGGTTGATTTCTATGATGATGTCTTAAACGGTATTATCAAGGCGCTTGTGTTTGGTTTAGTTGTTACCTGGATAGCGGTGTATCAAGGATTGGAGTGTATTCCTACTTCTGAAGGTATTGCGCAGTCAACCACTCGCACTGTTGTTTATTCTTCGCTGATGATATTGGCGCTTGATTTTGTTTTAACTGCTTTAATGTTTGGAGATATTTAATATGCGCTCACGCAGTATTGAGATTTTAGTGGGCCTGTTTTTGGTCTGTGGTTTAGTGGCTGCACTAGCACTTGCAATGTCAGTCAGTGGTTTAACCCTTGGCAGCAAAGATACTTATAAAGTTTATGCGCATTTTGAAAACATTGGCGGTTTAACTGAAAAAGCAGAAGTGACTGTTGCCGGAGTACAGGTTGGAACGGTTTCTAAAATAGAGCTTGATCCACAAATGCTGGTGGCAAAAGTTGAAATGAAAATATTTGCCGATGTCGATTATTTAAGTGTTGATAGCTCTGTCCAGATTCTTACATCGGGCTTATTAGGTGGAAAGTACATCGGCTTAAGTGTGGGTGCTGAGGAAGAAGTGTTAATTGAAGGTAGTATGATTGAAGACACCCAGTCGGCACTCGTGTTAGAAGAGCTTATCGGTAAATTCTTGTTCGATAAAGTAAGCGAATAATAGAATTAGCTTGAAGTAAAAGTACTGAGAAGTAGCAGTCGTTATATAAATAACGGTTTTGTAGATTAAAATGAGAGTAAAAGTATGAAGTGGATATTAAGCAGTTTAATGCTCGTGATGAGTGTTAACTTATGGGCATCTCAAGAATGGGAAAGTGCTGCAGCTGAGATGGATCTCTCAATCAAACAAATGCTAGAGAAGGTTATTCCGTATAAGGGAGAAGCCGATGCGAACCTTGAGCCTTTAGTAAAAGAGTTAGATGTCATTACTAAAGATACGGTTGATTATCCTTATATTGCTAAATTTGTAATGGGTAAGTTCTACAGACGTGCAACTGATGCGCAAAAAGAAAATTTTAAGCGTGTCTTTAAAAGAACGCTGTTAAAGACTTATGCGAAAGGGTTGGTTACTTTCAATGTGAAAAGTTATCGCGTTGTTAAGCCCCGTGCTCACAGTCCTTATCCGGATAAGCAAAAAGTTAAAATAGAAGTGATGTCTACTCAGGGCAAAGCCTACCAGATTGTTAATTTCGTGGTACGTAAAGAAGGCGTTTGGAAGCTCGTTAATCTAGATTTAGATGGCTTAAATGTTCGCTCAAACTTTAAAAATCAGTTTGCGAGTATTGCGCAGCGCAATCGTGGGAAATTAGATAAAGCGATTGCTGAATGGGACAGCGTTATGGCGAAGAAGTATAAATAACCGCTGATAAAACCTCCTCGTTAATGATTTAGGTTGATGGGGAAGTGAAATGAACTTGTTAAAAGCATAGACTCTATGACTATATCAATTGAATTTGAAAATAAAAAAATAGCTTTTATCGGCGATATTACTTTCTCTAGCGTGCAGAGTTTAGAAGATCAGATTTTGCAGCACTATCCCACAATTTCCAAAACGGTTGTGGTTGATTTTGCTAATGTAGGGAAAGTTGATACGTCGGCCCTAGCGCTGTGTGTAAGCCTGCAGCGTCGCTGTGAGCAAGGTGCTGCTGTCTATTTTGAGAATGTCCCACAGTGCTTGCTTGATATAGCTGCATCTGTTGGGGTTGAGAAAATATTTGAACCGTAAATAATATTTTTAAAAATCCCTTTTTGTTTGCCCTTTAAAAAAGTGAGAAGTGGTTGCTTGGAGCAATAAAAGCGCTTTTCCACTTCACTTTTCTCGCCCGTTTATTCAATCTCTGTTTAATTACAAAAAAACCGCACTTTAATCGCCTTTTAGGGTGAATTTCGTTATTATCGGCGTATTTTAACACTGTTGAAAATGTCGCGTTGCAAGTTGGATCTCTTTAGCTTTTACAATCGTTAAATTTGCATCTGTATTTTAGTCATTATAGTGAAAATAGCGTTTAACACGTGGTTTTGAGATGGCTTTTTTGTTGTGATTTCAGCAAGCATAACAAACAGCGTTTAGCACAACAGCAGTGATCACAGTATCGAAATTTGGAGTAATTAATGCAAGCCGAAGAAGTGAAACATATCATAGAGTCTCAAATTGACAATGCCACGGTTATTACAGCGGGTGAAGGATGTAATTTTGAAGTAACTGTCATTAGCGATGTGTTTAATGGATTGCTACCTGTAAAGCGTCAACAAGCAGTTTACCAATGTGTAAATCAGCAAATTGCTGATGGCACCATTCATGCGCTGACAATCAAAGCGTATACACCAGCACAATGGCAAAAACTACAAGACTAAGGGCGTATTACAATGGATAAGTTTTTAATCGAAGGTGGTAAGTGCCTCAGTGGTGAAGTTCGTGTATCAGGCGCTAAAAATGCTGCACTACCTATTATAGCAGCCGCATTATTAGTGCGTGGCCCATTAGAAATTAGCAATATGCCTGCATTGCACGATGTTAATACGATGCTTAAGCTGATTGCTTGCATGGGAGTTGATGTTAAAGAAACTGGAGACATGCAAGTCACTATTGATAGCAGTGCTATTAATTCTTACAAGGCGCCATACGAGCTTGTTAAAACAATGCGTGCTTCAATACTAGTGCTTGGTCCTTTATTGGCGCATTTCGGTGAAGCGGAAGTATCACTACCCGGTGGTTGTGCAATAGGTAGCCGACCTGTAGATCTACACATTCGTGGCCTTGAAGCAATGGGTGCAACGATTGTTGTTGAAGAAGGTTATATTCGTGCCAAGATTGATGGTCGATTAAAAGGTGCGAAAATTTTCTTTGATACCGTGACTGTGACGGGTACTGAAAATATCTTAATGGCAGCGACGTTGGCTGAGGGCCAAACCATTATTGAAAATGCAGCCAAAGAGCCAGAAGTAACAGATCTAGCTGAATGCTTGATTGCCATGGGCGCAGATATCCAAGGTGCTGGTACTGACACGATAACAATCAATGGTGTTAGCGAGCTTCAGGCGGCTTCACACAGCGTGATCCCCGATCGAATTGAAACGGGAACTTTCCTCGTTGCTGCAGCTATGTCAGGAGGTTGTGTTACAACACGTGCTACTCGTCCGGATATTCAAGAAGCTGTGCTACAAAAGCTGATTGAAGCAGGTGCTGAAATTGAAACTGGCGATGACTGGATTAAGCTAGATATGAAAGGCAAGCAGCCTAAAGCTGTCAATATCACTACAGCGCCATATCCTGCATTTCCTACAGATATGCAAGCGCAATTTGCAGCGATGAATTGTGTTGCACAAGGTGTTAGCCATATTAAAGAGACGATTTTTGAAAATCGCTTTATGCACATGCAAGAAATGATTCGTATGGGCGGGAAAATTTTAATCGATGGTAACACGGCAACGATTGAGGGGTCGACAGAGCTTAAAGGTGCACCTGTGATGGCAACGGATCTTCGCGCTTCTGCAAGTTTAGTTATGTTAGCTCTTGTTGTTACAGGGGAAACTTTGATTGATCGCATTTATCATATCGATCGAGGCTATGAAAACATCGAAGAAAAATTCCAGCAAATTGGCGGAAAAATAACACGCATTAGCGCCACCAATTAGTTTTATCCAATCAATTGTAGCGAGTGTCGATAACGTTATTTCAGTGCCACATTTGCAATAAGTATCGTTTTGGATTGAGACAACATAGTGAACGATTGCTACTTACGTTAGGCATTACTAGGACTATCATGAAAAAAGAGCAACTGACAATAGCGCTATCGAAAGGGCGCATATTGAAAGAGACATTACCTTTACTAGAATCGGCCAATATTATCCCAACAGAGGATATTTATAGCTCTCGAAAGTTAATTTTTGATACAAATCACGCCAATATTAAATTGGTCGTTATTCGCGCAACTGACGTACCAACATACGTAGAATACGGCGGTGCGGATATGGGGATTGCTGGTAAAGATGTCCTAATGGAGCATGGTGGTAAAGGGCTTTATGAGCCTTTAGATTTACAAATCTCGAAATGCAAATTGATGGTAGCAGGTTTAAAAGATGCGCCGAGCATTCAAGGGAGAATGCGAGTTGCCACTAAATTTGTCAATGTCGCTAAAAATTACTTCGCTAGTCAAGGCCAGCAAATAGATGTGATTAAGCTTTATGGGGCAATGGAGCTTGCACCTATTATGGGCTTAGCCGATCGTATCGTGGATATCGTTGATACTGGTAATACGCTAATTGCCAATGGGTTAGAACCTATGGATTTTATTGCAGATGTGAGCTCGCGCTTAGTTGTTGGGCAAGCGTCTATGAAACTGAAGTATCGCCAAATCCAACCTATTCTTGATATGTTGTCAGATGCAATCGACAAGCGTAACGAATTAGCTAAAAGTGACGGCAAGTAGTGATGAAGCAATTACTGAATGTTAAGCGTTTAAGTGCCAATGACGAGGATTTTGAGCAGCAGTTAAATCAACTGCTAGCTTGGGAGTCTGTCTCGGATGATAAAGTGAACGATATAGTCACAAATATATTGGCAGATGTACGTGAAAATGGTGATGATGCGGTTGTTCGACTGACCAATCAGTTTGACCATACACAAGCGAGTACTATCGCTGATCTTGAATTGGATCAAGCGGCACTACAGGGGGCGTTGGATCGAATTCCTGCTCAAGAGCGAGAGGCATTAACTCAAGCTGCTGAACGTGTAAGGCGGTTTCATGAGCGCCAAGCAGAAGGTTCTTGGCAGTACACTGAAGACGATGGCACTTTATTAGGGCAAAAGGTAACGCCCCTTGATAAAGTCGGTATTTATGTCCCAGGTGGTAAAGCGTCTTATCCATCATCAGTGTTAATGAATGCTATTCCTGCAAAAGTGGCAGGTGTTTCAGACATTATTATGGTTGTGCCAACCCCGCAAGGAGAGCTGAACGATTTGGTTCTTGCAGCCGCAGCTTTATCAGGGGTTGATCGTGTCTTTACGATTGGGGGAGCACAGGCGGTAGCTGCACTTGCTTACGGCACTGAGGTTATTCCTAAAGTTGATAAAATCACAGGCCCTGGAAATATATTTGTCGCCACTGCCAAGAAAGCTGTTTTTGGCTTGGTAGGCATTGATATGATTGCAGGTCCTTCTGAAATACTGGTTGTGTGTGACGGGAAAACGGATCCAGATTGGATCGCAATGGATCTTTTCTCACAAGCAGAGCACGATGAGCAGGCACAGTCTATTCTAGTCAGCCCGGATGCTGAATACTTAGAGCGTGTTGAGCAATCAATGAATAAGCTAATATCAGGGATGGAGCGTCATGAAATTATTAACCGCTCAATCACAGATAGGGCTGCATTTATTCATGTGAGTGATTTAGAGCAAGCGGTTGAAGTGTCTAACCGTGTAGCACCAGAGCATCTAGAGTTATCAGTTGAAGACCCGCAAGCTCTAGTAGATCAAGTGCGCCATGCCGGTGCAATTTTTATGGGTAGATACACTGCTGAAGCGTTAGGTGATTATTGTGCAGGGCCCAATCATGTATTGCCAACATCGGGTACAGCAAGGTTCTCTTCACCTTTAGGGGTGTATGATTTCCAAAAGCGCTCTTCACTGGTATTCTTTAGTGAGCAAAGTGCTTCAACAGTTGGAGGCATCGCTTCAGTGTTAGCAAGAGGGGAAGGCTTAACAGCTCACGCTCGCTCGGCGGAATACCGTATTAAAGACTGAACTATCAGCATTAAGTAAAAGGATTTTATGAGCTTTAAAAAAACACTCGCAGAAGATCCGCAAATTTTGATCGAGCAGTTACAGCGAGAGAATGATGCGTTGCGAAAAGCATTGCAGCTGGCAAATGAAAAGCTATCTGCGGTGCTTGATGGCTCAGATATTAAAATCTGGCAACTTGATGTTCCCAATCAAGCTTTACAAGTATTTAATGCCCCATGGGGAGCCTTGCTTGGCTATAGCCCCCATGAGGTGGAGGCAAGTGTTTCAGGTTGGAAAAGCAATCTACACCCGGATGATAAAGAAGAAGTAGTAACGGCCTTTGAAACGCATATTCGCGGTGAAAGTGATGCTTTTCAAGTTGTTCATCGCATGGTGCGTAAAGACGGTAGTATTAGTTGGATTTCTGATCGCGGGAAAGTGATCGAGTTTGACGAGCAAGGCAACCCTTTACGTATGATGGGGGCACATGTTGATATCACTCAAGAAAAGCTCTATGAACAACGCTTATCAAGCCTTGTTAATATAGATCCTCTAACGGGCTTACTAAACCGTCCTGCGTTAATTGAAAAGTATGCTCAGCTTAGTTTATCTCATGGTCAAAAAGCGGCTTTATTGTTTTTAGATTTAGATAACTTCAAACACGTCAATGATCACTTTGGGCATAAGTTCGGTGATTTAGTACTATGTTATATCGCAGGAATATTGAAAAAGGCTACGCCAGATGAAGCGGCTATTGGTCGATTCGGTGGAGATGAATTCGTGATTCTCTATGAGTCCGGTGATCAAGCAGCGCTACAGCGTATTTGCCAGATTCTGTTAGCGCCGTTTCAAAAGCCACTAGTGTTAGAGAATATCACCTTAGATGTCGGCTTAAGTATTGGGGTTTGTGTGTTTAATGCAGTATCTGATGATTTCACGGATGTCTGTCAAAAAGCGGACCAAGCGATGTATAAAGTTAAAAAAGCGGGTAAAAATAACGTCGCGTTCTGGCAGGTTTCTTAGTCTGAATAATCACTGCTAGTTTGTATTGCGAGGTTTGATTTGTATGACTTTACTTACTTGAGAAGAAAAGTCATACAAATCAGAGAGATTGTTTTCTTTTAAATGATGCGTGAAAAGCTTTGCTTCAACTTGGCTTGGTCCATATACGCATCAAACACCATACATATACGGCGCACTAAAATTCTCCCAGCAGCGCTGATCTGAATCTTATCCTCATCAAAACTTAATAGCTTATCAGTCGCTAAGCGCTGTAGCTCTGTCACTTCGTCTTTAAAATACTGATTAAACACTAACTCGTGTTTCCTCTCAAAATCCGCTATATCTAAGCTGAAATGGCAGATAAGTTGGGTGATAAGATCACGTCTAATTCTGTCATCGGCTGTTAAACTCACACCGCGGATAATGGCACACTGCTTTTCTTCAATTAGATCAGAGTATGTTTTTAAATCGTGAGAGTTTTGATAATAAAGGTCACCAATTTGGCTAATTGCTGATACGCCCATTGCGACTAAGTCACAATCTGAGTGAGTAGTATAGCCTTGGAAATTGCGGTGCAATTGCCCTGTAATTTGTGCTTGGCTTAGCTCATCTGTCGGTTTTGCAAAGTGATCCATGCCAATATATTGATAACCGGCTTCACTCAGTTTAGTAATTGTTTGCTGTTGAATAGCAAGCTTTTGGGCAGGGCTTGGTAAATCTTGTTCTTTAATATGGCGCTGTGATCTGAAGCGATCAGGCATATGGGCGTAGTTGAAAATAGACAGTCTGTCAGGGGACATGCCAACCACTGTGTCGAGAGTTTCAGCGAACGAATCATTTGTTTGGTGCGGCAAACCATAAATTAAATCGATATTAATTGATTTGAACCCTAGGGCTTTTGCTTGGTTGATCAGCTCAATTGTCTGTTCAGTTGACTGAATACGGTTAACCGCTTCTTGCACTTTATGTTGAACGTCCTGAACACCTAAGCTAATGCGGTTGAAGCCGACTTTACGCAAGTTAACCAGCGTCTGAGGCGAGCATTCTCTAGGGTCTATCTCAATGGAATAGTCCCCTTGGTCATCACCGCGTAAGTTAAATAATTCGCGGGTTTTGCGCATCAGTTCAGTGATTTGCTCATCGTTCAAGAAAGTGGGCGTGCCGCCTCCCCAGTGAAGCTGATTCACTTGGCGATCTTTGCTGAAGTGTTCAGCCATGAAAGCCATTTCTTTGTAGAGCGTTTGTAAATAAGGTTCTGAGCGTTCACGCTGTCGTGTAATCACTTTATTACAGGCGCAGTAATAACAAACATGGGCACAAAAAGGAATGTGAAAATACAGCGATAGTGGCTGCGTTTGATCTAAAGATTGCTTAGCGCTTTGTATAAAAGCATCCGCATTCAGTGCGTTATTGAATTGCAATGCTGTAGGGTAGGAGGTGTAACGTGGCCCTGCCAAATCGTGGCGCTTAATTAGATTGCTATCCCAACTGACGGCTTGCACATTTTGTGGTGTTGTCAAAGTAAATCCTTGTCGCTCAATGTCGCCTATTTTGACGACTATAATAATGGGCACAGTATAAGTGAAGATGGAATTGTCACGTTGATTAAAATCAACAATAAGCGGTATTGTTAATAGTAATTGAACGCCATTTCGATGTGGGTCTTCAAAGATATGATAGCAGGGATAGGCAGTGGCTGAAATTAAGCAGTGCTTTAATGAGTCTGCTTGAATAAAAAAGAGGCATAAATAAGCTGAGTGTGATGGATCAGCGCTTTATGAATAATTGAAGAAAATTGCTGTGAGACTTAACTTGCTAGGGTTGCAAAAAAGGGCTGCTGACGTGTGTTACAGTACTTGTAGCTGGTTTGATTTGGCCGGTAGCGATGCAATAACTGCTGTAAAGCTAACGATGGGGGATTTTTTATACAGCAAAGTGATCACGCCTTGTGCAAAATTAATTTGCCAGCCTTGAGGGTAGCTGATCAAGGTGTTTAAAATGGCAGGAATTGAGCGCATTTCAGCTCGCTCATCTAGCCAGGTAATATTCGAAATTTGCTGGCTGCTTAGAACACGCTTTATATCATTTAGATACCATTTGTTAGGTATGCGCGTTAAAGGCGTTAGGTGTTGTAATAGCCAGGGTGAGATGACGCATTTTTCTTTGGCAAAGAACTGTCGCACAGTGAGATCGCCATGAATATTCAGTACTGAGTTATCGCGAACATTGCTGCTAAAATCGAGTGTTTTCAGCTCTCTCAGCAATTGGCTTAAGCTCCACTGGCATTTCTCGATCAGTAGCCATGCCGCCTGTGCTGATTTACGGCTCCCGATACTGTATTTAACAGCTTGCCTGCCATCGCGCAAATTCTTGTCAATGTCTGTTAGTTGTATAAACGTGCTTTGAAAATCCACCAGTGATAGTGGGTTAAGTACGTACGCATAAGGGATTTTTCGTAAGCTAAAATTTTGCCATTGCTGCTGTGTTTCTAATGTTTCAAGTATGGCTATTTTCATGGGCGGGTAGTTAATCTCAAGCTATAAAGAAGGCAGTGTACAAAACCAAAACAAATGGAGTCAGGCGATAAAGCGTTTATTAGAGGAATACGCAGTGCCATGTTTAAATTATTCACTATTTGATGAAATAATAAAAGCATCATTAAGGTGATATGTTATAAAGATCTTTTTATGCCTTATTATCGAAGAGATCGCAATGAAACTGATAAATAGATCAAGCTTTACCTTGTTAGCTAAAGCGCCCTTTGCCCAATGGGTTGCAAGCTTAGAGGGAAAGATTAGCGCTGAAGAAGGTTACGAGTGTCTATCACTTGAACAGCTGCGTGAGTCAGGGAGTGTTTATTTGATTGACGAAGTGGCACAGGAGAGTGATTTTACAGATTTTTTAGCACAGCATTGGTCGGTAATGTTTGCTAATGAGCTCAGTGCCTGGGATGAGTTTGAAGATTATTGGCCATCTCTGAATAAAGCTTTGTTTGAGCAGTGGTTCGAAGTACAGATGAATGTTATGTCCTTTGATTTATCAGCAGCACCCATACTTACGGCTAATTTAGCAGAGCACTAGTGCTCAAGTTTTTTGCTTTTTCACCATTTTTATCATTAAGGTATCCGGTTAAAAATACTTGCTATGAATCAACTCGCTGAAACACAAAGTCTTCAATACCATCCTTTGCAGGCAATGCTCTATCAGGAAATGCATTCGCGTCCTTATCAAGTAGTGCCTTGTCCAGCATTGATCACCCATTATGTGCTGCTGACTGATGATCATCAAAAGTCCCTGCAATTTTCGCATTTGCAAAAGCTGTTTGAGGCATTTGAGCAGGAAGTGCCAGAATGTGATCAACCGAATCTGCAATTCGAGGCGCAAGGTTTTCGTGTGCGCCGTGAAGTGCATTTAGAGTTCAGTGCATTTACCTTTATTAATTTTAATGTTGACCCTAAAAACCCATTTGATAAAGGTGGTTTAGCTGAGCTACCTGATAATTGGTTAAACGAACTGCCAGGCACTGTGTTATCTAACTTTCATGTTGCGCTACAGTGCATTGATGATAAGGACCAGCAGCTCATTAGCAATGCAAAGTCACTGCTAGAAGGGTATCGTTTAGTGGGCAGTAGTCCGCAAAACGGAGATGCTCGATTGTGGACATCGTTTAAGCAGCACTCTGATGGTTATGGGCGTTTCTTAATTGGCAATGTATTGATGAGTGACAGTCAGATTGGTCGTTTAACCCAGCGAATAATCGAAATAGAAACGTATCGTATGCTTACTTTGTTAGCTCTACCCTTAGCGAGGGAAAATACAGCCAAACTCAATGCAATGGATGCACAGCTTGTTGCACTAACTAATCAGCTGGCGTGTAAAGGTGTGTTCTCTGAGCAGGAAATTTTACTTGAGCTAACCGAAATGGCATCTCAAGTTGAAGCATTGCGCTCGCGCTGTGCGTTTCGATACTCAGCCACTTTCGCGTATTATGATTTGGTATTGAAGCGACTCAGCGAGCTAAAAGAAGATGAGGTTTCTGGGCATTTAAGCTTGAGTGAATTTATCACGCGTCGTTTAACTCCCGCGGTAAATACGTGTCGTGCTGCAAATGAACGTTTAGAAAGTTTGTCACTACGCATAGATCGTGTGTCAGATATGATGCGAACTAAGGTTGAGCTGAGTATTCAGGCGCAGAATCAGCAGCTTTTAACGTCTATGGATAACCGTTCAAGAATTCAATTAATGATGCAGCACACCGTGGAAGGGTTATCGGTTGCTGCTATCAGTTATTATAGTATTGGGCTGCTCAAATACATGATTGAATCTTTTGATGTGAGTGGCTTGCCTGTTACTAAGTATCAGTTAGTGGGTATATCGGTACCGTTAGTCGTTGCATCAGTCTGGTTAGTAACACGTAAAGTCCATAAACGCTTTAAGAAAATGGCAGATTAACAGATCCCGCTTTAATATTAATTTACACCAATTACAATTGATCTCTCAGTGCGCAGCGCTGAAAGATAATGACAGGAACAGGAAAAAGAGCCATGAATATAGCACAACAAATAGAGCAGTTAATTAAAGCAGGAATACACTGTGATGAATTTTATCTAGAAAATGAAAGTCATATGCACGGCGGTTCAGCGACGCAAAGTCATTTCAAAGTGATAGCCGTTTCCGATGATTTCACCGGGAAAAGGGCGGTACAGCGTCACCAAGGTATTTATAAGCTGGTGG
Organism: uncultured Oceanospirillaceae bacterium; assembly: GCA_937136055.1. Classification (GTDB taxonomy): domain Bacteria; phylum Pseudomonadota; class Gammaproteobacteria; order Pseudomonadales; family Balneatricaceae; genus Rs1. The sequence continues at coordinate 88,781 of CAKZOD010000005.1, read as the reverse complement.
CTGAGCTGATGAATAATCCTATCCATGCGCTTGCTTTGCACCTATTTACGAATGAAGAGTGGAAAGTAAAGGAAGATAAGCAATTGCTTTCACCACAGTGCTTAGGTGGCTCTAAATAGTTTGTAGGTAAAGCTATAGGCAAAAGCAAAGGTAAAAGGAATATAAGTTTTGCCTTTGCTATTCAAAAAAAGTACAAATGGTTTAACGATGTTGCTGGGTTAATTGCCAGTCGTGATCTGCTAATCGTTCAACATCTTCGTTTTGATGAGTAACCAGTAACAGCGTTTTCTGAGTTCCTTTCACACAATCAGCCACCCAAGAGGCGCAAATCTCACGGGTGTGATAATCCAGTTCTGCAAAGGGTTCGTCAAGTAGCACAATAGGTTCAGGGCGAAGCAGTGTTCTTAATAGTGCGACTCTTTGACGCTGTCCTCCCGATAATTCACTCGGCGCTTTATGCATCTGCTCAGCAATTGCCAATTGCTCGGCTGCTTGCATAATTTCATCTTCACAGGCATTAACTTGGCCAAGGCTTGCGTTCTTCAGCACGCTAATATGTTCGAATAAATTGTTTTCTTGGAATAACATTGCGACTGGACGCTTTTCACTGGGGAGGCTGTTGAGCAGCGTAGATTGCCATTTCAATTGACCATTTTGTACTGGTATAAAGCCTGCAATACACAGTAGTAAGCTCGTTTTACCCACACCACTGATACCTTGTAGGGTAGTAATTTCGCCAGCGTTTAACTGCCTATTGTAGTGCAGTGAATTATTACCAACTAAGATGCTTACATTATTTATATCAAGCATTGTTTTGTGCTCTTTCAAATTTAAGTAAAACCACTAAATAGAGGCTTAATAGAATGGCTGAGGCCAGTGACGCTTCGTTAATGCGATAGCTACCTGCGTATTGGTAAATTAACCAAGGTAGCGTTTTATAATCTGAACTACCGAAAATAGAGAAAATTGCGACATCACCCATTGCGATTAAAAAAACTAATGAGAAAGCGCTGAGCATTGTTGGTTTGATGTAAGGCCATTCGATACTAATTCTTTGCCAATAGCTAAGTTTCAGTGAAAGTGCGAGTTGCAAATAATCTTTATCGTACTGAATGAGCCTAGCGCGCGTTTGCTGAATTGCAAAGGGCAGTATCAGTAGTAAATTGAGAATAACAACAAATACAATTCCCCATAGATCTAGATCGATCAGAGGTAAAAACAACACATATAACCCGACGCTCAATACCATGGCGGGCGCGATTAAAGTATGGTTTGCAAGCCATTGTAGAAGGCTTTTAGTAGTGTGCTGTTGATGAAACAAGCTGTAGCGAATAGGTAGCATAATGCAATAACTAATGACGATTGCAAGTATCGCACAAGTACCTGCAATTGCGATTGAAACCCCTAGCGCACTACTAATATTGACGAGCAGTGGCAAGCTATATTTAACACTGAATATACCAGGGATTAGCGATAGTAAAGGTAAAAGCATGAAAAGAAAGCAGAGGCTATAAAGTGCGCTAAAGAGTATTTTGTTTGTTTTAGATAAACGGGGTAGATACTGCTTTTTAGCAGTATCTTTGGATAGCCACGAGATAGAGCTTGAGCGATATAAAGTAACAAAGAAAACGCCGGCAATTGCAAATTGTGCCCAGGCAAAGGTTAACGCTTCAGAAAGGTTGAAGTCGTATTTCAATGCTTGATAAATCGCAACTTCCAGCGTTGTGGATTGTGGGCCGCCACCAAGAGCGAGAACAACCGCAAAGCTATTAAAGCAAAGGATTGTGATAAAGCCAAAAGTAAGAATAAGGTTAGATTTAACCGTTGGCCATTCTAATAAATAAAAACGTTGCCATGTATTGAGCTTTAACTGGTTTGCTAAGCGCCAGCTTGAGTCAGGGATATTACGCATTTGGTTGTAAATCGCGCGTACTGCAAATGGCAGGTTCATATAGACATGGGCAAGTAAAATTCCCTTTAAGCCGTAAAGGTTCCAATCATCAGGTAAAAATGGCGTTAAAATACCTGAAAGCCCTAGCAGCGATACAAAGCCCGTGATTAATACCAGCGTTGGTATCACAAAGCACAATAGAGTTAGGCTTAAAAATGTGCCTTTTAAATAGAGCTGTGGGTAATAGTATAGGGCGCGTGCAATAGGCCAAGCGAGCGCCGTTGAGATCAGTGCACTGAGCAGTGCTTGTTTTATCGAAAAGAGTAAAATGCTGTGGAAATAGCTGTCTTGTAACAGTGTTAAATCAAAGCCATCTTGATTAAAGGCGATTAACCCATAAAACGCTAATGCTGTGATAGAGCTGATAAACAGGATGAAGAAAAGACCTGTTAGGTTACTAAAGTTTTTTAACATTTTTGCTTAGCTGATTGGGTTTTAAGGGAGGAGGAGTATACGCTCACACAAGAATATGTGTGAGCGCTAAAGCTAAAAAAGCTTATTTGATTGCGCTTGAGCGCCAATCAACAATCCAAGGCTTGCGCTGCTTAGAGATTTGATCGATATTCAGTTCAATTGCTTGCGGTTTAATTAACTCATCAAACTGTGCCGGCAATTCTACCGATTTAACAACAGGTAGCATCCAGTTGGTAACAGGCAAGATTTTTTGCGCCTCATCTGAAACTAAAAAGCCCAAGAACTGTTGAGCAAGTTCAGCTTGTTTGCTGGTGTTAAGTGCTGCAGCTACTTCGATTTGTGCCACATGGCCTTCACTGAACTGCGCTGCTTTATACTTTGTTTCAGACTCTGCAATCATGTGATATGCAGGTGAAGTTGTATAGCTAAGTACATAATCAGAGCCGCCTTTTAAGAACATGCTGTAACCTTCATACCAACCTTTAGTGACAGTTTGTGTATGGCTTGCTAACTGTTTCCATGCAGCTTTTGTTTGATCTTGGTAGACAGCATTCATCCAGAACATTAAGCCCTGTCCAGGTGTGCTGGTACGTGGGTCTTGGTAGATAACCGTTGCATCTGACTCAACTAAAGCTTTTAGTGATGTGACAGGCTGCTTAATCTTAGTGCTGTCGTAGATAAAGGCAAAATAACCAAAGTCGTAAGGTACAAAAGCACTGTCTTTCCAGTTTAGCGCACCTTCTAAGTTAGATAGATCCTGCTGGTGTTCTGCAATTAAGCCTGTAGCTTTTGCTTCATTGATCAGTGCTTGATCTAATCCAAGAATTACGTCTGCCTTGACTTTTTTACCTTCGATTTTTAAGCGATTTAGAATACTTACGCCATCTTCTTCAGCAACAAAGTTTAATACGCAATGACAATTTTTTTCAAAAGCCTCTTTAATTTTTGGACCCGGCCCCCAATCAGAGACAAATGAATCATATGTGTAAACTGTTAATGTGTGATCAGATTCGTGATCTGCTAAAGCGTTAGCAGAAAGTAAGCCTGTAAGACATAAAGTAAGTAATTTTTTCATTATTTTCTCTAAACAGTTAGATGGATTATAAGTACATAATTAGCATTGCTAGTTATTGCTTAAGTTTTTATTTACGGCTGTTTGGAATAATTGTAACCATAAATAGTGCTTGTATGTATTGTGGATACTAATGGCTTTTTGAATTTGCAACCAGTACCAGAAAAAGAATGTATATTACTCCAGACATAACGCTTACCCAAACAATAATTTAAGGTGAAACTTGCTTAGTAAAATAAACCATCCATTGATCGATGACGGCCATTGGCAAGCGATAGCAAAAGGCAGTTCTAATGAGTTGTATCGCGCGACAATTAATGGTGAAAATTATGTGTTAAGAATCAACGCTAGCGAAGAGCTTGCCTTCGGTGTGGATAGGGTTCGTGAGGCAAAAATACTCAGCCTAATCTCAAATCAAAGCTGGGCGCCAAAAGTGATCGAAAACGATCTTAAATTAGGCTGGTGTCTTATGAGCGATCATGGGGGTTGTGTTGGTATCAGCGAAGAAACCAAGAGAGCGATGCTCGAGTGGATGGCTTCGCTTCAGCTTTTTTCAAGGCAATTAATCATAGATAAGGCGCAAGCGAAGGATAATAACGCCGATGTATCAACTGAGCATTTAGTCGGATTGAGTTTTGATCATCGAAACCTGTTGAAACAGTACAAACTGTTATTCAAAGAAAGTACGCAAAGGGCGGTAGCAATTGAGTTGTGCGATCAACTGGATGATGCCATAAAGAGGTTGGCCAAGGTTGAAAGTGGCATCATTCATCAGGATCTTCACTTGGGGAACGTGATGCAATCAAAAAACGGTTGCGAGATTACGGTCATTGACTGGGAATACGGGGGCTGGGGGCTACCGTGGCTTGATGCAGCAGCGCTTTTTACAGTGTTTGAAATCGATAAGGTAGCGCTTAATAAGTTACCTGCTTTTCAGGATATGGATGCGCAGGCGTTTGAATCTTCTTTAACCATAGCAGTGGATATTAACCAAGGTTTAGAGTGTATTTGGTACTGGATACGCAGCGAATTAGAAGGTTGTGAAAAGCTTGATCATCAATTCAATGATAAAGCTGAGTTGGTATCTCAAGCTAAGAAAATTACTTTTCAACTAGCAAATAGTGAATGATTGAGCTTTGAATTAAATTTAAATACTGTATATTTGTACATATAAATAGGTAGGCTGTATTTCTAAGCTCATATCTTGAATTCACAACAGAGAGAAATAACATGATCGGTCATATTCGTGGAGAACTAATCGAAAAACAACCGCCATTACTTGTGGTTGAAGCGAATGGTGTAGGTTATGAGATAGAGGCTTCTATGCAAACTTTCTATCGACTGCCGGCGCTATCCAGTCAAGTGAAGGTTTATACCCATTTTGTTGTGCGCGAGGATGCACAGCTGTTGTTTGGTTTTTTTGATCGCAAAGAGCGAACGTTATTTCGTACTTTGATAAAAACCAATGGCGTTGGACCTAAAATGGCGATAGCAATACTGTCGGGCATGAGCAGTGATGAATTTGCATCCTGTATTGGCAGTGAAGATGCAACGCGCTTAACTAAAATTCCAGGGGTTGGTAAAAAAACAGCTGAGCGCTTAGTTGTTGAGTTAAAGGATAAAATTGCTGCACTAGGGCTTGATGAGGCAACAGATTTTGAGCTTACAGGTGCTCAGCTACCCAGTGCAACACAAAGTATCAATGGTTATATTGATGATGCACAAAGCGCACTCGTTGCACTAGGTTATAAGCCTGTAATCGCGAGCAAAGCTGTGGCAAGCGCTCAAAAGCAATTGAGCGATATTGATTCGAGTGAAGCGTTAATACGTGTCGCGCTTAAATCGATGGTGGGTTAAAGCTGTGAGTAAAATATAGAGCAATTGAATTATTTGGCTGTCGTTGATTAAAGAGGGGCTTAAGGTATTGATGTGGTATATCATACGAGCAATAAGCCTGTGAACATAGTTCCCCTTATGTAATTGTGTGAGTGGGGCTCACATTAGAAATCTAATAACAGATTGATAATAGGAAAAAAATGTTAGAAGCGGATCGTTTTATATCTCCCGTCATTGAGAAAAATAGTGTTGAAGAAGTTCAAGATAGAGCTATTCGTCCTCACAAACTGGCTGATTATCAAGGCCAGCCTGTGGTTAAGGAGCAGATGGAAATTTTTATCGAAGCGGCGCGCACTCGCGAAGAAGCTTTAGATCACACCTTAATTTTTGGACCACCTGGGCTCGGTAAAACAACACTTGCGAACATTATCGCAGCAGAGATGGGATCGGAAATTAAAACGACTTCAGGTCCTATTTTGGAAAGAGCGGGTGATCTAGCAGCGTTGCTGACTAACTTAGAAGCAGGGGATGTGCTGTTTATTGACGAAATACATCGTCTGAGTCCAAATGTAGAAGAAATTCTTTACCCTGCAATGGAAGATTATCAATTAGATATTATGATTGGTGAAGGCCCAGCAGCGCGTTCAATCAAATTAGATATTCCTCCCTTTACGCTGGTGGGTGCCACGACTAGAGCGGGCTCATTAACATCGCCCCTGCGCGATCGGTTTGGCATTGTGCAGCGTTTGGAGTTTTATAATATTGCAGATTTAACCAGTATTGTGCAGCGCTCTGCTAATTTATCTGGCTGCAATATTGAGAAAGATGGTGCTCGTGAGGTGGCTATGCGCAGCAGAGGTACGCCTCGTATTGCCAATAAATTATTACGCCGTGCAAGAGATTATGCAGAAGTCAAAGCGGATGGTGTGATAAGCGCAGCTGTTGCTGATAAAGCGTTAAATATGCTCAGTGTGGATGATAAAGGCTTTGACCATATGGATCGACGTTTGCTGTTAACGATGATTGAGAAATTTTCAGGCGGCCCTGTCGGAGTTGACAATTTAGCGGCGGCAATCAGCGAAGAGCGCGAAACAATAGAAGATGTTTTAGAGCCATTTTTGATTCAGCAGGGCTTTATTATGCGAACCCCAAGAGGGCGGGTAGTCACCGATAATGCCTATTTACATTTTGGTTTAGATGTACCTAAAAAAGAGTCGCAATAGCGGCTCTTTTTTTTGCTGATTTACTGAAACTGACTAGCTTTTCGGACATAAAACGAGCGGCTGACACCTAGTGCCAAAATGGCTTTAAGGCCTTGCTTTGTTGAGAATATTTAATGCTTGGCTCGCTTTGCTCTGTTTTAAACGTTATATCGTGTGAAAAAGCGAACTTAATATCGTTGCAATTGTCAGTTTGTTGTAAAAAAACGTATCTAGCTATTCAAATAGTAGTTTAAGGTGGTTAAAATCAGTGCAAAAAATTGTATGTGAACGATGTTTCTTTAAAAGGTAAAACGATTGAAATTGTTTGAATTCCCAGTCAGGGTCTATATAGAAGATACTGACATTGGTGGCATTGTTTATTATGTGAATTATTTGAAGTTTATGGAGCGCGCAAGAACCGAGTTTTTACGCAGCCATAAAATAGAACAACAGGATTTACAACAGCAAGGCTTTTTGTTTGTTGTTAAATCAGTGAATTGTGATTATTTAGCGTCTGCTAAATTGGATGACCAGCTGACAATCAGTGTCGAAGTTGCTAAATGCAGTGCTGCAAGTGTGACTTTTTTGCAATCTATCCGCACTAATCAACTATTAACGCGTGCAGAAGTCGTTGTAGTTTGTGTGAATGCAGAAACGATGAGGCCTTGTCGGTTCCCCTCGCAAATTAGACAAATATTTTCTAACCGTTAATAGCTCAACACTTTAGTGTGTCGTTAGAAAGTACCCAATAGTAAAAATGGAGAAAGTAAGTGGTAGAAACAATGTCAATTCTTGACTTAGTACTCAATGCGAGTGTTGTGGTGAAGTGTGTTATGGCCATATTGGCACTAGCATCGGTAATGTCATGGATCATGATCTTTCAACGCTTTTTCTTTTTGGGTAAAGCAAAACGCGCCCTGCGAAAATTTGAAGATAAGTTTTGGTCGGGTATTGATCTGGGACAGCTCTTTCGCGATGTCTCTGAAAATCCACAATCTTCAGGTGGTGCAGAAGAAATTTTCAGAGCGGGGATTAAAGAATATACGCGCTTAACTGCTCAAAAAAATTATGATGCGGATGCCGTGATGGAAGGTATTGAGCGCAGCATGCGTGTTGCACTTTCAAGGGAAGAAGAAAAGCTAGATGCGCATCTTCCTTTCTTGGCGTCAGTTGGTTCAACATCTCCCTATGTTGGTCTTTTTGGTACGGTGTGGGGGATTATGAACTCCTTTAGAGGGCTTGCTAATATGCAGCAAGCAACGCTTTCATCAGTAGCACCTGGTATATCTGAAGCGCTCGTAGCCACTGCGATGGGGCTTTTTGCTGCAATACCAGCAGTAATGGCTTACAACCGTTTCTCATCATCAGCGAGTAATTTGATGAATAACTATGAAACCTTTGCAGAAGAATTTTCGAGTATTTTGCATCGCCGAGTACATGCACCTAAATAGCCAGTGGTTTTTTAATGATTAGAAGACAAAAGAAAAAGCACGCACTCAACGCAGAGATAAACGTCGTTCCATATATCGACGTAATGCTGGTGTTATTAATCATATTTATGGTGACAGCACCGTTATTAACGGAAGGGGTGAAGCTGGATTTACCGCAAGCGAGTGCAGACCCAGTTGATGCAAAAGATACAGAACCTTTGATAGTATCGATGGATGTTGATGGTCGCTATTACCTCAATATAGGTGGTGATGATTTAACGGCTATTACTGCGGATGATGTGCACACCCGTGTGACTAAAATTTTGCGCAGTAATCCACAAAAGATGATTTTAGTGCGTGGCGACAAAAATGTAACTTACCAGCAAATTATCTCACTAATGACACTGATACAAAGCGCCGGTGCGCCAAGTGTTGGATTAGTGACGGAGTAAGCTTTGAGTTATATTTTACCGACACTCCTAGCGTTGACGATGCACTTGTGCATTGTGCTGGCGTTCTTTGTTTCACCCTTTAGTGAGCTAAAGCAAAGTAGAGAAATGCCGCGTCATATTCAAGCGCAGATGTTTGATCTTAAAACACTGACCAGTGCAACGGAGAAAAAACCGTTAAAAGCAGAAGATAAAAAGCTCGATAAAGAGAAAAAGCCCGCACCAAAAAAAGAAGAACCCGAGCAAGAACCTGAGAAAAAAGCAGAAAAAAAAGAGCAGGAAAAACCTAAACCAGAAGTCGATGAAGCACAGCTAGCTCGTGAAAAGCAAAAGAAAGAACGGGCTGAACAGCGTAAGCTTGAGAAAGAAAAGCTAGAAAAAGATCTAGCAGAGAAAAAGTTAAAGGCAGAGAAACAACGAGAAATTGAATCAAAACGTAAACTCGCTGCCCAAGAAAAAGCAAAAGAAGAAGCGTTAAAGAAAGAAGAGTTACGCAAAGAAAAAGAGAAACAGAAAAAAGAGCGCGAACTCGCTGCTAAAAAGAAAGCGGCAAAAGAGAAAAAAGAGCGTGAAAAAGCACTTGCTAAGAAAAAGCAACAAGAAAAGAAACGTCGTGAAGAAGAAAAGAGAAGAATAAAAGCGCTTCAGAAGCAAATAGCGGAAGAAGAGCAGTTCGCTGCTGATCAAATAGCCAAGGAGATGGCATCGGGCGTAGATGTTTATATTAAAAGGATTTTGAATAGTAATTTTCGTATACCTTCAACAGCACGTAATGGTATAAAAGCGCTAGTTAGGATAAAACTATTGCGCACCGGACGTATCGTTGGGGTTGAATTAATAGAGTCTAGTGGCAATGCGGCATTTGACCGCGCAGCTGAACAAGCTGTTTGGCGAAGTGAAAGCTTCCCAAAAGTAGCTGATATCGCGAATGCATCACCACAGTACTTTAATCGAGAGTTGCGCTCATTTGTCATCACATTTAAACCGGAAGAACTTAGATGGTAATTAAAAAAATACAAATATTAAGCTTATTACTAATCGCGACATTTAGTCTTTTTGCACGAGCTGAGTTGCAAATTGTTGTCGATGGTGGTGTGGAAGAGCCTACCCATATTGCAGTCGTTCCCTTTGGTTGGGATGGTGACAATGCTTTAGCAGAAGATGTCTCGGCGATAATTGCCAATGATTTGCGCCGCAGTGGTATGTTCAAATTAATGAATGAAGAAGATATGCTCAGCTCTCCTGAGCGTGAAGATCAGATCTTTTTTAGAGATTGGCGTATATCGGGTAATGACTTTATGCTGATTGGCTCTATGCAGCCTACAGCGAATGGCATTCAGGCGACTGTCGAGTTATTTGATATTCTCACAGAGAAGAAAATTTGGTCTCAAACTATTGATAGTGCAGGCTCTGATCTTCGTGATATTGCGCATTATATTGCCGATGAAGTGTTCGAGAAAATCACTGGAATTCGCGGTGCGTTTTCAACGAAAGTGGTTTACGTTACCGTACAAGGTCTAGGCCCTGCTAGAAAGTATCGTTTGCAGATGGCTGATTCAGATGGCGCAAGAGCACAAACAATATTATCGTCAAATGAGCCTATTTTATCACCGACATGGTCTCGCGATGGTAAAAAGCTAGCATATGTATCTTTTGAAACTAGCCGTCCTGCAATTTACATACAGCATCTGGCAAGTGGTAAACGTCAGAAGATACAGTCATTCAAAGGGCTTAATGGAGCACCTGCTTGGAACCCATCAGGCACTAAGCTTGCTATCGTATTATCGAAAGATGGTAACCCAGAGATTTACGTATTAGATTTACAAACAGGTGGCTTAGATCGAATGACAAGACACTATGGGATTGATACTGAGCCAACATGGTCTCCTGATGGTCAATCTATCTTGTTCACATCTGATCGTGCAGGACGCCCGCAGATTTATCAAATTAATGTGGCGAGCAGAGAGCTAAAGCGCTTAACGTTTAAAGGCTCTTACAATAGCCGTGGTAGGCTAACACAAGATGGCCGTTTCTTGACGATGGTTCATCAGGACTCAAGTGGTTATCACATCGCTGTACAAGATTTAAAAACAGGTCGATTAGATGTGTTAACAAACTCTAAAGATGATGAGTCACCAACTATTTCACCTAACGGCGTAGTGATTATGTACGCTACTAAATCGGGTGGTAGAGGCGTATTGGCAGGTGTTTCACTAGATGGCAAGATCAAGTTTACGATGCCCAACTCAAGTGGTGATGTTCGTGAACCGGCTTGGTCGCCGTTTTTAGATTAAATTATTGATTTCAGTAGCACTTTTAGCCCTGAAATTTGTTAAGCTTATAAATGGCACAGAGCCATCAAAATAAAACTGGAGAGCTCAATGAGAGATTTAAACTTAGTAAAAGCCAAATCGGTATCAAAACTAGCAGGTGTTACTTTAGCTGCTTTGTTAATTGTAGGTTGTAGTTCGTCTGGCACAGTAAAAGATACTTCTGATGCTACAGATACAACAGTGACAACGGGTACAGATACTAGCTCACAAATTACGAGTGTAAACAGTGGCAACGTTGGTGATTTACAAAGCGTTTACTACTTTGACTTTGACCAATCAGTGATTCGTTCTGAAGCATTGAATGATCTTTCACTACATGCACAATTCTTGGCTGAGAACTCAAATGCAGCAGTGCGTCTTGAAGGTCATGCAGATGAGCAGGGAACAAGAGAATACAATATCGCGCTAGGTGAGCGTCGTGCACAAGCAATTGAGCAATTCTTTGTTGGGCGCGGTGTTAATGGCGGTCAAATTGAAACGATCAGCTACGGCGAAGAAAAGCCAGATATCTCAGGTTTAGCGAGCAAAAGCCGTCGTGTAGAAATTAAATACACAGCGAAGTAATTAAGTAATAAATTGAGTTTACGGGTGCTATTTTGAAAGTATTAAAATCGTTTTTGTTAGCCAGCGCGCTGGTAAGTAGTTCAGTATTTGCTAATCAGATTGAAGTAATTCAAGTCACTGAAGGTGGCGTAAGCGCTAGACAAAGTAATGATTTGGTACTTATTGTACAGCAGTTGCAAGCAGAGGTGAGAAAGCTACGTGGACAAGTAGAAACTCAACAGTATGAGTTAAATCGCTTGCAGCAACAGCAAAAAGAAATGTACTCGGATTTAGATGGCCGTCTCGGTGGAGGCAGCTATCTTGCTCAAAACAAACCTGCGAGTAATACCAGCAGTACGGTTAGTTTAAAAGGTGATGAGCAGCAAGATTACAGTGCGGCATTCGCGTTTATCAAATCGCAAGATTTAGTAAAAGCTGAATCAGCATTTCAAGGTTATATGAAACGTCACCCGAAAGCGAAGCGAGTTTCAAATGCGATTTATTGGCTTGGTGAAGTTAATCTAGCGCAAGGGAAATTACCTGATGCTAGCGCTTATTTTCAGCGTTTACTGACTGAGTACCCAAAATCTGCCAAGATTCCTGATGCTATGTACAAATTAGGTCGCGCATATCAGCGCATGGGAGAAGGTGATAATGCGATCGTCATTTGGGAGAAGCTAATTGCTAATTACCCTAAGGCAACCGCAGCTAAGCTTGCAAAAAGTGCTTTGAACTAAATTAAGTCAGGGCTAAAAGAAAACAGGCTATGGCCTGTTTTTTTTCGCCTATAAAAAATTCACACTTATGACTCTCTGTTTTAGAAGCTTGATCGCTCTACCTTAAAGCTACACTTTGTATCAATCGCCATGCCTAATCTATCGGGAATACTTGAAACAGTTTATCATTAGCGTTTTAGTGAAAACGCTGGGCTGTATACAAAGCTAAATGTTGTTTCGTTCAGTGATTAATGAAGAGAAATAAAATATGAAAAAGGCCGTTGTTCTTTTATCCGGTGGTTTGGATTCCGTGACTGTTTTAGCCATAGCGAAAGCTCAAGGGTATCAGTGTTATGCATTAAGTTTTGATTATGGGCAGCGCTCACAGGTTGAATTACAAGCGGCTAAGCGCGCCGTTAAACACTTTGAAGCTGTCGAGCATAAAATACTGCGTATGCCGCTTGATGATTTTGGTGGATCTGCTTTAACAGATACGGATATCGCTATGCCAGCAGGTGGAGAGCAAGAGACAGAGATACCTGTGACATATGTACCTGCAAGGAACACTGTGTTTTTATCGCTAGCGTTAGGCTGGGCTGAGGTTATTAATGCATCAGCTATCTTTATCGGTGTGAATGCTGTGGACTTCTCTGGCTATCCAGATTGTCGCCCTGAATTTATCAACGCTTTTGAAAAGCTTGCGAATGTCGCTACAAAATCAGCAGTAGAAGGGGAAAAACTGACTATTGAGGCGCCGTTGATGTCTATGACTAAATCCCAAATAATAGAGCAGGGAATAGCGCTTGGGATTGATTATCATCTTACGGTTTCTTGTTATCAAGCAGATGAACAAGGCAGAGCTTGTAATCAATGTGATAGCTGTTATTTGCGTAAAGTAGGGTTTGAGCAAGCAGGTGTTGATGACCAAACTCATTACTATCAATAGCTCAAAAGTGATGGTTAGTTTTGGAACCCTTAGTTTGCATTTTGATCTTTAAACATTAAAATGTTGGCGCATTTTCGTGCTATTTAAAAGCGTGTTTAAATATTTGCTGTTTATTTATTAAAGCTATTATCTAATAGAAATAAACAACAGTGACTTGAAAATACCAAGACTAGCCCAATCATCTATTTAAATATAAAGTTATCTAACCTGAAACTGTGCTCAAAATGCTAATAAAAGTGCAGCGTATATTCCTATAATACTTAGCAATGAACAAGAAGTGACATGACAGTATCCGCATCCCTAAAAGATCGCATCATGATTCAAGAGCATTTTGCGCATGAAAATTTGCCATCGCAATTGGATCAGCAACAGATCAATACTTATAAAGCCCGTATTAAAGCGTTATTAAAAGAGCATAATGCCTGCCTTGTAGCGCATTATTATACGGATGATATTGTGCAAGAAATCGCTGAAGAAACCGGAGGCTGTATATCTGACTCCCTTGAAATGGCGCGTTTTGGACGTGACTGTGATGCACAAACGCTGATTGTAGCGGGTGTTAAGTTTATGGGGGAGACGGCAAAAATACTCAGCCCAGAAAAACGTATTTTAATGCCGACTTTGGAGGCGACATGCTCCCTTGATATTGGTTGCCCGATTGATGAGTTCAGCGCTTTTTGCGATCAGCACCCTGATCATGAAGTTGTAGTATATGCGAACACTTCTGCTGCCGTTAAAGCACGCGCGGACTGGGTAGTTACTTCAAGTATTGCTGTTGATGTTGTTAAGCATCTTGAAGAGCAGGGGAAGAAAGTTATTTGGGCGCCTGATCAGCATCTAGGCAACTATGTACAAAAGCAAACGGGCATTGAAATGTTAATGTGGCATGGCTCTTGTATTGTCCATGAGGAGTTTCAAGCCAAGGGCATTTTAGATCTTAAAAAGCTGTTCCCTGATGCTGCTGTTTTGGTTCATCCAGAATCCCCTGCATCTGTGGTTGATATTGCTGATGCAGTAGGTTCAACAACGCAGCTTATCGATGCGGCAATGCAGATGGATAATAGCCAATTTATAGTAGCGACTGACCGGGGCATTTTTTATAAAATGCAGCAGCTAGCGCCAAATAAAGAATTTATAGCAGCGCCAACTGCTGGCAGTGGTGCTACTTGTAGAAGCTGTGCGCATTGTCCATGGATGGCGATGAATGGTTTGCAAAATATTGTGGAGTGTATTGAAAATAACCACAATCAAGTGTTTGTCGATGACGAGTTAATAGTTCAAGCTAAGAAGCCATTGCAGCGTATGCTTGATTTTGCTCAGTCATTGAAATCCAAGTAGTACTACTTTGTTAAAAGCCTTGAAGCTTTAAAGGCTTTTAACTTGTTCACGTAAATTATACAGCTTTGATTCAATAACTGACTCCAAGCTATCTAGACGCTCATTGATACTTTCTTTGAGCTCTGCTTTCTTTAGCACAGGCCTGTGCATCATAAGTTGTCTTAACTCTTCAGTAACTAATAACAGCTGTGGGGCAACATGTTGATTTTGTTGTTTCTTATCTATGTGGTTTTGGCCGCGAGTGAAATGGAATTTTTTGCTGCTTGCCAGTAAAGAGCCAGGGCGTCGTTTGTAATAAACCTTTAGTACGTCAAAACGTGTTTCTCTGACAAGAGTGTAGCGAATAACATCTTGTACTGAAGTGATACCTAGCTGCTCTAGAACCGGATAATCTGACATATTACCTCCATGGTATAAGTGAAAAAATTGTTATTTAGCAATGCGGCCAATCATGAAATGTATAGTCAATAATCGAATATAAAATTGCTGGCAACCATGTACATCATCGTAAAAATGGCTGTGATCGATCGAAAAACGGTAAAAATCGATACGCTATTTTAAGCTAACTGATAGTTAAATACTAACCATCCATTGTTCTAACATTAGCTGATTTTTAGTAGCTGGTGTATGTGGTAAATCAATTAATGGTGACAATGCAGGCTGATTTAAAGAGGGAAATACCTTATAAGGCTTTATTTTTTAAAGAATACCCACTGATAAATATCAGTAGGTATGCGTGCAAGTATACCGTTTAGCTATTTGATCACTTGGCTAATTGCATGGGCAACATACTCAACATTGGCTGTGCTAATACCTGCAATATTGATGCGACTCGATCCAGCCATGTAAATTGCGTGCTCTTCACGCAGCTGATCAACTTGTGCAGGAGTAATACCTAGGAATGAAAACATACCTTTTTCAGCAGTAATAAAGCTGAAGTCTCGATCAGTACCTACTGCTTTTAGAGCGCTAGCTATCGCTGCGCGGTTGTCGGCTAAGCGATTGCGCATCACTGAAAGTTCATCAACCCATTGAGTGTTTAGCTCAGATTGACTAAGTATTGTTTCTACAATGGCAGCACCATGGGCCGGTGGCATCGAGTAATGTCCACGAATGGTACTAAATAGTTGGCTGCCGGAAATAGCAGCACGTGTTGCATCACTGGAAATAACAACAACGGTTCCTGTGCGTTCACGATATAAGCCAAAGTTCTTTGAGCATGAGCTGGCGACAATCATTTCTGGAACAGTGTCTGCCATTAAACGAAGACCATGGGCGTCTTCGTTTAATCCATCACCTAAGCCTTGATAGGCGATATCAATGAAAGGTAACAAATGCTTTCTGAGTATTAGCTCTGCCACTTGTTGCCATTGCGCTTGATTTAAATCTGCGCCGCTTGGGTTATGACAGCAACCGTGTAATAAAACAATGTCACCTTCGTTAGCAGTTTCTAGCGCCTCGAGCATTTTGTCGAAATCAACGTCTTTGGTTTCATCGTTGTAATATGGGTATTCTTTAAGTTGAAGGCCTGCTTCACACATTAAAGGGATATGGTTCACCCATGTTGGTGTGCTCACCCACACAGTGGCCCCAGGTTTGCATACATTAATAAACTCAGCAGCCATACGCAGAGCGCCGCAGCCGCCTGGTGTTTGAGCGACACTGATACGTCTGTCTTTAATCACGCTGTGGTTTTTGCCAAATAAAAGCTCTGCCGATAGCTCGCAATATAGAGGTGATCCAGCAGGTCCAATATAGGATTTTGTTTTTTGCTGCTCTAAAATAATATGCTCGGCGGCAGTGACAGCTTGCATAACAGGCGTGTTACCTTGCTCGTCCTTATAAACACCTACTCCTAAATCAACTTTTTTAGGATTGCTATCTTGGCCAAATTGAACAATTAATTTTAAAAGGGCATCCGGCGGGACACCTTGCAGCTGGTTAAACATTGTTATTCCTTATTTTAGTAAACAGTAACTACCACATTAAATCATCTGGGATTTCATAAGCGGCGTATGGATCATCTTCATCAGGTGTGTCTTTCTCTGGTAGTGCAACTACCCAGTCACTTTGCAATTCATTTACACGCACGGCTTGATCGGTTGGAATCAAGCTGTACTTGTCATCCATGAAGATGATCGTTAGTTGACCGCAAAATAGTTGCGATTGCAACTGTTTATCAACATAAATAACTTTCACGAAATTAAGGTGTGAGAATTGATGTGCAATTTCAGCGTCTTTAGGAATACTCACATTTTGAGATTGGACAATTTGTCGTGCTCTCGCTAGATTGGCTTTGATAGTTTTTTGACGTTCATTCTCAAGGTTGAGAAGACGGTCTTTTTCGCGCTTTTCAGCTTGTAGTTTAAGTGCAATTTCAGGGTCAATAGCAGTGGTTTTTTTGCCCTTTTTCTTGCGCTTGTCAGCCTTTGCAGTATTTGCTTGTTTCTTGCTGGCAACACCGGCTTTGAGAAGTTGGTCTTGGAGTGAAATAGCCATAAAAGATAAGCCCTATAGATAATAATAGGGCGCTACTATACCACAGAGTCTATAAACTGTAAGGCCAAAAACAGTGCAGTTTAATCATCAAAATCGTAGGAATCAAACGGGTCTTGTAGTTGTTTTTCAAGCTCTTGTTGCTCGCGTTTTTGCTCAAAGTAACGACGCATTTTGCGGCTGCGTTCACGTTCTTCTTCTTTTTTTGATTTGGCGAGTGCTTCGGGAAATTCTTGTGAAAGAGTGCTGTTTTCTATTGCACCTAAATCGGCCGTTTTATGGTTCATAATAACCCCCTATTGAGATAATTCTCAGATATTACTAAAGGCTTAAAAGAATATAGTGTCAAAAACAATGTGTTGACAGCGATCTATTTTATTATAGCCGACTTTATCAATATATTTAAACCCTGAATTGAATCTTAAAAAACGCCATAGTGTCAGAGAAGTTTTTAGCAAACAAAGGGATCAGTGCTAGTGCTTTTGCATTGTAGGCATTAAAATGGCTGCATTGTCGAAATTGGTATATAAAAAGAGATTCTTTCATGGGTAGAAAATTCGAAAAAAACAAAGCGACGATGGCAAAAACGCAAGGTGCCAAGTCGAAGTTGTATGCAAAGTACGGAAAAGAAATTTTTGTTAGTGCTAAAAATGGCAGCCCTGATCCCGATGCCAACCCTAGTTTGCGCAGTGTTATCGATCGCGCTAAAAAAGATCAGGTCCCCGCTCATGTTATAGAAAAAGCGGTTGAAAAGGCGAAAGGTGGTGGCGGAGAAAACTACGAACCTATGCGTTATGAAGGCTTTGGTCCTGGCGGCTGCATGGTGATTGTTGACTGTTTAACCGATAATAATAACCGTACTTTCGGTGATGTAAGAGTTTGCTTTAATAAAGGGCATGCGAAGTTAGGCGGTCAAGGTACTGTTGCACACATGTTTGATCATTGTGCGCTGTTTGTTTTCGAGCACTCAGACGAAGAGGAAGTGCTAGAAGCCTTGATGATGGCAGATGTTGATGTCACAGACATTGAAAATGAAGAAGGTGTGATGACGGTATCTGCACCGCACACTGAGTATTTTAAGGCAAAATCTGCGTTAGCTGAAAGCTTTCCTGAGTTGAGCTACAAGCAGGAAGAAGTGACGTTTGTACCACAAAGTGTATGTGAGCTAAGTGGCGAAGATATCGACAAGTTTGAGCATTTCATGGAATTACTGCATGACTGCGACGATGTACAAGAAATCTATCACAATGCTGAAATCGCTGAGTAAGCATTAGCGTGTTGATGCCCGTATTATAAAACGGGCATCAATTATCTGTTTTATCCTTCCTGCACTATCATTTCAAAACCTTCTTTAAAGTGTGATCACTCTAATCGCCAGCAAAATAAAAATGGCGCCAGTGATTCTATTCACCCACTGACTTTTTTCTCGTATCCAATTAAGCACAGACCCTTTTGCCAGCACTAGCACAACGATAGTGTACCAAAAGCCATCAATGAGTATGACAGTGGCAATCATTATAGCTTGCTCAACAAACATCGCTTGGGCTGAAATGAACTGTGAAAAAATGGCGATAAAGAAGATCGCGAGTTTGGGGTTTAATATCGAAATCATGGCGCCTTCAGTGGCAGCTTCAAGCAGTGATGCTTTCTTTGTAGTGTTCTGTGTTGACTGTTGTTCTGCTTTAGCGCTGCGCAATGATTGGTAGCCGATATAGGCAAGATAAGCAGCACCTGCCCAAGTGATAAGTTGGAATAAATAAGGTGATTGAGCAACAATTAAGGCTAAGCCGAATATACATGCAAACGCCCATAACCCAACACCTAAAGCATGGCTCCAGCAGGCCGTAATCGCATGCAGCTTACCGTTATTAATTGTTTGTTTAAGTACAACTGCGAGGCTAGGTCCTGGTGTCATTGCACCTAGACAGCAGATTGCGACGAGTGAAAGCCAAGAGACCAGCGTCATTTAGTTACCTTTTTGTAATGATGAAATGTATGAATTCACATCGAATGTCTTGTTTGGAGCCTTTTAAGTGCTCGTTAGATCAGTGTAAGCGTGATGTAAAAACAGCAGGGTGCAAAGGTCTCATATACCAACTTGAATAGCTAGTTTAATAGCAAGCAGTTTCCTGGGAGCCTGCAGTAAGTTATTTTTTAAACGCCGTTGAAACTTGTGGGTTTTTAATAAGTTGAGGTAACTGTTAGCTTGTTTTGCTTGACATAACGGTTCAATATTATGAAAATCAAGGCCTAGTAACATTGGGCTCAAAAGCGCAGTGTTTTACAGTGAATTCACTGTCAGCTAAATATTACTCAAAAACCGTATAGACACAAACATGTATATAAATACTTATCATCTGGTTACACAATCTCGCACTGATTTGCGAGCTGAAGATTGTTGTGCCTGTTGTTTATGTTGTCCTATATCTGCGGTGTGCTGAGTACGTTTTTTATTTTGACTTTCGGACCGCTTTTTAGCGGTCTGCTTCGTTTTAACCTATGTTAGTTGCTTTCCAGATAATAGTTACTTCTCATTTAATAACTATTTAGCAGCCCACCAGGTAACCAGTTTTCCGCTAAGACCTTTTAAATTAAAATTCTTAGAATTATGGAAAAACAATGGCTTACCAACAATCACTCGTTTCAATTCTAAAAGCTTCATCGCTATCGTTGCCGGTTTTGCAGCTCTACGATAGTTATCGTCGAGGTACTTTTGATTTTTTGCCTATAACTGATAATCAAGTATCCATGTATGCCTGTGGGCCGACAGTATATGACTACGCCCATATAGGCAATCTACGTACTTATTTGTTCACTGATTTATTGCGCAGAGTGTTGATGGCTAATGAGTATTCAATAAAGCATGTCATGAATATTACCGATGTGGGTCATCTTACTTCTGATGCTGATCAGGGGGAGGATAAAATGCTTAAGGGAGCGCGCAAGCAGGGGAAAACAGCTTGGCAGATCGCTCAGTACTTTGAGCAAGCGTTTATGGAAGATTTAAATCGCCTAGGGATTATAACACCCAAAATTGTTTGTCGTGCAACAGAACATATTGAAGAGCAAATCGATTATATAAAAGCATTGCAAGAAAATGGGTTTACTTACACAACCAGTGACGGCGTATATTTTGATAGCCAAAAACTTGAGCGTTATGGCTATTTAGCTCGATTGAATATCGAAGGGTTGCAAGGGGGTAAGAGGGTTGAGCTGGCACAGAAAAAGCATCATACGGATTTTGCGTTGTGGAAATTTAGTGTGGTCGATACTCAGCAGGGAGATCGACAAATGCAATGGGAAAGCCCTTGGGGAATAGGGTTTCCTGGCTGGCATATTGAGTGTTCAGCAATGTCTGAAAAATATTTGGGCACGCGCTTTGATATCCATGTGGGTGGTGAAGATCATATTGCTGTGCATCATTCGAATGAAATAGCGCAGTGTGAAGGGCGCCATGGACATCAACAGGCAAACTTTTGGATGCACGGGTATTTCTTGCAAAGCTCTGGTGAAAAGCTCTCTAAATCAGGGCGCTCAATTTTACTTAAGGATCTCATTGATAAAGGTTATTCACCGAGAGCCTTTAGATATTTAGTGTTAACTAGCCACTATCGATCTCATTTGCAATTTAGCTTTGCTGCGCTTGACAGTGCAAGCATTGCCCTAAAGCGGCTAGATAAGCTTATGCACGAGTGGCCACTTCAGGGAAAAGTGAGCGGTGAGTTATTACAGCAATTTCTTAAGCATGTGAATAACGACTTAAAGACTCCTCAGGCGCTGGCGCTTTTGTGGTCAGTCACTAAAGGCGGTTTAAGTGATGCAGATAAGCGAGCAACCCTGTTGGCGTTTGATCAAGTATTGGGGCTTGGGTTGGCCAGCGACGAATCTGCTATGCCTTTCAAAGTATCTAGCATAGTGCCTGAAGAGGTGGAGGTTCTCGCACAAAAGAGGCAGTTGGCACGTATTAATAAAGACTGGGGTTTAAGTGATCGATTGCGTGAGTGCATAAAAGAAGCGGGATATAGTATTGAAGATATTAAAGAAGAAGGCGCTGAGCAGAGGTATAAAATCACGCTGCTATCAGTGTGAATGAATCTTTACAGGGGGATCTTAAAGCCAAAAAGATCAAAAAAACGCACTAAAATGGAGCGAAATAGCTACCTGTTTTGGTGCGCTGCTTAGCGTTTTACGATTGTATAAAGAAGAGAGGAATTAAGGCTTGCGCAAGCTTTCAAAGGCGTGCTAACTTCACGATTTTTGAGAAACTTATGTCGATACTCGTTTCACTTGGCCCTTTATTAGCAGCGCTTATTTTGGGCTTCAGCTTGCATATAAAATCACTTTCAAACACTAGTATTGACGGTGCATTGAAATGGTTAACCTTTGCCATGTTAGGGATGATTGGCTATGAAATAGGCGGCCTTGAAAACCTCCAAGTTAAACTTTACCAAGCAGGTTATATCGCCATTGTAATTAGTGGCTTACTACTGCTTTTTAATGTTGTATTCCTAACTTTAAGTGGCCGCTTTCTTAACAAGCCAAGCGCTGCTCAGGTTGAGGTCGGCAAAATTGACATCCCTTTTAGCTGGTCGACATTTTCTGACTCAATCCAAACCGTTGCATGGGTATTAATTGGCGCACTCATCGGTTATCTAACAGAAGGCGCTTTCCATCAAGTGGGCGCTGTGGTGACTTGGATGCTATATCTGCTGTTGTTTTTGATAGGACAGCAATTGCATCGCGCTAACTATAAGCTACGTTCTCTATTTCTCAATGTGCAAGGTTTGATTATCTGCTTTGTGACTGTTATCAGCACGCTGCTTGCCGGTTTAGTGGGTGCATGGTTTCTTGAGTTGCCTCTCTTTCATGGCATGGCAGTGGTATCCGGTTTTGGCTGGTACAGCTTGTCAGGAATTATTCTTTCAGATCTTGGCTATCCATTATTAGGGACTACTGCCTTCTTACTTGATATTGGTAGGGAAGTCTTTGCTTTGATGGCGATTCCTTTGCTTTCAAAAATAAATAGCCATGTCAGTGTTGGTTATTCAGGTGCTACAGCGATGGATTTTACGTTGCCAATGTTAGGTAAATTTCATGGTGCGGCGATAATTCCAACGTCTATTGCCAGTGGCTTTGTGATGAGTATGTTAGTTCCTATCTTTATGCCGTTGTTTATCTCTCTTGCCTAATATTTAATTGCACTATAAAAAGCGCAAGAATCGGGTCGTGATCAGTTTGGCTGCTGTCTATACTGCAGCCTAGTTACCTAAGCGCTTATTTTTCTGCAAGACTTTTCAAATACAGTGAATAACAAACGCCTATTGTGACAAACAAAACGTCATCTGCTATTGGCAGCTTTTTATAAAAGAGAGATAAACGATATGAAAACAATGGGGTTGCAACAGTGGTTAATGTTATTTGTGCTATCTGTGCTTTGGGGAGGCTCCTTCTTCTTTATGAAAGTAGCACTGGGAGAGCTACCTGTTTTTACCATTGTTTTACTGCGAGTCTCTTTAGCAGCGCTAATGCTCTACCTATTTTTAAAGGTAACAAAGGTTGCTATACCAACAGATTTAAAAGTTTGGCGGTTGTTTTTCTATCTCGGTTTTTTTAACAATATAGTGCCTTTTGCATTGATCATTTATGGCATGAGCGAAATTGCCAGTGGGCTTGCCTCTATTATCAATGCAACGACACCACTGTTTACAATAGTTGTGGCGCACTTTGCGACGGCTGATGAGAAAATGTCTTTCAATAAAGTGCTTGGGGTAATGCTTGGTATATTAGGGGTATCACTATTAATGGGTAGCGAGGTGTTCGCAGGTGCAAGCCAATCAATTGTCGCTATGATGGCTTGCTTGGCAGCTGCTTTATCCTATGCAATTTCTTCATTGTTCGGGCGTCAATTTAAAGCCTTACAAGTGTCTTCAAGTGTTGGTGCTTTTGGGCAGGTTTTTGCATCTTCCTTGTTACTGCTCCCTATTGTTTTTATCTTTGAACAGCCTTGGGCGCTTCAAATGCCAAGCATGATGACTCTGTTGTCAGTTTTAGCTTTAGGCATCCTCAGTACAGCATTAGCTTATGTGCTGTATTTCAAGCTTATTGAGCAGGCGGGGGCAACCAATGCGGTACTAGTGACACTCTTGGTTCCCTTGAGTGCTATCATGCTCGGTTGGTTAGTATTAGATGAGCAGTTACAGTTTAACCACTTCCTAGGCATGTTGAGTATCGGCTTTGGCTTGCTGGCAATTGATGGTCGTGTACTTAAAAAGCTGCACGCATAACCTGCAGCTTTTAATCTTTAAAGCCAAAATTGTCTGCTAGACGTGTTTGCTTATACGTTTCTTGAAAAGCATTGACCAATCGATGCTGGCTATTAAAGCACCCAGTATAATGGCGATACAGGCGAAATAGATCGCGCCGCTAGCTGAAACATCACTGAATAGGATCAACATTGCTGTACTGATTAAAGGGGTCGCGTAAGAGAGTACCCCTAGCAGTTGAATGTTACCCTTTTTAACCCCGTGGTCCCATGCGAAAAAAGCAAGCCCAAGGGGGCCTAACCCTAAGCCAAAAACACCTAGCCATTGGCTGTAGTTATTTGGCAAATAAAACGATTCTAAATTAGCGTGTGCTATCCAGCCTAAAAGTGCAGCCACCGCGCAAAATAGCCCGACCGCATCTGTCGGTACTGATTTAATAAGCCGTGAGCATACAGAATATCCCGCCCAAATGAATGAGCATGCAGCTGCCAGTAAATAGCCGAATAAATAATCTGTGTTAAAGCTACTATCGGCGCCACCTAATAATACCCAGCAACCAAAAAGTGAAACAACGGCTCCTAGTATATGCTTTAGGTAGAGCTGCTCGCCGGGTAAAAGCGCTGAAAATAGTACAATTAAAAAAGGCCAAAGATAGGCAATTAAGCTAACTTCTAAAACCGGTGCATTGGCTAGGGCAAAGAAGTAGCACGCGTGATATAAAAATAAGCCTGAGCAGCCGATTAACCAAGCACTCAAAGGCTGTTTGATTAAGAGAGTGAGTGAATCTTTAAAGATCATCCATTTAATAATCATAAACACGGTAGCGATGCTAAAGCACATGGCGAGAAGCTGAAAAGGTGGAAAAGCATCAGCAACTTTTGAGAAGAGAGCTAATAGCCCCCATAAAAAAATTGCTATACAGCCAATTAGTGTGCCTGCGTTTTTGCGGTGAGTTTTTTTTGATAGTGTTTGCATAGTACTTGCCTCGATCAATTTACGAGGCAGTATAGCGATCTCAAATATCAAGAGTTTTGAATATCGGCGCAGTTATTTGCCTAAACGGCGAACTTGGTTAGGTGTGTTCGAGAAATGTTTTTGGAAACGGTCACTAAAAGCGCTGAGTGATGAGTAGCCGCAGTACTGAGCAATCCAGTCTAATGGTCGCTGAGTGCTGGTTAACAGTTGCCAAGCCCCTTGCATGCGGAGCTCTAAAAGAAATTGAGAAGGGGATACATGGTAATACTGATTGAATAATTGGCGCATATGGCGAGGGCTGATAGCGGCATAGTGTGCAGCGTGCCCTAAACAGTCTTTTTCTGCAAAGTGTTTTTCTATGTATTGCCTTGCTAATTCTATGCGCTTATCAATAAGCGGGGTGTTGGCATGTTTTTCATCTAATAGCTGAATCAGCAAAACCAGCATTTGGCGCTCTAACAAGCTGTTGCTGGAAGATAGGTTATTTTGAGCAATGCTTGTCTGTTGATTCGTCTCACCCAGTTGAGTTTGCAGAAACTGAATATAATTATTTAAGCTGGTATCTAAGTGGATAAAGACAGGCAGTTTATCGAAGGCAGGGGCGAGCGAGGGGGGGATATCGGCAACAATAAATTGATTGTCATCGTGGGATTCGAAGGCGTGGTCATTGCTGGCGCAGATGACAGCGGCATGCTGTTGGCCCACACGTCCGCTAACGTGTTCAACTTGAATATCTAAATGCCCTTTTACAGGAAGTACCAACTGATGAAAATCATGCTGGTGGGCGTTAGTAATAGGTTGGTAGCTTTTTAAACAAAGCTTAGGTTTTGACATGATTAGGCTTCTTAGTGACAGAGATTTAATAATAAGGTGTTTAAGCTTTGATGTGAACGTTTCTTTTGTATCGCGACAATTGAATGATGTTGCACTATAATGCCGTTTTTTTAAGTAATACTGATTGGATTTGCGATCCGATTGTCGAGGGAAATCATGTCTGAAATTGTTGTTTGTGCGATGTATAAATTTGTCGAGTTAGAAGATTTTGCAGCGCTGAGAGAGCCTTTGCACGCTTTAATGCTAAAAGTTAATGTACGTGGCACATTGTTACTCGCCCAAGAAGGTATCAATGGTACGGTTGCCGGCGAGCGAAATAGTATTGATGCATTATTAGATTGGCTGCAGCAAGATTCCCGTTTGGCAGGTATTGTGACCAAAGAGTCATACGAGCAAAGCAATCCGTTTTATCGCACCAAAGTGAAGCTCAAAAAAGAGATCGTCACTATGGGTGTAGAGGGTATCGACCCTAAAAAAGTGGTTGGTACTTACGTCAAGCCTAAAGACTGGAATGATTTGATTTCAGATCCCGATGTTGTGTTAGTTGATACGCGTAATGACTACGAAGTAAAGGTCGGTACTTTCAAAGGTGCACTCGATCCAAAAACAGAGAATTTTCGCCAGTTCCCTGATTACGTGGCTGAAAACCTTGATCCTGAGAAGAACAAAAAAGTTGCGATGTTCTGCACTGGTGGAATTCGTTGTGAGAAGTCAACGGCCTATTTAAAAGAGCAAGGCTTTGATGAGGTTTACCATCTAGAAGGTGGCATCTTAAAGTATTTAGAAGAAGTGCCAAAGTCGGAATCTATGTGGGAAGGCGAATGCTTTGTTTTTGATAACCGCGTGACTGTCGATCACGACCTGCAAAAAGGCCAGTATCAGCAATGTCACGCTTGTCGACTACCGTTGACACAAACACAAATGCAACATGAACATTATCTAGAAGGGGTTAGCTGTGAGTTTTGTTATGACAAACAGAGCCCAGAGCAACGCCTACGCTTTGAACAGCGCCAACAGCAAATGCAACTCGCCCAAGAGCGCGGTGATGTGCATTTAGGCGGCGACGCTTTAGAGTCAATGGAAAAAAGGCGTCAAGTGAAGCAAGCTATACGCGAAGAGCAGCGCGAGAAAAACGCTGACCATTAATCTTCTCTAATACACAAATACCCCTCCTGACTAACTGATTAAGGCGTTATTAGTACCGCCTTAATCAGCCTCTTTAGCACTTGATAAGTTTTGCACTAAGCTATAGTTGCTAACACTCTTTAAATAAGCCTTTTAAAATACGCGCGGTAATATCACGTTTGCTGTTTTCTTGTTCGGCAAAGCTGCATTTCGATAAAACGTATTTCAGATAATAAAGATAGTCTAAAAAGTTATTTGACTAATATGAGAAGAAGCATAGAATGCTTTTAGAAATTAAAAAAAGTTTTTTTATTTCTTTTTGGAATATGTATTGATTGCTTTTTAATCGGTAGCACTTACCTGAAATGAATTAGCTTTTTTAATCTGAATTTTATCTTATCGTTAGCCTATTACAGAGGTTTATATGTCTAATATCATTACTGAAGAAGTTTTAAGTGTTCACCATTGGAATGACACTTTATTTAGTTTTAAGACAAGCCGTGATCCTGCTTTTCGTTTTAAAAACGGGCATTTCACTATGATCGGATTAGAGGACGATGATGATAGGATTATGCGAGCGTACAGTATTGCCAGTGCTAACTATGAGGATTCTTTAGAGTTCTTTAGTATCAAAGTAGAAGATGGGCCATTAACCTCAAAGCTGCAAAAAATTAAAGTGGGCGATAAAGTGCTAGTTGGCAAAAAATCCACAGGGACTTTAATAGAAGATGCTCTGCTGCCAGGAAAACGTTTATTCTTACTGAGCACAGGTACAGGTTTAGCGCCTTTTATGAGCATTATAAAAGACCCAGAAATTTATGAGAAATTCGATCAAGTAATTCTCACACATGGTGTGCGCTATCGCTCGGAGCTTGCCTATGCTGACTATATTGAGAATGAGTTGCCACAAAATGAATACTTTGGCGATATTATCAGCGAGAAATTGCATTATTACCCAACCGTTACACGAGAAGAGTTTCGCAATCAAGGCCGTTTAACGCAGCTTTTGACAAGTGGCAAATTAACCGCTGATTTAGGCATTGAAGATTTAAACATAGAAACAGATCGTTTTATGATTTGTGGTGGGCCTGCAATGCTCAAAGAGTTTTGTGAGATTCTTGATGATTTAGGATATCAAGAGGCGCGCCGTGGAAACCAAGGGCACTATGTAATAGAAAGAGCCTTTGTAGAGAAATAATCGCTCGGTTCAATTTGGCCGGTTCAATTTGCTCGGTTGAATATAGTGGCCATAAAACCGTGTTAATTAAAAAGTGGCCATTAAGGCCACTGATTTCTACTTTAGAACATGCTGTGAGTTAGGCGTTCTAGGTATGATTCCAGTTATCAGGGTCATCAGAGTTATTCGGTGATAAACCGATAATGTCATCATCTGTATTAATACCTAATCCAAGTACCATGCGATTAGCATAGCCAAAATAACTAGTGACTTGGTTGATTTCTAAAATTTCACCGTCATCAAGACCTTGCTTTTGTAAGGCGATTACATCGTCTTTCACCATTTCAGCAGGGGTAATTGTCAACTTTCTAACATATTGCATAATAGCCAGCTGAGCACCGTCAAAGGCAGATTCAGGTGTGTCATTGATGACCGCTTCACGGATAGCGGTGCTTTTCTCAGCATCGTTAAGCAAACGCTCCATACCTGCATAATGGTGTTCGAAACAATAGTGGCAGCCGTTAATATGGCTTACATAAACACCACAAGCTTCTAGCAACCACTTTGGCGTTTTGTTGCCAGAATGATGAATGACATTCTTGTAGATCGCCATGTGACCTTCCATGCTGTGGGGCCTTAAGCTATGTGCCAGCATGATATTATCAACATTGTTATCTGGCCCTTTGACACGCTCATAAAGCTTCTTTAATTTCCCGGTTGCATTTTCATATGCGATTGTTGTTATCCAAGTCATTATTATTACCTTTAAAATAAGATGTATGTTGCAGATGCAATATTAATCATAGGGTGATCTGACACTTTATTCAACCGCTTTGGATGAAAGCTTCATTTTGGGCTAAACAGTTGTTTTAAAAATAAAATCTATCATGAGCAATTTAGTAATTATTTTTACAATAAGCTTTAAAAAGCACTCGTTGTTCAGTTTTTGTTAGACTCCTTCACGTAGAATCGCTGTATTTTTTAATTAACTGAATAAGGTGGAAGCTACATTGATCAAAGTCGCTGTTGTAGGTTACGGGTTGTCCGCGAATATTTTCCACCTGCCTTTTATTTTATATTCTCAGCAATATCAGCTAGTTGCAATAAGCTCATCTCAAGTGCAGTCAGTTCATCAGCAATTTCCGATGATTGATGCGTATGAAAATGCCGAGCAAATGATAAGAGAATGCGATGCTGATTTAATCGTGATTACCTCACCGAATGATAGCCATTACGCTTTGGCGAAATTGGCGCTGGAATACAAGCGGCATCTGTTAATTGAAAAACCGATCACTTCCACTTCTGAACAGGCCTTAGCGCTAGCTCAGCTGGCTCAGCAACATTCATTAGTCTTATCGGTTTATCACAACCGTCGTTGGGATGGTGACTTTTTAACACTTAAGCGAGTTATTGAAAGTGGTAAACTTGGCAAAATCAAAGTATTGCAATCGAACTTCGATCGTTTTCGCCCTGAAGTAAGAGCGCGCTGGCGTGAAAAACCAGGGGAGGGGACAGGGATTTTATATGATTTAGGCTCTCATCTATTGGATCAAGCGCTGTGTTTGTTTGGTGCGCCACTATCATTAACAGGCAATTGCAAAATGCTGCGAGAAAACTCTCAAACTGTTGATTATTTTCAAGTTACTTTGCATTACACCCATCTTGAAGTTGTTTTACAATCAAGCCCGTTTGCCGCGAACCCTAATACTCGTTTTCAGTTACAGGGCACTAAAGGTAGTTATATAAAATATGGCTTAGATCCCCAAGAAGAACAATTAATTACTGGGGTGTCGCCCTTGGCACCTGCTTTCGGTGTAGAACCGCCAGCGAATTATGGTATTGAATATATTAGTGATGAGCTAGGCCAGCACTGCGAGTCGAAAAAGCTAGAGACAATAACTGGCTGCTATGCTGAGTTTTATAGCCAACTTGCTTATGCTATTAGCAGTGGTTTGACAGTGCCAGTCAGTGCGATTGATGGAGCAAAAGTGGTCAGGCTAATTGAGCTTGCAATGCTAAGTAGTGAGCAAGGCCGTACTGTCGATGTCGATCTCACGGATTTTAGCCACATCAAGCTGCTTGAGAAGCACGCTTAACTTTTAGAATATTGGCTGCTCAAGCGAGGGAAGTCAGCGTCACTTTACCTTTAGGGCTTTGCAAAATAACTTCGAAATAACCTTGCTGGTGGTTTTCTAAGCTTTCGATGTTGATTAAATGTGCAGCGCCTATTTCTTGTAACTGACTTTCTATCCATGTTTTTTGTGGGTGGAACAGGTTTATTTCTATGAGCGAACAGCCTAAATCTGGCATCTTAGCGGCAGGGTGTTCACCAGACCACTGAAGCACATAGGGCATTAAGCCGTTAGCGAGTAATGAGCCATCATCGGGTAAGGAAAATTGCCAGCTTAAATCGCCGCGTGAAATATTTCTGATTGCGCATTGGCGATAAATACCGCTATTGGCGCTGCGCTGCATATCGCGAGTGTTTACCACCCAAGTTAATAGCATTGGTTGCTGTTTTAGTTGGGCTTGCAGGAATGGACTGTCGAGGGAAAACCAGCGAGGTTGTTTTACTTTTAAAGTATCGTCTATCAGTGACTGAGGGTTGATTGCAATAATTTCAAAGAATAAATCCTCACTTAGCTGCATTAAGCAATTGTGAGTGCCCATAGCAGGATGCACTCCACCAAAAGGGAGGGTGATGCCGAGTTGTTCTTCTAAATATGCGATACCTTGCTCAAGCGTATCAGCAGCGAGTACAAAATGATCAATGTTTAATTTCATTGAAGTATCCTCCAATTACTTGATAACCTTAAGGTAATAAAAAGGTCATACATTATCAAGAAGTTGAAGTGTTTATTTCGACATTATGTCGAGTTTTAAGTTTGGTATCCTTCCCTAGACTGTTTGGCGAGCATCATGATTTTGTAAATAAGAAAGTGCTTCTTAGCTGTTAAACAAGATTATTTATAGAGGCAAGCTCTTGGAAGGGCACTGCAATAAAAAGTAATACTAGCTCTGCAACAACGTAAAATAGGAAGTGAGTATGCGACAAGCATTACCCGTAATAATTGACTGTGATCCTGGGCAAGATGATGCCTTAATGCTGTTTATGGCATTAAATGCTCCGGAATTTGATATCAAAGGAATTACCGCTGTTGCTGGTAATGTGCCTTTGAGTGCAACCGCGTTAAATATACGCATACTGGCGGATATTTGTAATCGAGTAGATGTTCCACTTTTTGCGGGGGCGGCTCAACCTATATCCAGAAAGTTAGTGACGGCGGAATACGTCCACGGTAAAACGGGGATTGACGGGGTTGATCTTTATGAGCCAGAGGTGAAATTGCAGGAGCAATCTGGGGTTGATTTTATTATTCAAACACTCACGCAAGCTGCTGATAATGAAATGACTATTGTAGCAACAGGGCCGTTAACGAATGTCGCATTAGCTATTAAACAAGCACCTGAATTAGTACCTAAGATAAAACAGATTGTGCTGATGGGTGGGGCGATGTTTGAAGGCGGTAATATCACCCCTTCAGCTGAGTTTAATATCTACGTTGACCCTGAGGCCTGCCAAATTGTATTGGGCTGTGAGCGTCCTATCTATATGTTTGGCTTGGATGTCACGCATAAAGTGATGAGCTCGACAGATAGAGTCGCTGCTATTCGAAAAATAGATAATAATGTGGCACGCGCAGCGGCTGATATGTTGGATTTCTTTGATCGCTACGATGCTCTGAAATATGGCTCTGAAGGTGCGCCATTACATGACCCTTGTACCATTGCGTTTTTATTAAAGCCTGAACTGTTTAAAATGAAAGCTTGTGCCTGCCAAGTAGAAACACATAGTGAGCTTACCCGGGGGCATACAGCGGTAGATTTTTGGCATGTAACTGATAAAGAGCCAAATATTCACTGGGCTTACGATGTCGATAGGGAGGGTTTTTTTGATCTCCTAGAGCAAAGGTTAGCGCTTTACGAAAATTAATCTAACCTTTCATCACCTGCTCTGATGCATTTGCTGTAGATGAGCTAGGCCACCATTGGGGTTGCTCAAAAGTGCTGCCAACAGAAATGCACTGACCAAACTTAGGCATTAGTAATTTTACATTATGAGTGTTGGCAAGCTCGGTAATTGTTTCCAGTGGGTGGTACCAGGCATGAAAGGCTAAATCAAACGTCGCATTATGAATCGGTAGCATGTAGGTGCCATTTAAATCTTGGAATGCCTGCATGCTCTGCGTTGGGTGCATATGTACGAGGGGCCATTGGCTATCGTAAGCACCGGTTTCTATCATGCAGATATCAAAAGGGCCACAGCGCTCACCAATTTCTTTAAACGTATCAAAATAACCAGAATCGCCACTGAAATACACTTTTTGATTGTTAAAGGCAATTACCCAAGATCCCCATAAAGTTGTGCTGTGATCATCGCTCCAGCGCCCTGAATAGTGATGAGCAGGCGTAAAAGTTAAATTGACATCGTCAACTTTATGCTGCTGCCACCAATCGAGTGTTGTGATTTGGCTCTGACGCACTCCCCAGCGAATTAAATCGCCATCTACCCCTAAAGGAGCAATAAAGAACTCTGTTTTTTTGCACAGAGCTTGGATGCTTTTTTTGTCCAAATGATCGTAGTGATTGTGGGAAATAATCACACCCTTAATAGCAGGTAGTTGCTCAATGGTGATGGGTGTGGGATGAAAGCGCTTGGGTCCAATAAATGAAAAAGGGGAAACTCTTGCAGAAAATACGGGGTCAATGAGCCAAAAATCTTTACCGAGCTTGAGCAGGATTGTCGAATGACCTAAACGATAAAGATGAATGTTGTGATCATCTAATAAAAATAAGTCGACCTTATTAATTGGGCACACAGGCAGTGGCTCAACGGGTTTAGTGTTTATCTTCTTTTCGAAAAGGAGCCTTCCTAAGTAATTAAAAAAACTCGATTTACCTTTTCTCTTGTGCTGCTTGAGGTTTTGAAACTTGCCCTCTCGAAAGTGGGGCGAGTTTTGAATGTCTTGTGTGTTGCTGGGTAGCTTTGCGTTGAAGTGTTTTAAAAACATAATTTTCCATACAAAGCACTTTTTAAAAAGCGCTCATTGAGTATTTTTACTGCTCAATTAATAGCATAGCTACTTTATATTGAAAGCTATTTGCTACGAAAATAGTCGAAACTTCAGCAGGTTGTGAAGTATTCAGACTTTAAAAGTGGCATTAAGTTGCAGTGAAAATTATTTTATATTCTTTTTGGTTATATATTTGTTCTTTTATATTACTTTTAATTAAAAATATGTGAGATATACTGGTTATCAAAATCAACTATTGAATAATTAATACTAGTTATTCAGTTTGCTAAACAGAGTTTTTACTTCTAGTCGGAGGCGATATGTTAAATCATTTACCAGCAACATTTATAGATACTAACCCTAACACTACACCAGATAACGCTGAGACAATGACTCGTTGCTTAGCAAATAACAGTAGCCAAAATAGAATGAAATTAGTGCAAAAAGTGATAGACGCTGAGTCTAAAGAATCCGTGAAAGAGGCTGCTAAAGTCCTCTCTCTAAAAAAAGAGCCTAGCTACGATTTTGTGGGGGTAGCGGGCTAGAAATAACTATTGCGAACAATGAATGAGCAGGACTTGCATGTTGCTCATTTGTTGGGGCGCTATTACTCTTAAAAAAGTTGCGTTTGTTTGCCCATGCAATCGCTTGTTTATATTAACTTCTATTAACAATCTTTCCATCGACTCTGCTATTATCAACGCCAATTAATACGAAGCGTGGAGCAGCAGTGGACAATCAGCAGTATCGTTATATTGGTCATGGATTAGTAGCTTTAGTCTTTTGCTTTGCGCTCTTATCGAGTGCATTTTTAATTAGCGGAGACCAATACGGTAAAGTGAATTTACTGTATTTGTTATTACTGTTTGTTGTATGGCCTTTGCTCTCTTTAGTTCTATCCGTTAGTGCATCGCTTATGCGCTCTAAAAAAAGCAGCGTTTCCACTTTACTGTCACTGCCTATTTGGCCAAATGCTTGGCAATCTGCGATAAACGATTTGAAGCGCTCGGGAAGTTATCCTCTGTGGTTATTTGCCCAAGGCCAAAAGTTGGCTCTAACCTTTAGTGTTGGCAGTTTAATCGCCTTCCTCTTTGTATTACTGTTTAACGATGTGACGTTTGTATGGCGTAGTACTTTATTGAGTGCTGAGCAGTTATTCCCTGTGTTAAACACACTTGCCAAGCCTTGGTTTTTCTTGCAAGAGGCTCAGCCTTTAGAAAACATGGTACGTGCTGCTCAAGATTCTCGTCTCAATAGCGGTGATGCTTCGCAATTATCTACTGCGTCTAGCTGGTGGCTATATGTGCTGATGAGCCAGATTTTTTACGCCATTATGCCTCGCACAGTGCTTTATCTATGGGGACGCTTGCAGCTAGCAAAGCATATCGCCACACTTAAAAAAGAAGAACTGAGTGTTAGTGCGGCAGATTTAAGTTCAGCGCAACAGCCTGAGCAATTAAAAGATGTGGTTGAACTTGCTAATCAAGTACAAGGATATGTTTTACTCAGCGCTACAGCATTACCGGATGTGCTTAAACAGCAATTATATCAACACTTAGGGACTCCAGAATTTGAATATGTGCTATCGCATCAAGAAAATACTGACAACGAAGAGAAAGCGATTCTAGATAAGCGCAAGAAAGTGTTAGTGGTTGCAGCTTGGGAACCACCTCTTGGTGAGCTTGCAGATTTTATGGCGCTTACTCAAGGGGTTATTATTCCTATAGATTGGAAAAATGAGCAATTTTGCCAACTATCGCAACTGCATTTAGATGAGTGGCGTCGTTTCTGCTATCCAATGAAACAATGGCAATTACAGCTTGTGGAGATAGATCAATGATACCTGCATTTGCCGTTGTCGGGCATCCTAATAAAGGGAAATCTTCTGTTGTATCAACTTTGGCAAGGGATGATCGCATCGCTGTGTCAATGCGAAGTGGTACAACAACGACAGCGAAAACATTTGATATTAATCTTGCGGATCAAAGTTATCAGTTAATAGATACGCCAGGCTTTCAGCGACCCAGAAAAGTGCTTGCTTGGTTAAAACAAGGCGAGGTGAGTGCTGATCAGCGAGCGAAGCGGGTGCGAGAATTCTTATCAGATGAGCAGTGCCAAAAAAGCTTTGTTGATGAAATAGAGCTGCTTAAGCCAATCATGGAAGGTGCGGCAATTTTATATGTGGTGGACGGATCAAGACCTTACAGTGCGGATTAC
The DNA here is from genome assembly GCA_937136055.1 of uncultured Oceanospirillaceae bacterium. Taxonomy (GTDB): domain Bacteria; phylum Pseudomonadota; class Gammaproteobacteria; order Pseudomonadales; family Balneatricaceae; genus Rs1. The sequence continues at coordinate 54,389 of CAKZOD010000005.1, read as the reverse complement.
GAAGCGGAGATGGAAATTTTGCGTTGGACGGGGCAGCCTAGTATGGCGCTTATCAATCCGATTGAAAACCGCGACTATGTCGATAATTGGAGCCAGGCGCTGCATCAATTTTTTGGTATTGTCAGGGTATTCGATGCTGTAAAAGCGGATTTACAGCAGCACTTAGATTTGCTAGAGGCTTTCACGCAGTTGCATCTGCCTTGGGCGGACTCTTTAAATAATATCATTCAAGCTTTTAAAGATAAGGTTGCTGCACAGAGGGCGCAAAGCTGTGCAATTGCCGCTAATTTGTTGCAAGAACTCACCGCTTATCAGTTGCAACAAAAAGCGCTTAGTAAAGATCAAGCTCAGAAAATGCAGCTGTTGTTAGAGCAGCGTTACTATCAATGGATGCGCCAATGTGAGTCTCAGGCGCATGATCAGCTGCAGCTTCTCTACCGTCACCATCAGCTGCAACGAAAGGAGTCCCCACTAGCCTTACCTGATGATTTATTTGATACTGACAAATGGTATGCATGGGGGCTAGATCGCGCGCAGCTCACCAAAGTTGCAGCGATTGTCGGTGCCACCTCTGGGGGTATGGTTGATATGGCTGTTGCAGGGCAAACTTTCATGTTAGGTGCAATCACCGGCGGTGTAATAGGCTCAACAGCCGCTTGGCTTGGGGCTGATAAACTGACTAAGCTAAAGGTCAAAGGGCTCTCTTTAGGGGGCTATGAAGCTAGGCAAGGCCCTATCAAAAGTAAAAACTTCCCTTATGTAGTACTGGCACGATTCTTATATGTTTATCGTCAACTACAAGCGAGAAACCATGCCCAGCGAGACGATTTAGTAGTGACTGAGCAGCAAGTCGGCCAAGTGCTAGAAAACTTACAAAAAGAGCAGCGCAAAGAGATTTATACGGCGCTTGATCGTTTGAGCCGACAAAAAAGTGTTGATAATTTAGCGCAGATATTGGCCCCCGCTTTTGATGATTAGCCGCGTTTAAATAATGGATGGGAGTAATAGTGATGTTACAAGGGGTTAATCATATTACGATAGCAGTCAGTGATTTAGCGCGCTCTATTGATTTTTATCATAAACAGTTAGGTATGATTTTAAAAGCCCAGTGGCCCAGCGGCGCATATCTTAGTTTAGCAGGGCAATGGATATGTTTAAGCCTTGATGATGTTTGCCCGAGTAAGGATTATAGCCATCTTGCGTTTGATATCGCAGCAGATGATTTTCAGCCCTTTTGTGATCAACTAATTGCTCAAAATGTAACCTTGTGGAAGCCAAACAAAAGCGAAGGAAACTCTCTTTATTTGCTCGACCCTGATGGGTATAAATTAGAAATACATGTTGGGAATTTAGCATCGCGATTATTAGCAATGAAAGCAGCAGGTAAAGAGGGTGTTGTGTTTTATGAATAATGCTTAGAAAGTATTGTTTGAAGTGTTGTTTGAGTTGTTAAGTTACGTAAGTATAAAAGTTGCCCATTTAACAATGGGCAACTGTCACAATATTACATATTCGGATAATTTGGTCCGCCGCCGCCCTCAGGGGCAACCCAAGTGATATTTTGTGCAGGGTCTTTAATATCACAGGTTTTACAGTGTAAGCAGTTTTGCGAGTTTATCTGGAAAACTTGCTCGCCTTCTTGGTCAACAAACTCATAAACCCCAGCAGGGCAGTAGCGCTGTGCAGGTTCTGCAAATTGCGTTAAGTTGCCAGCTGTAGGGATGGTAATATCTGTAAGCTGTAAGTGGCAAGGCTGATTTTCTTCGTGGTTAGTGTTTGATAAGAACACGGAAGATGGCTTATCAAAACTGAGTACACCGTCTGGTTTAGGGTAGTCAATCATCGGGCACTGGCTTGCAGGTTTTAACTGGGCGTAATCTTCTGTGTTATCGTGCAATGTCACAGGGATAGAGAAGATGTTTTGATCAATAAAGTTAAAACCACCACCGATCAATGTGCCAAATTTGTGCAATGCAGGTCCGAAGTTACGGCTGCGATGTAGCTCTTCGTGGATCCAGCTGTTTTTGAAATTTTCAGCATATTGGCTTAAGTCTGACGGTGCTTGATCGCCTTGTTCTAGTGCTGCCATGATAGTTTCAGCGGCAATCATTCCCGATTTCATTGCCGTGTGCGTACCTTTAATCTTCGAGAAGTTTAAAGTACCCGCATCACAACCCAGCAAGAGTGCCCCAGGCATATGCATCTTAGGTAACGAGTTAAAGCCACCTTTAGTGATTGCTCTAGCGCCATATGAAACACGCTTACCACCTGTTAAATACTGCGCTAATTGAGGATGATGCTTAAGACGTTGGAATTCATCAAAAGGGCTTAAGTGCGGATTGCTGTAACTTAAGTCAGTGATTAGGCCCACTACCGCTTGGTTGTTTTCTAGGTGGTAAAGGAAAAAACCACCGCTCGCTTTATCAAGAGGCCAGCCAGCACCGTGCAATACAAGACCTGGTTGATGCTTATCAGGATCAATATCCCAAAGCTCTTTAATACCTAAGCCATAGTGTTGTGCATCGCTGTCTTTATCTAATTGGTATTTAGCGATTAGCTCTTTACCTAAGTGACCACGACAACCTTCTGTAAATACGGTGTATTTGGCTAATAGGTCCATGCCTGGCATATAGCTATCTTTGTGCTCACCTGTTTCGTTTAGCCCCATATCACCCGTACCGATACCGGCAACTTCACCTTGCTCGTTATAAATGATATGCGATGCAGGAAAACCTGGGAAAACTTCAACACCTAGTTGTTCGGCTTGTTCAGCTAACCAACGACATAAGTTACCGACACTGGCAATATAATTACCTTCATTATGCATTGGCTTAGGTACGAAGAAATTAGGGACTTTAACGGCTTTTTGTGCATCTTTTAGTAAAAAGATTTGATCTTCAGTGACCGCTGTTTTTAAAGGCGCTCCTTGTTCTTTCCAATCAGGAAATAACTCATTCAGGGCGCGAGGCTCAACTACAGCACCAGAGAGTATATGAGCTCCCACTTCTGAGCCTTTTTCTACGACGCATACGGTGAGTTCTTTATTGCTGTCATTTGCTTGTTGCATAAGGCGGCATGCAGTGGATAAACCCGCAGGTCCTGCACCTACAATTACAACATCAAATTCCATTGATTCGCGATCTGTCATGTGTACCTCTAATTATTATGTTTTTCTAAGGTCAATGCACAATTACATTGTTGTGCGAAGGCCTTTATCTATTTTCTGGTATTTTATCCCGCAGAGGTTAACACAGAAAATGTTCAGCAAAAATATATTTTCCAACCAACAATCTTTCTATAACGCTCAATTATAAAAGCGATTTTTGGGCTTAGATTTTATATTGATTATTATCGCTATTTCAGGGTGTTATACCAGTATTCTAGCTAGCACTTTAGTCGCATTAGCACTCGGTAACATTCACCGCTAAACCGCCTAAAGATGTCTCTTTATACTTACTTTGCATATCTGCACCGGTATCACGCATGGTTTTAATGACCTTGTCTAAGCTTACAAAGTGCTGGCCATCTTCATTAATCGCCATGCGACTGGCATTGATTGCTTTAACAGCAGCAATGGCATTGCGTTCAATACAGGGAATTTGCACTAGGCCTGCGATTGGATCACAAGTTAAACCTAAGTTATGTTCCATTGCTATTTCTGCAGCGTTTTCAATTTGCTCAGGTGTTCCGCCAGTCACTGCAGCTAAACCTGCAGCTGCCATTGCACAAGCTGATCCAACTTCACCCTGACAGCCTACCTCAGCGCCTGAGATCGATGCGTTGCGTTTGCATAACATGCCAATAGCGGCGGCCGTTAAAAGAAATTTGATCACGCCTGTGTTGCTGCCAGAGAAGTAAAAGCGCATATAGTAATGCAAGACAGCGGGGATAATTCCTGCAGCGCCATTTGTGGGCGCAGTAACAACTTTGCTGCCTGCTGCGTTTTCTTCATTCACGGCAAGGGCGTATAAATTTACCCAATCAAGTGCTGCAAGGGGGTCTCTTAACGCGGCTTCGGGTCTTGAGGTAAGTTTAGTGTACAGCTCGGGCGCACGACGTTTAACATTGAGGCCGCCCGGTAAAATGCCGCTTTGTAAACAGCCTCTTTCTACACAGCCTTGCATCGCGTGCCAAATATCGAGAATTGCAGAGCGTACTTCATCAATGCTGCGATGCTGGCATTCATTGGCTAGCATCACTTGATAGATAGACAAATTGTTATCGTTACAGATCGCTAAAAGTTCTTCCATCGATTCGAATGGGTAGGGGATATCGACGCTGTTGGCAGCTTCAGCATTATCACTACTTTGCTCAAATTGCTCTTTATCAAGAATGAATCCTCCGCCAATAGAGAAATACTCTTGGCTGTATAAGATGATTCCTTGAGCGTCTCTTGCAGTGATTCGCATTGCATTTGGGTGTTGCTCAAGTGCTTGATAAATATAATGTAGATCTGTTTCTGAGTTAAATTGGATTTTGTATTGGTTATCTAATAGCAAAGCCTGTTGTGATTCGATTTCTTCTAGCCTGACCGGCATGTAGTTCGGATCGATAGTGGCCGGTAAATTGCCTTCAAGGCCTAAAATAACAGCGGGTCCTGTGCCATGACCAACCCCTGTAGCACCGAGTGAGCCAAATAATTCAACGCGAATATTGGCCGTTTTGGGTAAATCGCCGCGATCTTTTAAGCTGTCTACAAAGTTTTTAGCGCCAATCATTGGGCCAACGGTGTGCGAGCTTGAAGGGCCAATACCTATTTTGAATAAATCGAATATGCTGATGTTCATGATGCGTAACCTATATTAATACAGGTTAATGATCACACATTACTCAGCGCATAACGTTTCTGTGAGCGACGAAATTTGTTGTAATTGGTTAGCCACTTGCTAAATGTGAATAGAGCCAGATGAGGACTCAAAAATGCTGTAGAGGCTTGTTGATCACTCAGTCGAGTTCAAATTCAAAAGCAACTTGCTGTGTTTTGCTCTTTTCGATGAATGTAACATGTGCGCGCCACGTCATGCTTCTATCTGAATGGCCTGGTAGTGTGTGTATGCCGCTGAAGCTGTCGTCATCTTGTTTGGTTAAAGTAAGCTGGTTGACTCCCATAAACATTTCAACACCTTCAAACTCAATTTCAACGGCGTTGGGAGAGAATCCCGTAAATTGCAAAGAAAACGCTAAAGGCTCAAATGACTGTATAATTTTGTTATCAACAGATAGCTTGATGCTGCCGTGTGAGTTTTTGATGAAGCATGGGTCTTGGCTGAAATTACAAGAAACTGTCTGTGATGAGAGATAGTTGCTATCAGTGGCAGTGGATAACTGTTGGCGCCCAAACCAAATAATGATAGCTAATACAGCCAAAAGAAGAGCAATGAAAAAGAGCTTGTTGAGTGGGTTTTTAGGTGTGGTCATAGAAATAGTCATTTGTCTAAAGAATGCTGCGCAAATCTACACCGATGGATAAAAAGGCACAATATATTTCTCCTAATTATCGATTAGATCATTGTTTTGTTGTCGGTGCTAACTCATAATCAATGTCTAAGGTAATGTATATACAGTTAAAATTGATTTTACTGATACAACAACCTGCGAAGTACTCCTTAAGAAGTGAGATCTTGGTTTGCGCTAATTCTTTATTTCTTATGTGCCAGTTTTTTGAATATGGATGAGCAACGAGTGAGTGGTTTTCGTGAAATTGTCTATACTGACATAAGATCTAACACTTTTTGTGAAGCTAGGAATCCAAATGGAAGAACTAAACCCATCTGAACTCAGTGTTCTGCTTATAGAGCCATCTAAAATGCAGCAGAACTTGATCGTAAAAAAATTAAACGAAGAAAATGTCACCAATATTGAAGTGGTTGAGGCAAAGCTAGGTGCGTTGAGCAAAATCACAAAGTATCCGCCCGATGTCATTATTTCGAATTTGCATTATAAAGATGGAACTGCAATTGAATTGCTGCATATGCTTCGTAAATATGATGACTACGTCAATATTCCTTTTATTTTGATTTCCAGTGAGCAGCGCCGAGATCAATTAGAAGTATTCAAGCAATCAGGCATTTTAGCGATATTGACTAAGCCTTTTGAGCAGGTTGCACTTAAGCGAGCGCTACGTTCAGCAACGGCATTCATCAATAAAGAAGATTTATACCTAGAAAATTATGATGTAAACACCTTACGAGTTGCGTTAGTTGATGACAGCACACTTGCACGTAAAGCGATTTCGAAAGTGTTAATGAATTTAGGTCTCAATAATATCAAAGAGTTTTCAGATGGCAGCTTTGCCATTGAGTACCTCAACGATAATGAAATTGATTTGTTGGTGACTGATTATAATATGCCCCAAGTCAATGGGATTGAGCTTACCCAGTATGTAAGGGCTTCGCAAAGTCATGCGCATGTGCCGATTTTAATGGTGACTTCTGAGGCCAAGGATAGTCATCTAGAGAAGGTGCGCGAAGCAGGTGTTGATGCGATTTTAGATAAACCGTTTGATACCACTAATGTGAAAACGATTATGATAAAAATGTTCCAAGACTAACAGCTCAAAAAGAAATTTGAGCAAGCACTTTTAAATTTAAAAGTGCTTTTTAATTGGCGAATTGAAAAATATAGCGCAAGCAGTTTTGTGTGAGTGGCTGCGGTTAATAGCTATCTTTATAAATCAGGCTTTCAAGAGATTTGCGTTTATTCCACTGCTTGCGTTCAAGTTCTGGCGTATCATAAAAATAGTCAACATAGCCAAGGCATAAATAGGCGATCAGTTGATTTTCTTGTGGCGCCGAGAGTATTTTCTTGACGTTCTCTGGGTTTAGGATACTAACCCAGCCAAGGCCTATATTGAGTGCTCTTGCCATTAACCACATGTTTTGGACAGCACAAACAACACTGTAAGGCCCTACCTCTTGCATACAGCTTTGACCGAGTACGGGTTCTTCACTTGGCTTGTAAAAAACAGCGATATTGACAGGTGCCTCGTGGATACCCTCAAGTTTGAGTTGTGAATATTGTGCTTGTTGTTGCTCGCTAAATAGCTTTTTCTCACTTGACTTGGATTGATCAAAGTTGTCTTTTATAGCGTTTTTACGCGCTTTGTCAGTAATTACTACAAACTCCCAAGGTTGAGAAAAACCTACAGAAGGAGCATTCACAGCAGCAAAGAGTATTTTCTCAAGACTTGATGGGTCAATCGCTTTGTCTAAGAAGCGATTACCTCGCACATCTCGTCGGTGTAACATTATATCTTCAAGCAGCTTGCTGTCTTGTTTGCTAAATTCTTTCATCTGAGCCGTGTATTTATTTCAAAGGCGCATAATCTCTTAGTTATCGATTATGTGCAATCGGCAGATAGAAAATTGGAGATATTAGGCAAGATGGAGCGAGTAATGAGGATGTGGTTTATCTATTTCTCTTGTGCCGGTATTGTTTTACCAGCACAAGAGGGGGTTGCTTGTATAAGTATAAATTAATTACTTAACGCGCATACCGGCTTTGGCACCTTGGTGAGGCTCTAAAATCCATAAATCCTCACCACCTGGGCCTGCCGCTAATACCATACCTTCAGAATCGCCAAACTTCATTGTGCGGGTTGCTAAGTTGGCAACCATAATGGTGTGTTTGCCGATAAGATCTTCCGGTTTATAAGCGGATTTAATACCAGCAAAAACATTGCGGGTCTCATCCCCAAGGCTTAGGGTTAAGCGCAGCAGTTTGTTTGCCTTTTTAACATGTTCCGCATTTACAATTTCAGCGACACGTAAGTCAACTTTTGCAAAATCAGCAAACTCAATAGTCTCTGCGATAGGTTCTTGCTGTAATTCACTTACAGAGGCTTTTGCAGTGGCTTCTTCTAGAGCTGCAAGATTCTGCTTTGTCTCTTCTACAATAGCGTTAACTTTGTCTTCTTCAACGCGCTGCATAAGTGGTTTAAATTTATTGATTTTGTGGCTAAGCAGCGGCTTAGAGATTTCTTGCCAAGCAAAGTCGTCTAGATTCAAAAATGCCTGTGCATCTTTCGCGACATCCGGTAGGACAGGTGCGAGGTAGGCGCAAATAATTTTGAAAAGGTTTATGCCCATTGAACAGCAATCTTGAACGGCTTTTTCGCTGCCTTCTTGTTTTGCTAATACCCAAGGTTCTGCAGTGTCGATGTATTGATTTGCTTGGTCTGCAATGTGCATGATTTCACGCATTGCTTTAGAGTATTCACGAGTTTCATAAAGCTCAGCGATCAATTCGCTCTTGCTAATTGCACTTTGAAATAGCTCAGGCTCTGCAATTTCTGAAGAGAGTACGCCATCGAACTTTTTGTTAATGAATCCTGCGCAGCGAGAGGCAATGTTAATGACTTTGTTAACAAGGTCTGCATTCACTCTCAAGCGGAAGTCTTCTAGGTTGAGATCGATATCGTCAATCCCTGAACCAAGCTTAGCGGCAAAGTAATAACGTAAATACTCTGGGCGTAGGTGATTTAAATAGGTCTCTGCCATGATGAAAGTGCCACGAGACTTCGACATTTTTTGACCTTCTACGGTCACAAAACCATGACAGAAAACGCCACTAGGTTTGCGCAATCCAGCACCTTCAAGCATTGCAGGCCAAAATAGCGAATGGAAATAGGCGATATCTTTACCGATGAAATGGTATAGCTCTGTTTGAGAGTCTTTGTTCCAGTATTCGTCAAAGTCAACTTGATGCTTATCACACCAGTTTTTGAAGCTTGCCATGTAGCCTATAGGGGCGTCTAACCATACGTAGAAATACTTACCTGGCGCATCCGGGATTTCAAAGCCCCAGTAAGGTGCATCTCTAGAGATATCCCAGTTTTGTAAGCCTGCATCAAACCACTCGTTAAGCTTGTTTTTCATTTGTTCTTGAACGTGATTGTCTACCCAGTCACGTAAGAAGTTTTCAAAATCGCCAAGTTTGAAGAAATAATGTTCTGATTCTTTTTCAACTGGCTTAGCACCTGAAACAGCTGAATACGCATTTTTAAGCTCTACAGGGCTGTAGGTAGCACCGCATTTTTCGCAGTTGTCACCGTATTGATCTTTAGCATCACACTTTGGGCAATCGCCTTTAACGAAACGATCGGGTAAGAACATTTCTTTTTCAGGGTCGTAAGCTTGAGTGATAGTCTTTTTGTCAATGTGGCCTTTGTCACGCAGCGCAGTGTAAATCATCGCTGAGAAATCGCGGTTCTCATCGGAGTGGGTCGAGTAAAAATTATCGAAACCAATTAAAAATTTACTGAAGTCACGTTGATGCTCTTCACTTGTTTGATCAATCAGGGCCTGAGGTGTGATACCCATTTGATCAGCTTTAAGCATGATAGGCGTGCCGTGAGCATCATCTGCACAAACATAAGTACAATTATGACCTCGTTGTTTTTGAAAGCGCACCCAAATATCGGTTTGGATGTACTCTAAAAGGTGACCTAAGTGTATAGCGCCATTGGCATAAGGTAATGCGCTAGTGACTAAAATTTTACGTTGGTTATCTGACATAATGCTCGACTGTATTTAAACGAAGGTTTGGCGAAAATAGTAGCTAAAGTATCGCGAATCAAAAAACGTAGTTTACGGCTAAAAGCAGACTTAATGAACTAAATTTATTGAAAAGTTAAATTTTTTTAAAATCGAGATATATAAAGGCTATAGTTTAATATTTCTAACAATAGTGTAATATGTCGAACGCTGATTTTTAGCGATTACAAAAATTGAAGTTTGAGAATAAATAATGTCTATAAGCGTAATGCAATATCTAGATGCCTTAAGGGATGGTAAGGTAGATTTTGAAGACACAATGGCAGTGATAAGTGAAAATTATTCTTTTACCCCGTGCTCGTTTCGCAACGGCATTGGTGCAAAGATGATCAACAATGCAGTAGGTCAAAATGAAGGGTCGTTAAAAATCCTCAGTTTCGCGTACTTAAATAAGTTAGACAAAGAGCACACGTTGTGTTGCTTTGGGCAGTTTTACAAAGATGTTCTAGAGACGCCAGAAGGCAAAGATCATAAGAATATCAGGGCGTTTATAGAGTTTGGTTGGGATGGCGTTAAATTTTCAAGCCCAGCGTTGCGTTTAAAGTAAACGAAAGCATTACGCTCAGTATTCGATAATATAGGCGTCTTTTAGTGCATGTATATGTACTAAAAAGCGCCGTTCGTTACTGTGTGAAATGCACAAAAAATACAATTTAATTTTAGGTTTAGATTGTGTTTTGATTTAGAATGTAGCCTCTTTTCATGTCGCGTAAATTGGGCTGTATTTGTGTGTAAGTCTCTCCGTGATTTTAGTGAAAAATGTACAACATGATCTAGCCGAGGGGCCTTGGTTGAAGAGGGAGGATTTGATAAGCCTACCTTGGGAACCGTTTTAGCTGATTGAGATGTAAAATACCTTTGAAAGCACATTTGATAGTGATTGTTGATAGTCGCTGCTTTTTAAAATGTTATTTTAATAAACGTAACTATCATAAGTGCTCTTATTGATGAGAGCCCTATGCAAAGCGCTTCTCGATCTTTGTGCTAAATATAACTTGCCGAATTCTCATCTAGTAAATATCAATATCTTCTTAGTGTTACCTTGAGGCATCAATGTCACAACCGAATATACAACCTGATCAATATAATACGTTACTTGAACAGAAAAAAGAGCAAATAGAAGCGCAGTTTGAACGCTTTTCAATCCCTTCAATTGAATCCTTTGAGTCACCTAAAACCGCCTACCGTATGCGCATCGAGTTTAGAGTGTGGCACGAGGGTGATGATATTAATTACGTTATGTTCACGCCGGGTAGCCGCCATGAACATACTAATATCACACAATGCCCGATGGCGAGCGAAATCATTCAGCAGCACATGTTCGAATTGTTGGCGTTGATCAAACCTAATGAAATGCTTAAGCATAAGCTTTTTCAAATTGATTTTTTAAGTACGCTCAGTGGTGAATTGCTGATTAGTTTGCTCTACCACAAAGCGCTGGATGATGAGTGGCTAAGTGCCGCACAAACGCTACAAGAAGCATTGAGAAAATGTTCAAGTGCAGGTCAAAAGGTGAGTTTAATTGGTCGTGCTAGAAAGACTAAGATAGTATTAGATAAAGATTATGTGATTGAAAAAATGCAGATTGATCAAAGTGAAATGATCTATCAGCAAGTTGAAAATAGCTTCACTCAGCCCAATGCGCAAGTTTGTAAAAAAATGTTGCACTGGGCGCTTGATGTTACTCAAGGTCAGTCAGGTGATTTAGTTGAGCTTTATTGTGGTAACGGTAATTTTAGTTTGCCTTTAGCACGCAACTTTAACAATGTTGTTGCTACTGAAATATCTAAAACCTCGGTTAACTCTGCACAGTATAATATTAAAGAAAATAACATCGACAATGTGACAATTTTACGTATGTCGAGTGAAGAGTTTTCTCAGGCGTTGCAAGGCGTTAGAAGTTTTCGCAGGTTGCGTGAAAAAAATATTGATCTAACAGATTACGATTTTTCAACAGTGTTAGTTGACCCGCCACGTGCAGGCTTAGATGGCGAAACCGTTAAGCAGATAGCAAACTATGACAACATTGTTTATATCTCTTGTAACCCGGCAACCTTGCAATTAAATTTGTTAGTGCTGTGTGAAACTCATAAAATTGATCGCTTTGCGATTTTTGATCAATTTCCTTACACCGACCACCTCGAAGTGGGTGTTTTTTTAACGCGCAAATAAGATTGAGCTGATAGAGCAAAAGGCGTCGCTATGAATGATTTGACCGCAGTAAAAACTGCATTATCCCAGTATCAAGATCCCTATTTAGCAACAGATTTGTTTAGTGCAGATATTGTTAAATCGATTGGGTGGGAAAAAGAAGAACTGAAATTAGAGCTAGTTTTTCCCTATCCAAACCAAGGTGAGGTAAGCCAACTACATGAAACGCTGAAGCAATTAGTAATGGATGCAGGAGTCAGTAATTTTACTGTAAATATTTCTCATCAAATAATTGGTGCGAAGCAAAAAGCGCAAGTGGAAAGCTTAACTAACGTCAAGAACATTGTCGCTGTCTCTTCAGGTAAAGGAGGGGTTGGTAAATCGACAACTTCAGTTAATTTGGCGTTAGCGCTTGTTGCAGAAGGTGCCAGTGTTGGGATTTTAGATGCCGATATCTATGGCCCGAGTCAGGGGATGATGTTATCGGTGGCTCCTGGGACTCACCCACAGCCGTTAGGTGAAGATAAAATGTTGCCAATTATGGCGCACGGTATTCAATCGATGTCTATCGCTTATATGATTGATGATGGTACAGCGATGGTGTGGCGTGGGCCAATGGCAAGCGGTGCTATTGCTCAAATGGTTAATCAAACACAGTGGGGCGAGCTCGATTATTTGATTATCGATATGCCTCCAGGTACGGGTGATATTCAGTTAACCCTTTCTCAGAAAGTGCCTATGACGGCCTCTGTTGTTGTTACAACACCTCAAGATATCGCGCTATTAGATGCGAAGCGTGGAATAGAAATGTTCCGCAAAGTGGATATTCCAGTGCTGGGTGTTATTGAGAATATGAGTGTTCATGTATGCTCTAATTGTGGCCATCAAGAGCACATTTTTGGTGCAGGTGGTGGTGAGCGAATTGCTAATGACTACCAAAGTGAGCTACTCGGCGAGTTGCCATTGGATATCGCTATTCGGACACAAGCGGATTCCGGTGAGCCTTCTGTATTGTCAGACCCTGAAGGGGCTATTGCAGAGCGTTATCGTGGTATTGCCAGAAAGCTTGGTGCTAGGCTTCATCAGCTGGCGCAAAGTAGTAAAGCAGGACCGGTGTTGTCGATTGTTGATGACTAATATATGGCTTTGATATTTGCTGTGGCAGTCGCTTTGAAAGCAGCTTAAATATAGGCAAGGTTGTGTGTTTTAAGCAGACAAATTTTGCGAAAAAAAGATATAATATACGATTTTTGATACATAAGTGGATAAAAAAATGGGAATAAAAGCTGATCGTTGGATTCGCCAAATGGCGCAACAGCACGACATGATACAACCTTTTGCAGATGAGCAAGTTAGAAATGTCGATGGAGAGGCGATAATCTCTTATGGCACATCGAGCTATGGTTACGATGTGCGTTGTGCAAATGAGTTTAAAATTTTTACGAACATCAACTCCTCTATCGTAGATCCTAAGAATTTCGATCCAGAGAGCTTTGTCGATGTGCAATCAGATGTTTGTATTATTCCACCGAATTCATTCGCACTAGCTAGAACGGTTGAGTATTTCAAAATTCCAAGAGACGTGCTAACAGTTTGCCTTGGCAAAAGCACTTATGCGCGCTGTGGTATTATTGTCAATGTGACACCTTTAGAGCCTGAATGGGAAGGACATGTGACGTTGGAGTTCTCCAACACTACGCCATTGCCTGCAAAAATTTATGCTAATGAAGGCGTTGCGCAGATGTTGTTTTTAGGTGCTTCAGAGATTTGTGAAACATCTTATGCAGATCGGGCCGGAAAATACCAAGGACAAACTGGGGTGGTTGTTCCTAGAACCTAGTCCTAGGTTTAAGATTTACAGATAGAGTGATACCCCTTCTCTTTAATAATAAAGAGAAGGGGTAATGAGTGCTTTAACGAGCATATTGAGAGTAGTGAGAAAGATAGCTAATGCAGCATAATGCAAAGGAAATAGAAGAGTTCTGGCTAAAGCTAGAAACGACCATCGAGCAAGTGCTTGATAGCCGAGATGATAATCAGTTTAGCGCTGAGCTTCTATTGGGAGATTACCGAGATAAGCTTCAGCTCATCGATGAAAACTTAACCTTTCATTTTGAAGCTGATGAAGAGGGCCCAATAGAAATGATATTTGGCTGCGATGGTTATCCTGAGTCTATTCACTCTGTGCTCTCTCTCGTTGGTGCAGCGCCAACCGTGGAAGGTATTAAATTCAAAGCCTTCAACCACCGTTATGACCCTATACCTAACAGTATCAGTGTAGGTGGAGAAATGTGTGAGCTCTCGGATTTTTGGTTTGCACTGAAAAACAGTGACAACAAATTGCATTTAACTGTTTATATGCCTTATGTGCCTGAGGTGCTGGAAACAGACCCGAGGGTTGAAGCGGTCATGATTTTTCTTGACGCTTTAATTGGTGAATATGAGCTAATGACTAAGATATGGGCATTAGATTGGGTGGAAACGCCTGCAGATCCTGTTGATTATGCCTTGAAACCGCTTTCTGAATTAAGAGATTACTTCGATGAAATTAAAAGTGAAGTGACTCCAATAGGTATAACATTTCATTGATATTTCAGCCGTGGTTAGATATTTGAAATTGAATACATGGTAATAGATTAGAAAGATAGCGAGACACTAGAGTTAAAAAACAAGCTATAGGTGTGCTTTAAAGTTATACGGTTAAAATTTACCTGGTTTAAAGAGATATAGATTAAAGGTATATAGATTAAAGCGGTAGAGCTTAGTGCTTTAAATCAGTGTAAAAGTTAGCCCTAGTGCTACCAAATATAAGGGTATTTAAAAGACCCAAAAAGAGTTTGCTCGTGCTTAGAGAGCAGTAACAAAAAACTCTTTAAACAAGAATATAGTATTTATGAGAGGGGACACGGTATATGAGTCAGATTTTGACCGATATTCTGGAGGAGTTACGTACAGAATACGTGAAAATTCTGCAGCAAAAATCGGGGGAGCAGCCCTTGTTTTGCGCTGAAAATCTATGTGCATCATCGCTACGGATTGAAACAGATCAATTGGCAGAAATAGTTGTTCAAGACTCAACTTTACTGGCAGCTAGAGCGGGTGGTTTGATAAAAGACCCTAAGGAGGCTGAGAATCCTTGTGCAGCGAATATCATTGCCGTCAATATTCATAATGCGGCAATTGAAGTATTGCTTGATAGTGCAGTGCATTATGGTTGGTTAGAAGTTGATGCCAATGGTGAAATGAAGATAGAGAGTAGTGAAGTAGAAGCTGTCGATCAAATTGAGCTGACAAAAATTGATTACAGCATTTCTAAATCTGCAGTGAATAACTTATCTCAACAACAAGCGAGCCAGCTGAGCAATATTTTATTAGGCGCTGAGTCGGATTTTCTGCAGCAATTAGATACTCAAGTATTAGATGCCTACTCGTTGGTAATTCAAGTGGCGGGTAGTCACAGTGTGTTTACGCCAGAAGAGATAGCCCCATTAATTGATGACAATCCTTTGTTACTAGCGCTTAGAGCGGATAATCTAGTGATTGATGAAGTGTTTGAGAATGACCCACCGGCTGGCATTATTATTAGCAGTCATATTACGCAAATGGTGATTGATCACTTGTTGGAAATAGCTACGGAAAAGGGGGCTTTAGCTTTTGATTCTCAAGGGCAAATTATCTTCCCAGATAATGGACATGAAAGCCCAGTGATTCATTAATTATTCTTACTCGAATAAAAAAGGCGCATAGTGCGCCTTTTTTGTGTCTGTTTTTCTTTGTTTACTTTTCTGTTTTCATCCAGCGGGTGAGTTCATCTATATTGGATTTGTCGAGTTTACCCAGTTGGAACTGTAAGTTAAAAAGCATTTTAATGTGATTTAGGCGAGCAGTCGCGTATAGGTTTTCCGCGCTAAAAAGCGACTGCTCCGATTGTAGTACATCCACAATGTTACGTGTTCCTACTTTAAAGCCTTCGCTAACCGCTTCAAGTGCCGCTTTGCTTGAGACAATGCTTTGCTTTCTGGCGGTTATTGCTAAAACATTAGTTTGTATGTCGCGCACTAAGGTGCGGGTGGTTTGTGTAACGCTGCGAATATTATCTTGCTGCTTTGATTTTTCTATTTGCTGTGCACTCATTGATTGACGAACTTTTGAGCGAAGAGAGCCGCCGTTGTATAAAGGCATATTGAGTACTAAAGCAATTTGATTGTCGCTTCTAGAGCCTTGTAAGCTGTTGTTTTCACGTGAGTGGGAGGCTTGCAAATCAACAGAAGGTTTAAGGGCTGCGCTGGCGATATCAATATCTTCCTGAGATGATTTGATACTTGTTTTACCTGTGAGGATAGTGAGGTTGCTTGCAATAGCTTGATCAATCCAGTGCTGAGTGTTGCCAGGCTTCAATGGGCTAGTTTTGTAGCCGCTTTTTAAACTATCGACTTGTTTAATGGTCTCGCCTGTCAGTCTTTGTAAGGCTTCTAGGCTGTTATCTAGTTGTCCTTGGCTGATGATCAAGTTTACCTTTGTATTGTCATAAGTGGCCTGGGCTTCGTGTACATCGGTGATAGCTATAACGCCCACTTCGAACTCTGCGTTAACTCGTTCAAGGCGGCGTTGAATCGCGCGCTCTTGGGCCTGTGCTGTTGTTAAGTCACTCTTTGCTATCATAGCGGCTATGTAGGCGTTAAGAGTGCGCAGCACTAAGTCTTGCTCGCTAAGCTGATATTGTAGTTTGGCCTGTTGCTGGGCGATTTTAACTTTGTTGTAAGCTGACCCTAATGCTGGCGAGTAAACAGGTTGAGAGAGATTTATTGAATAGCTTTTTGTGTTGCTGCTATTGATGTTGGAGCTGTCTTTCCAGTCAACTTTAACTTGTCCGTTTACAGTGGGTCTTAACGCAGCTTTTGCTTGAATGATGTTCTCGTTACTGCTTTCAAAGCGCATGGCTGCTTGTTGTAAAAGTGGGTCAGACTGAGATGCTAACTGATAAACATCTTGTAGTGACATGGCCTGTAAATTGGATGCAATTAGCGTACTTACAATTGTCATGCTTGCACTGAGGATAGAAAGTTGCATTTTGCGTTTAGTGATCATGCTGGCCCTATACAAATAAATAAGAGTGTTTGCGTACTTTGTTAGCGATATGCATTATTGCGATTATTAACAAAGAGTTAAAGTGTGTTTACTTGATCATACAGGCATCTGTTTGCAATGCCAGTGCGCGTTTGAAAACGGATAAATCAAATATATAAACGAGTATGTAAAGCATATTAGCAAAGCAGGCTTCCATACAGTATCGCTGTATTGTATGAAATGTTCGCAGGTAGGAGTTGAAGAGTGGGTCGTTGCGCAAGTTTATTGAAGTTCAAAAAGAGGCTTTGTCACTTAAGCCTCTTTTTTATTAAAGCGCGCTTAGCTAACGAGAGAGAAAAACTCAGCACGTGTCGCAGGGCGGCCTCTGAAAGAGCCTAGCAACATTGACGTTTTCATCGTGCTATTTTGCTTTTCAACACCGCGCATCTTCATGCACATATGCTCAGCTTCAATGACAACACCCACGCCTTCGGCATCAGTTACTTCCATAATCGCTTCAGCAATCTGTTTGGTCATATTTTCTTGGATCTGTAAGCGTCTTGCGAACATATCTACGATGCGAGCCAGTTTAGATAACCCGATGACTTTACCTTGTGGAATGTAAGCGACATGCGCTTTTCCAATAAATGGCAGCATATGGTGCTCGCAAAGCGAGTAGAATTCGATGTCTTTAACGACAACCATTTCACTGTTATCAGACGGGAAAAGTGCATTATTAACTACAACATCCAGTGACTGAGTATACCCTTGGGTTAAATATGTCATGGCTTTTGCAGCGCGGGCGGGGGTGTCTAAAAGACCTTCGCGGTTTAAATCTTCCCCTATGTTTTCTATAATTGTGGCAAATGCTTTTTCCATTTTAACCAGTCACTCCGAGCAAATAAATAAAGGCGCTAACTTACTGCAACTTTATATTGAGGTAAAGCAGATTGTGCCTTATTGGTGCTTTTGGCACTGTGCTTGTCGATTCTTGCTAGCTAGTTTCACGCTGAATGCTTCGCTAAGGCTATTTTTTACGTTTTAGCAATACATAGAGTGCGCCAGCACCGCCATCTTTCGCCTGAGCAGAGCTAAATGCTAATACTTCTGGTAGTTGGCGTAACCAATCATTGGTATAGGATTTTAACAGCGGTAGAGATCCGCTTTGGCTATATGCCTTGCCGTGCACGACTAGGACTGTTTGACAACCTTGATAATAACAACTGCGAATAAAATTACTCAGTTGATCGCGCGCTTCGTCAATACTAAAACCGTGAAGGTCTATCCCTTGCTCCCAAGGTATGTGCCCTTTTTTCAAGCGCTTAATAACGTTGAGCTGAATGCCGGGAGCTGCGAAAAGCAGTGCTTGATCAGATTCAACAATGTCAACGGACTCCGTAGATAAGCCATCTGATATTTGTGAAGTATCCACAGTGGCTTGTTCTCGATGGTAGGCTTTATCTGCATTCTTGGTGAGCCTGATCGTTGAATTACGGCCAATTTTATCCTGTTTATTAGGCTTAACACCTTGTATCGCTTCTGAAAAGCAATCCAAATCTTCTGATTCAAGATCGGGTTTAGCATCAAAGAGCGTAGTGTGTTTATGAAAGTCATTAAAATCAGGCATGGTCATTTTTCATTGGTAAAGGAGCTGTTTTAGCCAATTTTAACAAAATCTTAAGCGATATAGGAAAATTTATTAATAAAAGTAAGTCAGGGTCGTGATTATTTGTTTTGGAATGAATGTTTAGGGAGGTAGTCAGTTGGAGTAAACGCTGTTTAAAAGGCTAAGATTCTAGAAAAAGATAATGTCGTTCTGCTATAGAAAGTTGATACTTCAATTGATGGAATAGTGGCTGGAATTTATATAGGAGATAGAGGTGTATAGTCTTGATTTCATTACAGCATCAGCCAACACATAATGAGTGTCGCGGTCTCAATAATATATCGTTGTTAGTGCAGTGAGTTTTCGTATAAAAGTCGTGTATCTAAAGGTACAATAGCTCCTTTTTTAAATCGCAGAATGTTATGACTGAAACAGAGCAATTACTTACGACCTTAAACAGCAGCCGAGATTTTATTCGTTATTGCTACTCTAAAATGATGGAGCAAAAAGTATATTTTGGTCATGGCCATGTATCTGCATTGGACGAGGCAAGGCAGCTGGTTCTAGCAGCGCTTTACCTTCCTTGGGATGCCGATGAGATGGTACTTGATGGTACTTTGCTCGAGACAGAAAAGAAGCGCATTCTTGGGTTTATGCAAAGACGCATTCAGTTTCGTGAACCGCTTCCTTATATCATCAACGAAGCTTGGTTTATGCAAATGCCGTTCTACGTGGATCGACGTGTATTGATTCCACGCTCACCAATCGCGCAATTAATCGAGCAGGAATTTAGTCCGTTTCTACAGGCGGATCCTGTTAATCGTGTTTTGGATATGTGCACAGGATCGGGTTGTATTGGTATTGGGCTGGCGTATGCATTTGAGCAAGCTCATGTTGATATTGCTGATATTAGTGCTCAAGCATTGCAAGTGGCAGATATCAATATTGCAAAGCATGAAATGCAAGATCAGGTTTCAATTATTCAAAGTGACTTGTTTGAGCAGGTTTGCGAGCAGTATGATTTAATTGTCAGTAATCCACCTTACGTTGATAAATCTGATTTGGTATCTATGCCAGCAGAATATCAGCATGAACCAGCGCTTGCACTTGGCAGTGGTGATGATGGGTTAGATATTTGTAAAAAAATTCTCGCACAAGCCTGTGATTATTTAACAGAGCATGGGCTGCTTGTGGTTGAGGTTGGTAATTCAGAAGTACATTTGATGGAGCAGTTTGAGCAAGTGCCTTTTACATGGGTTGAGTTACCAGAGGGCGGTAATGGAGTTTTTGTTATTAGCAGAGCACAATTACTACCTTTTGCATCATTGTTCCAATAATATAAATACTATGAGTTTTAGTGACGTTTTTTAAAGGATAAGAGTTAAGTATGTCGGGTAATAGTTTTGGTAAGTTGTTTGCAGTCAGTACATTCGGTGAAAGTCATGGCCCTGCGTTAGGTTGTATCATTGATGGTTGTCCGCCGGGCATTGAATTATCAGTTGAAGATCTGCAAATAGATTTAGACAGAAGAAAGCCTGGTACTTCACGACATACTACTCAGCGACGTGAAGCTGATGAAGTGGAAATTCTCTCAGGCGTCTTTGAAGGCAAAACCACAGGTACAGCGATTGGCTTATTAATTCGTAATACTGATCAGCGCTCTAAAGATTACGGCAATATTAAGGATACCTTTAGACCTGCTCACGCAGATTATGTTTATAGCAATAAATATGGTTTTAGAGATTATCGCGGAGGTGGGCGTGCATCGGCAAGGGAAACCGCGATGCGAGTTGCAGCAGGTGCTGTGGCTAAAAAATTCCTAGCTTCAAAAGGTGTTCAGGTAAAAGGTTACCTTTCACAGCTTGGTCCTATCAAAATCAATCCAGAAAACTTTGATTGGGATGTGATTGAAACCAATCCTTTCTTTTCGCCTGATGCATCGGTTGTTCAGGAGATGGAAGATTACATGGATGCTTTGCGCAAAGAAGGTAATTCAATCGGTGCGAAAATTTCAGTGCACGCTTTAGGGGTTCCGGTTGGATTAGGTGAGCCAATTTTTGATCGTATTGATGCTGAAATTGCCCATGCGTTGATGAGTATCAATGCGGTGAAGGGTGTTGAAATAGGCGATGGCTTTGATTGTATCGAGCAAAAAGGTACAGAGCATCGCGATGAAATGCGCAAGGAAGGATTTTTATCAAACCATTGTGGCGGCATTTTGGGTGGTATAACTACTGGGCAAGATGTTGTTGCGCATATCGCTTTAAAACCTACTTCAAGTTTACGTTTGCCAGGAAAGTCTGTTGATGCAAATGGTGATGAGCAAGAAGTCATTACCAAAGGCCGTCATGATCCTTGCGTAGGTATTCGTGCGACGCCAATAGCAGAGGCTATGTTAGCGATTGTGCTGACTGATCATTTATTACGTGATCGTGGTCAAAATGCAGATGTTGATAAAGGTTTTACAATTCCAACCTAGTAGTGGTCGTGCTTAGTGCTGAGCTGATTTAAAAGTTTGGTGCTAGAATTTGATATAAAATTTGATGCTAGAAAAAGGAGCGGTCAAAAACCTTTCTCTAGCAGCTTTTAAGCCTTAAGCTTAACGATCAATTTGAATCGTACGTGGCTTCATAGCCTCAGGTATCTCGCGTACTAAATTGACGTGTAACAGGCCGTTTTCCATTTTCGCATTCACAACTTTCATGTGATCTGCTAGCTGAAAACGTCTTTCAAAATTACGTGCAGCTATCCCTTGATATAAGTAGTGGGGAGTATTATCGCTGTCACTCTTCTCGCCTGAAATCGTTAGGCTGCCTTGTTCAGAACCAATGTGTAATTCTTCAAAGGAAAAGCCGGCGACAGCCATCGTAATTCTGTATTCGTTTTCGCTAAGTAGCTCTACATTGTAGGGTGGGAAGGCTGGTTGATCGTTGCGACTTGCGCTGTCGATAATAGAAGCAAGGCGATCAAAGCCAATAGCCGAGCGGTAAAGGGGAGTTAAATCTAAAGTTCTCATATTCATATCCTTTTAAGCAATATGTTAGTGGGCGTTGTGCCCGGTTCACTTATCCGAAGACTAAGTGTGCAAGACGTAGTGTCTTTGGTGATCTGTTAGCAGCCTCTCATGAGCGCCGCTAACTAGTATCTAAGGCTTAAAAGTTTATATTCAAGGGGTGAAGATGGTTTTTTATAAATCTTTTTATGCGGCCTGAATAGGCGTAGCGCTGAGGTCTATAAAGCTAAAGAACTTCGGTTGTGAATTTAGCAGTGTCGTTGGTGATATCAACGTCGACGTTATCGGATGGAATCTTAAAATCATAAACACGTTGCCAGTCTTGCTGCTCAGGCGTTCTCTCCCATACTGTTCCTGCATTGTATTCTACCAGCGGTGTTAAGCTGCTATCCATCTCGCAGAGCTTTTCAACGGGCACTGGTAGCATATTTGCGAGTTCGTTCGCCAAATATTCGTCATCTTCATAGCCCGTATACATGCGCCAGCCAGTATCATTTAAATGACCGGGCACCGTTTTGTATAAAAAGCGGATAGGTAGGTTCTCATCGAAACAAAGTTTTGATACGAGTGCTAGAAAGCCATTTTTGGTTTGATTTGTTTCGCTCATGTATTTTCTCAGTGCTATAAAAGCTCGAAATACTAGCATAAAAGGGCTTGCTGTAAAGCGCTTTGTGTTTGGCGCTTGATCCTAACCATTGAGTTGTTAAAGATCAATGTGTTAAAGGTTGTGAGTGTTATACTTAGTTTCCATCCAGAAACGGTTGTCTGCTGCGTAAACTTGTCTAAAGTAGTGTAATCAGCGTCAATAGTACTATTCTTGAATGATTAAACTTAAATCAATAGCTCAATGTTATTTCGTTTAAGCACTATTCTTTAGTCTCGCCGTATTTGAATGAGCATAAGTTACTTAATTTTTAATGAAGGTTATACGATGGATTTATCGATTTACTTTGCAGGTTTGGCGTCGCTAATGGTGATTATAGATCCATTAGGTACAGCATTAATCTTTCACTCATTAGTGCCCCCGCAAGATAAGAAATTTCGATTAAAAATGGCTGCCAAATCGGTCACTATTGCGAGTGTGTTGCTGCTAGTTTTTGGCTTATATGGTGAGCCATTTCTAAATTTGATCGGGATTAGTATTCATGCTTTTCGAATATCAGGAGGAATCCTTTTGTTCTTTACAGCTTTTAATTTAATTACCAAAGAAACCGAGTTTGCACAGGGGACAGAGCACAAAGATATCTCCGTCTTTCCGATGGCGATACCGATGATGGCGGGGCCTGGTTCATTGACTTTGACTATCTTGCTGTTTTCTCAGTCAGATGAGTTGGCGGTAGATTTAGCCGTTGGTGCAGCTGTGCTATCTATTATGCTGGCAACGTTTTTAAGTATGCTAATCTCTCGTCATTTAAAGCGTATTATCGGTAAAACAGGCGATGATATATTGAGGCGGTTTTTGGGTGTAATACTGGCAGCGCTTGCTATTCAGTTTATATATGATGGGATAGTAAATATTACTGGCAATTAATAGTCTGAGCAGTTCGTTGGATAAGCGCTTTAAGAGCAAGCGCTTATCCTCATCTTTAGCGGCTTTACATGAAGCGTTTAAATATCTTATCGATCTGTGTTAATTGCAATTTTCTAATAGGATCGCGTACATATTTAGGGTAATCAGCCATATTTTCCAGCTCATCACTGTGGCCGACTTTTTTAGTGAATTGCAGCACATTCGACAACTCATCATGCCATTTTTCTTTCAGCAATTGCTCGTTATCCTCCAGTAAAAGTGCGTTTTCCAAGTCTAGTGCCCATGCGCGCGGGTTTAGATTGTTACCAGTAATAAGGTGGTTTCTATCATCGGCAACCATTCCTTTTAAATGAAAACTGTGGCTTTCATTTTTCCAGAGATGCACGTTGAGCAAGCCGGAATCTATATACTTTTGATGGCGCTTGATAAATCTCACTAGCAACAGTTCGTAAATATACGGAATGATGCCAATTTTTGAAAAATCTTGCTCTGAGGCAATATAGAAATCGTTAGCGGTTTTATCTCCAATCACCATAGTTACTTTAACTCCGCGATCTAAGGCTTTTTTCAAATCCTTGGAGAGTATTTTAGGTAGATTAAAGTAGGGGGTGAAAAGTACGAGGGTGTTTCTTGCAAACTTGAATATATCACGAATGCTATTGTTGACTTTATTGCCTCTAGTTCCAAAACCGACCATCGGAGTGACCTTAATTGATCCTCCTTTGTCATGGTGTACTTGGTTGTTGTAATTAGAGTGCTTAAACAGTGATTTTTGCTTTTTGGCATATTTCTTTTGAGTTTTCTTATCCAGGCGTTGGCCATTATTCAAAAGAGGAGAGTAGCCGGGTTTAATGATATAGCGATGCAAATAATCAACCATCGTATCCGCTAGGTCGTTACACTGCAAAATATGGTATCTGTCATAGCGGCATTTTTCAGCTTGGTGTAGATAGACATCGTTGATGCTGGCGCCGGTATAAATGACAGTGTTGTCAAACACTAAGCCTTTTAAGTGAAGTACGCCAAACAGTTCTTTGGTTTTTACAAGAACACCATAAAGGCCTATTTTGTGTTCATATTGTTCGTCAATTTTGCAATAAAACGCTTGGTTTCCTTCACAAGCGGCATCGCCAATTAAGCCGCGTTGTGCTCTGTGAGCATCAACAAAAATACGAATATCAAGATCTGGATTCTGCTGTTTTGCATTATATAAAGCGTGGAGGATCTCTTTGCCTGCATCATCTTCTTGTAAGTACAATGCGGTAATATAAATGCGGCTTTGCGCATTCTCTATATGCTCTAAAATCGCGTTTTTGAATGCTTTGGCGCTGGGAATCACGCTAAAATCTTCTGCGTTTAAGGAAATACGGTGCGCAGTTTTATGGGTAGTTAATAGCATTTCTTTTTTATAATCTTATAAACAAGCCGCGAATATACCATAATCAAAACGAGATTAGCAGCCTTTGCCGCACCCTTTCAGTGCGTTTTTTAGATTACATATTTTTCTTTTAACTATCAGTTGGTTAAAGCGGTTTTTTTAGTAGCAAAGTTGTGACCAAATACTAGACGCCTCCTCTAATTGCTTAACACAACGCTTGGGATTAGAGCTATCAATTTCATCTAAAATCTCACGAACCTTTTCAACTTGACTATAGATGTGCTCTTTATTTTCATCATGCTTGCAGTGTGTTGCAATAAGTTGGATAACAGAGTCGAGTGAGAACATCAGAAAATCTATTTGTGCTTTTTCTGCATCGGCTTGAAAGTCGGCAGGGATAGAGGATTTTTTCGAGTTGATAAGCGTTAAATATTGATTGTATATATTGTTAGCTTCGTGAAGCTTTCTGTTTAAAGTGCTATTAATCATCATGTTATCCCTTTTATCTGATAATCATAGTAAAAGGATAGTCGCTTTTTGGATGTTTTGCAGAATTTACTCGATTAAAATCCAGTGTTTTTAGCGGGGAGGTAAGGGAGGTGTTGAGTGAAAACCACCACCTGTTAAGCGCGTATGCTCGCTATTTAAGGTGATGGTGAAGATCTAAAATAATGGATGTTACAGTCTTGCTGCACTTGCAAAATCACGAATTTTGCTGACAATAGCGCGTAAGCCATTGCCTCTTGTAGGGCTGATATGCTGCTCAAGGTCAAGTGCTTCAAAATACTGCTGAATATCGAAATCGAGTATTTGTTGCGGGGTGTTGTCATTATATGCAGCCATGACTAATGCTAATAGGCCCCTGACGATTATAGCGTCTGAATCAACATCAAACTGTAGCTTTCCGTCAATAGGAGTTACATTGATCCACACATTGCTTTGGCAGCCTTTTACAAGGCGCTCTTGAGTGTGAAACTGCGGATCCATTTTTGGCATCTCTTGGCCTAGATCAATGATGTATTTGTAGCGCTCTTCCCAGTCATCAAAAAACTCTAAATCTTCTAAAATATCTGCTGTACTTGGCAGGGCCATGGTTCTTCTCTCTGTCTTAAATATAAAATAGGGTGATGCTAAATGTTATAAATATGAACTGCTTAGAAGAACAACCCTGTTTCTAGTTGCGCTTCTTCGCTCATCATATCTTTATGCCAAGCGGGATCAAACACGAGCTCAACATTTACATGCTCGACATTAGGTGCTTTAGCGACACGGTATTCTACATCACTGACTAAGATAGGGCCCATGCCGCAGCCTGGAGCTGTTAGCGTCATTGTAATATTTGCTGTTTTACTTTCTTGATCAATATCTACAGCATAAATTAGCCCGAGATCTACAAGATTGACGGGGATTTCAGGGTCAAAAACGCTTCGAATTGCTTGCCACACTTGTTCTGTGTCAATTTGATCAGAGTTATTTTCGCTAAAGCTAATGACTTCAGGCTCTCTACCAATAGCTCCAGCATCCGTACCATCAATACGTAGCATATTGCCTTGCCAAGTTATCGTGTAATTGCCACCGAGGTCTTGCTTGATATTTATAAATTGTCCGGCGGGAATACTTGTTAATTGGCCAGAAGGGACACGGCGAGCAGGGCACTCACGTTGCGTAACCACGGTGTTTTGTTGCATAGCTATCTTCTTTGCTTTAGTAGAGGTGAGAATATAGCGCAATCATAGGCGTATCTTGTAGAAAATCAAGAAGATTGCGCTGCTGGAAGAGGTTAAACGGTGAAGCTTTCGCCGCAACCGCACTCAGCAATAACATTCGGGTTATTGTATTTGATAACACGGTTAACGCCTTCAAGCACGTAGTCTATCTCTGTGCCTTGTGCGATGGCTACTGCTTTATTGGAAATGGCAAGTTTGACTCTGTCATTAAGTACTAATAGTTGGTCTTCTTGCTCAGCTTGCTCAACGTAATCGAGGACATAGGCATAGCCAGTGCAGCCGCTCTTTTTAATACTCAAGCGGATTAGGTTCCCAGCGTTCGTCGCGAGCTTCTTGTCAAAATGTGCCAGCGCTTTGTCTGTAACAGTGATATTGACTTGATTAGGATCATAGCTTTCGATGGACATTGTTTTCTCCAGTGCTTAAGCGAGCATCTTTTTCGCTTTTTCTAGGGCTTCAAATAATCTTTCGACTTCATTTACCGTATTGTAAATGGCAAAGGATGCACGGGCAGTCCCCGGTATATTCAAGCGGTTCATCAAAGGCTCTGCACAGTGGTGGCCTGTTCGAATAGCGACACCTTGGCGATCTAATATAAAACCAATATCCGCAGGATGACCTTGTTGCATTACAAAGCTCAAAACAGGTACTTTGTGTTGTGCGCTGCCTATGATTTCTAATCCGTCAAAGGACTCGGCCATTTGAGTGGCGCAATTTAATACAGAGAGTTCATGAGCAAGTACCGCTTGTTTATCAAGCTGCTGGAACCACTCTACAGCAGCGCCAAAGCCAATTACATCGGCGATGTTGGGTGTGCCTGCTTCTAAGCGGTAAGGAAGAGTGTTCCACTTAGCGCTTTGATAGCTGACCTCCGCTATCATTTCTCCACCGGTTTGCCAAACGGGCCAGTCAGCTAAAAGCTGCTCTTTGCCCCACAGAACACCGATGCCCGTTGGTCCATAAAATTTGTGACTAGAAAAGGCATAAAAATCACAACCGATAGCTTGAACGTCAACATCACAGTGCGCGATACCCTGAGCGCCATCTATCATAACTAACGCATCAGAGCTAATTGATTTGATTCTGGCTGTCATTGCTTGTATGGGGTTAACACTTCCTAGTGCGTTTGAGGCATGGGGGATAGCGGCTAAGCGTGTGTGTGTGTTTAGCAATGCGTAATAGGCCTCAAGATCCAGCTCGCCCTTATCACTAATTGGCGCAACAACAAGAGTTGCTCCACTGGCTAAACAGGCTTGTTGCCACGTTACTAAATTTGCATGGTGTTCCATCTCAGTAACGAGAACTTCGTCACCAGCCTTTAACAGTTTGGCGATACCATTGGCTACGATGTTAATAGACTCGGTGGTACCTGCACTCCAAATAACTTCACAGCGTGAAGAGGCGTTGATAAAATTGGCGACACTGTCTCGTGCAGCTTCGAACTTTCGCGTTGCTTCGTCGGCCAATTGATGGGCGCCACGATGCACATTGGAATTGTAATTAGTGTAGTAATCAACAATCGCATCTATCACTACTTGGGGTTTTTGCGTTGTCGCTGCATTGTCCAAGTAGACGAGAGGGTTGTTATGAACTTGACGGTTAAGAATAGGAAACTCTGTACGAATTTCATTAACATCAAATGCCATTGTTAGCGGATCTCCATTTGAGCAAAGCGTTCACGTAGCATTGGGCGTAACCATTGAGCAACGGCATCGTTTTTCATTTGGTCAACCAGCTCGTTTATAAAAGCAAAACTCAGCATGATTTGCGCTTCACTACGGCTCACACCGCGAGATTGCAGGTAAAACATTGCCTCTTCATCGATCTCGGCAATTGTAGCACCGTGAGCGCAGCGTACATCATCCGCGTAAATTTCGAGCTCAGGCTTGGTGTTAATTTGAGCGTTTGGCGACATCAGCAAATTACGGTTGTTCATTTGTGCCAATATCTTTTGAGCATCGCGGTGGATATGAATTCGACCATTGAAAATAGCGTTCGCACGATCCGCTGCAATACAGCGCACATTTTGCTCGCTAACACCATTAGGTTTGGTGTGTTCAATTGCGCTGTGTAAATCAAACAGCTCTTTACCATCAAGTAAATAGATCACGTTTAATTTGGCGTTGCTGTGCTCTGCACTATGGATGACATCCATATCAACTCGAGATAGCTGGCTTCCATAACCAATCAAACTACTATCTAGTGTAGAAGCTTGGTTGAGGTTAAAGTGGCAGCCGCCTACGCTCAGTGCCTTTCCTGATTGAAGTGCAAGGCGATAGTGTTCAAGGTGAGCTTTTTCGCTGATTTGATATTCCGCAAAAAAGGTGTTTAAACTTGCTAAATCACCTTCAAGCTGTTCAATAACGGTCAGTTTTGAGCTTTCGCCGATGCGTACAATAGCACGAGTATGGGCTTGAGCCCCCTCGCTGAAGCTATTGGTGATTCGAATAGGCTGCTCAATGGTTGTGTTAGCAGCAACATCAATAATGCAGCCTTGTGTCGCTAATACATCATTAACTAAACCAAAAAAGTGTTTTGAAGGCTTTGTTTGGTTGAAACTTTCAAGTGCCCAGCTCTGTGCGTGTTGCAAGCTAGAAATTGTGAGCCCTTCAGGAAGCTCGCTAGTTGAGGCTTCTTCACTAAAAAGGCCGTCAACAAAGACTAAGTCAATGCTGTTTAAATTATCAATTTCAGAGGCTTTAGCGGCGGTACCCGTTTTTTCGCTTAACTGTGCGCGCTCAATCGCATTAATAGGCGTGTATTTCCAAGCCTCAGTTTTACGACCAGGCCAAGGTGTTTCTTTTAGTTTTGCTAACGAAATAGCACGCTTTGGAGACAGCCAATCTTCTATTTTCTCAGCGCTATCAATGGCCTGCGCTAACCAACTGCTCATTGTTCGCCATCCTGAGCAGTGCGATCGTAAGATTCCAGCCACGCATAGCCCTGTGATTCAAGTTCAAGAGCCAGTTCAGGACCGCCGCTTTTAACAATTTTACCTTCTGCTAATACATGTACAAAATCAGGTTTTATGTAATCAAGCAGGCGTTGGTAGTGGGTGATCACTAAAAACGAGCGCTCGCCGTCGCGTTGGCTGTTAATGCCTTCGGCCACAATTTTAAGAGCATCGATATCTAGACCTGAATCAGATTCATCAAGAATGCTGATTTTTGGTTCTAGAAGAATCATTTGCATGATTTCGTTACGCTTTTTCTCGCCGCCAGAGAAACCTTCGTTAACACCGCGTTTGAGGAAGTTAAGTGGTAGATTAACTTGCTTACAAGCAGCTTTTGCACGTTTTAAAAATTCAGAAGAACTCAGTGCTTCTTGATCGCGAGCGGCGCGCTGTGCATCAACAGCCGCTTTCATAAATTCCATATTGCTAACACCGGCGATTTCAACCGGGTATTGGAAAGCAAGGAAGAGTCCTGCTGCTGCGCGTTCTTCTACTTCTAAATCCAGTAAGTCTTTACCGTCAAGAGTAGCAGTTCCCGAAGTAACTTCGTAGTTATCGCGACCTGCAAGTGAATAGCTTAATGTACTTTTACCCGCGCCATTTGGGCCCATGATAGCGTGAACTTCACCTGCGTTTATTTCTAAGTTAAGGCCTTTAATAATATCGTTTTGTGCAACGCGAGCGTGTAAATCGTTAATTTTTAACATCTATAAATTCCTAAAATCATTACCTATAAGTGCTCAAATAAGGTGAGCAAGTAAGTGGTTATCCAACAGAGCCTTCTAGGCTTATTTCTAATAACTTGCCGGCTTCTACGGCAAACTCCATAGGTAACTCTTTAAATACTTCTTTACAGAATCCATTTACAATCATGGAAACTGCCTTTTCTGGATCTAAACCGCGTTGTTGACATAAAAACATCTGATCATCGCTGACTTTTGAAGTAGTCGCTTCATGCTCAACAATCGCTGTTGGGTTGCGACTTTCAACATAAGGGAAGGTGTGTGCGCCGCACTTATCGCCAATTAGCAAAGAATCACATTGGGTAAAGTTACGAGCACCGCTAGAGCCTTTGCCCATGTGTACTAAGCCACGGTAACTGTTATTGCTTTTACCTGCTGAAATGCCCTTGGAAATGATGGTCGATTTGGTGTTCTTACCCAAATGAATCATTTTGGTGCCGGTGTCTGCTTGTTGTGCGCCTCGGGTTAGGGCAACAGAGTAAAATTCGCCAACACTGTTGTCGCCTTTCAGTACGCAGCTTGGGTATTTCCAAGTGACAGCAGAGCCTGTTTCAACTTGTGTCCAAGAGATTTTGGCGTTGTCATGACAGATACCGCGCTTAGTTACGAAGTTGTAAATACCGCCTACACCGTTTTCATCGCCTGGGTACCAGTTTTGAACTGTTGAGTATTTAATCTCTGCATTGTCTAAGCAGACAAGTTCAACAACCGCGGCGTGTAATTGGTTTTCATCACGCTGGGGTGCTGTACAGCCCTCTAGATAGCTTACATAGCTACCCTCGTCTGCGATAATCAATGTGCGCTCAAATTGGCCGGTATTGAGCTCATTAATTCTAAAATATGTCGAAAGCTCCATTGGGCAGCGAGTGCCTTTAGGGATATAAACAAAAGAACCGTCGGTAAATACTGCGCAGTTTAAAGCAGCAAAAAAGTTGTCTTTTTGTGAAACGACTGTGCCTAGATATTTTTGAACAAGCTCAGGGTATTCTTTGATCGCATCAGAAATAGGGCAGAAGATAACGCCTTTTTCTTTTAGCTTCTCGCGAAAAGTAGTTACTACTGAGACAGAGTCAAATACAACATCTACGGCGATGCCGGCGAGTTGTTGTTGCTCAACTAAGGGAATGCCTAGCTTTTCATAGGTGCGTAATAGCTCAGGATCAACTTCATCAAGGGATTTTGGTCGATCATCCATGCTCTTAGGGGCGCTATAATAAGAGATTGCTTGGAAATCTATGTCAGCGTAATCAATGTGTGCCCAGTCAGGTTCTGGCATTGTTTTCCACATCTCAAATGCTTTTAAGCGCCAGTCGAGCATCCACTCGGGCTCTTCTTTCATCGCAGAAATGCGTCGTATAACAGATTCATCGATACCGGGATCGAAAGTACGAGATTCTACATCTGAGACAAATCCAGCTTCATATTCTCTAGATAGTGCCTCATCTAATTGATCAGTCATTTGCTATTGCTCATTCAATAATACAAGGTTCATTACTTTTTCGGCGAGTTCTTGGGCTTGCCTTTATAAAAGTAAAAAGTCATATTCAATTACTAACATAGCTATCAATCCTTCTATATAAATTACCTATAGGAAGATGCTCTTAATCAAGCTTAAGTTGGTTGCTATGCAGAAGTTAACGTTTTTTTCAGTGTTCTAAACTGAGGTTTTGTACATCGCTTTGGCGCATCGATATAAGTGCAATATCTTTGCGTTCCACAAGCTGCGCCAGGCTGATATCACTCAAGAATTTGTGTATTTGAGTGCTTAGGTCTGTCCACAGATGGTGGGTTAAGCAAAAATCACCATCTTGGCAGTCGCCAGTGCCGCCGCAACTTGTTGCATCTATTGATTCATTTACCGCATCAATAATCTGTGCAACATTAATATTGCAGGTTTCTCTGTTTAACTGGTAGCCGCCGCCTGGGCCGCGAATACTATTAACGAGCTGCTCTTTTCTTAGTTTTGAAAAAAGCTGTTCTAAATAAGAAAGAGATATCCCTTGGCGTTCAGATATGCAGGAGAGGCTAATTGGTCCGTCTGATGTGTGCAATGCTAAATCGAGCATTGCGGTGACAGCATATCTACCTTTTGTTGTTAAGCGCATCGATTTTCCAATAAGGTTAACTAAGGCTGTGATTATGAGTAAACCAAGTATTTTAGTCAAGTATTGTTGGTTGAATATCTAGTAAACTGAAATAGGCTTTTGTGGATAGGGAATATAAACCGCTAAATTGCCTGTTTTGTCGATGCTTAGGCGGGTTTGAGGCGGTTGTAGAATGAGTTTAAGATGGCGGTAGTGTTGTTTAGTGTAAATGGCTTGTTGGGTTAAAGGTTGGAGGAGTTTGTTTGAGTCGGCTCTTATTCTTCTAGCATGTACTTTGCACGGTTTTTGAAAACTTTATTTGGGTACTTTGCTTTGCCTCTTGAGCCATTGTAGCGAGCTAAGGCTTTGCTCATATCGCCTTTTTCAATATTTAAGTAGCTTTTAAGGATGGTACAGCCGTAGCGTATATTGGTTTCTATGTCGATTAGGTTGTCCATTGGGCGGCCTATTTCAAGCTTCCAGAATGGCATTATTTGCATTAGTCCTTGAGCGCCAGCAGGGGATAGTGCATAGCGATTGAAGTGGCTTTCCGTTTCAATTAAGCCTAGCACAACATCTGTCGGTAGTTGATTGATAGAGGCTTGTGCATGAACTGCTTTGAGTATTTCAATGCGCTCAAGTCTATCGTCGACAAGGTTGGCTATGCGTCCAGACATATCAATAAGCCAAACTTCAGCGTCAAAACGATCTGCAAAGCTAGAAGACTGGGCAATAGACTGTTTAAGGGTTTTGAGCATAAGTGGGCTGAGATCTTCACGGGTTTGTGCATGGGATACGCTGCAAACGCTGAAGAAAAAGGCGGGTAGGACTACCCGCCAAATCGTTTTCAAAGAATTAGCCTTTGATTTTTTCGATTAAGAATTCGCTAGCGCCTTGTGTTGCAATATCTTGCTTTTGCTCGTCTGTGCGTCCTTTGTATTCAAACGTTTCTGCTTTAATGCCGCGGTCTGAAATAACGAGGCGGTGTGGTATGCCGATAAGTTCCATGTCGGCAAACTTAACACCTGGGCGCTCATTTCGGTCATCAAGGAATACTTCAACGCCTGCTGAAAGTAGCTCTTGGTATAGTTTGTCAGTTGTTTCTTTGACTTGCTCTGATTTGTCGTAATTGAGAGGCACTAGCGCTACTTGGAAAGGTGCTAAGCTACTTGGCCAAATAATTCCGTTGTCATCAAAGTTTTGTTCAATAGCTGCAGCAACAACACGCGTGATGCCAATGCCGTAGCATCCCATGTGCATGTTTTTGGCTTTGCCGTTTTCATCAAGAACTGAGGCGTTCATCGCTTGAGAGTACTTTAAGCCAAGCTGAAAAACGTGCCCAACTTCAATGCCGCGCTTGATAATAAGGCTGCCGTTGCCGCATGGGCTTGGGTCACCTTCTTGTACGTTTCTTAAGTCAGCTATTTCTGCAAGGGGTAAGTCTCTTTCCCAGTTGATGCCGATATAGTGTTTGTCATCAATATTTGCACCTGCGCTGAAATCAGACATCTGGGCAACGCTTCTGTCGATAAGAATTGGCATCTTGAGGTTTATAGGTCCTAAAGAGCCTGCGCTGGCGCCGATGTTGTCTTTCAGTTGTTCATCGGTTGCAAAGGTAAGAGGGCTTTTTACTTGGGGAAGGTTTTCTGCTTTGATTTCGTTAAGGTCGTGATCGCCGCGAACCATTAGCGCAATCAGCGTTGAGTCGCTCTCTTCGCTTGCTTCTACAATGAGGGTTTTTACTGTCTTTTCGATAGGCAAGTTGAATTGCTCGACCAAAGCGGCGATTGTTTTTGCGTTCGGAGTGTCGATGATTGACAGCTCTTGTGTCGCTGCCGCTCTAGGTTCTACAGGTGCAAGGGCTTCTGCTGATTCAACGTTGGCTGCATAATCGCTGCTGTCGCTAAATGCAATGTCATCTTCACCCGAAGATGCTAGAACGTGGAACTCATGTGAGCCAGAGCCGCCGATAGATCCGTTGTCAGCAATTACAGGACGGTAATCTAGTCCTAGACGGTCAAAAATGCGAACGTAAGCATCAAACATGCCTTGGTAAGTGTCTTTTAAAGACTCCTCGTTTATATGGAAAGAGTAAGCATCTTTCATGATGAATTCGCGCGAGCGCATTACGCCAAAACGGGGGCGTATTTCATCTCTGAATTTGGTTTGAATTTGGTAAAAATTAACGGGAAGCTGTTTGTAGCTACGTAATTCCTTCTTAACGATGTCGGTGATGACTTCTTCGTGCGTTGGGCCTAGGCAGAAATCGCGACCGTGTCTATCTTGAAGTCTCAAAAGTTCAGGGCCGTATTCTGTCCAGCGTCCAGACTCTTCCCATAATTCAGCAGGTTGTACAGCGGGCATCAGTACTTCTTGTGCGCTAGCTCGTTCCATTTCTTCGCGGACGATTTTTTCTACTTTGCGAACAGCTTTTAGGCCAAGAGGCAGCCAAGAGTATAGGCCTGAAGCAGATTTTCTAATCATGCCTGCTCTAAGCATAAGTTGATGGCTGATGACTTCCGCATCAGAAGGGGTTTCTTTCAATGTTGATATTAAAAAATTGCTGGCGCGCATGATTGGGGTATGCCTTTAAATTGAAATCGGATAGTGATTTTTTCAAAGCTGGGCCTTGTGTTCTCTAGATGTGTTTACAATAAAACTGATTAGTTTATAAAGTGTTTTGAGAAAGTGGGGCTAAGAATTTGAATTAATCTATTAATTAGCTCATTTTATGGTGAGACAGCCTGTTGGACAAGAGTAAGTGCTAAATTTAAGTGTAATTGGTCGTTTAGTTATCGTTATATAGGTTTCAGTTTGCTATTTGGCTGCTAATGCTGGCTGTTAGGGTGTATTTAAGGTGGCTTAAGCTAGCAGAAGTTTTTGTTACTTTGATATAATTCATTTTTAAATAGATAAGTGATTCGGTGGGAGTGCAATATGAGTATTGAAAAATACGATCCAAGGTTTGTTGATGCAATGAACAAGCTGAGTAAAATGAGTGAAGAGGAGCGCTTGTCTGAAGAGAATAAGGATCTGTTCGAGCAGGCAATGAATTATGCGCCATTAGATATACAGCCGCAGCTAACTGAGATCCGCAAAAAGTATGATGATATACACTGATAATGTGGGTTAATTAGCGCATAAACAAAAACACCCCTAGGGCGTTAGCCGAAGGGGTGTCTAGAATTCTTTATTGTCACTACTGCCACTTACCTGATTCAATACTCAGCAAAATTCAACATATGTTGGGTTATGCTATTGATCAGTGTTGTGTAAATAGAGGGATTAACGGGCGCGGTAAACTATACGGCCTTTATTCAAGTCGTATGGTGTTAGTTCAACCTTAACCTTATCACCTGTAAGAATTCGAATGTAATTCTTACGCATTTTTCCGGAAATGTGAGCAGTCACAACGTGACCGTTTTCTAACTCTACACGGAACATTGTGTTTGGCAATGTATCAACTACAGTGCCTTCCATTTCGATGCTTTCTTCTTTAGCCATTAAATACCTACCTGTGGAAAGTGCTGAATGGGCCAGTAACCCATAGCAGAGCGGCCAGTATTCTGCCAAAAAATACACACAATATCAAAGGAAATTACGAACTATCCGCAAAATAAATTAAAACGACCTAAAAGTTTGCAGCGTTGGGCTGAATGTGTGAAAAAATGCTTGTATATTAAATTGTTATAAATATGAAATTATGGGCGTTAAAGAGCTGAATTATATGGCTTTGCTTTTAAATATCGTTGATTCTACGCCACCGGCCGCTGATCAATAGTTCTAGAGGTCTAAATGACGTTTTATATTTCATCTTTTGGCACTCTTCGACCCAGTATCCTAAGTAAAGGTAGCTAAGAGCGCTTTTCTTGATTTCTTCTAATTGCCATAAAATGGCAAATGTTCCTAAGCTGCGTTTGGGCTCAGATGGATTGTAAAAAGTGTAAACAGCAGAATGTGAGCCTTCAAGTTGATCCATATTAGAAACAGCTTGCAGTTCACCATCTGGGGTTCTAAATTCGATAAAGTAGCTTTGCTGTTTTGAATCGACTAAGAAGCTTTTGAATTGGTCCTTAGAAGGTGGATACATATCACCATCTTTGTGGCGAGTGTTTATATATTTTTCATATAAGGCGTAATGCTCATCGCTAAAATGCGTAGGAGTCTTTGTTGCAATGAGATCTTTGTTTCGGTTGTAAATGCGTCTTTGTGATTTTGACATTCTAAAAGACTTGGCAGGTATGCGAATAGAAATACAAGATTTACAGTCTTCACAGTGTGGGCGATAAATGTGCGTGCCGCTTCTTCTAAAGCCTAATTCAGATAATTGCGAATACACTTTTTGATCGATATCGCTTTTGGGGTCGATAAACAGTGTTTTGGCTTTTAGGTCAGATATGTAGCTGCAGTCGTGTTCAGGAGTCGCGTAAAACTGTAGCTCTGTTAGTTGTGTCATGCGTTGCTATTCGCTCTTGAGTCGTTAATCAATCATGTATTTGCTAAAGCACAAGTCAATTTTATGTAAATCTTAAGCTTCAGTATAGAGTGTTAGAGTGGAATTTTTTGAAAACACAGCTTAAAGAAGTTAAAGCTTTTATTGTACCAGCATAAAATGTGGAGAGGTTAAAAGTAAAGTATGAAATGAAGAGAGGGTTACTTGATGGTATTGGGCTGTAAATCACAGTGCCATTTTGTCAAATTTCTGGGTTGGTTGTCATTCACTTGTTGGTCAGTGGTGTTCAAGCTTGAATTGTCAATATTGGCAAGATAATTGGTGAATTGTGTACGGTTAATTTCAATAGCGCCAAGACTCTCTAAGTGGTCGCTATGCACTTGGCAATCCACGACACTAAAGTTCCATTTCCTGAGCTGATTAACGAGATAACAAAAGGCAATTTTTGAAGTGTTTGACTGTTTGCTAAACATTGACTCACCAAAAAAGATATTCCCAATAGCGAGTCCGTAAAGCCCGCCGACTAGCTGGTCTTCATGCCAAACTTCGACACTGTGAGCAACGTTGCGAGAGTGTAAAGCACTATAGGCCGTTTTCATCTCAGGGGTGATCCAAGTGCCTTCTTGGTGCTCTCTCATGGCTGAACATTGCTCAATGACTTCGCAAAATGCGGTATCGAATGTGACTTTGAATTTATTTTTTCTGATGAGTTTAGCTAGGCTCTTTGATATGTGAAGTTGCGCTAAAGGTAATACACATCGAGGGGCAGGGCTCCACCATAAAATAGGCTCCCCATCACTAAACCAAGGAAATATGCCTGTTCTATAGGCTTTTATCAGTCGCTCAGGTGTGAGATCGCCCCCGGCAGCAAGCAATCCATTGGGATCCGCCAGTGCAGTATTTGTCGGTGGAAAGTAATGGTTTGTTACACTGAGCCAGGGGATCATGTCGATTTTTATTCGCTATATCTATTATTTGAGAAGGGCTAAAATAGCTTCTGCGCTGGTTTCTTTTAATCCTGCGTTATCTACAGCTAAATGTTTAACTACACCGTTTTTAACAATCATAGCATATCGAGAAGAGCGTATTCCCATATGATAAGCAGTTGCATCTTTATCTAAACCGAGGGCTTTGGTGAATGTTGCATTTCCATCAGCAAGCATTAGCAAGTTTTCAGCATTGGCGCTTTTTCCCCATGCGTCCATCACAAAAGCATCATTGACAGATACGCATGCGATTAAATCGACTCCGGCTGCTGTTAGCTCATCGAATAACGTCACGAAACCTGGTAAATGCGCAGCGCTGCAGGTGGGAGTGAAAGCACCTGGAACTGCAAAAATAACCACGGTTTTGTCGTTAAGCTCTTCTGTTTCAAATGACTCAGGTCCATTGTTGCCCATAACCTTCAGAGTCGCTTTAGGTAAAGTATCGCCTGTCTTAATCATGCGGTGTCTCCTTATTTTTGATTATCTAAGTATTTCTCAGCATCTAGAGCAGCCATGCAACCAAATCCTGCAGATGTTACCGCTTGACGGTAAATATGATCACAGACATCACCAGCTGCAAAAACACCTTCTATGCTTGTTTGTGTTGCATTTCCATTTAAGCCTGAGTTGATGGTTAAATAGCCATCGTTCATGGCGAGTTGATTTTTGAATAAATCGGTATTGGGTTTATGGCCGATAGCGATGAATACACCTGCAAGATTTAGCTCCTGCGTTTCATCAGTATGACTGTTTTTGATGCGAATACCTGTAACACCCATGTTATCACCAAGCACTTCGTCTAATTCATGGTTCCATACAATACGGATGTTTCCGTTCTTTTCGCGTTCAAACAGTTTATCTTGAAGTATCTTCTCAGCTCTTAAGCTATCCCTTCGATGAACGAGTGTGACTTCATCGGCAATATTAGACAAGTAGAGAGCTTCTTCAACAGCGGTGTTTCCGCCGCCAATAACAGCAACTTTTTGCCCTCTATAAAAGAAGCCATCACAAGTTGCACAAGCGCTAACACCTTTGCCCATAAATTCTTGCTCAGAATCAAGGCCTAAATATTGCGCCGAAGCCCCTGTGCAAATGATTAAAGAATCGCAGGTATAAGTGCCAGAATCACCCGATAAGGTGAAAGGTTTGTTTTCCAAGTCTACTTGATTGATGTGATCGAATATAACTTCAGTTTCAAAGCGTTCAGCATGTTTTTGCATGCGTTGCATTAGTTCAGGTCCTTGAACGCCTTCAGCATCTCCCGGCCAGTTATCAACATCTGTGGTTGTGGTTAGCTGCCCGCCCGCTTGCATGCCTGTAATAACCACAGGGTTTAAGTTTGCTCTTGCTGCATAAATAGCGGCAGTGTAGCCAGCAGGGCCTGAGCCTAGAATGATTAAGCTATGATGTTGATTGTTGTTCATAAAATTATCCTAAAAAATAATATTTCATATATATAAGGCAAGGAAGCTGTATTTCAAGTCGATAGTCCATGAAGAGGCTTAATACAAGTGAGGTATTCCTTTTAAATTCAGATTAGTTAGCGATCTAATTATTGATACTAATATGCCGCAAATTTTTGCATAAACATAATTCTTTTCTATATTTATGTAACAGAGTAAGCAGTCTCGAATTGTTCACCTAATCAAGCCCAACCATGTAATGCAATTAACTTCGTCTTAGGAAAGGGAACTCATTGTTCCTAAAAGTTAATTAACTGTACTTAAGTACACTTTTTATATTTGTGTGTAGTGTTTATATTGTGCTTTGATAAAAAATTTATATTTTGTTAAGGATAAGTTAATATTAAATTAATTTTTCTTATGAATACATCTCTTAAAGGTAAGAGATCGAAGGAGTGATCTATGATAGTTGGCCGTATATCCTTGCTGGTTGGTAAAGCTGTAGCGATTAAATCAGATGGGAGTTCAAGAGAGTTAAGTTTAGGTGACAGTGTAGAGTCAGATGAGCTGATTAGTGTTGCTGCTGGCGGCAAAGTTGTAGTGAGTTTGAATGAAGGATCCCCTGTAACTATTGATTCAAATGGTACTTGGGTTGCATCCGCGTTTGATACAAGTGGAACAGAGGAAAGTTCTGCTAAAGTGAAAGTAGATCCAGTTATAGATCCTGATCTTGATTTGTCAACTCCAGAAGGTATCCAGGCAGCATTATTAGCCGGAGTTGACCCAACTACGATAGCGCAGGCAACGGCCGCCGGTGCAGGGACAGGACCAGGTACTGCAGGAAATGAAGGTAGTACATTTGTAAGAATAGCACGTGGTAATGAGGCAGCTGTGGATGCTGGGCTAGGATTGCCTGGATTTGAAACAACAGCTCAAGGTGCTGCTCAGTTTGATGCAATTGATGAAAGTCAGGTGTTTCTAGATACGACAGGCCCTGGGATTGGCTTAGGGGCCGGTGGTGCTAATCTGGCGCCAACGTTAGTTATTCCAGAAAACAGTGATGGTTTTGTAAATAGTGCTGAATTAGCGGATGGGGTGCTTGTTGTCGTAACGCCGCCATTAGGTAGTTTGCCGGGAGATCTCGTAACAGTAACAATCGTTTCTGCTGCTGGCGGCGTTCCGATTGTTACTCAGGTAGTCATTCCTCCAGGGTACGTGGCAGGTGGTGTTGTCAATGTTGTAATTCCCAATACTGCAATCCCAGAAGATGGTGCCTATAATGTGACTTCTGTGGTAACAGATGCTGCGGGTAATTCAAGTATTCCAAGTGCAGTAACTACTATAAACGTTGATACTTCTGCTCCAGGAGATGGAACAGCTCCAACGATTGAAATACCTGAAAACGCGGGTGGCGGAATTAGTCAGGAAGAGCTAAGTGATGGAGTCGTAGTTGCAGTTACTCTACCACCCGGGACATTGCCAGGTGATGTTGTTACTGTGGCTGTAGTGCTTCAGGCCGGCGGAACACCTGTTGAAACTCAATTGACTGTACCTGAAGGATACGTTGATGGAGAAGTGATTGATGTGACTGTAGATGCATCTGCGTTTCCTGTTGACGGCAATTATAATGTAACTGCTACAGTTACTGATCCTGCTGGTAATGTTAGCCCAACAAGCCCGATCACTCCTATTGTGATAGATGCATTAGTAGAACAAATTGTTGTCGATTTGGCTCAGCAATCAGACTCAACAACTGACGGTGGAGCAGTATTTGGTCAGGCGTCTGCTGGGCAGTCGGATAACATTACATCAGACAAAGAAATTTTCTTTGTAGGTGAAAATGGCGAGCCTGGGACAACAATTTATTACTATGGTTATGCCACTCTCATCACGCAAGAATATGGTTATGATTTGTTGGGTGTGCCTTGGAATAGAGATAGCGATGATCCAACTAAGTTGTTTGCTGATGATGACATAAATAATCTAGCAACAAAACAAAGCCCTGTGTTAATAGCAACAGCTGTTGTTAAGCCAGATGGTACCTGGGAGTCCACAAAAACCAAAACACTTACAGATACTGCTAATACAGATAACTATGATTCTTCTGTTCATTCGCTAAGTAGTGTGAATTTACATGTGACAGCTCGTGTTGAGAATTCTTTAGGCACTAGTAGCGCAATGTCTGACCCTTTAATCATTAGAGTTAACACAAGTCTAAATACCAAGGCAGACCCTCTGGTTCTTGATCTAGATGGCGATGGTATTGAAACATTAGCAATGGATGGTGATATAAATTTTGATCACGATTCAGATGGTAATTCAGAGTCTACAGGCTGGGTTTCACCTGATGACGGTCTATTAGTTTTAGATCGTAATGGAAATGGCATCATTGATAATGGTCAAGAGCTGTTTGGTGATAGAACCCCATTAGTGGCAGGCGGCAATGCGAGCAGTGGTTTCGCAGCCTTGAATGATTTGGATTCAAACAATGATGGTGTGATTGATGATTCTGACGCTCGTTTCTCTGAGCTTAAAGTGTGGCAAGATGCAAATGGTGATGGTGTTTCTCAATCTTCAGAGCTCAAAAGTTTGGATGAGCTGAATATAGAAGAAATAAGTTTAGCGACAACCTCTGGTACTACCCAGCAGAATGGAAATGTAGTAGGTGCAACTAGCTCATTTACTCGCTCTGATGGCTCGACAAGTACAATTGCAGACGTTTCATTTCGTACAGATCTGTCCAATACAGATCATTTGACAATTGACGAAGGTGTAGGTCCAGTTACCGGGACAGATTTAGATGATGGTTTGTCTGTCGATGTTAGGATTCCAGATAATAATACAATTAACGATAAAATTGCTATTCAACTAATAAAGCCTGATGGGTCTTCAGCGGTTAGTAATGTCGTCGTTATAACGTCAGCTCAGCTATCAGCAGGTATTATTACACTGACTTTTCCTAAAAGTGACTTCGAGTCAGGGGCGGGATATCTCGATGGGGATTACAGTATAAGGTTGTTTACCTTAAAAGAAGGTGCAGCAGCTGTTCAAATCACACCAGATGCAACGTTTGTTCTTGATACGACTCCGCCAGTTGCATCAACGCCTATTGATGATTTAAACCCGACTGGTAATGAAGTAAGTATCATTATTGACTCTATAGCGGGCGATGACTTAATTGATATTCCAGAATTTGCAGCGGGTGTCGATGTTGAAATTAAAGGAACTGTTAGAGGTGATTTCTCAGCAGGAGATACCGTTAGTGTCGCTATTGCAGGTGCCCCAAATAGCCCTTATACAACTCAGGTTGCTCCCGATGGCTCTTTTACAATAGATATTCCTGGCAGCGTCTTAAAGGATTTTGCTGACTCAAATGTAGGTACGGATGCTCTTACAGCAAGTATCATTGCTCATGATGCAGCAGGTAATGAAAGTGTACCCATTTTAAGTGGCGCTAAAGAGTTTAATGTCAATAATACAGCTGTGACAGGCATTGATATCTTGAACACTGGGGATAAAGTTGAAGAAGGCGATACTCTAGTATTCCAAGTAGGCTTAAGCGGTCCTTCAGCGGGTATTGTAGAGCTTGATTTCTTAATATCTGGAAATGCAGATGTTAATGATGACTACAGTTCTTTTATTTTTAGTAATGGCGTCACTTACGATAGTGTATCAAATACAATTTCAATTCCCCCTGGTATCACTCAGTTCATTATTACAGTGCCGACTGTGGATGATGCTAACGAAGAAAGTAATGAAACACTTGAATTGACGATTGACGGCGTTAAAGCAGTTAGTACTATCGTCGATAACGATGGGCTTCCAAATGTAAAAAGTATTTTAGTTACAAATAGCGGTTCATCTGTCAATGAAGGTGGTGAGCTTAATTTCGCTGTTGAATTAAGCCACGCAGTTGCAACCGAAACTGAGCTAGATATCAAAATTGCTGGCGATGCGGTTAGGTTGGTTGATTATAGCGAACTGAGTTTTACTAATGGTGTTGAATATAACCCTACAACGAAAAAATTAACGATACCTGCAGGTGTAAATACCTTTGATATCCTAGTTGATACTATCGATGATCCAGATAATGAAGCTAACGAAAGTGTAGTTATTGAGATAGATGGTATTTCTGCAACAGGTGTCATTGTCGATAACGATGGCGGGATTGTAAGCCCTGAAGTAAGTAGCGTTGAAGTACTAAATAACGGGGGTAGTGTAGTAGAAGGGCAGAACTTAACTTATCAAGTAACTCTTACTTCGGCTTCAAACACAGTCACCACCCAGCAAATGCTAATTACGGGTACTGCTTCAGA
Source organism: uncultured Oceanospirillaceae bacterium (assembly GCA_937136055.1). Classification (GTDB taxonomy): domain Bacteria; phylum Pseudomonadota; class Gammaproteobacteria; order Pseudomonadales; family Balneatricaceae; genus Rs1. Next base: position 11,424 of record CAKZOD010000005.1, on the reverse strand, counting down.
AACTAGTGACTATTCAGGGCTTAATTTTAGTAACGGAGTTACTTATAACAGCACAACGAACCAATTAACGATTCCTGGTGGGGTAAGTGGATTTACAATTACAGTCCCAACAATCGATGACGTAATTGATGAAATTAATGAAACTCTGATTCTTACTGTTGGTGGCGTAGAAGCTATCGGTGGAATCTCTGATAATGATGGACAAGCAAATGTCCAGAGTATAGCGGTTGCCAATGTAGGAGCAACGGTTACAGAAGGCGAGCAGGTTGTCGTTAATGTCACTCTAAGTGGCCCCATTGCTACAGAGTCTCGTTACTTATTCGAACTCACCGGAACCCTTCAAGCAGATGATTATGGTTCAATCACTTTTACAAACGGTGTGACTTATGATCCGGTATCAGGGGGGGTAGTCGTTCCTCCTAATGTTGTGTCTTTTGATATAGAGATACCTACAATTGATGACATTGTTGATGAACCTACAGAGCAGCTCGTGGTTAACGTTGGCGGAGCAGAAGCTACTGTTACGGTGCTTGATAATGATGAAACTCCTGAAATTACAGGAATCAATGTATTAAACTCATCTGATGGTGTTCTTGAAGGAGAGGTATTAACTTATCAGGTTGGTTTAAGTAATCCAGCAAGCGGACCTGTAACATTTGATCTTCAAATTGCTGGTGATGCATTAAAGGATGTTGATTACTCAACGATCACATTCAGTAATGGCGTAACTTATGATGAATCTAAAAATGAAATTACAGTTCCGAAAGGTGTCACTCAGTTTGCTATAAAAATCCAAACTACAGATGACACTGTAGATGAAGCAAATGAAACGGTGGATATTACCATCGGTGGAGCAAGTGCATCAGGTACCATCGTAGATAATGATGGCACTCCAAATGTTGATGCTATTAATTTATCAAACGAAGGTGGTAGAGCTGTTGAAGGGGATGTTTTATCTTTTACAGTTGAAATGAGCCACCCATCAGATACAGATTATCAATTGGCGTTAAGCTTTGATGGAACGGCGAAAAACGAGATTGATTATAGATTATTAGATTTTTCTAATGGTGTAACATTTGATGCGGCATCTGGGGAAATTAATATCCCAGCAGGCGTAGATGGTTTTATCGTATCACTGCGAGCTATTGACGACCTTGCTAACGAAAATAATGAAACTGTTACTTTAATTATTGATGAAGTTTCGGCAACAGGCGTGATTGTCGATAACGATGGTGGTGGTACTAGCCCTGTCGTTGAAACTGTCATACTTAATAACGTTGGTGATAGTGTTGAAGAAGGGGGGGACTTAAACTATACCGTTACTCTTAGTGCTACAACTACAAGAGAAATTACTACTGAGTTCTTTGTTTCAGGAGATGCTACTGCTCAAGTTGATTATGAGCAGTTAACGTTTTCCAATGATGTGACATATGATCAGGTAAATAATTTATTAAATATTCCAGTCGGAGTATCTTCGTTTGAAATTATTGTTACAACGATTAATGACACATTAGATGAAGCGAATGAGAGTTTAAATCTCAGCGTTAGTGGGATTGTTGCTGAAGGCCTGATTATCGATAATGATGGCGATATCAATGTGAGTTCTGTCAATATTACCAATGCAGATGACACCGTTGAAGAAGGTCAGGCACTAAATATTCAAGTAACATTTAATGAAAGCTCTGATGTTGAAACTCGTCACTTGTTTGAGCTTTCTGGTTTGGCTGATCTTGATGCAGATATAACAAACGTTACTTTTACAAATGGTGTTAGTTTTGATGCCGCAGCAGGTGAAATAATTGTCCCTGAAAATGTAGCTGAATTTCAAGTTGTTATAGCTACAACTGATGATACTATTGATGAGCTAGATGAAACTTTGATCGTTAATGTTGGTGGCGTTGAAGCTGTAGGCACCATTCTAGATAATGATTCAGAGCCTTCTATCTCAGGTATTAATGTTCTTAATACGGGCGATAGTGTTAATGAAGGTGGGGTATTATTTTATCAAGTAGGACTAACTAATGCAGCTAGTGGTCCTCTGACATTTGATTTTGTAGTGGATGGTAGTGCAGATGCTACTGATTATGATGCACTTGAATTCTCAGATGGTGTAACTTTAGCGAATGGTGAAATTACCATCCCTGCAGGTGTAACCCAATTCTCTATTAAAGTACAAACGCTTCAAGATACGACTTCAGAAGATAATGAAACAGTTATTATTAGAATTGGTGACATAGGATCTACTCAAGAAGCTAATGCGACGGGTGTTATTATCGATGATGATGGTACACCGTCTATCGCAAGTATTGAGGTAACAAATACAGGGGCAACGGTCACCGAAGGTGATACTTTAGAGTATGTAGTTGGCTTAAGTCATCCAAGTAGTGTTAGCTATAGCTTATCAATGACATTAGCTGGAACAGCATCTGAAGGGATTGATTATGACGCACTGACTTTCACTAATGGTGTGAGCTACAATGCAGCGACGGACACTTTGAGTATCCCTGCAAACGTAACTGATTTTAAAATCAGTGTTCCAACAAAAACAGACACGTTAGATGAGCCGAATGAAACCGTTATCATTGATATTGATGGTATGGCTGCAACGGGTACTATTATTGATGTAAACGGCCCAGAACCTACTGTTTCTAATATTGATATTACCAATTCAGGTGATGTAACAGAAGAAGGCACAAGTCTAAACTATAAAGTGACGTTGAGTGCAGCGACCACAGCGCCGATAACAAAAACGATGGTATTGGCAGGTTCAGCCATAGAAGGCACTGACTATAGCGTATTGACGTTCTCTAATGGTGTTTCTTACGATGCTGCTACAGACACATTAAGTATCCCAATCGGGGTGAATGAGTTTACCATTACGGTGCCGACCACAGATGACACTTTGGATGAACCAAACGAAAGTGTCATCCTAACAATTGATGCTGTATCTGCAACAGGCACAATTACCGATAATGATGGTAACCCAAATATTAAATCGGTAAATATCACAAATACAGATGATCGCGTTGAGGAAGGTAATCCGGTAACCGTCGATGTAGAATTAAGTAATGGAGCAAGCTCTGAAACTCGCCATTTGTTTGAATTGGGCGGTATTGCGAATGCTTCTGATATTGGCAGTGTTACTTTTTCAGACGGAGTATCTTTAGATGCAACGACTGGTGAGCTGATTGTCCCTCCTAATGTGACAGCATTCTCAATCACTATTCCTACAGTAGATGATAGTATTTTTGAAGATGATGAAACTGTTATTGTGAATGTAGGTGGAATTGAAGCAACAGGAACAATTGTCGACAACGATACAGCCCCTGGAATAAGTGGTATCGATGTATTGAATAGTGGCGACAGTGTTGATGAAGGTGAGGTTTTAGTTTACCAAGTCGGGTTAACAGGCTCTTCTAGTAGCTCGATTGAAATGGATCTAGCCTTGAGCGGCACGGCGACAGAAGGAGTGGATTACAGCGCGTTAACGTTCAGCAATGATGTTAGCTACGATGCCACGACTGATAAGTTGACTATCCCAGCGGGCGTGACGCAATTCTCTGTTTCTGTACCTACGACACAAGATACGATTGATGAATCGAATGAAACTGTGATCCTAAGTGTCGGTACACCAGGAGATATGGTGGCATCAACGGGTACGATTATTGATGATGATGGCACTCCATCCGTTGCGACTATTGAAGTGAGCAGCACTGGCGATACAGTTGCAGAAGGTGAAACCTTAGAGTATGCGGTTGGTTTGAGCCACCCAAGTAGCTTAGGTTTCAGTTTGCCAATGACCTTGTCGGGTACGGCAACAGAAGGTGTGGATTACGCAGCACTGACGTTCACTAATGGTGTGAGCTACGATGCGGCATCAGATACTCTTATTATCCCTGCAAATGTGACAGAGTTTACTATCAGTGTGCCTACACAAACGGATTCGTTGGATGAGCCAAACGAGACTGTCATTATTGACATTGATGGTATGGCGGCAACGGGTACGATTACTGATACCAATACGCCAGAGCCAGCAGTTTCTAGCATTGATATTACAAATTTAGGAGACTTGACAGAAGAGGGTACAGATCTTAACTATGTAGTGACATTGAGTGCAGCGACGACAGCTCCAATCACGAAATCGATGACACTTACGGGCACAGCGACAGAAGGGACTGATTACAGTACTTTGACGTTCACGAATGGTGTGAGCTACGATGCGACTACAGATACACTGAGCATTCCAAGTGGCGTCATCAGCTTTACGATTACTGTTCCAACCACCAATGATACGTTAGATGAGGCGAACGAAAGCGTGATCCTAACGATCGATGCCGTCTCGGCAACGGGAACAATCACAGATAACGATGGGGAGGCCAACGTTGAGTCGGTCACTGTGACTAGCGCTGGCAATAATGTTGAAGAAGGTAATCCAATCACGGTGGATGTAGTACTGAGTAACGGTACTAGCACAGAAACCCGTCAGCTGTTTGATTTAAGCGGTATTGCTGATGAATCAGATCTTGGTGACATCACGTTTACAGATAATGTGTCATTAGATACGACGACCGGTGAATTAGTGATTCCGGCGAATGTCACGACTTTCTCCATGACGATTCCAACGATTGATGACAATCTTGATGAAGATGATGAAAGTGTTGTTGTAAATATAGGTGGCATCGAAGCGACGGCAACAATTATCGATAATGATGATGCACCAGAGGTCAGTGGTATTGCTATCCTCAATAACGGTGATAGCGTAGATGAAGGTGATCAGCTTGTTTACCAAGTGGGTCTAACTAATCCTGCGAGCGCGCCGATCGAAATGGATCTGACACTGACCGGTACGGCGACAGAAGGTGTGGATTACAGCACGTTAATGTTTAGTAATAACGTTAGCTACAATGCCGGCACTGATAAGTTGACAATTCCCGCGGGCGTGACACAGTTCACTGTCACTGTACCTACGACGCAAGATACCCTTGATGAATCGAATGAAACTGTGACCCTAAGTGTCGGTACTCCAGGCGACATGGTGGCTTCAACCGGTACGATCATTGATGATGATGGCACTCCATCTGTTGCGACCATTGAAGTGAGTAACAGCGGCGGTACGGTTGCTGAAGGTGAAAATTTAGAATACGCGGTTGGCTTAAGCCACCCAAGTAGTTCAGGCTATAGCTTGCCAATGACCTTGTCGGGCACGGCAACAGAAGGAGTGGATTATGCAGCACTAACCTTCACTAGTGGTGTGAGTTACGATGCAGCGACAGATACATTAAGTATCCCTGCAAATGTGACAGAGTTCACAATCAGTGTGCCTACACAAACGGATGCGTTGGATGAGCCAAATGAGACTGTCGTGATTGACATTGATGGTATGGCGGCAACGGGTACGATTACTGATACCAATGCGCCAGAGCCAACAGTGTCTAACATTGATATTACCAATGCGGGTGATGTGACAGAAGAGGGCACAGCGCTTAACTATGAAGTGACATTGAGTGCAGCGACGACAGCTCCAATCATGAAAGTGATGACACTGGCAGGAACAGCGACGGAAGGGACTGATTACAGTACTCTGACATTCACTAACGGTGTGAGCTACGATGCGACTACAGATACACTGAGCATCCCAAGTGGTGTCAGCAGCTTTACGATTACTGTCCCAACTATCAATGATACGTTAGATGAAGCGAACGAAAGTGTGATCCTAACGATCGATGCAGTCTCGGCTACGGGAACAATCACAGATAACGATGGGGAGGCCAACGTTGAGTCGGTCACCGTGACCAACGCTGGCGATAATGTTGAAGAAGGTAACCCAATCACGGTGGATGTAGTACTGAGTAACGGTACTAGCACAGAAACCCGTCAGCTGTTCGATTTAAACGGTATTGCCGATGAATCAGATCTTGGTGACATCACGTTTACAGACAATGTGTCATTAGATACGACGACCGGTGAATTAGTGATTCCGGCGAATGTCACGACGTTCTCCATGACGATTCCAACGATAGATGACAACCTCGATGAAGATGATGAAAGTGTTGTTATAAATGTGGGTGGTATCGCAGCGACGGCTACAATTATAGATAATGATGAAGAGCCAGAAGTTAGTGGTATCGATATTTTAAATAGTGGTGATAGTGTCAATGAAGGATTGTCATTAGCTTATCAAGTCGGTTTAACTAGACCTAGTAGCGGTCCTATTGAGATGGACTTGACACTTACAGGCACAGCAACAGAAGCTGTTGACTACGGCACCCTAATATTTAGCAACGATGTAAGTTATGACGCCGCTACTGATAAATTAAACATTCCAGCGGGTGTTACACAGTTCATAGTAACTATCCCAACCACTCAAGATACTGTAGATGAACAGAATGAAACAGTAATTTTAAGTGTTGGTACACCGGGTAACATGGTTGCTTCCACAGGAACAATTATTGATGACGATGGTATACCTTCAGTGGCAACCATCGAAGTAAGCAATAACGGTGATTCTGTAGAAGAAGGTAGTAATCTAGATTATGTGGTCAGTTTAAGTCATTCGAACAACACAGGTTTCAGTTTGCCAATGACCTTATCGGGCACTGCCACAGAAGGTGTTGATTACGATGCATTAACATTCACTAACGGTGTGAGTTACGATGCAGCGACTGATATGTTAAATATTCCTGCTAACGTGACAGAGTTCACTATTACTGTTCCAACTGAAACGGATGCGTTGGATGAGCCAAACGAAACTGTCACTATCGATATTGATGGTATGCAGGCAACCGGCACAATTACAGATGTTAATACTCCAGAACCAGTTGTTTCTAATATTGAGATTACCAATGCGGGTGATGTGACTGAAGAAGGCACTAGCCTGAGCTATGAAGTTACACTGAGTGGAGCGGCTGCTGGATCAATCACTAAAACAATGGTGCTAACAGGTACAGCGACAGAAGGTGTTGACTACAGTTCTTTGGCATTCTCTGATGGGGTCTCTTACGATGCGAATACAGATACGCTGAATATTCCAGCAGGCGTTAGTAGCTTCACTATAACGGTTCCAACACTTGATGATAACTTGGATGAAGGGAACGAAACTGTAGTTCTAGCAATAGATGCTGTATCTGCAACGGGTGTTATCACTGATAATGACGGGGAAGCTAACGTCAATAGCTTAGTGCTACAAAATACGAACAACATAGAAGGCGATACCGTTACAGCAACTGTGACGCTTAGCCACGGAACACCTGAAGTAACCCGTCACTTCTTTGATTTAAGCGGTACTGTTCGACGCGAAGATCTTGACGATATTACTTATACAAATGGTGTGAGCTTCACTAATGGTGTTACCTATGACGGTTTAACAGGGGAGTTGATAGTACCAAGTAATATCACAACCTTTAAAATTAATGTAACGACTATTGATGACACCATAATGGAGTCGACTGAGACTATCATCTTTAATGTTGGTGGCGTCAAAGCAATAGCAGAATTGGAAGATAACGACGATATCCCTACTGTGAGCGGTATTAATATCCTCAATAACGGTGATAGCGTGGATGAAGGGGATCAGCTAGTTTACCAAGTGGGTCTAACCAATCCTGCGAGCGCGCCGATTGAAATGGATCTGACACTGACGGGTACGGCGACAGAAGGTGTGGATTACAGCACATTAACGTTCAGCAATGACGTAAGCTATGATGCTGCCACTGATAAGTTGACTATCCCAGCGGGCGTGACGCAATTCACTGTCACTGTACCTACGACGCAAGATACGATTGATGAATTGAATGAAACAGTAATCCTGAGTGTCGGTACACTTGGTGATATGGTGGCATCAACTGGTACGATCATTGATGATGATGGCACTCCATCTGTTTCGACCATTGAAGTAAGTAGTACTGGTGGTACAGTTGCAGAAGGTGAAACTTTAGAATATGCGATTGGCTTAAGCCATCCAAGTAGCACAGGCTACAGCTTACCAATGACTTTATCGGGTACAGCGACAGAAAGCGTAGACTATGCAGCACTAACGTTCACTAACGGTGTCACTTACGATGCAACGACAGACACCTTAACTATCCCCGCAAATGTGACAGAGTTCGCTATCAGTGTGCCCACACAAACTGATACGTTGGATGAGCCAAACGAGACTGTCATTATTGATATCGATGGTATGGCGGCAACGGGTACGATTACTGATACCAATGCGCCAGACCCGGCAGTGTCTAGTATTGACATTAGCAATGCGGGTGATGTGACAGAAGAAGGAACAGACCTTGAATATGAAGTGATATTGAGTGCAGCGACGACAGGTTCAATTACGAAAGCGATGACACTAGTGGGTACTGCTACAGAAGGGATTGACTATAGTGCCCTGACGTTCACTAACGGCGTTAGCTATGATGCGACGACGGATACGTTGAACATCCCAGGTGGTGTAAGCAGTTTCACTATTACAGTACCAACCCTTAATGATACGTTGGATGAAGCGAATGAAAGCGTGATTCTGACGATCGATGCAATCTCGGCAACAGGTACGATCACAGATAACGATGGGGAAGCCAACGTTGAATCGGTTAATATTACGAATACAAACGATCGTGTTGAAGAAGGCAATCCGATTACCGTGGATGTGGTGCTGAGCAATGGTACTAACACAGAAACCCGTCAACTTTTCGATTTAGGTGGCATTGCGGATGAGTCGGATATCGGCACGCTTACCTTTACTGAAGGTGTTTCATTAGATACGACTACAGGCGAACTAGTGATTCCGCCGAATGTCACAGGTTTTAAAATTACCATTGAAACTGTTGATGACATCATTAAAGAAGCTCACGAATCATTAGTTGTAAATGTGGGTGGTATTGAAGCGATGGCAACCATTGTTGATAATGATGGTGATCCAACGGTAAGCGGTATTGATGTTCTCAATAACGGTGATAGTGTAGATGAAGGCGATCAACTGGTTTACCAAGTGGGGCTTTCTAACCCGTCTGGTGCGCCATTTGAAATGGAGCTTAAACTTACTGGTACAGCTACAGAAGATGTGGATTACAGTAACTTAACATTCAGTAATGACGTCAGTTACGATGCAACCACTGATAAGTTGACGATCCCCGCTGGCGTGACGCAGTTCACTGTCACTGTACCTACTACGCAGGATACGATTGATGAACCGAATGAAACGGTGATTTTGAGTGTCGGTACAGTTGGCGACATGGTGGCTTCAACGGGCACGATCATTGATGATGATGGCACACCATCTGTTGCAACCATTGAAGTGAGCAGCAGCGGTGGCACGGTTGCTGAAGGTGAAAATTTAGAATACGCGGTTGGCTTAAGCCATCCAAGTAGTACAGGCTACAGCTTGCCAATGACCTTATCGGGCACGGCAACGGAAGGTGTGGATTATGCAGCACTGACGTTCACTAACGGTGTGAGTTACGATGCAACGACAGACACCTTAACTATCCCTGCAAATGTGACAGAGTTCGCTATCAGTGTGCCCACGCAAACTGATGCGTTGGATGAGCCAAACGAGACTGTCATTATTGATATCGATGGTATGGCGGCAACGGGTACGATTACTGATACCAATGCGCCAGAGCCAGCAGTGTCTAGCATTGATATTACCAATGCGGGTGATGTGACAGAAGAGGGCACAGAGCTTAACTATGAAGTAACATTGAGTGCAGCGACGATAGGCCCAATCACAAAAGCGATGACACTGGCAGGCACAGCGACAGAAGGGACTGATTACAGTACTCTGACATTCACTAACGGTGTGATCTACGATGTGACTACAGATACGCTGAGCATTCCAAGTGGCGTCATCAGCTTTACGATTACTGTTCCAACCACCAATGATACGTTAGATGAAGCGAACGAAAGCGTAGAACTGACGATTGATTCTGTGACAGCCACAGGCACGATCACCGATAACGATGGGGAACCTAACGTTGAATCAGTGACGGTCACTAACGCGGGTAGCAGTGTTGAAGAAGGTAACCCAGTCACTGTTGATGTTGTTTTAAGCAACCCAAGTAGTGAAGAGACACGTCAGTTGTTCGACCTAGGTGGTCTGACTGATGATGCGGATCTTGGTGATATCACCTTCTCTGATGGTGTATCACTGGATGCGACGACGGGTGAGTTAGTGATCCCGCCGAACGTTACTGCGTTCGAAATTACGATCGCAACGAATGATGACATCATTGATGAAGACACTGAAACCTTAGTGGTGAATGTGGGTGGTATTGAAGATACTGCGAACATCACGGATAACGATGAAGCGCCGCAAGTGAGTGGTGTGGACATCTTGAACAGTGGCAATAGCACGGATGAAGGAGATGCACTGGTTTACCAAGTGGGTCTAACGAATCCTGCGAGCGGTCCGATTGAAATGGATCTTGCGCTCACGGGTTCGGCGACAGAAGGTGTGGATTACAGCACATTAACGTTCAGCAATGACGTTAGCTACGATGCGACCACTGATAAGTTGACGATCCCAGCAGGCGTAACACAATTCACTATCACGGTACCGACCACGCAAGATACCTTAGATGAGCCGAATGAAACGGTGATCCTAAATATCGGTACACCGGGCAACATGGTTGAAGCGATCGGCACCATCATTGATGACGATGGCGTACCGTCTGTTGCGACGATCGATGTGACCAACGCATCTGATGCTGTAGAAGAAGGTAACCCACTGACTTATTCAGTGGGTCTGAGCCATGCAAGTAGCACGGAATATGCGCTACCGATGACGCTAGCGGGTAGTGCGACCGAAGGTGTGGATTACAGCACGTTAACGTTCACTAATGGTGTGAGCTACGATGCAACCACGGATCAGTTAACGATCCCCGCGAACGTGACTGAATTTAGTATCACAGTCCCGACAACAGACGATACGATCGAAGAGTCGAACGAAACCGTGACGATCGATATTGGTGGCATGCAAGCGACTGGTACGATTACAGATAATGACAGTACAACAGACCCGTCTGTTGAAAGCATCGAAATCACGAATGATGGTGGTGTGACAGAAGAAGGTAATGACCTTACTTACACAGTTACATTAAGCGAAGCGACCACATCAAGCGTCACTAAGACAATGAGCTTGGCAGGTACGGCGACAGAAGGTGTTGACTACAGCACATTGACGTTCAGCGATGGTGTTACTTACGATGTTGCCACCGATACACTGACGATCCCAAGTGGTGTAACCAGCTTCACGATCACTGTGCCAACGACTGATGATCTATTAGACGAAGCGAATGAAAGCGTAGAGCTGACGATTGATTCTGTGACAGCCACAGGCACGATCACCGATAACGATGGCGAACCTAACGTTGAATCAGTGACGGTCACTAACGCGGGTAGCAGTGTTGAAGAAGGTAACCCAGTCACTGTTGATGT
>CAKZOD010000004.1 GCA_937136055.1 uncultured Oceanospirillaceae bacterium | reverse complement strand
TGCATCATAGGTGTATGTTGGCTTTTTGCAGTTGCATTCATAAGATGAAATCTTTTTTAACGAAAGGATAAGGGCGATAGATTTTACGGGAATTCGATTTTAATGTGTAGGGAACAGAGGATTAACAACCTAAAATTTATCGATGAATAACTTAAGAATTGGATGCGCTAAAAAATATCCTGCGAACTGCTGTTTCCTTGAGCTAAAAATTTTAACCAGCGACTTGTTGTTCACTAAGTTCTTGCTCAATGTGAACCAGCAACAACTTGATTAAACTGTTATCTAGCGCTTTACCTGAATAGGTTGCACAAATAGGGAATCTTGTCAGTCGCCATTCGGGGAACAGTTTAATTAGTTGGCCATTCTTTAGAGCTTGCTGGCAAAGAGCGGGGGGTAAATCGGCAAAGCCAATACCTGCGATCGTGGCACTGAGGGCAGCGTTAATGCTGTTAACAGTGACTCTTGATTCAAGCGGCTTAATTTCTTTTCTATCTTTCAATTGCGTGAGAATTAGCGTTTTTCCAGTGCAATTTAATTTAATACGTTGTAAGTGGGCTAGCTGTTCTGGTGCTGATATGGCAGAGTCTTGACCTGCTAATAATAAAGGGGATGCAACGAGAATATGCTCTACAAAGGAGAGTTTCTTGGTCATTAAGCTGGAGTCTGTTTGGCGGCCAATCCTGATTGCTAAATCGATGTCACTACTGGGTAGCTGGATTTGCTTATCAGTGTAATTGAGCATCAGCTCTACATTTGAATACTGTTCATGAAAGCTCCAAATAGCCTGCTCAATTTTAGGGTCTGGAATAAACTGTGGCAGGGAGATGCGCAGCAAGCCTCGCGGCTCATTGCTATTAGAACTGAACTGTGCGAATAGACTCTCTGTGTCTTCAAACAGTGAATGACTGCTTTGATAAAGCGCCTTGCCTTGTTCAGATAAGCTCAGCTGTCGGGTGCTCCTATAAATCAAACAAGTGCCGAGGTGGGCTTCGAGTTTGTTTATGTGATGGCTAACCACAGAAGGTTTTAGGCCAAGCTTTTGAGCGGCTTTGTTAAATGCTCCTGTTTGAGCAACAGCGATGAAAACCGCAAGGCTTTTCAAATGTTTATACATAATACGATTTAATCACACAGTTAATTTAAATTATAGTTAATTATCGTAGAGATGGTTTAAGTTTATGATGCGCCTTTGCGATTGGTGGGTGAGTTTAGGCTGCCAATTGGTCACTTGGAATAATTCGAAGGTTATTGATATGAATACAAAGCAATTCTCTCTTGCCTGGCTGATGGGTTTAACATTTTTATCCTCACAGCTTTTGGCACACAAGGCGCCAGCGGTAGAAGACTATAAATTAGTGCCCATCCCGCAGTACAGCCAAAAGTATGGCGCAGCGAGCGCTAAGGGAGCTTTACAAGCCGCTAAAGTGCTCATAAGTACGTTAAGTAAAGAGCAGCGTGCTCAGGCTAGTTTTAAGCTAAAAGCTAAGCAGCGCAGTGGATGGTCTAATTTACCAGCCGGGATAGTGGAGCGTGAAGGGATTTCTGTTGGCGAATTAACTGTTGATCAGCGAGAGCACTTATTTGATTTTTTGAGTGCGAGCCTTTCTCCAGCTGGCTACCAAAGTGTGATGAATGTGATGGCTGCAGAAGCATTTTTAAGTGGCGATAAACGCGCTGCTAGGCTTAAGTGGGCACCAGAAAACTACTGGATATCTTTTTATGGCACAGTGGAAGAAAATCAAGCTTGGGGATGGCAATTTGGAGGGCATCATTTAGCGCTGAATATTGCTATAGAAAATAACGAAGTTGAGAGTATGTCGCCAAGCTTTATCGGTACAGAGCCTGCTTTATTTTCTTACAATGGTGTTGAGTACCGCTCAGTTGTTGATATGCATGAAACGGGATATGCACTTTATAAAGGCTTGAGTAAAGGTCAACAAAAAGCGGCTAATGCGGTTAGCATACCGGATGATATTTTAACAGGACCTGGTAAAGACGGCTTTATTCCAGAGCAGCTTGGTGTCAGTGCCATTGATTTTGATGAAAAGCAACGTCAGTTATTGATAGCGGCGATTGAGCAATGGGTGCTTGTTCAACCCAATGAAAATGCGTTGCGCGAAATGGAAACAATTAAAAAAGAGTTATCTCAAACTAGCTTTGTGTGGTGTGGAACAACCGAGATAAATACACCGAGTTACATGAGAATTCAAGGTCCTTCAGTGATTATTGAACTGCTTTCAACGGGTGGAAATGTTGGCGATTCAGCACAAGGGCAGGGGCATTATCATACTATTTATCGCAATCCAAATAATGAATATGGGTTGGATTAAACATTTTGCGAAGTGGTTAAATGACTCACCTGCAAATGACTAGAATATCCTTAATGAGAACAGCGTTTAGCCAAGTGCGAGGCTGTTCTTATTAAAACTATGAAAATGTAACGGTTAGAATTAGCCTTCCAATCTTTTTAAATCCTGCAAAAAAGATACAATCAATGCATCTCTTTTCTCTTTGAGAACAGGCGTTGGCCGTTTGTCAGTTATTTCACGCATGCCATCAACCAGTAATTGAACCGTTTCTTGATCAAACTTGGCATCACCTAAGTCATCCCACCAAGTTTGCATCGGGGGGCCGATATGTTCGCAAAATCCTGCAATCCCTTTATCACCGCCACCTAAGTGAAAGAGGGAGCTGGGGCCCATAGTTGCCCATCGCAGTCCCGGGCCATGAGCGACGGCTTTGTCGATATCTTCAAGGCTGGCAACACCTTCTTTTAGTAGGTAAATACACTCGCGCCACAAAGAAGCCTGTAAACGATTGGCGATATGCCCAGGGACTTCCTTATTAAGGCGAACGGTTTGTTTACCAATGCTGAGGTAAAACGCTTGCGCAATCATTAAATGTGATTTGTTTGTTCGCTCGTTAATCATTAATTCAACGAGTGGAATGAGGTGAGGAGGATTGAATGGGTGAGCGAGTATGAGCTTGCTTGGATCATTGAAGCCTTGTTGTAATTCTGAAAGCTTGAGCCCAGAGGTCGAAGTGGCAACGATTGTGTGTTCGCCTAAATTCGGTTCAATGGCTTGGTAAAGGCTATGTTTGAGTGATAAACGCTCTGGAATGCTCTCTTGGATAAAATCAGCACCTAGCGCTGCTTCACTAGGGTCGCTGTTAAAGGTTAATTTATCGGTTTTGCCAGCATGCTGCCAGCCCAGTGCCTTGAGGGCTGTTTGTGCTTGCTCGATAAACTGCGTGAGGCGTTCTTGGATATCGGGAGCTGGGTCGTATACACACACTTCACGACCTGTTGCTAAAAATAGCGCTGCCCAGCTCATACCAATGGTGCCTGCACCTAGAATTGTTATTTTTTGAATGCCTTTCACCGCTAATCCTCTGATTTGTTGTTTGTTTCTTTATACAGAGTAAAGAAAAAACTAAAAAGGCGCTATTGATTGTTTCTTTGAAGGTATTTAAATATTTGATGAAACAGGGAATATTGCTTATTTGATGGAGTTTGGGTGAAAGAGGAAAAGAGCGCTGAGTTGAACTTTCTCTTTTAAAAAATCCTTTGAACTGACAAGCACATATCTATTTCATCGATATAAAGATGCTTACTGATTTGGCGGTATTTTCTTAAATTTTGGCCATAAAAAAGAGAGTAGTCAATATTACTCTTAGCAATGCGGATTTAGACAATAATCTGCTATTCAATAGCGCTATGATTTGATAAATTAGGGGCATTGCAAGAAGTGAAATGAATGTTCACTTCATTGGTGTGTTGTCTCTGTATAATTGTTTTTTTTCAATAAAAGCGTGTATACAGTGATACTAGTAATTAAAAAGATGAGAGTTTGATATGACTGCACAAGTAATAAAATCAAAAGCGGCTGTTGCCTGGGGCCCGGGTAAGCCATTAAGTATGGAAGAAATCGATGTCATGCCACCTCAAAAGGGTGAAGTGCGCGTTAAAATTATCGCTTCTGGTGTTTGTCATACTGATGCATTCACTTTATCAGGTGATGATCCTGAAGGTATTTTCCCTGCGGTATTAGGCCACGAAGGCGGTGGTATTGTTGAGTCTATCGGTGAAGGTGTTACTAGCGTTGCAGTAGGCGATCACGTTATTCCTTTATATACACCAGAGTGTGGTGAGTGTAAGTTCTGCCAATCGGGCAAAACTAACTTGTGCCAAAAGATTCGTGAAACTCAAGGTAAAGGTTTAATGCCTGATGGAACGACTCGTTTCTCTAAAGATGGTGAGCCTATCTATCATTACATGGGTTGTTCTACTTTTTCTGAGTACACAGTGCTACCAGAAATTTCACTTGCTAAAGTTAACAAGAGCGCGCCACTTGAAGAGGTATGCCTATTAGGTTGTGGTGTAACAACGGGCATGGGTGCTGTTGTGAATACTGCTAAAGTTCAAAAAGGTGACACTGTTGCTATCTTCGGCTTAGGTGGCATTGGTCTTTCTGCGGTTATCGGTGCACAGATGGCAGGTGCAGGTCGTATCATTGCAATTGATATTAATGAATCTAAGTTTGAGCTAGCGAAACAGTTAGGTGCGACTGAGTGCGTTAACCCGAAGAACTATGACAAGCCAATCCAAGAAGTGGTTGTTGAACTGACAGATGGCGGTGTTGATTTCTCGTTTGAATGTATCGGTAATGTGAATACCATGCGCTCAGCACTAGAGTGCTGCCACAAAGGTTGGGGCGAGTCAGTGATTATCGGTGTTGCAGGTGCGGGCCAAGAAATTTCAACGCGTCCATTCCAGTTAGTGACAGGTCGTGTATGGCGCGGTACTGCATTTGGTGGCGTTAAAGGTCGTTCTGAGTTGCCAGAGTATGTTGAGCGTTACTTAGCTGGTGAGTTTAAGCTTGATCACTTTATTACGCACACGATGGGTCTAGAAGGTATTAATGAAGCGTTTGACTTAATGCATGAAGGTAAGAGTATTCGCAGCGTTATTCATTTCGATAAATAATACTGCTTGCTTAGCAGCTATTACTCGATAGCTGCTAAGTTCAATTGACAGTGAGTTGCTAATCAATACTTAAAAGCGGTTGTTTACGATCTAAACCTGTTTTCATAATGATGTGCGAAACAGTGGACCGAACTCCAGTCAATTCGTTGATTTCAGTGATACATTGGTGAAAATCTTCCAGCGTCGGCGCCGAGACAAAAATAGACCAATCCCACTCCCCACTGAGTGAATGAATCGATTGAATCGATGGCATTTTCTCTAGCTTCAAAAACGTTTCTTTGAACGATTTGTTCTCCGCTAAAATCATGACTATCGCTTCAATGTTACGCGGTATTTTCTGTGGGTTTATTTGTACACTGTAACCCTGAATGACATTGGCGTTTTCTAAACGTTGAATACGCTCTTGTACCGTTGCTCTAGAGACCCCCATTTTGCGGGCAAGAGAGGCATTAGATTCACGTGCATTTTCCTGTAACAACACAAGTAACTGTTTGTCTTTATTGGTCAACTTAACAGTTGTTGTCTCATCGGTGGTCTGTTTGGTCATGATAAATTGCGCATGCGTTATTGTGACTTCGGCTAACAAGGTTCGTTAGTTACCCTTTAAATATAGAGCATATAGATATATGAAAAGCACATCATAATACACCTAGTCGTTTAACTAAAATAGCCTAATGCGACTAATCTAAGTTCTAAAAGCGATATATCCTCTGATCAATAGAGGATATCGGCACAGATTATTAAAGGCTGGCATAAAATCAGTGACTGCCCGACACATGATTACTGTTTTTGAGCCCTTGGATATTGCTGTCAATCGGGCTGTCTAGCTCTTGAATAATACCGCACTCTTGATTCGCTCCTGGTGTTTTGCACTGCTTTCTCAAGGTATGTAATTGCTTTTCAAGTTGCTGTAATTCGCTAATGCGATCGCTGACGTGCTTTAAGTGGTTATCAATCACAAGATCAATTTTTTCACAGCTTGCGCCATCTTGCTCTCTTGCTGTCAGTAGTTCCAAAATTTCTTCGTGGCTCATCGCTAGTGCTCTGCAGTGGCGCACAAAGCTAAGCCTTTCAATGTGGTTCTGATTGTAATGACGATAATTATTGTTTTGGTCGCGCACACTGGGAGGAATTAAACCAATTTTTTCGTAGTAGCGGATTGTCTCAACAGTGCAATTTAACTTTTTTGCTAACTCTCCAATTTTCATCGTCTTACCTTTTTTATTCAGTGCTTGACCCTAAAGCCACTTCAGGGTGTTTAATGCCAGCATACAAAATTTATCAGGATAGTGCTATGAGAAATGAACAACTTATATCGTCTAAAGATCAACATGAAGAGGCTCATACTTCATCGGGATGCTGCAGCCATAAAGTGGAGCTAAAGCCAATAGCGACGGCTATCAAGACTGATCAAGGCACACAGACTGATATTCGTATAATGCAGATGGATTGCCCAACAGAAGAGCGCATGATCCGCAAAAAGCTAGCGGGGGTTGAGGGGGTTGTATCCCTTGAGTTTAAATTGCTTAATCGCGTGTTGACCGTTGTTCATGCGGATGATGCGCTAGATCCAATTTTAAAGGCTATTAAATCTTTGGGGTTTGAGCCTGAAGTGAATTTTGGTGATAAGCCAAGTGAAGAGAAGCCTGCAAAATATCATTACCTTAAATTATCTGTTGCAGCAGGCATTGCTTTTGGCAGTGAAATGGCTGGCTGGCTAGGTGATTACTCATGGTTGTCAATGGTGTTGTCGGCTTTTGCGATCGCTCTTTGTGGGATCAGTACCTATAAAAAAGGTTGGATTTCAATTCTCAATAAAGATTTGAATATCAACGCGCTAATGAGTATCGCGGTGACAGGTGCCTTTATTATAGGTGAGTGGCCGGAAGCTGCGATGGTGATGGTGTTATTCAGTCTTGCTGAAATGATTGAGCAAAACTCCTTACAAAAAGCGGGTAATGCAATCAAGGGCTTACTGGAGCTGAGCCCTGCACTGACTACAGTACAGCAAGAAGATGGCAGTTGGTTAGATATTGATACAAAAGCGGTAACAGCTGGGGCCGTTGTTAGAGTAAAGCCTGGTGAGCGAATTAGCTTAGATGGGGTGATTATTGAAGGTAGCTCCCACGTTGATCAAGCGCCTATTACTGGCGAAAGTGCCGTAGTGGATAAAACAGTCGGTGACAGTGTTTTCGCTGGCACTATTAATGGTACAGGCTCTTTTATCTTCAAAGTTAGCGCTGCGGCTGCGAACACGACATTAGCTGCAATTATCCGAGTGGTTGAGCAAGCTCAAAGTGATAAAGCCCCGATACAGCGCTTCATCGATAAATTTGCACGTGTATACACTCCGATCGTTTTTTCAGTGGCAGTGGCGATTGCCATTGTTATGCCGCTGTTTTTTGGAGGGCTTTGGTTAGATTGGGCCTACAAAGCGTTAGTGCTACTTGTGATAGCCTGCCCTTGTGCGCTAGTAATATCTACGCCAGTAACAGTGGTGAGTGGTCTAACAGCCGCGGCAAGGAAAGGAATATTAGTAAAAGGAGGCGTGCATTTAGAGCAAGGTCGTCATATTCAATATTTGGCACTGGATAAAACAGGCACTATCACCCAAGGCAAGCCTGAATTGAGTGATTATATTGCACTAGACTCACAAAATGCTGAAAGCGATGATTATAAAAAAATTGCCTTAAGCTTAACTCAAATGTCCGACCATCCTGTATCAAATGCTATATCGCGTGGGCTCCTTGAGCAGGATGTAAAGGGGTTAGCAGTAGAGAATTTTGAGGCTTTATTAGGGCGCGGTATTCAAGGGGAGATTAACCAGCAATGCTACTATTTAGCGAATGTGCGTATGGCAAAGTCCCTCGATTTATTGAACGATGGGCAATTAAAGCTTTTGAGTGATTTAGAGAAGCAAGCTAAAACACTCAATCTGTTGATGACAAAAGAGTCAGTGCTGGCCATCTTTGCAGTAGCAGATAAAGTGAAGCCCAATAGTCAAAAAGCGATTGAACAGCTGCACGCCTTGAATGTTAAAACGCTTATGTTATCGGGTGATAATCAACACGCGGCGAAAGTAATTGGTGAGCAGGTAGGGATTGGCAGTGTGGCGGCAGAGCTTTTGCCTGAAGACAAGTTAAAGCGGATTGAGGCTCTACAAGAGAATGCCTTAGTAGCAATGGTTGGTGATGGGATTAATGATGCCCCAGCACTTGCAAGATCTGATCTTGGTTTTGCGATGGGAGCATTAGGTACCGATACGGCAATTGAAACCGCAGATGTTGCTTTAATGGATGATGATTTAACTAAGATCGCTGACTTCATTCGACTGTCGAAGAAAGTGCATCAAATTTTGGTGCAAAACATTAGTTTTGCCATCGCAATTAAGGCGGTCTTTTTAACTATTACTTTGATGGGTATGGGGGATATGTGGATGGCCGTGTTTGCCGATGTAGGAGCTAGCTTGCTGGTGGTTGCGAATGGCTTGAGGTTATTGAATAAAGCGGCTTAAGATGCTCGCATCCACACTAGGTTAATAACAGTACGTATTTTTAGATGTGCTCAACGGGATAATTGAAACGATTTAAGTGTCTTCTAATTATCCCGTTGTTATTACTAACGCATCAAAAGCCTAGCTTTTATTCCATCTCTGCAGCTTCAGCATACTTAAGGCTAATTTCTAATATTTGGGGCAGGGCTACCATAAAGGCTTCTACTAGCTGGGGATCAAAATGGCTACCAGCACTATCTTGGATAAGGGCCACTGCTTTTTCAATTGGCCAAGCTTTCTTGTAAGGGCGGTGGGAGGTTAATGCATCAAAAACATCTGCAATAGCGACAACTCTTGCTGTTAAAGGAATCTCCTCTCCTTTTAGCTTATTTGGGTAGCCGCTGCCATCCCACTTTTCGTGGTGATGCAGTGCAATTTCATAAGCGGTATGCAGTAGCGGAGAGGTGTGTTCACCAATGATATCAGCACCAAATTGTGGATGTTTGCGCATGATCTCCCACTCAGCGTCATCAAGTTTACCGGGCTTTAGTAATACAGCATCAGGTATACCAATTTTGCCGACATCGTGCATGGGGGAAGCTTGATAGATCAATTCAACCCACTCTTGGTCCTCACTGAAGGCTTGAGCAATAAACTTAGAGTAATGGCTCATTCGAATTGTGTGCAATCCGGTTTCATTATCCTTAAATTCAGCGGCATGGCCTAAGCGGCGAATAATCTCTTGGCGAGAGTCATTCAATTGAGCGGTTCGCTCTTTTACTAAGTCTTCTAAATGATGGCGTTGATCACAAAGGGCTAAGTGAGTGCTAATACGTGAGCGAACAATAGCAGGGCGAATGGGTTTTGTGATGTAGTCAACAGCGCCAAGACTTAAGCCGTACTCTTCATCATCATCGCTGTTTTTTGCGGTGACAAAGATGATAGGTACATTACAAGTTGACGGGTGTTTCTGAAGCTGTTGACACACTTGGTAACCATCAATACCAGGCATCATGACATCTAATAGAATCAAATCTGGCGGTTGCTTAATAGCAAGGTCAATTGCTTTTTCACCATTAATTGCTGCTTTAATTTTATATTTATCGACTAAAATACTGCGCAATACGTCAATATTTTCCGCAGTATCGTCAACGATCAATAGGGTTCGCTTGTCAGTATCCTTGTGCATACATACTATCCAACATAATAATTAGTTTAATTTGATGTCCCTTCTTAAGTGTTTTTAAAAGGACAATGAACTTTCTAGCTCATTCAGCAACTCAAGTGCTTCATCAAAGTCGTATCCATTAACAGCTTTAGTCATATCTTTAACTTTATTTTGCATTTTTGGGTTTGTTGAGAACAGTTGTTGCAGTTGCTCAAATAACTCAAGTGCATCGGTATCGTTATCTTCTATTAGAGCGCGAAGCTCTGTTAGCTTTTCTTGCGCAGTAGAAAGGTCTATTGCTTCAACTTCAGCTATTGGCTCCAGAGAAATTAAATTATTGATTGCTATACAAAGGCTAAGCAATTGATCTTTGACTATATTTAGTAACTCTTTTATATCTTGCTCGCTATGCTCGTTAGCAATACTACTTTCTAGTTGCATCGTGCTTTTATAAAGTTCAGTTGCTCCGATGTTTCCTGCTACGCCTTTTAAAGTATGGGCCTGCCTAATCATTAATTCACTGTCTTTTTGAATTAATGCTTGTTGAAAATGTTCGTGAAAATTATTTTGGTTATCGACAAATTTAAGTAATATTTTCTTATATAACTCGCTATTACCTTGGCATATCTTTAGGCCTTTATCTGTTTCTAACCCTTCTATATCCACAAAGGTAATAGGGGCTGCTTTATCAGGAAGTGAAATTTTCACATCATCTACACTGTTGTTTTTTTCTGTCGATATCCATTTTGCCATGCAAACCAACATTTCTGTTACATCTATTGGCTTTGCTATGTGATCATTCATTCCTACACTCAAAACTTTTTCTTTATCGCTGCTCATTGCATTAGCAGTCATTGCTAGTATAGGCAAGTTTTTGAAGCGTGGCTGCTCTCTTAGTCGCTTTGTTGCCTGGTAGCCATCCATTATGGGCATTTGGCAGTCCATTAAAACGCCATCAAATTGGTATTCTTCCAATATATCAAGTGCTTCTTGGCCGTTGTTTGCTACAGATACACGCATTCCATTGGTGCGCAAAAGTTCTTGCGCTAGTTCTTGATTTATCTCGTTATCTTCCACGAGTAGAATTCGCGCTCCGCGCAGTGATGCTAAAGCTGCTTCGTTTTTTTCATTTATAGATTGTTGCAACTCTTTAGGACTGCTAGCAACCCCTTTTATTTGATTTAATAAACTCACTAATTTGCTGCGAATTAAAGGCTTGGTTAGAAAAGCATCGATGTGCTGGTTGCTATCTGCACTGATCATCATTGACTCACTACCAAATGCCGTGACAATAATGATAATTGGGCGCTCTTTTTTGGGATATTTCAGAGAGATATTATAAGCAGCTTCAATGCCGTCCATTACCGGCATTTTCCAGTCGAGTAGCACAAGATCGTATGCCTGAATTTTACTTGCGGTTGCTATTTTTTCTAATGCCTGTGCCCCGTTTTCAGCTAAATCAGTAGTGTAGCCTAAACTGTTGAGCAATTTCTCTAATACCAAGCGAGCGATACTATTATCATCGACAACTAAAGCGCGTTTACCTTTTAGGTTGATTTCAGGCACAGTATTCACAGGGACTTGCTCTGATGCTTTTTCAAACAGTGTGCTAAACGAGAAGGTTGATCCTTGACCAAGCTCACTACTCACCCAAATTCGCCCGCCCATTAATTCTACTAAGCGTTTACAAATGGCTAAACCAAGACCTGTCCCGCCATAACGCCGGGTTGTTGAGTTATCTGCCTGAGTAAATGAGTTAAACAGTTTTTTGAGATTGTATTCACTAATACCGATGCCTTTATCTTCAATACTACTTTCTAATGTCACATTGCTGGCTGTTTCTGAAACGAGTTTTATACGTAATAATACTTCGCCTTTTTCTGCAAACTTAACAGCATTGTTAGCAAGATTAAGAAATATTTGTGACAAACGAAGAGGGTCGCCGACCAATGGTTCTGGTATGCGGTGATCGATATCAAATAATAGCTCTAAGTGCTTTTCCTCTGTTTTGAGTGCTATTGCATTAGTCACGTTTTCTAACACTTCATCGATATAAAAAGGTGTTTTTTCGATGTGCATTTTGTCGGCATCCATTTTAGAAAAATCTAAAATGTCATTAATAATACCTAACAAAGATTTTGCTGATGAATGGACTTTGGTGATGAAGTTATGTTGTTTCGGATTCAGATCAGATTGTAAAACTAAATGGGTCATTCCCAAAATAGCATTCATGGGAGTACGAATCTCATGACTCATATTTGCAAAGAATTCACTCTTGGCTTGCAAAGCATCCTCAGCTTCGTTACGTGCCAGTTTTAACGCTTCTTCCATCGCGATGCGTTCACTTATATCACTAAATACTATAACGCAGCCTTTTGTAACCCCTGCTTGTATAATTGCTCTACAAGTGTACTCGACAGGGAATTTATTATTGAGTTGGTTCTTAAAGAACTGGTCGCTACGGGTAATGGTTTGTCCGGTTTCTATAGTTTTTATAAAGATACATTGGCTGATGTCATATGAAGGTATAATCCGAGGAAGTATAGGGCTACCAATTAAGTTTTCATCTTTGAATGCAAGTAACTTAATTGCCGCATCATTAATGAAAATTACTTTATAATCATTATCGAATCCGATAAGACCTTGACCGATTGACGCTAATAAAGAACGAGCCTGGGCTTCCACTTTTGCAAGTTCAGATGTTCTTTCTAATACGCGTTTTTCAAGCTCTTGCTTTGAATGCTTTAACCGGGAATTAGCTTTACTACCAAGTCGTAGGGTAAAGAGTATAGAAGGTATTGTGAAAGACAGCATGAGTAAAATAATGGATATAACGCTGAATCTAAAAGCGTAATATTGTTCCAAAGCTTCTTCTACATCAATTTTGGCGACTAAAGCGACATTGAGTTTGTCACTCCAGACCATTTTCGCATAAGTGTTTTTACCTCTATAATCTTCTATTTCAGTAATAGGGATGTTTGCTAAATTAGTAAAATCATTGTTACGTGTTTCTAATAATAATAACTGCCTAACTTGCTGCTGGTGTTTTGGAAAAGCGTTAAGAGTATATATAGATTGTTGATTTTCTTTTAATACGCCTAAACTTTTGAGCTCATTTTCAAAACGGCTCTTTGAGAGAAATAAGCCATTGCGATTAATGACAAAAACCTCTGTGGTACGACCACTTATGAAATTACGAACGTTGTTGTAAAAGTCTTTCTCAGGTGCCATCTCTGAAACGATGATAGCGATCACATGACCCTGTTTATTAAATATCGGTGCAACAATGAACACTTTTTGTTGGTTTGAAGCAGAGGCTCCATCGCCCAACTCTTTTGGGGGGATGAAAGTGACTTGACCTGCAAGAGCTTTTGCAAAAGCCTTAGAAAAGTTTTCCTGTATGTAAGATTTTGATAATTTTATATCGTGTTGGAATAAAATTTCTCCGTTAGGTAAAAAGAGTTGTTTAGATAACTCTTTTGAGAGTGAATTATATTTACTCCAAAATTCAATAATATTATTTTCTGCAATAGTTGCTGCTTGCAGATTGTTATTTTTAACCGCTCTTTCTAGTTCTCTAAATTGCTCTGTAAAATAGCTTTTACCGGTAATGTGCTTCAGGATTCCAGCGTAGAGTCCTAACATAGTACTCAGGTTTTTCTCTGTATTCGCGATCGTTTCGCTGACTAATCCATCGAGTTTTGCTAGCACGCTACTTTTATTCTTAGTCAGAATAATCCAAGATCCAATAAGGCAAACAGTGACAAAAATAGCGATACAAAATTGAATGATTCTTTCAAAGTTATCAGAGCCGAATGAAAAGTTTTTTGTAACGTTCTTCATCAGCCTTGCGCTGATTAAGAGTAAAATGAACAGTGCGATAAAAACAATCACCAAGAGAGCGTAATCATAAGATAAGTTAGCTTTACTCTGGCGCTTAGGGTAGTTATCAAATTTGAAGTATTGGCTTGATATGTTCAGCTTTTGCGCGGGGGTTATTTGAGCTAGAGATTTTTCTATAATAGAGCTCAGTAAAGGTAGTGAGTTTTGCACTAATAAGTGCTGTTGTTGACGTGGAGCAACAGTATGGTTAATGCGGGTTAACCCTGTGATAAGGTTTTGATCGATTCGACTATCGATGACTATCTGTGCCCCTACGAGAGCATCTGCCTTGTTACTGAGTACGGCCTCAATAGCTGCATTTGGGCTATCCACTTCAAGGATTTTGAGCCCGGTGTACTTTTCTCGTAAATAGGCTTGAATGATGTCTCCATCAATATTAGCGATAGTTTTATTGTTAAGCTGCAATTGGGATAGCTCTTTAGCACCATCTTTTGAGCTGTAGATTGAATAGTTTAGTCTGATAATTGTACTGCTAAATACCCCGACATTCCCTCGATCAGGCGAATCGCTAACCCCTGGTAGAATGTCAATTTTTCCGGACTGAAAGTCGGAATATAATTCTTTAAAACTGCCGTGAACATACTGTATTTTGAGACCCGTTTGTCTAGCTATAATATTGAGGTAATCGACGAAGAATCCTTTTTCTTCCTCTTGGTAGCTGAGTAATGGCCACCACTCAAAAATACCCACAGTGATAGTTGGGTTATCAGATATCCAAGATTTCTCTGTGTCACTCAAAAGTAGATTATCAGTTTGAGTTGTAGGGTTTTTAATAAGGGCGTACTGGTGATAAAACTCTAATATCCCTATCTGTAATTCGCCGTGATAGAGGGGGATAGATACTTTCGGGAATTGTAAATAATTCTCAGGGATAGGCTGGTTGTAAAAGAATGTTTGACTGTCGGTGTAGTAAGTGAAGAAAGGTTTTTTTTCGATTGAATCGATCACTTTAACTGCTTTGATTCGCTTATCTTGCTCTAAAATAATTGATAGCGTTTGTTGAATTTGCACCTTATCAAAATTGTATAAGAAGTTTTTGCTGATATTAGCAATTTCTTCTGATTTTTGAGTAACGTAGGGTTGGTTAGTGTTAGCAGACAACTGATTTACACTAAAGCTAACCATCAATATCATCAGTAGGGTTAAATATTGAAAGCGTGGCATCATAAGAATATTCACTGTGTTAATGTGTATTTATTGTATAGCTGGGTAAACTCACCTGAATCCAAAAGCGCTTGAATACTGTTATTAATCTTATCTAGCAAGTGCTCTTTTGACTTATGTAATCTTAACCTTAACGTGTAGTTAAAAACCGGCTGTGTGTATCTTATATCAGGGTATTTTTCTGTTAAATGGTACTTCAATACATCAATAGGAAATATCGCAGTATCACACCTATTCTTTTGTATCATATCTAGTATCTGTACTTCTGCCATCAATTTACTCTCAGACGAAAATCCAGAATTTGCAAAGCCAACAACAGCGCAGTTGAGTAAATTGTTTTTAGGCAGTGGCAATGTTGGGTATTTGTTCTTGTTATACACTATTACTTCTTTAGATTTCATAAATGCGATGCTGTAAACCGAGCTCTCAACTTCATCAGGTTGAGGGCGCCAACTACTATCTATACCAGGTTCTACATCTAACAGACCATTTCTCATATAAAGGCGGATTCTTGCTTGCGGGAGGAACTGGTAGTTAAATTTTATACCGGTATGTTGGGAAATTTTGTCGAGTAAATCCACATACAAACCTCTAACAGGGTGATTCTCTGATTTATTTGCAAAATAGGGTAGACGGTCTGTCTTTATAAAACCGACAGAGAGCGTTTCTTCATGTGCATTTATATAAGGGCTAAAAACAAGTGGTAAACTGAGCAGCGAGAAAATGAAAAAAGCTCGCGACTGTATACTCGCAAATGTAATGGCTGCTGTTGAAGCATAGCGGCAAATGGCTAACATTTAGAGGCTCCCAGTGATGTACTATCGGCGTGTCAATTCAGTGATCTACGTTAATAAAATTGTGGAAACTATATGAAAAGCGTATCGATTATCCAGTCGATGTATTCCGTTATTACCCAGCAATTTGGCTCAAGCGAGCAAAATTATAAATCATCGAGAATATTAAGTTTCACAAATCGACGATAATAGACTAAAAAACCTTGATAGACTAAGCATTCTGATAGTGCTTGATTAAAAAGTCACATTTATATTATTGCCTTAAAGTTGCGTTAAGTTTTCTGTGTTTTTTTTGATTTAGTTTGATAATAGAAGGGGAAGAGAGCTAGCAGTCCTCCTCATAAAAAACTTAAGTAAATATAAATCAACATGGGAAGGTTTTGCTTGTGCCGTAATAAATGAAGCATTATAATGTCGCGCTCTTTTTAGAGAATCGTTCTCAATTAAAGAGAATTTTTTACTAACCTCCTTGCTTTTAAATATATTTTAAAGGCTTTTAACCCGTAGGGAGCTACAATGCGTCATTACGAAATCGTTTTTATGGTTCATCCGAACCAAAGCGAGCAAGTATCTGGTATGGTTGAGCGTTACACTAACGTTATCACCGCTGCTGAAGGTACTGTTCACCGCATGGAAGACTGGGGTCGCCGTCAATTGGCATACCCAATCAACAATGCACACAAAGCACATTACATCTTGATGAACATCGAGTGCGGCCAGGAAACTCTGGACGAACTAGAAAACATGTTCCGTTACAACGATGCTGTATTACGTAACATGGTAATCCGTCGTAAAACTGCGATCACAGATGTATCTCCAATTAAAGCTTCAGAAGCACGCGAAGAGCGTCGCCCACGTCGCGAAGATACTCGCCCTAAGCCAGAAGCTGAAACTGCTGAAGTTGCAGCACCAGCGGCTGAAGAAGCTACTGCAGCAACTGCTGAGTAATCGAACCCAAGTTCACTAGGAGATATAAGATGGCTCGTTTTTTTCGTCGTCGTAAGTTTTGCCGTTTCACCGCTGAAGGTGTAACTGAGATTGATTACAAAGATCTGGAAACGTTGAAAGGATACGTTACAGAGACTGGTAAGATTGTACCAAGTCGTATCACTGGCACAAAAGCTCGCTACCAACGTCAGTTGGCTACAGCTATTAAACGCGCACGTTTCATCGCGTTACTGCCTTATACTGACAATCACCAGTAATAGTTAGGACTACGTTTATGCGCGCCCTTGCGGAATTTATTTTAAAGGGACGAACACAGGCGATAGTCGTGGCGGTAGTAACCGCTTTGCTACCTCTGCTGTATTCGCTAAGTGCGGCAGCAGTCTGTTTGGTGACTTTGAGAAAGGGCGCTAAGCAGGGAGCACTCATTTTAGTTTGGGCATTAGTACCAGCTATAATGTGGGCTCGCCAGGGAGATTTAACACCGCTAATAGTTTTATTAGGGGGATATCTTCTGGCAATAGTTCTGAGAACAACCGTGTCCTGGCAACGCAGCATACAAGCTGCATTGTTACTTGCAGTAATTGCAGGAGCTATTCAGCAGCAAATCAATAGTGAGATGCTGACTCAGATAGTTGAAGGTACACAAAGATTGATGTTGCAGATGAAGCCCGATACGGCAGATTTTGCATTTAACGATACGCAATGGTTGCGACAAGCAACACTTGGTATATTTGATACCTTACACTTTGCGATGATGTTATCGAGCTTGCTTTTAGCACGCTGGTGGCAATCAATGTTGTTTAACCCAGGAGGTTTTCAACAAGAGTTTCATCAATTGCGGTATTCTCCCTTGTTTGCGCTGTCATTAATGATGGTCGCTCTCGTTGGTATAACCAATGGCGGGGATATTATCAGGTGGTTGCCAATTGCAATTGCACCACTGGTAATAGCAGGGCTGGCACTAGTACATGGTAGTGTAGCAAAACGAAGTTTAAGTCGGTCTTGGTTAGTAGCAATGTATATTGCTGCATTTATGCTGGGGCCCTATGTGATTACGATGTTGGTAATCGTTGCGCTAGTAGACACAATAGTGGATATACGCAATAGAATACCAGCCAGTCAATAAGTACTGTGACTGTTAAGGTCATAGAACAAAAGAGGTTTACGAGATGGAAGTTATTCTACTCGAGAAAATTGGAAAGCTTGGCGCACTAGGCGACAAAGTTACTGTTAAAGCCGGTTTCGGTCGTAACTACCTAGTTCCTCAAGGTAAAGCAGTTTCTGCTACTAAAGCAAACGTTGCTAAATTTGAAGAGCGTCGTGCAGAACTTGAAAAAGTTGCAGCTGAGAAGTTAGAAGCAGCTCAATCACGTGCAGCAGCACTTGAAGAATTTACTTTAGACATCAGCTCAAAAGCTGGCGAAGAAGGTAAGTTATTCGGTTCTATCGGCACACGTGACATCGCTGATGCCCTAGTAGCAGCAGGTCAAGCAGTTGATAAAAGTGAAGTACGCCTTCCTGAAGGTGCATTACGTCACACGGGTGAATTCCCAATCACACTTCACTTGCACAGCGAAGTAAATGTTGTAATTACTGTTAACGTTATCGGTGAAGCTGTTTAATCACTGCGTTTAGTAAACAACTTAAAAAGCACTGTCTGGTTTAGCCACACGGTGCTTTTTTATGCCTGAAAATTGAAATGATAGCGGTTGAATAGGTCGCTGTGAGATAAGGATATGGCGCTTAATTTTAAATTAGATACACAGTGAATTATCTCTTTGACAACTTCCATTAAAAAAAAGTATATTGCCGCCTCGATTAAATAGTTAATCGAATTTCGTTCTCGGGGCGGGGTGTAATTCCCCACCGGCGGTAAGGAGTTCTCTCTAAGCCCGCGAGCGCTTATTCTATGAATAAGGTCAGCAGATCTGGTGTGATTCCAGAGCCGACGGTAATAGTCCGGATGATAGAGAACGCGTCAGATAAATCCGCAATGTAGTGAGTTCTACTCAAGACTCCATCTTTTGATGGCGTGTTTGCCTGTCCGTTCGCCCTGATTCTTAGCTATAAAAATCTATTAAGGATTGAAAATGAATCAGAGCCAAACGAATCAACAACCATTCTCAGCCGGCGCTCAGCGCATCGCTTTTATCCATGCAAGTTGGCATAAAGATATCGTGCTAAATTGCTATGAAGGCTTCAAAACACAGTTAATTGAAGAAGGCTATCTTGCTAACAACATCGATTTAATTGCTGTGCCTGGTGCTTATGAAATTCCACTCCAAGCCAAATTATTAGCTAATAGTGGGCGTTATGATGCGATCGCAGCCAGCGCTTTAGTGGTCGATGGCGGTATTTATCGCCATGATTTTGTGGCGCAAACTGTTTGCAATGCATTGATGCAAGTACAGCTGGAGACGTTAGTGCCTGTGTTTACTGCTGTACTAACGCCACATCATTTCCATGAACATCAAGAACACACTGATTACTTCTCCCGTCACTTTATTAAAAAAGGACAAGAGCTTGCTAATGCGTGTGATATGAGTTTACGTTTAACGGCGCAGCATAAAGCGCTCGCCTAATTAATCGATGATTGCTACTAAAAGCCGTTTATTGAGTGTGTTAAGATGAATGGCTTTTTAAAGAAACACTTGTCACTAATTTGGAAAACTAAATGAACTACCCTGAGATGTCTAACAGTAATGATTTTGATGCTGAAGTAGAAAAAATCAAAACGCCACCACAATCCATTGAGGCAGAACAATCTGTACTTGGTGGTTTGATGTTAGACAACAATACTTGGGATGTAGTGAGTGAAATAGTTTCTGAAGAATTATTCTACCGCCATGATCATCGATTAATTTTTCGAATGATGACAAAGCTGGTTAACAATCAGCAGCCCGTCGATGTTGTTACATTATCTGAAGAATTAGACCGCACCGGGGATTTGGAAGCCGCTGGCGGTTTAGATTATTTGATAGAGCTGGCACGCAACACGCCAAGTACTTCAAACTTGCGTGCATACTCGGTTATCGTGCGCGATCGAGCATTATTGCGACAAATGATATCTGTCTCTCAAGAAATCGCTGATAGCGCCTTTGAAACCGAAGGGCGCGATGCACAAGAAGTATTAAACGAAGCGGAACAACGCATATTTGAAATAGCGGAATCAAGACCGAGTGAAGGCGGCTTTATTCCAATCAATGATCTATTGAAAGATGCCGTCGATAAAATTGATTACTTGTTCAATAACTCAGATCAGCTCACAGGTGTAACAACGGGTTTTGATGATTTGAACGAGAAAACGGCGGGTATGCAGCCCTCTGATTTAATTATCGTCGCTGCACGTCCTTCCATGGGTAAGACAACCTTTGCCATGAACTTGGTTGAAAACGCATTAATGGCAGATGATAAGCCAGTTTTAGTGTTCTCCCTAGAGATGCCTGCAGAACAGCTGATAACACGTATGTTAGCCTCCCTAGGTAAAATTAACCAAACACGTTTGCGTACCGGTCAGCTCGAAGAAGATGATTGGCCTAAGCTCACAACCGCGGTTAATATGATGCGAGATAAGCCGCTGTTTATAGATGATACCTCGGGTATCAGCCCAACAGAGATGCGCACCCGCGCTCGCCGAATTGTCAGAGAGCACGGCGAAGTCTCAATGATCATGATCGATTATCTTCAGTTGATGCAAGTAAAATCAGCACGCGCTACAGCGAGTCGTGCTGAAGAAATTTCGGAAATATCACGCTCTTTAAAAGCTCTGGCTAAAGAGTTAGATTGCCCTGTTATTGCCCTCTCTCAGCTTAACCGCTCGTTGGAGCAACGACCAAACAAGCGTCCTGTAAACTCGGATCTTCGTGAATCCGGGGCGATCGAGCAGGATGCCGATGTTATCATGTTCTTGTATCGTGATGAGGTGTATAACGAGGATAGCCAAGATAAAGGGATTGCAGAGGTTATCATCGGTAAGCAGCGTAACGGGCCTATCGGTAGTATTAAGCTTGCCTTCATTGGTCAGTATTCTCGTTTTGAGAACTTAGCGCACGGCAGTTATGAAACTTTTGATGACTAAGAGTTAACGCTGTTGGTTAATCTTACTTGTCGTATTTATATAACCGCTGCTCTCGCATCTTTAAAGGCCGATACACTTCGCGTAATGTCTTCTTCAGTAGTTGCCCACGAGCAGACACTGATGCGAATCACAGGTTGATTCTGCCAAGTACTAGTTCCTACCCAACATTCACCTGATTGCTGAATGTGCTGTGTTATCTGTTGAAGAATGTGAGGCTTATCCTGAGTGGGTATTGGTTCTGCTATCGTGACCAATACTTGATTAAAAACTACATTGTTTAAAATGATAAACCCTGCGCGTTTTAGCTCATCTGCAAATTGAACTGCCCTGTGATGTAATGCGACGACTAAGTCATCAATACCTTGTGCGCCTAAATATTTGATAGCTGACCAAAGCTCGATAACTCTTGCTCTGCGTGACATTTCAGGGGTGTAGAGCATTCCATCTCTTTGCTCGCCATAAACGATATACGAACCATTAGCTTGTAGTGCATTGATTAAAGCATCTTTATCCGTGCACAAGATAATACCGCTATCGTAGGGGGTATTAAGGGTTTTGTGACCATCGACAGAAAATGAGTGGGCGTATTCAATCCCTTTTGTTAAATGTTTAAGAGATTGGCAAGCCGCTGCCCACAGGCCAAACGCACCGTCTATATGAACCCAGGCACCTGCTTCATTGGCAGCTTTGCAGATATGGCTAAAATCATCAAAAGCGCCTGAGTTTACATTGCCAGCTTGTAGTACCAGTAAACAATGGCTATCTAATGGGGGAATCTGCTCAATAAGGATTCTACCTTGATCATCCACATCTACCCATTCAATATTATCGCTACCAAAACCGAGCAATGAAGCGGCTTTGACAACAGTACCATGGGCTTGTTTGCCAGCGATTAAACGAATTCTCGGGGCGCCTTGAAACCCTTGCGTATTAATATCCCAGTTGTGATTTTGAAAGAGCCGATATCTTGCAGCGCTTAAGCCGCACATAATAGCCATTGAAGAGCCACTGACAAAGCCTGCTACAGTCGACTTAGGTAATCCTAGTAGCGTGTTGAGCCATGATTCAGTCACACTTTCTAAGGTGGAGTTAATAGGGGAGGTGGCGTAAAGCGGTGTGTTTTGGTCCCAAAAATCACTTAGCCATTTTGCGGCTAAAGAGACAGGAATCACCCCACCATTGACTAAACCAAAGTATCGACCCGCTATTTGACTGACAGTGGCAGGGGAGCCAATATGATGAAGCTGTTCAATAATAGCAGCTGGTGATGTTGTCGTTAGCGGTAAAGGTTCATGCAGTTGCTGTAAATTGTTGAGTGCTTGTGAGCTGGGGTAAACATTTCTTTCCAGTGCATCATCAGCGTATTCATAAGCATATTGCTTTGCTTGCTCAAAAAGCTGCTTTGACTGCATTTGCTGAAACATTTGCTGGTGAATTGTTTTATTCATAAAGCTCTCCGTTATTGGCAAGCGCATTGCAACAGAGCATAGCATGATAAGTGTCAGGAGAGTGTAGGTAGGAAGAAGTGCTAGCGGTTAATCGTTGAACAGGTTCATTTGACCATCAAAATCAGCAAATAAATCATCTTGTTGGAGGTTGCGAACATCCAATTTTTCACGTCTAGCCAGAATACGAGATTTTCGCTTTTGGCAAATTTTAACCACTGTTGCACGTTGGTTTTCGGTCATTTCGTGCCAGTGGAAACGTTCGATGCGCGATCGTAAGCAGCCTTTGCAATAGCCTTTTGCACCGGAGGTACACACACCAATGCAAGGGCTCTCAACATGGAACATTTCTTGTTGGTCTAACCAGATTAGATCTGTTGTTTTATCCGTCATTGGTGTTATTTAAAAGTCCAGTTTCTCTTTCGATAGCTAGTTTGAAAGGTGCAGGCACCTCGTTTATCTTTCGCTCTTGATAATCAAAGAAGACGATGCCGGTTTTGGCGTGGGCGATTTCTTCAGCTGTTTTTTTGTTGGTAATAAGGTAGTAAAAATCACAGCCGTATTTAGTAAAGTCTTGTACACAAATATCAATTTGTAATATGTCGGCATAAAAACTTTCACCACGATACACAATTGCTGAATCAGTCATGATAATGCCGAGGCCTTCAACATTTAATTCAGTGTAGTGATGGTAGCTAAGAAAGCGCAATCTGGCTTCTTGAATATATGCCAGTACTGCGTCATTACCTAAATGTCCCCCGTAATTGATGTCTTTTATACGTACTGTAAGCGAAGTACTAAAAGAGTAATTTTCGGGCATATCAATTTTAATGCGTCCCATAGCGATACTCCTAAAATCAGTTGTAACGCATAAAGTATAACATTAAGTATTGAGTAATCATTAGAGTTCACCGTAATACCGGAAAAATAATGAATAGAATGAAGTGCTTAAGTGGCTATTTTTGCATGGTAATATAAACAAAAAGCCTTGGTGAGAATGAGAGTAAGTTCAAAGTGACTGAAACTAGCCTTTAAGTGCTAGAAATGCAGCGGCACCCACCATCAAAGAGCCTGCACTGCGGTTTAAATTTTTCACAGCTTTAGGAGAGGCAAAGAATGCGCTTGCTGCATTTGCCGCCCAAGTAATCGCCATTAAACCGGTTAAAAGCCCAGTGAAGGTGAGTACTGATACAAGGATAATATCGTTGCGTTGTAAGCTTGTTAAATCAATAAATGTGGGTAGAAAAGCAATATAAAAAAGAATGACTTTTGGGTTTGATGCTGAAATTAGAAAGCCTTGGAAAAAGTTTTTGAACCACACCGTTTTACTTTTGGTGGGGGAGTATTTCTCAATCACAACCGGTGCTGTCCAGAGCTTGTAGCCTAAATAGAATAAATAACTTGCGCCGAGAATTCGTATCACAGTGAATGCGCCGCCCCAGTGTTCAGCGAGTGCCGCTAAGCCATAGCAGGCTAAAATAAGGTATACAAGATCGCTAATAATCATGCCTAAAGACAATGCTAAACACGCGCTGACACCCTGTGATAAGGCTTTAGCGATTAAAGCAAATATACCAGGCCCAGGTGTGATGCTGAAAATAACGATTGCTATAAAAAATGTAATGGCGCTTTCTAAAGACATTGTTCAAGCTCAAATAATAGATAGTATATGAATGTACAAATGATAATTGCATTGTACCTAACCTAAACCTCCTTACCTACAGCTAAAGCACACAATTTAGCGGGCATATTTCCTAAATTATTAATTAATTTTAAGAACTTCCGGAATAAATAATAAATTGGGCTAATCTTATTATTAGGAGAATGATTCTTTTGCTTATCGGTGTGAGCCTATCGGTGAACTTGGTTTAAAAAGCTCAGAGATAAAAATTAATTAGGGAGCTGTAAATGTTAGTCAAATTCAGTTGTGTTTTACGATGCTTGAAAAGGAATATGGGGGCGATGCTTTTTGTATTGTTTGCAATACTTTCATTTAACCTAAATGCATCGCAGAAGACGCCTAGTCACGTATTTCAATTAACAGACCACTTGCTGGCGGATATTAAATTAATTCGAAAGTTCGAGAATGTGAAAAGTGTGGCTAAAATCCCAGAAGTACAATCGAATAAAACGGCACTTCATGTTTACTCAAAGTCTTTGGAAGTGCTAACAAAGATCATCTATTTACAAACTAAGTATCAATTAGACAGTTTACAAACGACTGAAATCCCCCTCAAAGAAATCTCACAAACTGATGTTTATAAAGTTGTAGAAAAACTGCATGAAGCAGTGCGTGAAGTGAAACAGAGCTTAGGCATTACACAATCTATTGAAGCTCCTTTTTATCCAGATAAAACCCATGCCAATGTTTACGAAAATCTCTGGCAAGCCTCCTACTACTTAGATGCTTTAGTCGGTGCTATCAGTGCTGATTTAGTGTATCGAAATGTACTTTATGCGATACAAGATGCTAAGGCGCTGGCTAAAAAGCTTGATCTTGAAGTCAAGCTTTCAAGTTTTGAGTTGCAAGATCAGGTGATACCTAAACAGGCCAACATCGAAGGCTTTAAAAATCTCTATCGACTAGCAAAACTGGAGCGTCGGCTAAAGTTGAAAGCTGTAGCTGTGCGTACATTTCCTTCAACCGTGATAACGCCTTCTGATGTGTTTGATACTACCAATAATATTTTGGCAGAGTTAGTACGTATAAAAATTGCGAACGGCGTAGCTAATACTCGCCAAACACTAGAGCTCACTAATGGCAAGCAGCCACGTCACGTTTTTCAGCAAATGCAGATCTTAGGCGAATACTTAGATGCTTTAGCGCAACATATTTAGGCAAGCTTAAAGCTCGTGCAATCACGTTTAAAATAAGAAGTTAGTATCATTTGAACAAGGAGTGTTAAATGCAGTTAATGGCTAATTTTTCGCAGTCGTTTAATAATTTACCTATCGCCAAAAAAATAGCTGTTGTGCCTACCTTGCTGCTGCTGTTATCGATCTGTGCTGCTACTGTTGTATTTACACTAGG
This sequence comes from uncultured Oceanospirillaceae bacterium, assembly GCA_937136055.1. Classification (GTDB taxonomy): domain Bacteria; phylum Pseudomonadota; class Gammaproteobacteria; order Pseudomonadales; family Balneatricaceae; genus Rs1. The sequence continues at coordinate 102,708 of CAKZOD010000004.1, read as the reverse complement.
TAAAAATTTAAAGCAAAACTTACAAGAGATCACCCAAACGGCAATTCCAATTTCTGCCTTAACCTCTGATTTAATCACAAACACCCGCCATATTAGCCTATCGGTAAAGCAGTATATAAATAGCCATGATAAGGATGATTTATCGTTAATTGAGTTGGCGATTGAGCAGCAAAAGTGGCTGATGGAAGAGCTGACAATTCAGGGGTTATCAGCGAAAGATAGTACAGAACTAAATTACTTGTCACAGCAGTTTACGAATTATAGCAATGGCTTGCTAAAAAACTTGCCGAACATTATTGCTCAAAAAGACAATATCGCAGATCAGTTAGAGCAAACGACATTACCTCGTATGACCCTGATATTAGATAACCTTGCCAAGCATATGAATAACCGTGGAATTAATTACATTCCTGTTGCACCTATCCATCATCGCTTATCTGAATTGATTATTGCCTACCGCTCATACAAGGGGGGAGATCTTGTCATCGGCATGCAAATGATGGAACTGCAGCTAATGGCAATTGCAGAAGAGTTCCATTTGTTGTCATTAATGATCGATCGTAATTTATACAGCCAAGATGGTTATTTATATAGGGAGTGGCTGAGCCTCTTTTCTGACAGTTTAAAAGAGGTGGAGCAGCTTCTCAGAAAAGAAAGGACATCTCAAAATAGATATCAATTAATGCTAAATAACTGGTTACCAAACCTTAAATTTAGCATTGAAAACAGTGTTTACAGGTTGCAAGAATCTGCAAAGTCTCTGACACACTCAGCTAGTATAGCATCCGCTATTAGTCTGAATAAGATTAACTGGATAGGCTTAACAATTACTTTGGTTGCTCTGTTTATCGGTGTCATTATCTCTTTATTGGTTATTCGTAAAATTACCTATCCGGTTCAGGCGCTCTCTCAAATGATGTTGAAAGTAGCTAAAAGCGGTGACTTAAGTTTAAGGATGGAGCAGTTGAACGATGATGAAATTGGTAGCATGGGGAAAGCGATTAATCAGATGCTTAATGGCCAGCAAAAAGTTATTGTAAAAGTGAACGCTGTACTCACAGATTTAGCAGATGGTAAGTTTGATTCTCGTATCGATTTAGCCACAAAGGGAGATTTTGCATCCTTAACGAATGCGGTAAATCGCAGCTGCGCTAATATTGACACTAATATGGCAAACGTGATGCAGGCAATGCAAAACCTGCAAAATGGGCGGTTTAATCAAACCGTTGATGTGACTAATCTGGAGGGTGGATTTTTAGCCTCTGCCAATAATCTAAATACCACAATGAAAACACTAGATCTATCAGTTAATAACATCTGTGAAGTGATGAATAAGTGTAGTAAAGGAGATTTTAGTGAGCGTGTTACGGTGCAGGCTCAAGGCAGTTTTGCCAGTCTTAAAGAAGATATAAATGTTTCAATGCAAGCATTAGAAACAGCGATTCTTGAAATCATGAAAGTGACAACAGGAATGAGCAATGGCGAGCTCAATCAAACAATATCCAACGATTATCAAGGCCAGTTGCAAATGATCTTTAAAGCTCTGAGCTCCACTTTGCAAAACATGCGCTCAACAGTGGGTAATGTTAATAACATGGCGAATGAGGTGCGAAACGAGTCGAATAATATCTCCTTTGAGTCCCATGAGCTAAACCGCCATATAAGCTCTCAAGTTGAAGCGCTCAGCGATACTACAAATGGTATGACAGAGCTTACAGGGCAAGTAAAACAAAACACACTGAATGCCAAACAGAGTTTTAAAGTCGTCAATGAATCGTTAGATGCTGCACAGCAGAGCCGTCATGTAGTAAATGATGCGATAACAGCTATGCAAGTGATGAAAAACTCGAGTATTAAAATCACTCAGATAATCAGTTTAATAAATGACATCTCTTTTCAAACAAAGATTTTGGCATTAAACGCATCCGTTGAAGCCGCAAGAGCAGGGGAGCAAGGCAAAGGTTTTGCCGTGGTTGCACGAGAAGTTGGAGACCTTGCAGAGCGCACCTCAATTGCTTCTAAAGATGTAGAGAGCTTAGTTAAAGATGCATTGAGCAAAGTTGATGAGAGTAGCAGTTTGGTAATCAGTACCGGCGAGGCGTTAGATGAAATATATAAAGCGCTAGATATCACCGGGGAGTCAATGTCTGAAATTAGTGAATCAAGTGAAGCGCAGTTCAAGAAAATACGCCAAGTAAAAGATTCTCTCAATCAGCTAGATACCCTTAGCCAAAAAAATATGCAATTAGTGGGTAATACTGCTGGTGCAGGAGAGCTACTAGATGAAAAGGCGCTAGAGCTTACGACTTTGATGCGACATTTCAAACTCTATGAAGAGCAAGCTGATACTCAAGATCAAGTACGAGAAGCGGCAAGTGCTTAATCAAAAGGCTCTCGATAAAAGGTTTCGTTTTCATTGTGCCGATAATTTCTGATATTACTGTCTTTGCATTGTTGGATATCACTATCGCTTTGATAAAACGCATGATAATCTCTCTTTCGTTAAGACTAAGAAAGTTGATAGATACAGACAACGAAAACCTCAGTGCTTGATAAACAGAGAACTAAAACTGCATATAATAGATTGCAGTATCTAATCTGAAGATCATATCCATTTAAAATATAAACACTGTTTACTTAGTTCTGACTTAATCTGTCACGCGGTATTTCCTTAGATATAATGAAATACGGGTATCAATTAATCACTAAAGTTACCCATCAAAAAAGTTTTAAAGCAGCAGCGAGGTACTATGTTAATTAGTCAATCAGAACTAGTTGCAGTATTGGATGATTCGCCCGCAGGGGTTGTTATTTTAGATGCACAGGGGCAAGTTGTTTATCGTAATAAATATTTTTGTGAGTTAACTTTTCATATCGCTGAACAAGTGATTGCTTGTCGCCAAGACATGCGTATTGATAATTTCCAAGTGAGATATAAACGCCAGCTGGATTATCGCATTTTATACGTATCAGCGATCAGCGAAGCTGATGAGAGAATCAATCCGAACGACAGTTTACTGCGCATCATGCTGGAGAAAGCAGAATCTAGCAATGATATGTTTGATGCCATAGCAGAGGCTATTTTTGAAATTACAGGGTGGCGCTGGATATTTATTACGCGATTTATCAGTGAAAAAAGTGTAGAAACGATCAGCTTTTGGGATACTGATCGTCATGCGATAGGAGCTAGCTATGAGCTCGATGATACGCCTTGTGCAGAACTGGTTGAAAGAAAACGTTACACCTTATTTGCCGACGTAGCTAAAACTTTTCCAAAGAACCCATTTCTTGCAGAGCTTGGAGCGAAGTCTTATGCCGGGCTGATCTATTACGGTGAAGAGCGCAAGCCGTTAGGGCATATTATGTGTATGCACGACAGCAACGATGTCGACTATAAGTTTATGGAAGATGTAGTCAAGCTTGCCTCATTAGTGATTTCCTCTAACTTATTGTTAGCGCAGGCAAAAAGTGAGCTAAAGTCTGCGATCGATCAAGCTTCTATTGACAGTTTAACGCAGCTCTATAATCGGCGCATGTTTGAAGAGCGTTGCGAGCAGGTTATTAATGATTTTCGCACTATAGATCTCGATAGCAGTATTTGTATTATCGATATTAATGACTTTAAACTATTTAATGATAGCTTTGGACACCCCAAAGGTGATTTATTATTACGCTTATTTGCCAATGAATTAAGTAAGCTTGGCAGTGAAGATGATCAAGTGTTTCGCCTAGGCGGCGATGAATTTGCCCTGATAACAAGCAAAGTGACTGATCAAGCTATTCAACGCTTAAAAGAGCAATTTGAAGCTGCGCAACAGCGCCTCTCAGCCGTTATTGATCATCCTGTGTCAGCTAGTATAGGTATAGCTTCGTTAAGCGAGACAGAGGCAAATTTAGAGCAGTGCTATGAGTTTGCTGATATTCGTATGTACAAAGATAAAGTAAGGGCAAAAGCAGGCTGATTTTTTGTGGGGCGTATTCCTTAGGGAACATATATGGTATTTAATTTAAAGTGAGAGAGTATAAATGAAAATAACCCCTTTCCATTTAGCGGTACAAGTTAGAGATATTGAAGAAGCTCGGGAATTCTATGGCAAGAAAATGGGATTTAGTGAAGGTAGAAGCAGCGAGCAATGGATTGACTTTGATATGTTCGGTCATCAATTTGTAACGCACCTTAACCCAGACCTAGGGCCGCAAGGCAAAGTATCAACTATCTGTAACGGTGTCGATGGTCATGGGGTGCCTGTGCCACATTATGGTGTTGTAATGCAGTTTGATGACTGGCAAGCTTTTGCAAAACGTGCTGAAGGCTTTGTCGATGAATTCATTATTGAGCCTTATGTTCGTTTTGCCGGTGAAGTCGGAGAGCAAGGCACTATGTTTTTTTCTGACCCTTCGGGTAATGCACTAGAGTTCAAGGGCTTTAGAGATATAGAAAAAGAGCTATTTGCTAATTAGATCACTGATATTTATCACCCATAATGTGCGATTGCTTTTAATGCGTTCGCAGGTGTGGGTTTTGCAAAATAATACCCCTGCACAATAGGGCAGCCGAGTTTAGCCAATAATGTCAGCTGCTCTTCTTTCTCAACCCCTTCTGCCACTACTTTCATATCAAGTACCTTTGCCATCGATAAAATAGCGGTGACAATTTGTTCGGCTTTCGGATCGAATGTGATTTCTTGAATAAAAGATTTATCAATTTTCAGCGTATCAAATGAGAAGCGCTGTAAGTAACTTAATGAAGAATAGCCAGTTCCGAAATCATCAATAGATAAGCGCACGCCTAAACGGTGTAGTGCTTCGAGTTTCTGTAAATTGTTAGTAGAGTTTTCAAGTAAAGTGCTTTCTGTGATCTCAAGTTCTAAAGCATGTGCAGGTAATTCAAACTCGCTCAGCAGGCTTTGTATATCCTCAATAAAGCTGTCTTTTCTTAGTTGATGGCTTGATACGTTTACCGCCACAAAGCGTGGCATGTGCGCTTGTGTTCGCCACTCTTTAACTTGTTTACAGGCGGTTTTTAATACCCAAAATCCTATTTCATCTATCAAGCCTATGCTTTCTGCGAGAGGGATAAAAACATCCGGAGAAACATGACCTAATTGTGAATTGTGCCAGCGTAGTAAGGCTTCGGCGCCTCTGGCACGTCGAGTGTTGACGCATATAAGCGGCTGGTAGTTTAAGCTAAACTCATTGTTATTCAGCGCTCGTCGAATTTGTAACTCCATGCGCATCCGGTTCTTCGCTTGTTCACTCATTTCTTCATTGTAATAGCGAAAGTGATTTCTACCTTTATCTTTACATTGGTACATCGCGATATCAGCGTTTTTAAGTAACGTTTGCTGATCGTGACCATCTTTGGGATAAAGGCTTATACCCATGCTAGCGCTAATACGTAATTCTTGGCCTTGTATATAAATCGGTGTTTCGCAAACAGCTAAAATTTTAGTGGCAATTTTATCGATGCTTTCAACGCTATCTAAATCTGGCAAAATAAAAGTGAATTCGTCGCCACCAAGTCGAGCTACCGTATCGCTTTCACGGCAGCAATCTTTGAGATTAATGGCTATTTTTTGCAGTAATAAGTCGCCGTAGTTATGCCCTAAACTATCGTTAACGTTTTTAAAGTTATCTAAATCCAGCATCATCAGAGCAACATTGTTTCCTTTGCGCTTAGCGTTGACGATAGCCAACTGTAAGTGATCAAACGCAAGGCTGCGGTTGGCTATTCCGGTCAGGGAGTCATAGTTCGCTTGTTTAAGTAGCTTGTTTTCTTGATACTTTTGTTCTGATAAATCAATGATGCTTGAAATAACGAGTTTTTTCTCGTTTAGCTGAATAATTTTTGAAGAAATGGATGCCCAAAAATAGCTGTTATTACTGCGTCTTACCCTTAGCTCAAAGCTTTCAATATAGCCTTGTTTATCAAATAGTGCTCTCTTGTCTGGCTGCTCACTTGGATCCCAATAAAGATCAATGATGTTTACATCAATAATTGCCTTCGTGTCGTACAAAAATAACTTGCCAGCTTGATCATTGGCGAAAGTGATTTTGCCGCTATCAGCTTGAGTAATTAAGATAGCCATGGGAGAAGCTTTGGCGATGAGTTCGAAGTGTTCAAAGCTGTCTCGCAAGGACTTTTTCTCTATCCAATGTTGGCGAGTTACACGGTATTGCCACCAAAAGAAAAAGCTAATAGCTATTCCAAGTATAAAGATAAATAGCAGCAACAGGCGATGGGTGGATGCGCTTCTATCATAACCCGTTAATGAAAACCATAATTGCTGATTGAGAGTGTCTAAAGCAAAGGTAGTGCTTAACCCAGTAGCTGAATCGGAGTTCTCAATTAATGAAAGTGTTTTTCCTTGATCGTTTAAGAAAGCTATTTGGTATAAACCTAATGCTTTACTGATAATGTCTTGCTTGAGCAGATTCTTTACAGGGTAGCTAGCTTGTAGCGCCCCTATAAATTGGTTGTCTTTAAAAATGGGTACATAGAGCTCAAGGTATGTTTTATTGGGAGCCAAATTAAACGGGGCCGTGTAGATCGGTTTTGCCGTTAATCGCGCTAATTGAAAGGCGCGTATCGATGATTTCAAAGAAGCAGGCAAGGAGCTTATTGTTTGCCCATTGCTACTTTGGTTCAAGGTGTTGTTGATGGAAGTACTGCCTAAGGGAACACTTTTTCTTTCAGTGAAGTCAGCGTTGTGCCATGTTATATGGGACAACCTTGGGTTCTCATAGAGATAATTTGATAGCCGTTTTTGAAAACTATCTTTGTCCATCTGCCCCTTTTTAATTTGGTCGCTAATCAATAATAGGTATGTTTTATCAGCTGCTAGCTGGGAGTTTATACTGGATTTAAGTAGCGATCGTGTATGCAATAGCTGCTCAGATAAGCTTTTGTTTTCACTAGATTTAAGTAGCAAGTAAAAGCAACTGATCGTAAAAGTGATGGCAATTGAAATCAGCATTGGGAAGAGCCATGAAGGAGACTGCTCTTTAATCTTCTCTTGGTTTGGCTTGTGATTTAAGTGGTGTGAGAAGGCGTTATTTAAACGTGTTACATTGGCAGTTATCAGAGCCAGCAATATAAAAAGAACACTTGCTAATGCGTATCGAAAGAGTGTGACGTGCTGTTGAATTTCATTATCAGAAATAGTACAGGTCGCTTTTATTTGCCAAGTATTGTTAGCAATAGTGAATTGATGAGAGTCAGTGTATACCAGAGGATCTAAATGATTGGCATAAATACGCCTGCCCGTCTGGTCAGTGATTTCAAATGACAAGTCGTTATAAGTAGTGTTGAGACCTGAGGATTCAATCAATTTGTTAATGTTGATTTCTAGAAACAAGATAGCTAAACGCTTATCTTGCTGGTAAAGAGATTTTTGCGCTAATACCGTCATTCCGCCTTCGATCAAAGAGCTTGAAGGTAGGGTTTGAATCTGTGTTGGGGTGGCAGAGAGTTCATCATTGAGCTGTAAAGCAGCTGTGACAAAACGATTTAGCCTGATATCTTGTTTAGAATATACCGGTGGATAGAGCAGCGGTTGTTGATTTTCGAAGGTGATTCCAATGTTCTCGGTGATTCCACTGAGTTCAGTGATCCCTGTTAAAAATCGCTGGGTATTTTGCTTAACTCTATCTTTAGTCGAGATATCGTCAAAAGAGTCAGCTGGGCTGCCACTTGCGAGTAATTTTGTTGTCGAAAAGCGCTCTAGTTGATTGAGTAGCGCTAAACTTTGGTTGGCTGATTGCTCGATACTTTTTGAATAATCTGTCAGTTGGGCACCTAACCGAGTATGCATTTTATTTTCAAGATGCTGCCGATACATTTCACTCAATTGCCACGCGCACAGAATTATCACACCTACACAAAATGTGAGGAGCACAAATTTGGTTGTACTTGTCAGCTTAAAGAAATTTTTCAAGTCCGGGATAATGCTCTTTTAGTTGTTGAAAAAGAGACGGCCATGTCCAGCCCTTATCGCGTCCTTATTGCGTGGGGTAGTGCTTTTTTATGAGTGATCACACTCATTTATTATTGTGTTAAACCTCAAAAAACAATAGTTTTTGGCTATCAGCTTAGCGCAGTAATTATAACATTTTCTTTTTGCTCACAACTACTGAACTTAAGTCTGATACCACAAAGACAATTTCGAAAGTGCGAGCTGCTTATTACAACGCTATGGCTTTTGTACTGTGCTGGTGTTCTTTATACCAGTTGATAAACTGCATATCGTTTAAGGGTTTTGTGAAATAAAAGCCTTGACCAAAATGGCAGTCGTTCGCAATTAAGAAGTCGAGCTGCTCGCGCGTTTCAACACCTTCAGCGACAACCTTAATTCCCAGTGCTTTGGCCATTGAGAAAATAGCACTCACAATAGCAATATCGTCGGCCTCATAAGGGTTTTTATTTATAAAAGCGCGGTCGATTTTGAGAACATCTATCGGCAAAAGTTTAAGGTAGCTCAACGAAGAGTAGCCTGTGCCAAAATCGTCCATTGCAACACTAATGCCTAAAGAGCGTAAACGCTCTAATGTTTGAATAGAGTTTTGTAAATCTTCAATAACCGCATTTTCGGTGATTTCAATTTCAAGCTCACCGGCATTGATTTGATATTCAAATAGCGTTTCACGTAAAAAGCCGTATAGCTTTTCATCTTTAAGCTGTTTTGGAGAGAGGTTTATGGCGATACTAAAGTTATCTATCCCTTGCTTTTGCAGTGCTCGCAAACGTTGGCAAGCTTGCTCAATCACCCAATAGCCAATTTCGCAAATAAGATCACTTTGCTCAGCGACAATGATGAATTCATCGGGGGTATAAAGGACTTCGCCATCACGATGCCAACGAATGAGGGCTTCTGCACTGTGCACATCAAAGCTATCACTTTGGATATCGATCTTTGGCTGTAAATAGAGTGATAGTTCATTATTGGCTAAAGCTGCCTTTAAATCATTGGCAATATTTTGGTCGTGAATGCGTTTATTCTCAAAGTCTTGAGAGAAGAAGCACAACTGTCCACGACCTTGTAGTTTAGCCTGAAACATTGCTATATCAGCTTGTTTAACTAACGTTTGCGGATTTTCAGCGTCTTGTGGATAAACTGCAATTCCGATACTTACGCCTGTGTGTAGGGTAATATCGCTAATGTAGAAGTCTTGTGCTGCGCTTTCTATAATGGCATTGGCAAATTTTGCCAGGCTCTCAATACTTTGGGAGTTTTTAGCAATGATGGTGAATTCATCACCGCCGATGCGAAAGAGTTGATCATCAGGGCGTAGTAAACTGTTTATACGCTCGGATATTTCAACAAGAAGCTTATCGCCAACACTATGACCATAGCTGTCGTTAATCCATTTAAAGTTGTCTAGGTCGATGTAAAATAACGCTAATGATTGCTTGTTTTGGTGAGCAAATGTGGTGTCTTGATCGATACTTTGCATAAAAGAATGGCGATTAGACACTTGAGTGAGCGGATCAAAATATGCAAGCTGATTGAGCTTTTGCTGGGCTTCAAGTTTTTCTTCAATATCATTGAGCACTGCAACGTAGCGCACAGAAGTATCTTTGCCAATCACTTTGTGAACATTCATCCAACCTGGAAATTCACTGCCACCTTTACGTTGGCAAACCACCTCACCTGACCAGCTGTTGTTTTTATCTGAGTTTAAATATATAAGCTCGGTAATTGTCAGTTTTGGATGCTTAAGGGCATAGAGAGAAGGCCGTTGGTTGAGCGCGTTTGCTTGAGAAAAGTGCGTCATTTTTGTATAGCTGGGATTGATATCAATTAATAGCCCTGCATCGTTAATAACAAAAACGGCTTCATCAAGGGAGCTCAATGCTTGGTGCGCTAATTGTAAAGACTGTAAGGGGGCAACAAGTGCGCGGCGCAATACAAGATATAGTGAGATAACAAATAATAAACCTACAATGGCCACTTGGGTTATATCGATGATTAAACTTTGCTTTAAGTTTTCAGCGAACTCATAGTCACTATATATAACCTCAATATTGCCAATCGTCATTTTTCCTTCAATGACAGGGTAGCGCAGGCGCTTGTCACTATTGCTCCAAATAACATCGTGCAGTTCAGGGAAATAGGGGACAGAGTAATCACCTATTTTTATTTTCCCTGTGTAAAGGTGATCAAAGTTACCGAGAATCTTAATGCCACGTACAAAAGGTGATTGCATTTCAGCATCGAGAATCGCTGAGGCAAACTCCTCTGAATAACGCCGATCGTATGTTTTTTCATAAATGTTCCAGATCGTGAGTTGAACCGATGTTGCAACTCTACTAGCAACCCCTTGGCTACGTTCTTGCAAAGCTGCGCGCATTAGCTCAGCGTTTGAATGGTATCTAACGGCAACGAATACAGACATGACAATGATTGTCATGACACTCAGTATAATAAATAGCCGGGTTGTTAATTTATTCAATCAGGTTTACTCGTAACTGCCGAACCAGCGGTAATATTCGTTATAGACTTTTTTGAACTGTGCCTTTTCCTCAATGATAGTCTTATTAATCGCGCTTTTTTGGGCGTAGCTTTTCATCACTTGATCAGTAACTTCTCGCCATTTTTGAATGTCTTCATCACTCCACTTGTTGATCTGAGTACCGTTGGCAAAAAACTTATCAAGTGCTTCGAAATCACTCACCTTCGCTTTTACCGTTGTGGTTAAAGTAAATGCTTTAATCGCAGACTCAAGAATCGCCTGCAAATCTTTAGGCAATGCATCATAAGCTTCTTTGTTTATAAGAAAATCCGACAACACAGAAGGCTGCCATACGGCGGGCACTATTGCATGTTTACTAATATCTTCTAAACCTAAATCCCATGCGCCTGTTGCAGTAGTCCATTCAACCGCATCGATATCGCCGCTTTGTAGAGCTGTTTTTATTTCTTCCGGTAATAGTGGAATAGTGTAGGCGTTGCTTGCAGCTGCTAATACTTCACTAGGTAAGCCTGGGCCTATGCGTACTTTTTTCTTTTCAAGATCCGCTAGCCCTTTGATAGGGCTGGTGGATAGTAAGCCAAATTCCATACCTGGCCACCATGCCGGTCGCCATAAAATACCGTGTGGTGCTGATAGTGAATTTGCTAATTTAGTGCCCTCTCCAGCCATAAAGAACATCATTGATGCATCAAGGTTCATAAAATCAAAAGGCCCTGCATTAAGCAGTGCCCAAGCGGGGTTTTTACCTGACCACCAATTTGGCCAGCCGTTACCCATTTGAATTCTTCCCTCTTGCACAGCGGAGTATATATCTGCACCGGAGGTTATTTTAGAGCTGGGGTTAACGATAATATTTAGGCGGCCAGCGCTCATTAGCTTTACGCTATCAGCAAAGCTTTTTAATTCATTAAAATCTAGGGTATCTAGGTTTGCTTGTGATTGAAGTTGCCAAGTATATTTTTCGGGGGCTTTATTTAGGCAGCCTTGAAGCAGCAGAAGTGAAGCTATTAACACAGTGCTAAGCGTGTTTTTGAATGGCTTGAAATTATGCATAGCACAACCCTTAATTACTAATGAACAATGTGAAATAATGATATTTTATAGGAATAATTCCTACTAAAGCTCAGTAAACATATATCTAGATAGCTTGGATATCAAGGTAATTTATCAGTTATTCAGGAAATGCAGGTGCAGCAATCACTTACAAGCTCCCTATTGAGTTTAAGGGAAGTTTAAACAAGGCTTTAGTTATCTCTGTCGTTAAATATTCATTGCCTGAAAAGTATGAAATAGCTTCTGATATCTCATTTTCAGTGATCGAGAGAGAAGCTATAAAGAAGGTTTGTAGTGCTATAGTAAAGGGAGAGGGCTAACGGGCATTAAGGTTTTGGATAAAGGCTTTTTTACAGAGATTCAATTGGATAGTTCAGTAATATAGTTTTGATAAATAGCCGCTGCTCTGCCGCTATCGACAATCTTTTTAATTGCATTAGAGATTCGGCTTTTAAAGCGGGCATTTTTCTTGTGAATGAAAAAGTGAAGAGGGTAGCTGGCAATGAGCGGATCAAGCATTTTAACTTTATCCGCTAGGTTTAGCTGAGAGATAACTTTTATCCCATCAGGCTTGATCATTACCGCTGCTTCTATACGCTTACTGGCTAGCATTTTAACTATTTGTTGATCAGTGACTAGGCGCACAGTTTTATCAAAGTCTTGGGTTGCATTTTCGACAAAGAGATGACCAATATGGGTACCTAGAATATAAGGCTTTAAGGCTTGCCAATTATTGGTTTCAACCGCAATATTAATATCATTAGTGAAAACAGCGGCTTCAAGCATCATGATACTCGGTTCAATGCGAATTAAGTTTTGGTAGCTTTTATCAAACTCCCTAATTCTACATATCTCCCCATCAGTTTTCCCATTGTTTGACAAAATAGCTCCCCGCGCAGTCGGAAACCTTGAAATATTGGTTTTAATATCTAGTGTCGCTAATGCTTCTGAGACGATAGCTTCGCAAATTTCGGTAATATAAATTTCCTGTGAGGATATGTTCATTGTTTGAGCGTTGGCTGAACTGACAGTAATTGCGATAGCTGCCATGCAATAGCAAAATACAGATTTTATAAAAGAGAGGGGGAAATACAAATTTAATACTCTAGCTTAAAAGTGGTTTGTGCGGATGAATCTGAACGTTCATTATACACTTTCAAAACGAGTGGAACATTAACAGCATCGGTTGATTCGATACTGTAACTGAGAGCATTAAAGCTGAATAGTTAAATAGTTAAATAGTTAAATAGTTAAATAGTTATTAGGTGTAAATCTAGAGAGTAACGAGCAAGTTACCCGAAGTTTAGTGTTCAATGTGTTGGTAAACCTGCTTGCCTTTGACCCAAGTAGCTTGTACTTCAAATTGACTGTTGATCAGGCTAAAGCTTGCTTCCTTTCCTGTTTTAATACTGCCGCACTTATCGCTGATGCCGAGCATAGTGGCTGGTGTTAAAGAGGCCATTTTAAGCGCTTGGTGTAAATCGATATCAAACCATTGGCAAGCATCTCTAACAGCGTGGATGAGCTTGAGTGTGCTGCCTGCCAGCCCGCCTTGTTGAGTGCGTGCTACACCTTGTTTGATGCTGATGGGTACACTTCCTAAAAAGTATTCACCGTCTGCTAAGCCGCTGCTAGGTACTGAATCTGTAATTAAATTCAAATAGTCAGTGCCTTTTAATTGATAGCATAATTTCATAATACTGGGGTGAACATGCTCACCATCTGCGATCATTTCAGTGTAGCAATGTGGGCAGCTCAATGCTGCACCGACGACACCCGGCTCTCTGTGATGTAACCCGCGCATGCCATTAAAGCAGTGCACTACTCCATCGGCACCGGCTGCTAATGCCGCACTGGTTTGCTCAAACGTGGCATTTGTATGACCAAGCATGACACGAAGGCCTTGGGATTTTAAATAGGGAATTAACGACAGTGCTTGAGGCTGCTCAGGTGCTAGAGCGATTGAGCTTAAACTCCCTTGGGCGGCATTCAAAAAATCTTCTAAATCTTGCGAGTTAATATCTAGGAAGTGCTCCTCAGGTTGAGCGCCCTTATATTTGGCATTAAAAAAAGGGCCTTCAAGGTAGCCTCCCAATATTTCAGCACCTGGTACTCCAGTGACTTTTGATTGATGAATCTGCTTGAGAGCAGCACAAATCGCGTCTTTTTCTGCGGTCATCGTCGTGGGTAAAAAACCAGTGACACCAATGCTGGCAAAGTAGGTCGACATAGTCGCTAGGCTTTGGTGGCTAGCATCCATCACATCACAGCCCATGGCGCCATGGGCGTGCGTATCAATTAGCCCGGGAATAAGCCATAAATCCTCAGTGACAGCTGTGCTAGTTGTTGAAACACTTTGGATATAATCATTAAAAGTAATACTCGCATTCTCTATCACGCCTTGTTCTGCGAAGAGTCTTTTTACTTTCAGCGTATTTGTCTCAGCCATTGTTGTTCGCCTTTTCATCGGCGTGGATGATAACCCCCTGTACCACTCGATTAACTTCTCCGCTAGGGCAGGGATTATCAGGACTTAATCCTTTTTCTAAGCTGAGTGAAAATGCCAGAACTTGCGCAAACATCACCCCTAATAATCCTTGGTAAACATCCAAGAGCGCAGCTGAATGAGTGTGTAACTGCAATGTGGTATTTTGATTGGAAGATGCATTTATCACTAATACACGGGCGACATTATCAGCGCAGAGCTCTTTTACAATATCGTCATCGTACTTTTGGGTATAGCTATCGTTGGAGCGAAAAACAACCACAAGTGTTTTTTCATTCACAATGAACTTCGGGCCGTGACGAAACCCGAGCGATGAATCGTGGCTGGCAATTAGTTTACCTGCACTGAGCTCCATGCATTTTAGGGCTGCTTCATGTGCGTTGCCTTGTAATGTGCCACTACCGAGAAACACAATACGCTCAGGCGGATTTTGTACAATGTCGCTACTGACTTTAACAAAGTGGTCGATATTCTGCTTAGCGCTATTAGCCAGTAACTGGCGCTGTTGCTGTTTTAGTGAATCTGATGGCGTATCAAAGCAATCAAGTGCAGATAAATACATGCATGAATAGCTCGATGTCATAGCAAAACTTTGATCATTTGTTGGTTCGGGCATTTGCAAACAAAAACGGGTAGGGTTTTCTTTTGCGCTGCAAGCAAGTTCTCCTTGAGCATTGCAAGTAATGAAAAGATGATAGCTTTGATTAATCCACCGATCGACGATATCTACAGAGGCAACACTTTCTGGACTGTTGCCTGAACGTGCAAATGAAACGAGCAGCGTTGGAATATTTTCACTTAAATAAAGCTCAGGGTTACTGACTAAATCTGTACTGGCCAAGGCCGTGATATTTAACTTAGACTGAGATTTTAAATGGCTGGCGATTGCCTCGCCAATGAAAGCTGATGTGCCGGCGCCAGTAAGTAATACTTGTAATTTAGGCAGTTCAAACAGCGGTGCTAAAAAGCGCTTTAATGCAGATTTTGTCGGTGCTAGAAACTCACCAAGCTGTTCCCATAATGCAAGTTGCTGAGTTATTTCACGAGCAGTGTGTTGTGCTTTTAACTGCTCTAAATCACTGATATTACGGTGCAGGAATTGCTCTGTGTTATTGCTCATGGTGGTTATCCATTTGGCAGGCACGCGCATAAGGAGCGGTGACTTGTTGAATGTGAAAATAAATAATGGCTAATGGCTGATTGATCAGCTGACCGCTAATAATGGCTTGGTACTGTAAAGGTAGGTATTGGGATAAAAGTGTGACAGGTATAGATTGCACTGATAAATTCGCCAGTAAATGATCAACAGCACCGCTAATATCAGGGTGGGGCCAGTAATAACGACAGCGATCACTGAAACTAAACTGACGGGCTAAGTGCTGTTCACTTTCGCTGCCTTGATAATACGATTGCCAGTATTTAGGTTCTGCTAACATCACCTGCTCAATGGTTTGTTTTAACTGCGACTGCTGCGAGAAGGGGATAAGTTGGTTTTCAATATCCGCTAGTGCAAACAATACTTCTCGCAGTGCAAAGGTGAGTGCTGGTCCCACTTTTAAAATTGCGAAGTGATCTCTGACCAGCGCCTCAAAGGCAGCAGCAGGCTGGTAATCGGTTGAGTGTGCTTCAAAAACTAAATTTGGGTTATTATCCAAACTTTTACTCAAAAGCTGCGCCGCTTGTGGCTGATACTCGATAATGGATTGATGGTCGAACTCGACCCCGGGTTGAACGACTAAGGCGATAACTCGCTGCCAGGCATCTGTTAGACCACGTCGTTCAAATGCTTCTAAATGCAGCATTAAAGTATTGCTCGCATCTTCTGTTTTTGTGACTTCTAACTTAGGTTCAAGGTCTTCCTGTGCACCACCGGGTACAGGGACTTCTGTACCTATCACATAAAGCGGTGCCCGTTGATCTACATTTTCCTTGGGACGTTTTCGATAGGTTTGCTCTGCGATTTGGCATAATCTAGCCGCACGTTCTGCAATAATGGCATCATCAAGAGGAAGGGTATCGTCAGCACAGGCCATTGAACAGTCGAGGTGGATTTTCTCAAACCCTGCACTGACATAAGCACTAATTAATTGCTCTGATTTATGCATTGCAACTTGTGCACAATCATCTTGCCAGCAATTAGGCCCTAAATGATCGCCGCCTAAAATAAGCTTGTCTAAAGGGAACTCAACGCTATTGGCAATATCTTCTAAGAAACTTTTAAAGTCAGATGGTTGCATACCGGTATAGCCACCAAACTGATTCACTTGATTAGAAGTGGCTTCAACGAGAAGAATCGATTGGTTTTGCTTTGCTTGAAGTAAAGCGGCTTTTAAAACCAGTGGATTAGCAGAGCATACAGCGTACACGCCAGATGCTTTGCCTGCTTTGTGCGTTTTAATGAGCGAGAGTAGCGGACTCATGTTGATTCCTTATATCCAACAATTATTGATGAACTGATTGTTAAGTACCCAGCAACCTCATTGTGGATGCTATTAACAAAGTGCCGAGTATTTAGTTTCATGGCTGACACTTAAGTGCGTGATGCCACAAGTGTTGATAGTGTAAAAACGTTATTTCACGGCCCCTGAAGAGAGGCCAGTTACTAGCTTTTTCTGCAGCCAGCTAAATAAAATAGCTGCCGGTAAGGATGCAACCAATGCTGCTGCCATTACATGATGCCACTCAACGGTATAGCGGCCTCCCACTAGAGAGTAGACTTGGATTGGTAGTGTGTAGTTTTCCTCGGTGCGCAATACGGTCAGTGCGAGTACAAACTCGTTCCAGCTGTTAATAAAGGTAAACATGGAGGTCACTGCAATGGCGGGAATCGCCATCGGTAAGAACACTTTAATCAAGCCTTGTAAAAAGCTAGCGCCCTCCATCCAAGAAGATTCTTCTAAATCCTTGGGGATCGTTTGGAAGTAGTTTTGTAGCATCCAAATAGCGAAGGCAATGTTAAAACCTGCGTAAATCAGCACCAGAGAGTTAACGGAGTCAATAAGGCCTAACCAAACCACTAAGCGAAATAGGCCGACCACTAATACAATCGGTGATAACATTTGAGTGACTAACAAAAATAAGCGGTAGCTACTCTTTGCTGCAAAGTGGTAGCGAGCAAGGGCGTAAGCTGCAGGTATGGCAACAATTAAAGTGATGATGGTTGCACTAAAACTTACATATAGGCTGTTGAAAAGCGCATCACCAAATTTTGTTGCATGCCACATATCAATATAGTTTTGCCACTCAAAACGACTAGGTAACCACGTCGGTGGGAACGTGAATACTTCATCACGAGGTTTCACAGCAGTGAAAAACATCACGGCGAAAGGGAAAATAATGACGCAAATAATGGGTGACAGTGCGAGCCAGCACCACAAGCTGCGTTTGGTTTTTTTTGTTAATGCCATCTTTTGATACCTATTGAATCTTTCGCTGTGCTGATTTTTTTCATTTATTATTTCTCATTTTTCATAACCATACGGGCGTAAAAAATGGTGAAAACGAGCAGTACGCCAAACATAACAAGGGAAACTGCAGAGGCCTCACCGATATGGCCAAAATTAAAGGCTTGTTTGTATAAGTAGGTCACTAAAATATCAGTTTCGTTATTCGGGCCCCCTTGTGTGAGCACCCAAATAATAGGGAAAGAGTTAAAAACATAGATAACGTTCAGCACTATCGCCATGTTTATAAATGGCCGTAATAAAGGGTATGTAATACGTTTGAATTGCTGCCAGATATTGGCGCCGTCCATTTTAGCTGCTTCGTAAAGGTCTTGAGGGATAGAAGAAAGACCACCTAGAAATATCGTAATAGTGAAAGGAATAGAGACCAGAATTCCCAAGCCAATTTGTACAGGGAAAGCCAGTGCTGATTCTGCTAGCCACACAATAGGGGTTTCGATAAAACCTAAATTCATAAGCGTGGCATTGAGCATGCCAAACTCACCATTTAAGCTCCAGCGCCAAACAATGGCAGTCATTGGCAAGGAGATAGCCCATGGCAGCATCAAAATAGTTCGGGCAATGCCGCGACCATGAAAATCGGTATTTAAAATGACAGCAATAGGTACCGAGAATAAAATCGTGCCACCGACAACTGCTACTGTCCATAAAACTGTACGAAGGGCTGCATCAATAAACAGTGGGTCTTCGAAAATATAAGTGAAGTTTTCGATACCAATGAAACCACGAATTTTACCAAAGCGGTTTACATCACTTAAAGAGAGATTTATCAGTTCATACAAGGGGTATGAGATGACAAATAACGCGAGCAATAAGCTAGGTAGTATTAAGTAGAGAGGAAGCTTTTTAGACATGTAACTACCTTGTGATAAAAACAAAATTACGTTTGATTGAACAAATGATCAAAAAACAGAAAGGCGGGGCGAGGCTCTAAGAGTCTGTCGAATCTGATTGATCCTAGCCCCGCATCATCCTAAAATCAGCAGTTGGATTCCTTTTTAGGGGCCGACTAACTGATTAAATAAGTTCAATTGATTACTGTTACATCGAACGTTCAACTGCTGATTTTAGGATTATTAAAGCGCCACATAAGCGGCATCGCTGCAGTGAGTTTGTTATTTACCTAGCACACGATTGATACGCTTTTGCGCTTTATCGAAAGATTGCTTAGCATCAGCACCACCATAAATTGCTTGTACTGCGTTGCTAGTAATATCAGCAACTTCAGACCAGCCTGCAATCGTTGGCGCAAAACGTGCTTGAGGTAGCAGGTTTACGAATGTTTTAACAGATTCATTATCGGCAAACTCAGGAAGAGCAGAGACTGAATTCAATACCGGTAGGAAACCTTCACCTGATGAGAAAGCCGCACGCTGCTCAGTTGTGAACATAAAATCTAAGAACTTAACCGCAGCTTCTTTGTGCTTAGAATTTTTAAATAGCACGATAGAATCTGTTACGCCGTAAGTTGCGCTGCTAACACCACCTGGAATAGGTGCAATACCGTACTTCAGTTCAGGTGCTTCATCTTTAATTTGGTTAACTAAGAAAGGTGCCGTAATCATCATGCCTACGCGACCTTGCTTGAAAAGGTTTTGCACATCTTCACGGTTGTAAGAGGTTACACCTGGTTGGGTAGAACCATTTTTTATCATATCTTGTATGCGTTTAGCGTGTTTAACAGATGCATCACTTGCAAGGCTTGAACTGCCGTCTTTATTGAGCAGTGATCCACCTTCGCTCCACATGCCGTAATAGAAATAGACATCTGTTTCAACTTCTTTACCTTGTAAGCCAAAGCCGTATGTTTTATCGATTTTAGAGACTTTAGCGGCACTATCAGCTAGCTCATCCCATGTGTTTGGAACGCTTGCACCGGCTTTATCCAGTAAGTCTTTGTTGTAGTACATCGCTCTTGCGGAGGCTGCAACAGGCAAGCCGTATACTTTGCCGTTGAGTGTGCCAGGGTTTAAGAAAGCAGGGACAAAGCGATTCTTAAGGTCCGCGCTAATTAACCCGTCTAGTGGCTCAGCAACATCTTGCTCAACATAATCAACCAACCAACGTGTACCGATGATTGCCATGTCAGCATTAACATTTGAGCTTATGTCTGTGGTTAACTTTTGGTTTAAAACATCCCAGTTAACAACTTCAATTTTGATGTCTATCTCTGGGTTTTTCTTTTCGAATTTTTCTGCCAGTGCCTCGTAGTAGGGGCCTGTTTTAGCGCTGTAATACGCAACAGTGAAGCGTACCTCTTCAGCGGCTTGTGCAGAAAGTGAAAGGGTAGAACCTAATACAGCCAGCGATACGCCGGTGGCTAGCGATTTTAAAGAAGTAGATAAATATTTCATTGTTACACCTATAATCTTTCGTTTTGTTTTTTTGTTAAGGCTTCAGGATGTTTCAGGTTGAATATAACCATATAACTTTCTATTTCGCAAGTTATGTTAAAAATATATTGACTGTTTTTATTAATGTGTTACCTTTTTCTTTCATTTTAACTGTAATCGAAAGGTTTTGTATGTCGGTTTTGCAACTAAAGCAGCTCGTTAAACGTTATGACAAAGTAGAAGTGCTTCACTCAATTGATCTAACCATCAACAATGGTGAGTTCTTAGTTTTAATTGGCCCCTCAGGTTGTGGTAAGTCAACGCTACTACGCATGCTGGCAGGTCTGGAAGATATTAGCGCCGGTAGCTTGCAGTTAGATGGAAAAGAGATTAATGATCTGCCATCTCAGCAACGTGACTTCTCGATGGTGTTTCAAAGTTATGCGCTTTATCCACACCTTACGGTTTACGAAAATATTGCTTTCGGTTTGAAAATTCGTAAATGCTCTCAAGAGCATATTGATAAAATGATTAATTGGGCCGCATCAATATTGAACTTAACGCCATTGCTTGAGCGCACCCCAAAGCAGCTCTCTGGCGGGCAATGCCAAAGAGTTGCAATGGGGCGCGCCTTAGTACGTGAGCCTAAGCTTTTCTTGTTTGATGAGCCGTTATCAAATTTAGATGCCAAACTGCGTATTCAAATGCGTGCTGAGATGAAAGCACTACACTTAAAGCTCAAGACGACAACTGTATACGTTACCCATGATCAAGTTGAGGCAATGACTTTAGCAGATCGTATTGTAGTGATGAATGATGGAGTGATAGAGCAAATAGGAACCCCTTTAGAGCTTTATGATAATCCGGTAAACATATTTGTAGCTGGCTTTTTAGGCGCGCCTGCTATTTCGTTTATCAAAGGTAGCGTATGCAGTACCGGGGTTGAAATTTACGATGAAGGCTCTGGTAACACTAGTGTGATTGAAGTGGATATGCGAGAAGCTAAGATTGGCGATGAAGTAATTTTAGGGATTCGACCGGAGTTTTTTGATATCGACAATAAAGGCAGCAGCTGTATCCTTGATGCACAAGTTACATTCATCGAAGCGATGGGGGCGGAGTCATATTTGCATGGGGTTTTATGTGGACAGCCGATAATTGCTAAAACTGAAAAGCGCTTGAATTATCAACCTGGTGAGCAAATTAAGTTAGGCGTCAAACTCAGCTCTGTTCATGTTTTTGATAGCAATAGTGGTCTAAAATTGAGTAGTTGATATACTGCGCGCACTGTTGCAAAGGCAGGCGCACTCTGGTGTGAGGAATTAACCCTAGATACTTAAGGCTAAGTTTAAAATGCTAATATAATCAGTGTGTTGCATTTTGTATTAGTTTTGATGTTCAAATAAAAGTGATTTTTGAAAGTGAAACAATCTAAGAAAAGCCCAAGAAATACCCGTGAACGCAGAGAGTTTATCTTAGCGCATTTGGCGAAGCATGGATCTATAACCGTAGAAAATGTTTCACATCGCTTTGCTGTTTCAACGGTAACGGTGCGCGCAGATCTTAGATTGTTAGAAGAAAAAGGTAAGCTGGTCCGCCACTACGGTGGTGCGATGCTGAGTAAACCTGAAGCACAAAAGTTTACAGCGGATGATCGCTTATCAATAAACAGCCAAATCAAAAAGCGATTAGGTAAAGCAGCGGCTGAGTTAATCCAACCGGGCGAGTCAATTATTTTAGATTCGGGAACAACGACTAAATGTATCGCTGAGCAATTAGGAGATATATCTCCCTTGCATGTGATGACAAATAGCTTACCGGTATTGAATGAACTGGCGGCGAACGAAGGTGTTACAGCGATGGTAACGGGGGGGCATTTGCATCGCAAAAGTCAGTCGTTTTGTGGGGCGCAGGCTGAAAAGAATTTAAAAGAATTCCACTTTGATAAATTGTTTCTAGGGGTTGATGGTTTTCATTTAGAAAAAGGTATCTCTACCTATAACCAAGATGAAGCGCGTGTTAACACGATTATGGCTGATGTCGCTGAAAAGGTGATAGTGATCACAGACTCCAGCAAGTTTAGAAAGTTAAGTTTATATAAGATTTTGAATCTGAATAAAATAGATACCATTATCACGGATGGAAATATTCCCGAAGATTACCGTCTGGGGATATTAGATCGTGGTATTGAGTTAGTGATCGTTGATTGATAAACGTAAATGTTTATTTATCTTCTAAATCTACCTTTTATAGTTTTTTTCAAGTAATAACTTTCATTTCAAACAGCTTCTTTCGTTCTATTTTCACTTTTAGTGTTCTTATATAAAAGAATAATAAATAAACAGGAATCAGGAAAAACATGTTTTACGGCTTGGATATCGGCGGCACGAAAATTGAGTTAGCTGCATTTGATCAAAACTTTAACCTTATTGAGCAAGTGCGAAAAAGCACCCCTTTAGATGACTACCCTTTATTTTTAGATACCATTTCGCAAATGGTGATCGAGTTTGATAAATCGTTATCTTGTAAGGGCTCGGTCGGTATCGGTTTTCCTGGTATTCAAAATTATCAAGATCATACTTTTGTCAGCGTGAATATTCCCTGTGTGATTGGCAAAGCACTAGATGGTGATTTATCTCAGTTACTTGATCGTAAGGTATTAGTTGCCAATGATTGTAAGTGTTTTGCTCTGTCAGAGGCAGTATTAGGCAGCGCTAAATCTTATAAAAATGTGTTCGGAGCTATCATAGGTACGGGTGCCGGTGGCGGGCAAGTAAGCGAGGGCCAACTTCATTCTGGTGTGAGAGGTTTTGCTGGAGAGTGGGGGCACATAACCGCGAGTGCATTTTTAATTGATAAACATAAGCTACCTCTGTGGCCTTGTGCTTGTGGATTAGCAGGATGTGCTGAGCAATATGTATCAGGCAGTGGTTTACAAAATATTTATAAATACCTTTACCAGAAAAAAACTAGCCAAGCACTTGCAAAGGTCACTGGACAGCAAATTATGAGTTTAGTAGAGAAACAAGATGATACGGCTTTACACGCTTTCGCTATCTACTTGGATATGCTGGCAGCAAGCTTAGCGACTATGCATTTAAGCTATGATTTAGATGCCATTGTGCTTGGTGGCGGGATGAGCAATGTAAAAGCACTTTATGACAAGCTTCCTGCGCTTGTCGCTCAACATCTCTTTGATGGAGTGCCAGTGCCTGCAATACTTGCACCCGAATTAGGAGATTCAAGTGGCGTGCGCGGTGCTGCACTTTTACATAAAGGGCAACTTTAAGCGCTAAGGGCTAAGGGCTAAAAAATAAGAGGTAAGAGATAAGTAAACGAGACACCTAACAATCGGCTGCTCAAAACTTATACTGCCCTTTGAGTAACCCAAAAACCACAGTGTTCCACCATCTGTCTTTAAAGTAACGATGCTCGACAAATTCAGCTTCCTTGCGCATGCCAAGTTGACGGCACAAGCGAATAGCCGCGTGATTATCAGCGATGGTTTCAGCATAAACACGATGCACATCGAGCTGTAAAAAGCCGAATTCAGCAATCGCGCGCATCGCCTCTATTGCAACTGCTCTATGTTGCTGATTGCGTATTAATGCACAACCCACAGATGCTTGTTGGTGGGCTTCTATACGAATACCAACTGCCCCAATAAATAGTCCAGTATCTCGCATTTCAATGGCCAAATTGAAATCGCTGCGCTTAGTTTGATTATGCTCTTGACTGAATTGATTGACCAAATTATGCCAATGTACTTCGCTGCAATCTTGTTCACTGTAAAAGCGCTGGAATTTTTTATCTGCACTCATTGCGCTAAAGGCCGCTAAATCATCAGGCCTGTAATCACGCAATAGTAATCTATCAGTGGTTAATTCAATTCGCATACGAGTAATGCCTGATTTTAGAGAGACAGGCTTATTCTAGTGAACCGGATTACGATTTTCAATATGCTTAAAAACGAGCGTTAATAACGCAGCAAGTACGATATAAATGAGTGCTAAAAAGAGCAATGGCTCATAAGTAATAAAAGTATCTTGGCGCACTTTTGAGAAAACAGCGTAGATATCTATCATTGTTATGGTGGCTACTAAAGGTGTAGCTTTCATCTGTAAGACAACCTCACCACCGAGCGTTGGCAAAGCGCGGTAAAAAGCACGAGGTAATAAAATACGCCTAAAACACTGCCAGCGGCTCATACCGATTGCGCGAGCGGCTTCTAATTCACCTTTTGGTACTCCGGCAAAAGCGCCCCGCATAATTTCAGCTTCATAAGCGGCGAACGAAATGCTTAAAGTAAACAAAGCATAGGGCCAGGCTTGACGCAAATAAGGCCAAAGCTCGGATTGGCGTATGCTGGGAATAGTTGGAAAAATTGAGCCTAGGCCATAATAGATTAGCCATAGTTGCAGTAATAAAGGGGTGCCGCGAATAACCGTACAAAAACTATTTGCCATTATGGCTAAAGGTTTTGGTCCATTGGCTTGAGCAAGGCCTAATGGGAGTGCCAATAAAAAGCCAAATAATACACTTAAGGCAAGTAACCAAACTGTGCGCCACAATCCTATCCAAATTTTATCGCTATAATCAGCCAGCCAATCCCAGCGTAAAAAGTAGATCATATAGCCAACAACAGCGGCGCTGATTAGCGCTAGTATGATTCTGTGTGGGGCAAAACGGGCAATAGGTGCTGGCTTTTTAAGCATTATTAAGTGCTCGCTTTCGTGTGGCGTAAATGGTTATCAAGCTTCTTAATACCCCAGTTTGAAATAAGGGTTACCGATAAATAGAGCAATCCTGCGGCGCAATAGAAAAGCATATGATGCTTAGTGCCACCGGCAGCTTGCTTGGTAATGAGTGTTAGTTCTGTAAAGCCCACTACAGCTAATAAAGCAGTATCTTTCGTGGCAATTAACCAAAGGTTAGACAGGCCAGGTAACGCATGCACTAGCATTTCAGGCAATATAATACGTTTGAGTACTTGCCAAGGTCGCATACCGCAAGCAAAGGCAGCCTCAATATGACCAACGGGAATGGCACTCATCGCCCCGCGGATAACTTCAGTGCTATAAGCACCTTGCACGATACCGATAACAAAGATACCAGCAACTAAGCCGTTAATATCAATAGGAGGATAGGATAACCAATGCAGCACCTGATTGACTAAATCAGAGCCAGCATAATAAAGCAGTAAAATCAGTACTAACTCAGGTACCGCACGAACAGCAGTGGTATAGCAGCCGAGTAAATCACGACACACAGCGTTGCCATAAAGTTTCCCGCAAGCACCAGCTATACCGATCAATAAGCCCAAGCCATAGCCCCCAAGAGCGATTTGTAATGAGCTCAACAAGCCTTTTAGGAGCGCACCACCCCAGCCTGGAGGGCTGAAAGCGAGTAAGCTTAAGCTGGTACTAATATCTGCAATTAGCTGCAAAGTGCGCTCCTGGGTTTAATTGCTAAGGGAATGTTGAAAAATTAGCCGCCGTAAATGTCGAAATCAAAGTAACGCTTTGAAATTTCGTCGTATTTTCCGTTTGCACGGATCGCTTTAATAGCGGCATTTAGTTTTTCAGTTAGCTCAGGTTGACTCTTGCGAACACCTGCGCCGATACCTGGGCCAAATACTTCCACATCAGGAGCAACTTCGCCTTTTATTTCACAGCAACCACCATCGCTAGAAGCGACAAAGTCAGACATAGGTAATGAATCAGCTTGTGTTGCATCAATACGACCTGCAACTAAATCTTGGTTTGCCTCATCTTGTGTTTGATATTCCTTAAGCTCAACGCCTTTAAAATGCTTTAGTGCATAACTGCGGTGAATAGAGCCCATTTGGACACCTAGGATTTTACCTTCTAGTGATGCAGGAGTTGCATCCATTGTTAAGCTTTTATCACCGACAATCACAGAGGGAGTAGAGTAATATTTTTGAGTGAAATCAATTTGCTTTGAACGCTCTTGGGTAATCGATAAAGAAGCCATGATGACATCGATTTTATTACCATTTAGTGCGGCAATTAAACCATCCCAAGCAACAGGGGTAATTTTGCACTCAAGCTTTGCCTCTTCACAAATAGCACCCATGATGTCGATTTCCCAGCCATTCCAATTACCCGCAGCATCTGCCGATGAGAAAGGTGGGTAAGGTTCAGCACCTATGCCGATTTTTACTGCTTGCGCTTGTACCATGCCTGTTGAAAGTGCTAGCAGGCTACCTGCAATAGCGGCGATTTTTTTAATTGTCATAAGTGATCCTAAAATTCCTGAATATGGGTGTTTGCAAAATAATCTACTGACACCTCCTCTTTGGATAAGCAGGGGGCGAAAAAACGGCTAGATACTATTATACGATCGTACAGTAAGCAAGACTTATATTTACAATTAGCTGTGCCGTGTTAGGATTATTACTTAGGTATAAATTAATTGAGAAAGCACAATTATGAGCGATACTCGAAAGTCGTTTAGTAGAGAATCAGAAGAAAAGCGCACCATGGATTTAATAGTCGCGACCCAAATGTGCATAGAGCGCGGCGGTGTAGGTGAAGCCAGTATTCGACGAATAGCTGACGAAGCCGGAGTAACACCTGGCTTAGTACGGCATTATTTCCCCGATAAAGAAGCGCTTATTTGTGCAGCTTATCGCCAAACAATGGCAGATATGTTCAAAGGTGCTCGTCAAGGTGTTGATGAATTGCCAGGTAATGCAATTGATAAAATGCGTTTGTTTATCAATACATCACTACACCCAGGAGTGATGAATAGCCGTTATCACCAATTGTGGGCATCATTCACCAGTCTCACACGTTCTACGCCTTCGATGGCCAAAATCCACCATGAGTCGTACTTAGAGTTTCGCATGGGATGCCAAGATTTAGTTGAGCTAGTGTTTGCTGAAATTGGTCGTGAGGTGTCTGCTAAAGCGTTAGAGCAATATGGGATTATGGTAAATGCTATTTTAGATGGGCTATGGCTGGAAGGCTGCTTAGCCATGGAGCTTTTCGACGACGGCGAATTAGCTGAAATAGGCCTGCGTTCGGTGCAGTCCGTTTTAGACATCGAAGGGTTAATTTAGCACCTGCTAATCTTCTCTTATCGATAATTTGATGAATAGCTGCTGAAAATTTTTTCAGGATTAATGCTGTTAAGCGTCACTTCAAAAAATTGTTGTACGATTGTAAAATAATGCTGGAAAAGCACTCTGCAAAGATGCATTATCTCCCTATTAAAAACTTGATTGATCATACTTACGACCTCCAGATATGTATTAGCGGGTCTAAGCTGAGAATATTGGAGATAAAATGTTTACTAAAGCAATTGTTAAAAAACCTTGTAAAGCGATAGTTTCAGGCATTACAAGTGCTGATTTAGGTTTGCCAGATTACAACAACGCTCTAAAGCAACATGCTAACTACGTTGCGGTATTAAAGAGCTGTGGTCTTGAAGTAACTGAGCTGGAAGCTGATGAGCGTTTCCCTGATTCTACGTTCGTAGAAGATGCAGCATTAATGACACCACACTGTGCCATTGTTACAAACCCAGGAGCCCTTTCAAGACGCGATGAAACAGAAGCAATGCGTCCTGTTGTCGCTGAGTTTTATGATATCGTTGAAAGTATCCAAGCGCCGGGCACGGTTGAGGCGGGCGATATTATGATGGTAGGTAGCCACTACTATATTGGTTTATCAGAGCGCACTAACCAACAAGGTGCCGATCAAATGATTGCCATCTTAGAAAAGCATGGCATGAGCGGTTCTGTCGTCACTATGAGCGAAGTATTGCATCTAAAAACAGGCTTAGGTTATTTAGAAGGCAATAACCTATTGGCATGTGGTGAATTTTTAACCAAAGAAGAATTCCAGCAATACAATATTCTAGAAGTTGCTCCTGAAGAAGCTTATGCGGCTAATAGCGTTTGGGTTAACGGAAAAGTACTGACACCTAAGGGTTTTCCAAAAACTAAAGCACTCATTGAAAATGCAGGCTATGAAGCGATTGAAGTAGATGTGAGCGAATATCAAAAAGTGGATGGTGGTTTAAGCTGCTTGTCACTTAGGTTCTAGTTTAAGCTTTTTAAAAATCAGTTCATTGTATCGGCGCTTTAATTGTTAATTAAGGCGCTTTTTTTTGCATCGAATTCTCTCTGTAAATAAATATAGCATGTAGAGGCATGGCTAATCTTTATTGTTTAGGGATCATTAGATTAAGCCCTAAGCACCATTATGCCAAGCAGGGTGGACAACTAAGGGGGCATCTCCTTTGTCAAAACACTTGTAAAGGACTAGCCATTCACTACGCATTTTTCCGCGGATCTGCCCCCTTAGTTATCCACAGAGAAGATTTGGGGGCTTGATCGCATGTTCCTTAGCTTGTGGACCACTGAATTGCTGATAAATAGAAAATTGATCTCGCAATTATTATTGAAAGGCAGTGTTTATGCTTAAAAGTGTCAACAATCAATGCGCATCACTCTGCGGCAGCGATTGTGAGTGATTTTAGTGGGCTAGTCAGTGCGCATAAACGTAAGAATATAGCCTTTAAAATCACTGCCTAAATAGCCAGTGTTTGCTGGTTTAGAGAATGAAGATGTGTATCCAAATTCAAGTAGTTTTTTGGCGAGCTTGTTTTTTCTGCCTCTGCCTGGATCTACAATGATTATTTCGCATTTTGGGTTTGAATGTTCTGTAATAAATCCTGTTAGTAATTCTGTATGCTCATCTTCATACAATAAATCACTACCAATAATTAAATCAAAGCGGCCTAAAGAATCATTGTTATCTGCCCAACCCGTTCTTTCAAACGGAATGGTGTTACCTCCATTAAGTTGGGTATTTCTATTTAAAAAGTATTCTGCTTCGGGGTGATAATCAGTGGCTGTGATATCTACATTCTGTTTATTTAGCAATAAACTACTTAAAGCTGTGCCGCAGCCAATTTCAAGGACGCGCTTTGAACCTACATCATGGTTGATCATGTGGTGAGCAAGCACCAAACCTGATGGCCAGACAATGCCAAAAATTGGCCATGTAGCCGAAGATATCCCTAGTCTCATAGCAATACCTTTTGGATCGTAAAACTCTCGTTTATTTCGTAATGTGCAGAGATGAATGTCTATTTTTCCAAACTCAATGGTCTGGTAGCTAACGCGAGGGTTTGTCATTTGGCTTTCTCAAAAGTGAGAGCTCGGCCAGCTATCAGGGATAAATGACAAAACGAAGAAATTCCAAGGTTATAGTGATTGGCTGGGAATGCAATGAATTTAACGAATAAAGATTAGCTATGTGCAGACACAACTTAATCCAATTGTTGATTAAGCCCTCTCGGTGCTGCCTATTTAGAAGAATTATTGGAAATAAAAGTGGGCATTTTTGTAGAAAATGTAGCATCGCCAGAAATTTTTAGAGATGCCTTTAAGAGTAAGCTTGTGTGTTGTAATTGGAAATTTCAATATATAAGAACACAAAAGCTACCTCGTTTTAAGGTAGCTTTCGTTAAAGTTAAAGCGATAAATTTTCTAAAATGTCATCTTCTACGTTGTTCGATAATGTCACTTTTAGCTTAGGTGTGCGCGCCATTTCCCGCTTGATCGCAAAGTTAGCTTCTTCGTTGCGAGCCCAGCTGCGACGAGCAATGCCATTGTTTACATCAAACATTAGCATGGATTTTAGTCTGCGCTCAGCACAATCTGTGCCGTCTAGTAGCATACCAAAACCACCGTTAGTTACCTCACCCCAGCCGACGCCGCCGCCGTTGTGGATTGATACCCAAGTAGCACCGCGAAAGCTATCGCCGATGACGTTGTGAATTGCCATATCTGCAGTGAAGCGGCTGCCATCGTAGATGTTAGAGGTTTCACGAAAGGGTGAGTCCGTGCCGCTTACATCGTGGTGATCACGACCTAGTACAACAGGGCCTATTTCGCCGTTGTTTATCGCATCGTTAAAGGCTGTTGCTATCTCTATGCGCCCTTGTGCATCAGCGTAGAGAATACGTGCTTGTGAGCCAACCACTAACTTGTTTTGCTTCGCATCGTTGATCCAAGTGATGTTATCTTGCATCTGCTGCTGAATTTCTGCAGGTGATTCTTGCTTGATTTTGTTAAGCACTTTTGCAGCAATCGCGTCAGTTTTGTCTAGGTCTTCTGGGTTGCCAGAGGTACATACCCAACGGAATGGGCCAAAACCGTAGTCAAAGCACATAGGGCCTAAGATATCTTGCACGTAGGATGGGTATTTAAAGTCAATGCCGTTTTCTGCCATGACTTCGCCACCGGCGCGTGATGATTCAAGTAAGAACGCATTGCCGTAGTCGAAGAAGTAGGTGCCGCGAGCTGTGTGTTTATTAATGATGCCCGCTTGGCGCTTAAGAGACGCTTGTACTTTTTCCTTGAATAGCTCAGGCTCTTCACGGATCAAGCGGTTTGATTCTTCATAGCTGATATCAACAGGGTAGTAGCCGCCTGACCAAGGGTTGTGAAGTGATGTTTGGTCTGAGCCGAGTTGAACAAAAATATCTTGCTCATAAAAAGTTTCCCAAACATTAACAATGTTACCAATGTAGGCAATTGAGACGACTTCTTCATTCGCTTGTGCTGTTTTAACACGGGCTACTAAGTCATCCATGTTGTCGATTAGCTCATCAACCCAGCCTTGCTGGTGGCGCTTTGTCGCAGCTTTAGGGTTAACTTCAGCACAGACAGTAATACATTTAGCGATATTACCCGCTTTAGGTTGCGCACCACTCATGCCGCCAAGGCCGGATGTAAGGAATATTCTTCCCTGGGTATTTTCGCCTTTGTTGAGTACTTTACGAAATGCGTTCATAACCGTAATAGTGGTGCCGTGTACGATGCCTTGTGGGCCAATGTACATAAACGATCCCGCAGTCATCTGGCCGTATTGAGTAACACCTAAGGCATTGAATTTCTCCCAGTCATCAGGCTGAGAATAGTTAGGGATCATCATACCGTTAGTCACGACAACACGCGGTGCATCAACAGATGATGGGAATAAGCCCATTGGGTGTCCTGAGTATAAATGTAGCGTTTGATCGCTTTCCATCTCGCTTAAGTACTGCATTGTTAATAAGTACTGTGCCCAGTTTTGAAAGACTGCGCCGTTTCCACCGTAAGTGATTAGCTCCTCTGGATGTTGTGCAACTGCAGGGTCAAGGTTGTTCTCAACCATCAGCATGATAGCAGCAGCCTGCTGGCATTTAGCTGGATATTCGCTAATAGGGCGCGCTTTCATATGATGGCTAGGCTTAAAGCGGTACATGTAGATACGGCCAAAATCTTTAAGCTCTTGTGCGAATTCAACCGCGAGCTCCTGATGCCATTCCTTTGGGAAATAACGTAAGGCATTGCGTACAGCCAGTTGTTTTTCTGCTGAGCTTAGAATGTCTTTGCGCTTAGGAGCGCGGTTGGCGTCTGAAGGGTAAGGTTTAGCGGCTGGTAATTCGCTTGGAATACCTTGTTTAATTTGTTCGGCAAATGTCATTGTTGTTATCCCTTATCTAACGGTAAATGCTTGTGATTTAACTAATGCGATGATGGCATCAATATCAGGTTTTAATAGCCTATCTTCTTCAAGTTTGGCAACTTTTTCACGGATCACGGCAAAGTTTTTCTCTATGATATCAGAGCACTTATTAGGGCGTCTAAAATCAATTGCCTGGGCGGCATACATTAATTCAATCCCTATAATTTTTTCTAAGTTACCTAAAATCTGATTGAATTTACGGCTGGAAATACTGCCCATTGAGACGTGATCTTCTTGTCCCATTGACGTTGGTACACTGTCAGCTGATGGCGGGAAACAAAGAGATTTGTTCTCTGTCACAAGAGCTGCTGTCGCATACTGCGGGATCATCATACCAGAGTTTAATCCACCTGATGATGTGAGCAATCTTGGTAAACCGTGTAGGCCTTCTAATAATAAGTAACAGCGACGATCAGAGATGTTGCCCAGTTCAGCCGCTGCAATAGAGGCATAATCAAGGACCATTGCAAGTGGCTGGCCGTGGAAGCTACCGCCAGAAATCGCTTCTTCGCTGCTGATTACGATTGGGTTATCAGTCACTGAATTCATTTCAATTTCAGCCAGCTCATTCAAGTGGTTGAAGGCGTTGCGTGAAGCGCCGTGCACTTGAGGAATACAGCGCAGTGAATAGGGATCTTGAACGCGATCACAGTTGCTGTGATCCGCCATATTCTCTGATCCTTCAAAGAAGCTTCGCATACGTGCAGCGACTTCGATATTACCTGCAAATGGGCGTGTAGCATGTAGCTCTTCTCTAAAGGGAGATTGGCTACCTTGCATGCCCTCGATACTCATCGCACCAGTTATATCGACTAAATCTAACAGGTAGCGCATTTTGGTTAAGCCTGTGATCGCGTGCGATAAGATAAACTGGGTACCATTAATTAGCGCTAAGCCTTCTTTGGCATGTAAATCCATTGGCGCTAGATTATGTTCTTTTAGTGCTTGGGCTGCAGGGATAATCTCATCCCCTTGCCAGAACTCACCTTCACCTAGCAGTGGTAAAAATAAATGTGATAGCGGTGCTAAGTCTCCAGATGCGCCGACAGAGCCCTGCTCTGGCACTACAGGTATAAGATCGAGTTCGATAAAGGCTAACATTCTTTGTACGGTTTCTAAGCGAATCCCTGAGAAGCCTTGGCTCAGTGCGTGGACTTTAGTGATTAACATCAGTTTAGAGATGTCTTTTGCAATTGGCTCACCCACACCCACTGCATGAGTAATTAATAAGTTCTTTTGTAAAAGGTTAGTTTCTTCAGGTGTAATTTGTGTATCGCATAATGGGCCAAAGCCAGTATTGATACCGTATACCGCTTTATCAGAAGCGGCCATCTTTTCAACGCGTTGGCGGCTAATTTTAATTTTGTCGATTGCTTGTTGGCTAAGTTCTGCTGTTATTTTGCCGCTGGCAATATCGTTAACTAGATCAAGGTTTAAATGGTCGATACCATAGCTAAACGTCATCATAATGCTCCTAAACGTTTAAATTTATTATAAAAGTAATGATTAATGCGGACATTTTAACTTGTTATATTAGTTTTGTAGTTACATAATTATCGTAACTTATTCCTGTTTTATCGAACTAACATGAGGTTAAAATATGCGCGTTCATGACGTTGATTTACGCTTGCTGAGAATCTTTGTAGCCATTGTTGAATGTGGAGGATTATCCGCCGCAGAATCGCGCTTAAATATTGGTCGCTCGACGATTAGCGCACATCTATCTGATCTTGAAGTACGCTTAGATGTGAAGTTATGTAAGCGCGGTAGAAGCGGTTTTGAGTTGACAGAAACTGGACGTGTTACTTATCAAGCCTCCCTTGAGCTTTTACAACAGTGCGATGCATTTGCAACGACAGTGGCGAGTTCTAAAAATGAGCTGTCGGGTCGTGTGACTTTGGCAATTATCGATACTATTGTTAATGACGCCCGTTGCGGCGTTGCTCGCGCTATTTCAGCACTTAAAGCTAAGGGCAATAATCTACAGTTTGATATTAATGTGTGCGAAGCTCGGGAGGTTGAAACGGCGGTCGCCAATGGTCGCTCACTGGTGGGATTAGGGGTAAGTCGCCACCAATTACGTGGCTTAGATTATTTCCCGCTGCACAATGAAACTAACTTTTTATACTGTGGCCAAGGGCATCCGCTGTTTGATTGTAAACCTTCGCAAGTTGCTAAACTGCTGGAAACAGCGGAGGTCATCACCAGTAACTACATGCGTGATAAAGAAGTGCGCAACGATGGCCTTAACTACCAAAATACAGCGATGGCGTATCATGATGAAGGTATTGCGCATTTAATTTTATCTGGCGAGTTTATCGGCTATTTACCTGAACACTATGCAAGTTTCTGGGTCGATAAAGGTATCTTCAAATCAATTTTGCCAGAGAAATACTCTTATCAAATACCGATCATGCTGATCTCATCAAAAAATAATGCGGTGTCACCTTTAGCCAATGCGATTATTGAGGAAGTGAAGCGCTGCCATTCTTTTTGATACTTGTAACTCTAATACTTAATCAAACCGAAGTCGGTTATTTGGCTTTTCTCAAAGAAACAAAAGAATGCAGAATCGACAGAACCTTTAGAGGTACTCACAAACTTTCAAAAATATTTAGTTTCTATTAATTAATTTGTAACAAAGCAAGCAGCTTGCTGTCTGTTATTGTTAACATTGTGTTTCTTGTTATTTTAAAGGGTTGATTAATGTCACTATTTACTTTGTTCTGTGCTAATAAAAAAATGAATAAAAAGCAGGTTAGTCGCTCTGTCGCTATCCCTACCCCTATCACCCCCAAAGCAAAAAAACGCTACTTAAAGCCACTTCTATTAGTGTCTAGCTTGCTAAGCGTTAATGCGCTCGCAAATACCACGCCGGCGCAACAAGCTTGGCAAGACACACTAGAGCAGGCCAAAAATCAAACGGTTTACTTTAATGCCTGGGGTGGTTCTGAAACCATTAATGACTATATTCGCTGGGCGGCTAAACAAGTTAAGCAGCAACACCAAGTGACGGTGAAACTAGTTAAAGTTAGCGATGCTGGCAATGTAGTAAGTAAGTTATTGGCTGAAAAGAGTGCTGGGCGCACCAGTGATGGTAGTGTCGACTTAATGTGGGTGAATGGTGAAAACTTTAAAGCCATGAAAGATAATGGCTTACTAGCGAAAGCTTACACTCAAAATTTACCGAACTACACGCTAGTCGATACTGAAAATAAGCCTAGCACTTTATATGACTTCACAACCCCTGTCGATAATTTGGAAGCACCATGGGGGATGGCGCAATTAGTGTTTATGTATGACGCTGATCGATTAGATAAAGCACCAACTGATATGACTTCACTATTGGGCACATTAGAAAATGCAAAAGGGCGTTTTAGTTATCCAGCACTGCCCAATTTTCACGGTACTACTTTTGTAAAACAGGCACTGATAGAGTTGATTGAAGATAAATCGCTATTGAGTAAGCCAGTAGTCGCAGAAGATTTTGCAAAAGTGACTGAGCCCTTATGGCAGTATCTTGATAAGTTGCATCCGTTAATGTGGCGAAGCGGTCGCACTTTTCCTAAAAATGCACAGCAAATGAAAAATTTACTTAATGATGGTGAACTCTTTATTTCATTAAGCTTTAACCCGAATGATGCCAGTAACGCGATAATCAATGACGAGCTACCAAGTAGTGTGAAAACCTATGTACACAAAGGTGGTACTTTAGGTAATACCCATTTTGTTGCCGTGCCTTTTAATGCGAAGGCTGCAGCGGGTGCGAAGGTGTTTGCTAACTTCTTGATGTCTCCCCAAGCGCAGTTGCATAAAGCCGACCCTAATGTGTGGGGTGACCCAACAGTATTAGCGATGGATAAACTCAGTGCTGTAGACAAAGCAAGCTTTGCTCAACTTAAGCTAGGACCTGCGACTTTAAACGCAAGTGAATTAGGCAAAGTATTGCTTGAACCTCACAGTTCATGGGTGCGCGCTTTAGAAAGTGCTTGGCAAGCACGCTACGCAAAATAGCTCAGCGAGTTTAATCGTTAAATGACCTATAACCGCCGACTACAGTTGATATTCGGGGTAAGCATCGGGTTGCTTTCGCTGTTCTTCATCGTATTGCCAATCGTCGCGGGATTACTGGGAACTTGGTTACCGGCACTTGGCTATTTGCCTAGCGTCGGTTATAACCAATACAGTTGGCAGCCGACTATCGAGATGTTTAATCATCCAAGCACTTGGAGCAGCATTCGCTTGAGTTTAGGCTCGACTGTGTTGGCAACTTGTGGCGCATTTGTGATGAGCCAATGGCTGTGCATGCAGCTCTATAGATCACGCAGTTGGCTTTGGGTTAAACATTCACTGGGGCCGTTACTGGCAATACCGCACTTAGCATTTGCGATTGGTTTTGCTTTTGTGATTGCGCCCAGTGGTTGGTTAATGCGTTTAATATCGCCGCAGTTAAGCGGTTTTGATATCCCTCCTGATTGGCTGATCGTGAATGATAACTATGCACTGAGCTTAAGTGTGGCACTGGTTATTAAAGAAATCCCCTTTTTTGTGTTAATGACACTTTCAGCAATGACTAAACTCAATGTCGATAAGACATTACAAGTTGCTGCTTCACTGGGCTATACCCATAACCAAGGGTGGATAAAGCTGGTTTTTCCTCAGCTATTTAGTTCTTTGAGGTTACCTTTTTACGCGGTGCTTTCTTATTCATTATCGGTGGTTGATTTAAGTATCGTGTTGGGGCCTGCTGCACCTAGTACTTTCGCGGTACTGATCAATGAGTGGTTTAATCAGCCCGACTTATCAATGCGCTTAGTGGGTGCATCCGCAGCTAGCTTGTTATTGCTGTTATTAGTTGCATTGATTGGGTTGTTTTATGTTGTCGAAGTGTTAATAACAAAGCACTGCCGTGACTGGCTGGTGGCGGGAGTCACAGCCAAAAAAGAATCGAAAAAAGAATCGGAAAAAGAATCGAGAGTAGTCGCAAAGTTTTTAAGTCACAGTGCGATATTGGTAATAGCCGCCAGCTCTTTATTGGCGATGAGTGCATTGATGGTTTGGTCATTTAGCCGCCAATGGCGTTTTCCTGATTTGCTGCCTACCCGTTGGTCCTTTAAAAATTGGCAAAGAAGTGCAGAGCAATTGATCGACCCGCTGATCAATACAGCTCTGATCGGTTTAGCCAGTGCGTTATTGGCGCTGGTGATGAGCGTGATCATTCTACAGTGGCAAAGCCAACAAAATAAGAAGCAGGCAAAAAGTACTCACTGGGTGACGGGCATTGTCTACTTTCCGTTATTACTACCGCAGATTTCTTTTTTGTTTGGTATTCAAATCATGCTAGTGGCACTTCATTTAGAAGGGCAATTATCGAGTATGATCTGGGTGCATTTTCTATTTGTGTTGCCATATTGTTATCTTAGCTTAGCGAAAGTTTACTTAGCCTTTGATGATCGCTATTTACAGTTAGGAGCAATGTTGAGCCAATCTTTGTGGCGCAGCTTTTGGAAAGTTAAAATACCTATGTTATTCAAGCCTTTGGCATTTAGTTTTGCTGTCGGTTTTGCGGTTAGCGTGTCCCAATATTTACCCAGCTTATACGTGGGTGCAGGGCGTATTGAAACCATTACGTTAGAAAGTGTTGCTGCAGCCAGTGGGTCTGATTTGCGGGTCAGTGCTGTATTTGCTATTTGGCAATTTGTTTTGCCACTGATTGTTTATGCATTAGCGATATTTATCCCGCAGTGGTGTTTTGCTAAACGTAAAGCGATGAATTGATTATTATAATCTGAGAAGCCCGATATGAGTGTGCGACTAGAATCGCTGCAAGTTAGCCTAGATACAGAAGCCTTATTCCCCCCCGTGAATGCGCAGGTAGAAGCGGGGGAGTTATTAGTGGTGATGGGAGCTAGCGGCTGCGGCAAGTCGAGCTTGCTAGCTGCAATAGCAGGGAGCTTAACCAGAGAACTTACGGCTAAAGGCACAATCACTTTGGCAGGAGAGCGTGTCGAACATTTGCCTATGCATCTGCGCGGTATTGGTATTCAATTTCAAGAGGATTTGCTCTTCCCCCATTTAGATGTGGCAGGTAATCTGCTCTTTGGTTTAGCAGCCGAAAAGCCTACAAAGAGTAAAGCGCAGCGTTTAGAGTTAGTCGCACAAGCACTGCAAAGTGCTGGTTTAGCAGGATATGAAAAGCGTGATATAGCAACCTTGTCAGGAGGGCAAAAGGCGCGAATTAGCTTGTTAAGAAGCTTGTTGGCCAAGCCAAAGCTACTGCTGTTGGATGAGCCTTTCTCGCGTTTAGATGAAGAACTTAGAGGCGCTTTTAGAGCGTTTGTATTTACCCAAATTAAGCAATTACAGATACCTGCGATACTAGTGAGTCACGATCGTCAAGATTGCCCTAACCCACATTTTTATGGATTAGAGCAAGGTAGGATGCAGGGAATAGCATAACCCTAAGGTTTGCTGCGCCTTTTTAGAATTCCCTTATTATACATACTTAAGAAATTCCTCTAGGCAACAAAATTTCTACTCAACTGGCACAGAGGTCAAGCCAGTGCCTTTAGCATCGGTAAGTACAGGGTAGTGCTGGGTAAAGACCATATCATCTTGAGCCCCTGCAACGTGACAACCTGAGCATTTTCCGGTGGGGTACTGAGCGCTTGCCTTGGTAAAGAAACGGCTGTTTTCAAGTTTCGGATAGCGAAAGAACCCCCAGTTTCCAGGCTCATTTGGAAAACGATCTGCATCTTTTAACATGCCAGCGACGGCGACGATATCCCCTGCTGCATAACCTGATCCGGTTAGGCCTTTATAGCGATCCGCGCTCATCACCTCTTTTAATAGAAAAGTCCCTTTTTTAAATTCGCCTTTTTCTTTCCAGTGCTTAAAGCTTGCTCTGTCCATGTAGATTGTGCGCATCTCATTAAAAGGCGCTTTGCCATTGTTTAACTCATGAGGGGAAACGTTGGCACCTACTTGTATCCACTCGCGATAATCAAGTGGCAGTAACAGCTCGTTTGCCTCGTTAAAATTGATAACAGATGGAAATTCTTCAGCTAAGCTAATACTCGTTGCAGATGTTAGTAGTGCTGTAACTGCCGCGGTTGAAAGTAGTTTTGCTAGGGGGCTTCTTGTCAGAATATTTCTTTTCATTATTTTTGTCCCTTTCTCAGTCAGACTTGAGCTATTGAGTATAGGAAGTGGCTGGATAGAGGGAAATACTAGGTTTGTACTAGAAAAATACTAGATAGAATGAAAATGGAGTGAGAGATGAGAGATGAGAGATGAGAGATGAGAGATGAGAGATGAGAGATGAGAGATGAGTTAGAGTGTTAGGCATCTTAGTTTTCAATCAAGTATTTATTAAGGCTAGTGTGAGAACTTGTTAAGCCGAGCTTTTTGCGAATATTTTGACGGTGAAAATCGACCGTCTTTTTGGAAATGAAAAGCAGCTCTGCAATCGCTTTACTGGAGCTACCGCTTTTTATCTGCTGAATGATCTTTTTTTCAGTGGCACTAAAGTTGATGCTTGCTAGTAAATTAACCTGCTTTTCCCCAATAAGCTGCTCGCGCATGGCGCAAAGCATTTGGCGTTGTTGATCATTTGATAAGCTTGTTTCCAACTGCTCAATAAAAGGCGTTAAAGAGTCTATGATTGCCTGCTGGGTTTCTTGCTCAACAATTTCCCTTTCGGCTTCTCGCTGACGCAATAGCACTCGCAATGCCGTATTGGTCTCTGCTAAATGATTACTTTGTTGCGCGAGTTGGGCATCAAGCTCCTTCATTTGTTGTTCGGTCAATTTTTGTTGCCGATGTTGTCGCTGGTTATTCATTAAAAGCTTAAGATCGTGATTAATCAGGGATTGAAACACTTCCATCAGCTGTAAGTAATCCAAGGCTTGATTATCTTCGTCTAGATCCATGATACAAATTGTGCCGAAGGCAGTTTGATTTGGCCACACAAGTGGGAGGCCTAGATAGAATTGCATGCCTTTTTCAAGGGCTGGGCTATCTTGCCAGTGCTGTTCACGTTTGGCATTTTTGATCAGTAGAGGTTGCTGGGTGGCAACCACACGATCGCAATAATGGCCGCTCACTCGTTTTTGAAACCCTTGTGAAGCAAAAGGATTTGTATCGTTGTTGCTTTTGAGAAATACGCTAATTTGATCAATCTGCACATGGGTGATTAACACGGCAGGCGTATGAGTTAAGCGCGCCAGTAAATTGATCATCTCTTGCCATTTATCCAGCAGTTTATCAGGAACATTGGGAAGCGCTTGATCGATCATACATCCTCACAACTGGATAGGCACTGTTTGGGATTGCAAATCAGGCCAGATAAATAGTAGATAAGAGTGGGTAATTAATGGAGTTGATACTAGCGCAATCACATGAAGTTGCATTGCGCCATATAGCAAATGGCCATAGAACCAAGATTTTTTTGACCTCTAACTCGTTGCTTAAGATTAATCATTGCAGCTTGTGTGGCATGTTGATTTTGTTTAATGCTATTTCTTAATAAGTAGTTACACTAGATTTGGCAATATTAGAGTTATGTTGGTTGGGTTTATTGTAAGCCTTTGACAAAGCCACGTTTCTGATTCAAAAAGCCCCGCCATTAGAAGCAATTGCAAACTGCTGATGTGTTTACGTTCATCGTGAAATGACTTGAGTAACAGCGAGTCAAGCAATGAGGTGCGAAGTGCAGGGCGTGTTATTAAGTTTAAATTTTGCAGCGGTTAATTGACAATCAGAGCCGTTAGTTCATCTTTAGTTGGCAGCTCATCACCGATTCTTTTCCCCGTTGTTGTATGATAGGCAAGGCCGGTCATTAGTTTGGTGAAAACGCCTTTCATCATGGGTTTCATTAGCAAAAATCCCATTAGCCATCCCAGCGGCCCTGCTTTTACCACAAAGTCAGCTGACATTTGTAACTCGCTGCTATTTTCATTGATGGGCGTCACTTTCATTTGAGCAGACATGCTTTTTAAAGGCAGCGTATATTCAGAAAGCTCCATTGTGAAACTTTGTCCTTCTTCGAAGGCTACAATTTCTTCAACCAAGCTGGAGCCATCGTTAAATGTGCATTTGCGCTTAGCGCCTAATCCAGATTCAATGCCGTTGATAACGGGAGAAGATTTTATGGTTGTGGCGAATTGTTCAACACTGGCGAAATCCTCCATTACCTTCCAAAGCTGACTGGCTGGAACATTAACTTTTAGGGTTTGCTCAATATGGTGTGTCATGGTGTGTACCTTTTATTAGTTAGCTCAGTATTTTTAATACAGACAACAGCTATGTTTGAATATTAAAGTAGTTTTTAATCGGCTTTTAAGCCTTTGATAATAATGGTGATTGAGTCGCTAAGGCTTTTTTCAAAATTAGGTTTTAGCGCTTGAAATTGATCTAATTGATAGATCTTTTCAAGCGCTTCATTTTGTTGGGTCTGTGCCGCCCAGTAGTTTGCTGTGGCAGCGAAACTTAAAGTCAAAAACTGGAATGGCTTTTCACCTTGGAGTGCTGGGTAAATACGGCTAATCTCAACAGCGAGTTGGTAAAGAAGGTCCAAAGAAAGCGTTTTAAAATCTAGCAATTGTTCATAAGCACTATTACTTTCCAAAGAGGTAAACAGGATTGGTGTTAAATCTAAAAATTGCTGATGAGCTGCATAGGACTTGGTCCATTGTTTAGCAAAATCGGCTGCTTCTATATTTTGGGGCTGAGACTTAAGCGTTGCGAATATATCTTCGAACCAACTTTGAAATAGGTCAGCAAAGATACTTAGAAAAATTTCTTCTTTAGAGCTGAAATAGCGGTACATATTTGATTTAGTAAAGCCCGCCTGTGAAGCAATACCGTTAAAGCTTACTTTGTCATAGCCCTTTTGTTTAAAGAGTGTCAGGGTTGCCTCGTAAATCGCAATCTTTCTCTCACTCTTCTTTTCATCGGTTGTTGCGCGTTGCCAATTCATTATCGCCTCTCATCTGTAAGTAACCAGTGGTCTCTAATTTGATATTAAGAGACTGATGGTCTTTTGCCAATAAGGCATTATTAATATATTGAATAATGGGCGTTGAAATTGTACTCAATTCAACTATTGGTCTATTCTTTTTGTGTTGTTGTAAGCTGAATAACGATGAAGTTGCTCTTAGAGGTGCGATTTAATCTCGTTAGGATATCTATGATTACTTCAGTAAAAACAATAGTGTTTTGCAGTACCATTTTGTTGTAAGTAAAGTCTTATAGGTAACATGTAGTAGGTAACCTGATGATAAAAGCCTTAAATGGAAACACGAGAAAGAAATGTCAGCTGGGTATCCCTGCTCTATGTTCAATATCACTTACTAACACTTTTTTCGCTGTGCTAATGTTGGTTATTTCTTTGAATAGCTATGCAAACAATTCTACTAACAAAACGGTTTTGACGGTTGGTCTGGATGAGTTTCCACCTTGGAATATAACATCAGGCCAAGTAATGTCTGGTATTAATGTTGAGATTATAAAATCCCTTGCGGCTAAAATGGGGCTGGCTCTTAAGTTTAAAGTTTGCCCTTGGAAGCGCTGCTTGAAGCTGATGTCAGCTGGAAAAATAGATCTGTTACCGGGTGTGCTTAATAAGGGAGATAGGGGAGATTACTTACACTTCATCGCACCAGCTTATAAAACGCAATCAAATAAAGTATTTTATACCTTAGATATCAATTCAGAGCTAAAACCAAAGGTTGCTATCAATAGCTTTGGTGATTTATATGATTACTCAATTGGCGTTGTTGTTGGCGTAAAGTACTTTGAAGCGTTCGATAAAAGTTATCATTTGAAAAAAATAGAAGTATCAGAGAATAACCAGTTAATAGCCATGCTAAGAAAAAAGCGAATTGATGCTTTTATAGGCACTGAGTCACAAGTAGATTACCAATTACTTAAAGATGATAATTATCAAGGTATATCAAAAGCGAAGTATCGGTACAAAAAACCAACCGCGGTATATTTAACGCTTTCAAAAAAATCTCCTCATTTTCAAGACGCCCAAGCCTTTGATCAGCAAATGTTTAAAATGATACAACAGGGTGAGGTTGATAAAATCATAAAAACGTTTTACCTAAAGTTGACTCATCAAGGGTTGTAGCTCTTTGAAATGTGCATTTATTTATAGAACAATGTTGAAAACCACTTTCATTGAAAAATGGCAAACTTGAGAGTGTTCTGAATATAGGATTAATACTGTTGATAGGTGTCT
The DNA here is from genome assembly GCA_937136055.1 of uncultured Oceanospirillaceae bacterium. Lineage (GTDB taxonomy): Bacteria > Pseudomonadota > Gammaproteobacteria > Pseudomonadales > Balneatricaceae > Rs1. Next base: position 60,085 of record CAKZOD010000004.1, on the reverse strand, counting down.
GTGTTGATGGTAGGCATTCGATGACAAGTAATCAATTAGCATTAAACTTACAGCCTTCCTAATTTCAGCCTTCCCACATGAATTAGTACTCAACGCTAATGACAATTAATTATTTTTAGTAAATGGCTTGAAAGTAAATTGTCATCATTGACTATTTTAGAGTTCCCTATATCGTGTGCCACATTAGGATTGTCCTAACCTTTTTAATGTTCAAATTGGTTTTATATTATGGCTGATAGTTTAGAAGATACTTCTCGATTTTTAATGCAATCTACTTTAGGTGCGGATTACGATTTCTTAGAACATGTTGCAAATAAAGGCATCACTATCTGGTTGGATGAGCAGATAGCGCATGATAGTAGCTTTAATATTAAAAGCAACGCAGATGCCATCTGGAGTTATTTTCGCACTTTGTTACAAAATGCTCACGGTGAGGCAAATATCAATGGGCGAGGTAACAATCCGGCGCTTCCTTATAAGTATTATTTTAGAATGGCTTGGTGGGATAGAGTGTTGCGTAAGGGGCGAAGTCTCAATTCTGTGCCTTCAATCGCTGAAGATGGAAGAAATTTAGTACGCCATCGGATCGCACAAGCACTGAGTGAAATTTTAGTTGTATCTGAGAACTCCATACTCGAGCAAGATAGCGTCGGTTTAGCGAGTTACTACGATATTTTTTATGAGAATGCATTTGGAAGCTACTCAGATATTCTTTACAAGGTGAGTATGCACCCTTGTATGGGTGTTTATTTAACTCATATGAATAATCGCAAGGAAGTGATGAGTGAGAACATCCACCCTGATGAAAATTACGCGCGCGAGATTATGCAGCTGTTTACCATCGGGTTGTTTGAGCTAAACCCTGATGGAAGCCGTAAACAGGGGGCGAATGGTGATATCCCAAGTTATGACAATAACGATATCAAACAGTTAGCACGTGTTTTTACCGGTATAAAAGCGTCTCGTTATTTATATGAATGGCCTAGCGGACTCGATCTGAATATTAATAACCAGCCGATTAATTTAGGGGATAATGTTAGTAAAACCTTTAAAAGAATTCCATACGTTGACATGGTTAACCCGATGACGATAGACGGGGCATTCAATGATACTGGCGCTAAAAGTCTACTCAAAGGGCATATCAATATAGGCGCAGGTGTAGGAGGCACTACAGCTATCCGCGAGGTTGTGGATAAATTAGTCAGTCATCCTAATACAGCGCCATTTATAGCTAAAAAGTTGATTCAACAGTTAGTGACTTCAAATCCTTCCAAAGCTTATGTTAGTGCGGTGGCTAATGCTTTTGGCACTAATGGTGATATGGCAGCTACTGTTCGCGCTATTTTACTTCACCCAGAAGCTGCAAGTCCTGAAAAGCTGAAATCTCCGACCTTGCGGGTGTGCCAGTTGCTACGCGCCGTTAAAATTAACAATACTAGCGATAAACTATGGCTTGTTGGAGATCAAATAAAAGAGCAGCTTGCTCATCATCCTCTGGCTGCGCCTACAGTCTTCAATTTTTACAAACCGGATTTTTCGCCTCATGGTGATATTGAAAATCAAGGAAAAGTGGCCCCTGAGTTTGAATTGCATAATGCAGCGACTTCAATTGCTTATGTTAACTTGATGTACGATTGGTTATTAGGGGATGCCTACCCTGCTGTATCGACGCGAGTAAACAGCGACCCGAGCATACTTAATGTGCCGGAACTTGACTATGCCAAATTAGCTGCTTTTCCCCTTGATAAGCTGAAGCCTGATTTCTCTGCAGAGTTACCTTTAGCCTTAGATGCTAATAAACACGATGAACTAATTGATCGTATAAGTTTATTGTTAACAGGTTCTAAAAATATTACAGGGCGAGCGAAAATTAAAGCAGCCTATAGCCAATTTGCTACAGATATTAACGGAACTATCACTAACCAAACAGCTACATGGATAGTGCAAACCGTCTATTTTATGGTAGCTATCTCAGCCGACTTCGCTGTATTGGGGGAAAAATAATGAAAGATAAAGTAATAGGTCGGCGCGATGTATTAAAAGGTGGCGGAGCTGCACTATTAACAACTGTTGCAGCGCTCTCAGGTTGCAAGCTTAGCTCTAGTAGTAAAGCGCCCGATGACAGTTCGCCTACTCCGCCATCAGGGGGGACAGTACCATTACCTACAACACTGAGTGTAACACCTGCGAATAAAAGCTTAGTTTTTGTAATGCTAGATGGCGGCCAAGACAGTTTTAATATGCTGATTCCAAACAGTGCTGCTGATTATAATGAATATCAAGCAGTTAGAAAGGGCTTGGCCATCCCAAAAAACGAGCTTTTACCGCTTAATGGTTTTACAGATGCACGAGGAAAAAGTTTTGGTTTGCACCCATCTGCACCTGAGCTTAAAACGCTGTTTGATCAAGAAAAGCTGGCCTTTGTCGCAAATATCGGACCTATGACTGAGCGCTTGGACCGAGCAAAGTTTTTGGCAGGAAGTGCGTCCTTACCGGTCGGCTTGATGTCTCACTCAGATCAATTTAAACATTGGCAAACCTCCAATCCAGGGAAAAGAGTTAACCGTGGATGGTTCGGTGATTTTGCAGATGTTATTCAACCGAGTAAAGCTGACAATAAAATCTCGATGAACATCTCCCTTGCAGGGAGTAATATCATGCAAAACGGGAAAGAGTCGACGGAATACGCTGTGACTAAAAAAGGCAGCGTTGGTTTAACAATTTCATCAAATGATCCGGCAGCTCCTGATGCTCAGTTGCGTAATGCGCTTAAAGCAGGTTTTGAAAGTATGCTTTCAAATAATTACGCTAACGCACCTTTTCAAGATCGCTTTTTATCCACAGTACGTAGCGCACAAGCTCAACATCAGGTTTTCACAGATAGTATTTCAAATATCATTATCAACAGTAATTTTTCTGAGCATGAGCTTTCTCAACAGTTAAAAATGGTAGCAAAGACCATTGCTGCAAGACATCGTCTTGGGATGAATCAACAGACGTTTTTTGTTCGCTATATAGGTTGGGATCATCATGATGAGTTACTAGTCAACCATAAACGCATGCTAGCAGTATTGAGCAAGGCGCTCGGTGAGTTTCAGGCTGCTTTAGCAAACTTAGGGCTTGAGGATGAAGTTGTCACTTTTAGTGGTTCTGATTTTGGCCGTACTTTAACCTCAAATGGTAATGGAAGTGATCACGGCTGGGGCGGTAATACGATTGTAATGGGAACCCCTGTAAAGGGTGGGAAAGTGTATGGTGAATTCCCAAGCTTAGCCTTAAAGAGCAATCTAGATGCTGGGGATGGGATAATGATACCAACGACTTCAACAGATCAATTATATGCAGAATTAGCGATGTGGTTCGGGGTGGATAAACTAGCATTACCCTTGCTGTTCCCTAATATTAGCAATTTCTATGATGTGCGCAGCAGCCAAGCACCATTAGGGATGATTAACGGTGTTGTTTAAAGCGCTCACTAATCTTATTAATAATCTGAGGATTTAATGATGAAAATATTGAATATGTTCGCTGTATTAGCGACATTATTTTTATTAGGTTGCCAAGCACAAAGTAAGCCCTCGACAACAATTAGTAATGATGTGGAAAATGTTGTTGAAACAGGCATACCTTTTAAAGGGCAAGTTGTATACATGCAATTAGAAGGTGGTTTTTGGGCTATCATCACCGATGATGGAGCAAAGTTAGATGGTCCAATACCTGCAGAGCTGCAACAAAATGGATTAGCGGTTGAGGGGCGTTATAAGCCCCTTAAAGATAACGCTTCTTTCCATATGTGGGGGACAGTGGTTAATTTTGTGGAATTGGAAAAGGAGTCGTTTTGAAAGAGTGCTCGTTCTTAACAAGTACTATTAAATAAATGACAAGCTACGATATATCAGGGAGTTAAAATACCAATAGAAACTTGGCCTCTTGTGGAGTTTTTTTCGCAATATCACCCAAGAGGCTAAGTTACCTTAGTTATCTAATTTTTTGTCATTATGCTGATGTGAAGCGCGTTGGAATTAACTTAGCATCTTTATCAAAACTATCTTCGTTATTTATAGTCTATAAATTAGCTTACATTAAGTGTTGAAGAACAGCTTCAGCGCACTGCTTCTGTGATAGTGAGACTATGATAATGGAGAGAGTTTGAATGAAGAAAGTCACCCGTAGGGAAGTCGTAACAGGAATTTTCAGTATTGCTAGTTTATCGGCAGTTGCTGGTAATGTAATGGCAAATATACTCACTCCAAGGGCAGCAGAGGGGCCTTTTTATCCTTTAAAATCCATGCGCATGCAAGATACTGATAATGATTTGGTCAAAGTATCTAGTAAAGTTGAGCAGGCTGGTGGAGAGGTGGTCCATCTAACTGGGCAGCTAAAATCAAAGCAGGGAAAAGTGTTAGTAGGTCATTGTATTGAAATATGGCAGTGTGATGTAAATGGTAAATACTTACACACAGGGGATGATAGAAACTTGGAATATGATTCGGGTTTCCAAGGTTTCGGCCACGATATTACAGATGCAGATGGTAACTATCGCTTTAGAACAATAAAGCCTTCTATTTACCCAGGTCGCACTCCCCATATTCATGTCAAGGTGTTTAAGGGTGAGCGTGAATTACTCACCACCCAGTTTTATATTGCTGATGATATGAATAACACGAGAGATAGCTTGTACCGGCGTATGTCAGAAAAACAAGCACAAGCAGTCTCTATGGTTTTTACAAAAGACAAAGGCAGAGTTGAAACGCGTGTAGATATTATCGTTTAAAAATATACACAAGGTTAAAGAGGGTTAAAAGCCTACTTTGTCAGCGCCTTTTAATGCAAGAACCTCTCGTGCTTCATCTGGAGTTGCTACATCTAAGCTCAAGCCCCCAATGATAGATTTTACTTTTTCAACCTGTTGTGCGTTGGTTTTGGCAAGCTCTCCTGGGCCTATCCAAAGTGAGTCTTCTAAGCCAACCCGTACATTACTTCCCATCGCTGCACCCATTGCCGCAATTGCCATTTGCTTGCTACCAGCGCCTAGCACTGACCAGCGATATTGGTCGCCGAATAACCGATCAGCCGTGCGCTTCATATGCAGTACGTCATCTGGATGGGTGCTTATACCGCCAAGTAAGCCGAACACTGTTTGAATAAAGAAAGGCGGTTTTAACAAGCCTCTTTCGGCGAAGTGCGCCAGTGTGTATAGGTGTGATGTGTCATAACATTCAATTTCAAAGCGAGTGTCATTTTCAGCGCAGGTTTTTAAAATGTACTCGATATCTGCAAAGGTGTTACGAAATAAACTTGCACGTGAGCCTTCTAAATACTCTTTTTCCCAAGCGTATTTGAATTCTGTTTGACGCTCAAGCATTGGGAATAAACCAAAGTTCATCGTGCCCATATTTAACGAGGCCACTTCAGGCTTGTGTTGTGCAGCGGGACGCACACGCTCATCAACTAACATTCTAGGCGATCCACCTGTGGTTATATTAATCACCACATCTGAGCGCTGTTTAATACTTTCCAAAATGGGCTCGAATGCCTCAGCTGTTTGCACTGGTCGTCCATCTTCGGGATCGCGAGCATGTAAATGTACGATGGCAGCCCCTGCATCAGCAGCTTCAACAGCGGCATCTGCTATTTGTTGTGCTGTTATCGGTAGGTAAGGTGACATTGATGGGGTATGGATAGCGCCTGTTACTGCGCAGGTAATAATCACTTTTTTACTTTGTTTCATTGTATCCTCAGATATATATTATATTTATTTGATCGTTGAGAAGTTATCATAACTAACTGTACTTACCTTGAACATAAAGCAATTTTTTCAATTGCGTTATTTCACCCAAGTAATTAAAAAGCTAATAAACACCGTGATCTTTTAAGTGGATTACTGTGCGCTCAAATTAGGGACAAAATGCGTACTGAATGGCTAGTCTTTGACAATCAAGTAAATAAAGCGTTATACGCTGACAGGGGAGAGTGATGGATAAGATTAAAATTAGTGATAAGTTTGATTTGTTTGATGAGGTTTGGACGCCTAAAATCATCGCACAATCTAATGGTCAGTTAGTTAAAATTGCCAAGGGAGAAGGGGAGCTAGTTTGGCATCAACACGAAAATGAAGACGAATTGTTCATCGTCTTTAAAGGTAGCCTGACGTTGTTACTACCTGATAGAGAAGTCGTACTTAACCCAGGTGAAATGTTTGTAGTTCCCAAGGGAGTGGAGCATTGCCCAAGAGCTGAGGCTGGCACCCAATTTATGATGATAGAGCCTGCTAGCACTGCCCACACAGGTGAGCATGATACGGATAGAACAGTGTCGTGTGAGGATCAAGTGTGGATTTAAGCAAAGCACGGCACTCAATCTTTTATTGATATGAGAGCCGTTGATAAAGTTTATGAGAACAGCTTATCTGCTTGTTCATCAAGGATTTGGCGCTGTAGTGTTCTAACCCGCACATTCGGCTGCCACGCTTTGCCCATTTCGATATACGGGTCTACAACTCCTTGATCTTCACCAGCCATTGTTTCGATGACAGCATGGCCACAAAATGGCACTTTAGATTCAGCGTAGCCACCTTCGTGCACAATCACCAATTTACCATCGCAGTGTTTGTCGGCCATAGTCATTACTTTTTCGGTAAGCATTTTAAACGAATTACTGTGAAGTAACATTCGCGATAAAGGGTCAACCATATTGGCATCAAAACCGCTGGCAACAATGATTAACTCTGGTTTGAACTGATCAATAGCTGGAGCTACCAAGGTATCCATCGCGTACTCGTAAGCATCATGACCACCGCCAGGCAGTAGTGGAATATTGAGGTTATAGCCTTCTCCCTCACCTTCACCGTGATCTTCAGTGCCGCTATATCCTGGTGGGAAGCAGCCTTCTTGGTGAAGGGAAATCGTGAGTACATCTTTACGATTATAAAAGATTGATTGGGTACCATTACCGTGGTGAACATCCCAATCGATGACAGCCACACGCTCAATACCGTGCTTCTTCTTAGCTGCTTCTATTGCTATCGGAATATTTGCCAACAAGCAAAAACCCATCGGCATATCAGCGAGGCAGTGATGCCCCGGTGGGCGTGACATTGCATAGGCATTTTTGTAGTTTCCAAGGAGCACATTGTCGACAGCGTGTAATGCTAATCCTGCTGATTGCTTGGCTATTTCATAGCTGCCCTTGCCAAAAGGTGCGTAAGGGCCTATTTCACCGCCGTTATCGTCTGAGCGAGCCTTAAATTCATCTAGGTAGCTGGAAGGATGAATTCTGTTTAAGTCTTCATCAGTGGCAGCATCAGCGCTGCGAAAGTCTAATTTATCCGCTAACCCTGATACCTGTAATAGCGATACGATACGGCGCTTCGATTCCGGTGACTCTGCAAGACCTGCATTGGAAGACGGTTGCACCCAACCCTCGACGTGTGCGATCAGTGAAAATCCACCAGAGGTGGTGTGCCATAAGCATTTTTCGTCGTGAAAAAAAGCGGTTTTCTTATTCATAATAATCCCTCTTGTCGCAGCTAATCATTGTTTTTTACTACTAACCAAACTATAAACAGGGCTCGGCTGATAAAAAATCGTTCAAATGAACGAGGTGAGATACAGTCCAAGGGAGGGAGCCTATGGCAGTGCAAAGCCAAGAATTACATGAGCTAAGTCATTTGCTGAAAAAGCTTTACGCTTTAGGAGTAGGGACTGATATAGCAAGTTTTGATACTCAGCTATTTGTGCTTTTACGCCAATATTTAGATTTTGATAGCGCATGGGTGGGACGCTCTACGTTAGTAAAAAAAGGGCCTTTAATGCATACCAATATTCTCTATGGGCTGGCAGATGGCTATGTAGCTCAATGGGAAGAGATTAAAGATAGCGATGCATTAGTGCCCACAGCATTGTTAGCGCCAGGTACGCCTTTTATTATCGATGCTGGCAGTTCTGATATTCATACCAAGTTTAAACAGTTTTTGCAGAGCAACAATATCGCCCAGCTAATCTGTATTACTCATATCGATATCGCGCAGAATATGTGCACCCATCTATCTATTTATCGTGAGAAGAGCGACCCGAAATTCTCCCGTGAAGAAGCTGATTTTGTTGCAGCCTTGATGCCAAATCTAACACAAGCTATTGCTTTCAATCGTGCTGGAGATATGGCGAGTAGACAAGAATTATCTGAAATACGCTCGCGTTTTGCGATATTCAGTCAAGACAGAGTTGTACAATTTAGCTCGCCGGACTTTAATTGCTCAATGTCACAGCAATGGCCTGATTGGGATGGTAAAATGCTTCCTTGTGAAGTAGAACCTTTACCGAAGAAAGAGACAAAAACACGTTATCAAGGAAGCACAATTAGCCTTGAAATGGAGTGTGTTGCAGATTTAATTATGATTGCAGTTTGCCCATTATCCGCAAAAGATTTACTAACACCGAGAGAGCTAGAAGTGGCTGAGCTTTTTTCTCATGGGTTCACTTATAAAGCTGTGGCTAAAGAATTGGATATTTCCCCAGCAACTGTTCGTCATCATTTAAGAAACGTTTACCTTAAACTCGATATTCAAGATAAAGGAGAAATTGCTTGGCTTCTCAAAGAGATACCGAGTAAAAATTAAATGCTGCTGACAGCATATCTCATGTCTATTTACTGTAATTGAGAGACGAGTTATTAAGGTAGGTGCTGCCAGTAACGGATATTGGTGTTAAATAATATACAGCCTGACAGATTTATAAAATGTCAGGCTGTAGCGTTGTATCCTTTGATTGAACGAACCCTTTAAATTATAGAGCGACGCTATAATTGAGTATTAAACGGTTTTCATCCAAGTCTGTGGCTTCGGTGGAGCGAACAGATGCGTTGCGTAAGTGAAGAGAGAGCCCTTTGATACTTTGAAAAGCGTATTTGGCTTCAATATCACGTTCCCACTCTTTTCCTTCACGCCCGTCACTGCGTTTAATATTATCCCCTCGAATATAGCGCGTCATCAGTGACAGCCCTTTCACCTTGGGGACCTGATAGTCAAACCTTGCCTGAAGAGAGCGCTCTCCTGCACGGTCAAAATCCAAAACTTGTACTGAGTTACTTGAGTACAAGCCTGTATCATCATTAGTGAAATTATCCCAAGATTCTTGATATTCATCCCCGTTTACCGCTTGATAGGATAGAGATAATTTTTTATTATCGCGCACCCATTGAACGCTTAAGCTGTATAGGTTGCTGCGATAATCAGAGCCAACGCCACCTTGAGCTCCATCACCATCAGTTTCACCGTGATAAGCTGTACCATTTAAGTTTAGCTGATCACGTTCAGTGAGTGCAATAGGATAGCTGACACTGGCGTAGGTTTGGCTAAGTACATTATCAGCTTCCCCATAGGCAAAGCTTAAATCTAATCCTGAATTAAATTTGTAATTACCTCCGGCAATAGCGATAGAGTAATCACTGCCATTAGAATCGGTGTAATCTCTAAATTCCTGGCTAGTTTTAGCCGAGCCTTTATTACTCCAAATCGCGTAGAGATTTAAATTCTGGTATTGAGTGTAGGCATACACACCTTGTGTAGAACTGGGCGTTGTTCTTGAATCAGAGTCATCCAGTAGCGGAGTGCTAAGAGTCATTCGTCCAACATTCACACCTGAGTTTTCACCAAGTTTTACTTTAAAGAAAGCTTGGCCAAACTTTGCATAGCCTTGCTGTTCACCGTTACTTAAAGTACGTAATGTACCTGTTTTACCTTTATCGTCTTCACCGTGGAGTTTACCAACGGCGAAAACAGAGGCATCAAATCCTACGATATTATTGATATAGCCGGATTGAAAGTTTAGACGTAATCCTTGAGCAAGTGCGACACGATCGGCAGAAGCGTTAGGAATAAAATCACGGTTAAAGTAAAAGGTACGTAAGTTTAAATCCAACTTACTCCCGTTGAAAAAGCCGCTGCCTTCTTGAGCTAAGCTGAGTTGTGAATAGCTAGCGGTGATCATTGCAGTAACAAGTAATGTACGTTTGATTAACATATCAAACTCCATAAGTAATTGGCATTGGGGTTTAAACAACAGCCAATATTAATTGAGGTAGTGAATCCAAAGGGTCTACCTGCCGCCTCTGAGCAGAATGGATCGTTAAGAGTTATCAAAAAATTATAATTATTTTGCTTGTTATCTGTCTTATTTGTTAGTCAGACTTTGTTTCTGATCAATCGTTCAGTAATTATTAAAAATAAGTTGAAAACTTTTTTGAAAGCGATACGAGAATGTTTCGTGCAAAGGCTAAATTTGCTGATACCTGTACAGTGAATCGTAGGGATAGAGTGTGCTTTAAGTTAATTTTAAAGAGTCAACTTGTTGTCGAATATGCTGAGCTAATGCATGTGTTTGATCGCTTCTTTTGACGTCCTTAGGGAACAACAAACCAAAGGTAGTTGTGTAATAAGGAGTAATAGGAACTTTTTTTAGGGTTGTTAAAAAAGTATAAGAGATTAGCTCATCGCAAATCGTGACCCCCAAGCCGTTTTTAATAAATAAACAAGCGGTTAAAACCTGATTCACTTGTATCGGTATTTGAAGCGGTGAGCAGGTTTGTTCTTCAAACATAGTATCTATGATTTCTCTTATAGCAGTACCGGCAGAGGGCAGGATGAGAGTTTCTTTGGCTAAATCTTGCATAGAAACCTCACTGCGTTGTGCTAAAGGATGATCAGTTGGCACCATAGCGACCATCTTTGCTTGGCATATCGGCTCGTAATCAATGTCATGATGTTGAGTGGGAAGGTTACTAATACCGATATCAAATTGATTGCTTGCAATCCAACGCTCGAGAAATTTAATTTGATGGGTTTCAAATGACACTCTTGCCTCAGGGTGAGAGAGTGAAAACTGTTCTACTGCGGGTATGGCTATTGGTGCAGCTGAGCGATGAGTCGATACAACGCGTATTCTTTGTAAAGGCTCCTTTTTAATCCCTCGCGCTATATTGGGGATTTGCTCCAAGGATAATAAAATCCGCTCGGCTTCATTGTAAAACGCCTTGCCTTCTTTAGTTGGAGTTAAGCTCCTGTTATCCCTTGAGAAAAGGGTCAATCCTAATTCTTGTTCACACAGAGCCAATTGCCTGCTCAGGGCAGATTCACTGCTATGCATTCTCTTGGCTGCCGCGGCTAATGTGCCCAAATTCATAATATGTGCAAAAGCTTGGAGGCCCTTTAGGTTTTTCATAAGACTCTTTCAATAATTGGAATAGTAGTTGCTTTAATTGCGATAGATAAAATAAATAACATGAATATTATATAAAGACAACAAACATTCGAATTCGACTACTAACACTTAGCATTTTAGAGGTCTGTATGAATCCAGCACAAAACACACTAAAGCCGTTGCAAGGTATTCGTGTGATTGATTTTACTCATGTATTAGCTGGGCCTGCATGTGCTTATTACTTATCACTACTCGGTGCAGAGGTGATTAAAGTAGAAAGCCCTGAGTTAGGTGACAGTATGCGCCACCGCGGGGGTAGCGATGCGAGTCGAGCTGCTAAAGGTATGAGTACCGCTTACTTAACTCAAGGGGGGAATAAGCGTTCAATTACTGTAGATCTCAGTGAGCCAGAAGGCTTTTTAGTGATGAAGACGTTACTCGAAAGTGCTGATGTTTTTGTTGAAAATCATCGTCCATCTACACTTGAAAGCTTAGGTTTGAGCTATCGAGCGGTTAATCAAATAAACCCTAAAGTTATTCACTGTGCAATGACCGGATATGGCAGAGGTGGCCCAAAAGAGGATGCACCTGCTTACGATATTAACATTCAAGCAGCTTGCGGAGTAATGACCTTAACTGGCGAAGCAGAATCAGGCCCTACCCGAACAGGGGCTCCCATTATTGATTATGGCACTGCATTGGCTGCGGGCTTTGCGGTGAGTACAGCGCTGTACCAGCGCGAGAAAACGCAGCTTGGCACTTTTATTGATGTCTCCATGCTGGAAGTTGGTTTGAGCTTGATGAGCTCAACAATAACGGATTATTTAGTAACCGGTAAGGAGCCTAAGCAGGCCGGTAATGCGGCAAACAGCAAAAGCCCAGGGGCGGGTTGTTTTGAAACTAAGGAAGGGTTGTTGAGCTTGGGTGTCAATGAAGAACACCAATTTAAGGCGTTGATTAAGTTGCTAGATGACCCTGCTTGGTATCGAGATATTCGCTTCAGAGATAAAAAATCACGCATTGTAAATCGCGAAGCTGTCAGTGAATTGTTAACGCGGTGTTTAAAGCAGCGAACTGCAAAAGATTGGGAGCAGCTGATGCTGATTGCTGGAGTGCCTGCCGCTGCTGTACAAACTCTGCCGCAATGCTTGGCTCAAGAACAAGTATCAGAGCGCGGCTTTATTCATCAATATGAAGGGAAAGATTCAGCCATTGCTGTGCCAACACTGCCGTTTCGTATGGGAGGGGTTTTTAGTCATCAACCCGAGACGAGTCCACCTGTTAAAGGGGAGCACACGGCTGAGTTATTAGCTGAGTTGAAACAACACGGATAATAAATACGCAAGTCTGGAAAAATTATCTAAGCGCTTTGTATCGAAGAATGATTACAAAGCATTGTCAGAAATTTCAGGTGATTGTTTGCAATAGTCAACCTGATTAAGAACACAAAATAATAAGCCGGAGAAGTTATATGAAAAAAATAAAATTTAGTAAAAGGCTCGCAACGATCACAACAGTTGCTTTGATGTCTGTTCTGCCCAGTAGTGTATTCGCTGCTGAGTATCCTGAAAAACCTATTACCGCTATTGTGCCCTTCGGCGCTGGTGGCGGTACGGATTCCTATGCACGTACGTTAAGCAGTGTGGCATATGATGTACTAAAGCAGCCAATTGTTGTTGTTAACCGCCCAGGTGGCAGTGGCTACGTGGGCGCTAAGTTTGCCGCAGATGCCCGTAATGATGGTCATACTATTATGATTCAATCAGCGGGTTCTTTCATTCTTAGCGGTATGTTGCAAAAACGACCAGTAGATCCGTTTAAGGATTTCATACCGGTGTCGGTCATCGGTCAGCTACATACAGGTATTGTTGTTAAAAAAGACAGCCCATACCAAACAGTGCAAGATCTTATTGCTGATGCTAAAAAGAAAAAGCTAATTTGGGCACATGCAGGACGTGGTGGTGTTCATTATATGGCAGCTTCTGCGCTTGAGCAGCTTCACGGTTTTAGCGCAAAAGATGTACCTTACAAAGGTGGCGGCAATGTACGTAACGCTCTGTTAGGTGGACAAGTAGATTTTGCATGGATTGGTGTGCAGCAAGTGGCTGGTTTTGAAGATAGCTTACGTGTATTGGGTGTTGCAAATACAGAGCGTGACCCTGTTCAAAACAGCTATAAAACATTTGAAGAATTAGGTGTGGATTACTCACGCTTCGTCTCTCCTATAACTGTTTATGTACCTAAAGGCACAGACGCTAAAATAATTGAAAAGTTAGCGGTTTCTATTAAAGAGATGCAGACGCAAAAAGCGTTTAAGAAACTAACTAAAGGTGCAGGCCTTGCGGTAATGTACAAAGACCCTGCTGAAACAAAGCTTTACTTGGAAACATTACGTGATGAATGGGCACCGATTGTTGAAAAAGTAAAAGCTAAACTTGCTAAGAAATAATTAACCTTACAGGTGGCATTATGAGTGACTCAAAACAAGTAATGCACTCGTTAGATTGGACCGACACTGCTGTTACAGCAGTGTTTCTAATCGTAGGTGTATGCTTTTTATATTTTTCTTTTACGATTGATGAAAGCCTATCAGGGGGAGGTGTTGGACCTAGATTAGTCCCACAAGTTATCTCAGCTATTCTTATTCTTATCGCTAGCTGCATGTTAATCAAAGATGCCTATCAATACTGGCAGTATAGCCAGTTAAAGCAACAGCAAAACACGGATGATTCAACGCAAGAAAAGCTACTTTGGTCAGTGCGCTTATTACCTCTACAAATACTGTTGCTAAGCGCTATTTACGTAGCGATGTTTCAATGGTTTGGCTATTTGTTGGCAACGGTTATATGCGCAATCCCTATTTATGTCTCATTTGGAAACCGCAATTTATTTTCTATCTTAGTTTTGCCCGCAATAGTCATCGCAATATTCTACAGTGTGTTTTTCGGAGTAATGGGACTTTATGACTTGCCAGGCAGTTTAATTGATACGACCCAGTGGGTTCGCTGGTCATGAATTGGGTAGGAAATTAGAATGGATATTATATACGGCTTTATTTCGTTGTTTTCTAATCCAACAGCGATATTTACAGTATTTGCCGCGGCTATCGTCGGCGTTATTGTTGGGGCGACACCAGGGTTAACAACGGCAGCTGCTATCGCTATGCTAGTGCCAGTAACATACTATTTAGATCCGATTATTGCATTAATTGCTCTGTACGTTATTGGTAAAGCAGGACGTTTTGGTGGATCTATTTCGGCGGTGTTATTTAACACCCCAGGTACAGCAGGTGCTGCTGCTACTCAGCTTGATGGTTACCCTCTGACACAAAAAGGTCAAACGGGAAAGGCGTTAAAAGTCTCTGTACTCGCATCGGGCTGTGGTGATTTTTTTGGTGATATGCTGCTCATATTTGGTGCAACCTTTATAGCATCATACACCATGAAATTAGGGCCACCTGAGTACTTAGCTATTTATGTGATGGCTTTTATTGTTATCGGTAGTGTGGTCGGTAATTCAATTTTAAAAGGGCTGATAAGTAGTCTTTTTGGAATATTAATAGCGAGTGTTGGTTTAGATCCTGTATCTGGCAGTACTCGGTTTGATTTTGGTGATGTCAATTTAATGTCTGGATTTAGTCTTGTTCCTTTATTGGTGGGTACCTTTGTTATTTCTGAGGTATTAATACAAGCCCAACGCAGTGCGAGTAATGGCGCCGTGGGTTATAAAATTCCTACCAGTGAAGATCCTGATTCCCAACGTTTAAGCTGGAGTGAAATTAAGCGTTGTATTCCAGTGACTTTGCGCTCTTCCGCAATAGGCTCTTTTATCGGTATTCTGCCCGGTTTAGGTTCGTCCGTTGCTGCATTTGTTTCATACGGTGAAGAGAAAAGGCGTTCAAAAGAACCAGAGAAATGGGGCACCGGTATTATTGAAGGTGTCGCGGCACCTGAGTCGGCAAACAATGCTGTATCAGGTCCCTCTATGATTCCGCTTTTAACACTAGGTGTACCTGGTAGTACAATTGCCGCAATGCTGATGGGCGTGATGTTGATTCACGGTATCCAAGTAGGGCCGACAATTTTCACTACATCAAAGGATTTGATCTTTACACTGTTTGCAGCAGGGCTCGTTGGCATACTCTCTTATGTGATCATTGGCTACTACGGCAGTGGCTTCATTGGCCGCACAATTGCCAAAATCCCACCACGGCTGATATATCCAACCGTTTTTATACTGGCGTTTTTAGCAGCATATTCTGTGCGATCAAGCTTATTTGATGTGCTAGTTATGCTGATCTTCGGCGGTGTAGGGTATGTAATGCGACGTTACGATTACAGTGTCGCTGCTTTCATTATCTCATTTGTACTGGCAAAAGGTGCAGAGGAAGCGTTTAGACAATCGCTGTTAATCAGTGATGGCAGCTTACTTATTTTTGTTGAGCGGCCTGTCGCTGCTGTCTTTTTGAGCCTTGGTGTTATTGGCTTAGGGCTCAGAGTGAGACAAGCATACAAGCAACGTCAATTTAATAAGCGATTAACGCAATCTTAGAGTACTTCATTTTTCATGTATGACAGAGGTAGTCAATGGATATAAATAGAGAAACCAGCATTGTTAGCATCAGTTGATAGTTTAACTATCACGGCTAAGCATAATGGTTTCTCTATAAACCTCTCAAAAAATACCATTTGATTTATCACAACCTCTCTTAGCAGAGGACGTTTCTCACCTATTCATTAATTAATTTTAAAGATTCTTTTTAATCTTGGTGGCTACGCACGCCTGTACAAAGTTAATCAATGGGTAATGAGAGTCTTGAAACAGCGACTAAATAGTAAGTCGGGATTTTAAAATATAGGACACTTGTTATGACAAAAGCTGCAAATTTAATTGTTTTTTTAACAGACAATCACAACCGTGCGTTTATGGGGGCAGCAGGCCACCCTATGGTTAAAACTCCTGTTTTAGACGGGCTCGCTGCACGAGGTACCCGTTTCTCTAATGCTTACAGCACTAGCCCTCTTTGCTGCCCATCTAGAGCCGCATTAGCGACTGGGCGCTACCCACACCAAACAGGCTTTTGGGATAATGCACTGGCATATGATGGGAGCTACCCTACTTGGCATCATCGTGTGCGTGATGCGGGTCTTGATATGGCTGCAATTGGCAAACTGCATTTTCGTTCATCAGATGATGACAATGGTTTCAGCGATGAAATAGATGTCATGCATATTGTTGAGGCGAAGGGGGCCTTAATTACTTTATTACGGGCAACACAAGATGGTATTCCTCGCCGTAAATCTCATAAAGCAATCTATGAAGATTCTACCGTTGGCGAAGCAGATTATCAGATCTATGACCGCAGAATCAGTGAAAATGCGATTAAGTGGTTACAAGAAAACGCTGATCAAGAAAAGCCTTGGGTGCTGTTAGTCTCTTTCCCAAGCCCGCATCCACCTTTTAAAGTGCCACAGCGTTTTTGGGATATGTACCCGTTAGAAGATGTGCCTATGCCTGTGCAATGGAAACCAGAAGATAGACCAGACCACCCAGCCGTTGAATATTTAGCGTGGATGAATCATCTACAAGATGGTTTTAGTGAGGATTATATTCGTCGTGTCATCGCAGGTTATTGCGGCCTTATTAGTCATACAGATGAGCAAGTGGGTTTAGTGCTTGAGGAAATGGAGCGCCTTAATCTAACTGATAATACGCGTATTATCTACACCAGTGATCACGGTGAAGCTGCTGGGCATCATGGTATTTTAGGTAAAGCTAATCATTATGATCATGGGATTGGTGTGCCGTTAATTATGGCAGGTCCAGGTGTCGCACAAGGTAAAGTGGTTGATGAAAATGTCTCTCACGTTGACTTGTTTCCGACCATTGTTGAAGCTGTTGGCGTTGCACCTAGTGCTGAAGACAAAGATTTACCGGGGCAGTCACTATGGTCTGTGATTGATCAGAACAGCAGTGAAAGTACTCAAGGTGAGACCCAGCAAGCACGGGCAATCTTTGCTGAATATCATGCGATGGGCAGTCGAAACTCAGGCTTTGCATTGCGCAAAGGTCAATTCAAATTAATTTATCATGTGGGAATGCCAAGCCAGTTATTCGATTTAATTGCAGACCCTAAAGAAGAGAATGACTTAATGCTCACAGGCGGCTTTGAGCAAATTGCTGAGTCACTTGAGCAAGAGCTACGCTCAATGATTGACCCAGAAGCTATAGATGCAAAAAGTAAAGCGGATCAAGCAGCGCACTTAGAAAAGTTCGGTGGAATTGAAGAGGTTCGAAAACTGGGTGTTTTCTCTCGCTCGCCAATCCCAGGTGTCGAAGTAGAAGTTGAGAAAGTATAGGTAGAGAGACTATCCATTAATAGAAAGCACTGAAGCTACGGAAAGTTTCTTATGATGCACGCTAGGCTGTAGCATTACAGCATAGCGTGTTAATTTTGATTATTGTCTGACTAACATTTGAAAGACAATACTAAAGTATCAATAATCAAATCAAAACTCTGAGAACCGGATTTAATTAACGCAGTATAAATAAGTATTAATAGTGTTGTTTATATTTTGTTTTATGGTTCTTTCTTAATATTTTTATGTCAAATTTGTAACTGAAAACGCTAATATGTTTTCAAACCTCACTTTAATAGAGTCTCTACACTTGCGTTAAAAATTAGGCTTGTTTAGAAATGTAAACGAGCCAGTGGTGTGTACAAAAATCATGCTTATCACAACATTTTTAAAATCAAAGAGTTTATAAGTTTCGGGAAGATTTCCCTAATGCATTGATTTGGTTTCGAAAAAAACGTTTATAAGCGTTTTATATTGGTGTTTTTCTGAATTATTTTAGTTTACTAAATAAAAATAATCGATCAAAGCTAAAGGAAATAATTGATAATATATTATTAGTTATGATTGATCTAAGTTGTTTAATTCGTTGATTTGAATGGGGTTGGTTATAAAATAAGCAGCTTGAAAAAGAGCTTGGATTATATTTAAGTTTTGTCTAATATTTATTAATACTTATTATTTATAAAATAAAAAATAGTACTCTAATTGACAGCATGTTCCATAAGCAAATTTGAACTTTGTGAAGCTGTGAATAGAAAGCTCTTTAAAGGATGTAAGAAGTAAATGAGTAGTACACGTATTAAATGGTCTATATCAGCAGTTATTTGTTCAATCCTATTCACCGCCTACTATTTCTTTTCGCTGGTCGAAAAAGATCAGTTAAACACCTTACAAGCAATCAGCTTAGATGTGCGCACAACACTTGAAAAAAAGCTGGAAAACAATCTTGATTATATCAAACTGTTAGGGGAGATGCGGGTACGCAATGAGTTGACTACAGATAGCTTCAACCTTAGAACGAGCGACTTCCTTAAAGCCCATGATGAACTTATCAATTTTACATGGGTAGATAGTGGTTTTTATATTAAAGGTGTTTCACCAATCGCCGGTAATAAGCAAATTTTAGGCTTACATTTAGATTTGCCTGAACCTGCTCGAGTATCAAAGCTAGCGCAAGAAACTAAAACTGCACAATACACAGAAGCCTTTGAAGCTATTCAAGGTGACTGCTCATTTGAAGTATGGTATCCCGTTTTTAAGGGCGATGAGTTTTTAGGTCTGTTTGCAGGGGTCTACTCTTGTGAAAAATTACTTAATTCTGTACTTGTCGACTCTATAAAGGATCATTATTTAGTCTCACTTACGGATAATAAAAACTCGTTTTTAGCAGAGGTTAATACTTCAAAAGGCACATTAACTGATCACAACGCAACTATTCAGTTAAATATAGGTAATAACTTATTATTATCTATCACTCATATGCGTTTGCCCTTCGCTGATTCTAATTTGTATATTTTGGCCTTTATTGTATTGATGCTGATTATTTTGGCTATCTACAATGGTGTTAAAATACGCACGAGTATCAGTAAAAGATTATTACTACTGGAGGATTTAGAAACAGCTAATAGCTTGCTAAAAGAAAGTGAAAAGCGTTTTAAATTGATTTTTCAGTCATCTCCGATTGGAATGATCTTGCTGGATGATCATCTAAAAATTAGCGGTGTGAACCCGTATATTTGTGAGTTATTTGAATATAAAGAAGCACAGCTGATAGGCCAATCTATTGATCTGCTTATTCCAGGTGATCCACAACACTATACTTTCAAGGTTGTTGATGATCAGGTAGAAAACAGCCTTGATGATTCTGTTGCAATGTTGGACTCGTTAATCGGCAATAGCAGTAATAACGAGAATATTCCGTTGCAATTAGCTATTGCCCCTGTAGTTCTAAATGGGGAACCTCATAAGTTAGCTTCTATTGTCGACAATACTGAGAGAAAAAAACTGTTTGATGAAATACAGGTGAAGAACGAGAAGTTACAGATCAGTAATAATAAGCTAGTGCAAACCAACGAGCAGCTGGAGCGCTTTGCATATATTTGCTCTCACGATTTACAAGAGCCGGTGCGTATGGTGCAAAGTTTTGGACCAATGCTAGAGCAGCGATTATCTGAAGATCCGCAGGTTAATATTGATCAAAAAAGTTCTGAGTATCTCAGTTATATGATTGGGGGAGCGAACAGAGCAAGAGATATGATCGATGATATCCTGAAGTATTGTCGTAATGATCAACCAGTGACTAACTTTGAGAAAGTTGCTTTGGCTGATATCTGTTCAGAAGTCAACGACACCTTAGCTCAGCAAATGGCGAAAAACAATGGCAGCCTCAAATGGCAAAGCGACTTACCTGAGATCATGGCGGTCTCTTCGCAAGTTTTTCAATTACTATTAAACCTTGTCAATAATGGTTTAAAGTTCAATCATAGCGAGCACCCTCTGGTTGAGGTGACAGCTCAACAAGCAGGGCATGAATGGAAAATCGAAGTGTCAGATAATGGCATTGGTATTGATGAGCAGTATCAACAACAGATATTTAATATATTCGAACGATTACATGGTAACAGCGAATATCCAGGCACAGGTATAGGATTAGCCAGTTGCTCAAAAATTGCTGAGCGGCACAACGCAAGAATCGAAATTGCATCTCAATTAGGCAAAGGAAGCACGTTTTGCGTATATTGGCCGAGAAGCAATGACGATGCAGCTAAATGAAATCTACTAGAAACAAAATACATTAACTCTACTTATCCTGTAGAGAGGAAAAATAATGGAATCAATCAACATATTACTCGTTGAAGATAATTTAGGGGACATAGAGCTTACCCGAGAATCTTTGAGCCGGGGTAAGTTAAAAAACAACTTAACAGTCGTAGAGAATGGAGAAGATGCGCTAGAGTATCTGTTTCAACGGGGACAGTACAATAATGCAGTAAGGCCTGACATCATATTACTAGATTTAAACTTACCAAAGGTCAGTGGCAGAGGAGTCTTAAAGATACTAAAAGAAGATGAGAGGACTAAAGATATCCCTGTCATCATACTGTCCAGTTCGCGCGATGCACTTGATATTAAAGAGTCATATCAATTGCATGCCAACTGTTTTGTTAGCAAACCCGTTTCTCTCAGCAGCTTTATCAATGTTGTACAAAGTATCGAATCGTTTTGGATAGATATCGTTAAATTACCAGCTAAGTAACTAGGGCTTCACATGGAAGGAAATGATTTGAAATTGCAGGAACTGTCGTATGCCGTTTCACATGATTTAGGCAGTGCTATTCGTGGTGTCGATCAATTGACCAATCTTTTAGAGCAGGATATTAGCCATAAGCTCAATGAGAAAGAACGCTATTGGATGCAGTTGATTAGAAATAGTGCTGAGAGAGCTCAAGGAATGATAGATGGTTTAACCTTATACACTCGCCTCTCAACTCAAACTCCCCCTAAGAGATTGATTGATCTGACAGATCTTGTACGCAATACCGTAAATGGTTGTATGCAAAAGTTTCGAGATAACCCTCAAAATGACAGAGAGCCCGAGCTACAAATCTCTTTGGTCGATTTAGAGCTCATAGGTGTTCCTGAGCATTGGTTAATGCTAGTCAAAGAGCTTGTGAATAATGCATTGGATTTTATGCCCAGTGACGTTCATTATAAAATTTGCATAGCATTAACGGTGGATGAGGATGTTGTCAGTTTAGTGGTTGAAGATAGCGGTAAGGGGGTTGCTCAAGACAGACTCCCGCATATTATAAAGCCATTTTCATCTTCTAGAGAGCAAGATGACTTACAGCATTTTGGTATGGGGTTAAGTTATTGCGCCAGAATTGCTCAGCTCAACGGTGCTATTTTGCAGTTTAGCCGCTCTTCATTAGGGGGTTTAAAAGTGTCTTATCAAGTTCCGCTAAGAGGATTAGAATGAAACCATTGACCTCTTTACAAAATTATCCTGAAACCGTTCAAAACAACTTCCTGATAGCCGAAGATAACCCCATTGATATAGAGGTCGTTAAATCTTTATTACATGAGGCGTATAGTGGCCAGTTTTGTTTAGATAGTGCTGGTAGCTTATGTGACACCAAGAGAATGCTTGCAGCTAAGAGCTATGATGCACTGATATTAGATATGAACTTATCGGGTCATCACTGCGATGTAGGGATCATCGAGATTATTGAGTCCTATCCTGAAATTCCAATTGTAATTTTGACTGGTGAAACAGACCCTGTTGTAGCCATTGAAAGTTTAAAAGTGGGCGCTCAGGATTTTTTAACAAAGAATTCAATCACTCCACAAGTGCTCGCTCGCAGTTTACGTTACGCTCAGGAACGTAAAAAAATCGAGTTAGCATTACGCAACTCTGTGGCAAGTATCGCCGATAGAAATGCTCAACTAAACAGTCTCGCACATACAGATCACCTTACCCAGCTAGCTAATAGAGCACATTTTGAAACAGCGTTAGAAGAGCTAGTCTATAAAGCCCAACGCAGTAAACTACGTTTTGCATTGCTTTATATCGATTTAAAAAACTTCAAAAAAGTAAATGACAATTTTGGCCATTCAATTGGTGATGAGCTGTTGGTGCAAGTAGCGAACCGGTTGCGCAAAACAGTACGAAGTAGTGATTTTCTGGCACGCGTAGGTGGAGATGAATTTGTTATATTCACTGATTTTTTGCAGAGCTCGACTGAAATTCATAAATTACTGGATAGGTTAACCAAAGTATTTGAGCCCGTATTTTTAATAGAATCTAAAGAAATACTTGCTCATCCTTCAATAGGCGTCGCTTTTTATCCGGAGGCTGAGAATGTTGAAATATTACTCAAGCAGGCGGATTACGCAATGTACGAGGGTAAAGAGCTTCAGGGCGATAACATCTCGGTTTGTTTTTATACAAAAGAGATGGAAAACAAATACGACCGCCAATTGCAACTAGAAGCGCAACTAGCAACGGCTATTGAAGAGAATGAGTTCAGTGCGCATTTTCAAAAAGTTACCTCCTTAAAAACAGATCAAGCGTTAGTGTTTGAAGCGCTGATACGCTGGGACTCAAAAGTGCTCGGTAGCGTTAGTCCGGCTGAATTTATTCCAATTTTTGAAAATAGTCCAGTGATTGACCAGCTGACAAAAATTGTCATTAGTCAGGCAAAAAGCCTGATTGTAGAATTGTCAAAGCATGATAAGTGCGTTGAGAGTATAAAAATAAATGTAGCAGCTTCGCAGTTATGCCGTTCCAACTTCAGTGAGTTTTTTCTTGATCTGTTACACCAACAAGATATTCAAGCGGAGACTATTTGCATTGAGCTGACCGAAAGCCAAATGGTTAAAAATACACAAGCGTGTTGGCTACAAATAGAGCGTTTGCGCAATGCAGGTATTAAAGTTGCGCTTGATGATTTTGGAACTGGTTTTTCTTCTCTTCAGCATTTATTAGAGTTTAGTGTTGATTATCTTAAACTCGATATTTCGATTATTAGAGATATCAATAAAAAAAGCCGCAATCAAGCCTTAGTCGCGGGTATCATAGAGATGGGGCATCGTCTTGATATGCAAATTGTAGCTGAAGGAGTAGAAACGCAGCAAGAATTCGACTGCTGTGAACAATTACAGTGCGATATGATACAAGGCTATTTTCTGCATAAGCCACAGCCGATAACAGAGATTGTAAGTTCACAATCTGATTTTATTAAATAATCTATAAAGAGAGTTTTGTACGCAGCATAAGCGGGTTGATTTTTTTACCTGTAGATAGTTGTGCAAAACTCTCTGTCGTTTACGCGTATCCGTTTGTGATATCGCTTTTCTATATGAGTGCTATGCAAGGGGATTAGTTTGCTTAACGGTCGCAACTGATTTATCAAGGAAAGAAAAGGGAAGAGCGTAGATAGATGATCGTACTAAGCGTAATTGCTAGAAGCAGTTAATAGCAGGAAAGGGGGGATAAGATCTTTCAGTGAAGTGGAAAAAGGTGAGACTAATGCCTCACCTTAGCGCAGGTGAATCTATTAGGTTAATTAAAACCTTCAACGCCCTTCATATCCGGTAGCTCGTGAGCAATACCTTTATGACAATCGATACAAGTTTTCTCACCGTTAGCAAGTGCAGTTGAGTGCTGCTTAGAGGCACGCTGTGCTTGTAGTGTGAAATCCATGCTGTCAAATTCGTGGCAGTTTCTGCACTCAAGTGAATCGTTCGCTTTTAAACGGCTCCACTCGTTTTGGGCTAAGTGTAAACGCTTAGCTTCATACTTTTCACGGGTATTGATAGTTCCGAAAATTTTACCCCAAACCTCTTTAGATGCTTGCATCTTACGGGCAATCTTATCTGTCCACTTGTGTGGCACGTGACAGTCAGGACAAGTGGCACGTACACCTGAGCGGTTAGAGTAATGTATTGTCGGCTTGAGCTCCTCAAAAGGATTGTCACGCATTTCGTGACAAGAAGTACAAAACGCTTCTGTGTTTGTCGCCTCCAATGCGGTGTTGAATGCACCCCAGAAGATAATACCGGCAATAAACCCACCGATAGTGAGAAAACCTAAGCTGTAGTGGACAGCGGGTTTACGTAAAATATTGTAAAACTTTTTAATAGCTTGCATCACTATCCCCTTACTCTGCGAGTGCGCCAACCGGCTCAAAAGTATTTTCTACTAATGGCTTAGCGTTTACTTGAGGTACGTGGCACTGTAAGCAGAAGTAACGTCTTGGTGATACGTCACTGAGCGCTTTGCCATCACGGTTTTCAAAGTGAGTGATACTGATTTTGGTCGCACCGTACTGCTTGTAGTTCTTGAATGAATGACAAGTTAGGCACTTATTAGTTTTACGATCCACTTCATAGCCGCGAATATGGTGCGGAATAAGCGGTGGCTGCTGCACATAGTTCATTGGCAGCTCAAGGTTTTCTTTAGGGAAGTTCTTTAGTTTTTGTGCAGGGTCAATGACTTCTAGGCTTTGTGCGCGAAGCGATGTGACATCGTTATCCGCGGCAACCGCTAGATTGGCAGTCAACAAACTAGACACAAGTAACCCAGGGACAAGCAATACAGTTGATAATAATTTTTTCATTACGGTTCTCCATAACCTAGCTGCGATGCTCTTATTTTCGCAGCTAGGCGGCTCGATGTTAGGCTTTGACGATTTTAACGGCACATTTCTTGTAATCAGTTTCTTTTGATAGCGGGTCAGTCGCATCTAAAGTCAAACGGTTAACAAGTTGCTTAGCGTCAAAGAAAGGCATGTAAACCAAACCTTTAGGTACTCTGTTACGGCCACGTGTCTCTACGCGAGTATTGAGTTCACCACGACGAGAGATAACTTTTACTTCATCGCCGCGACGTAAGCCGCGTGACTTCGCATCTTCCGGGTGAATGTAAACAACAGCATCCGGGAATGCGCGGTAAAGCTCAGGTACACGGCGAGTCATAGTGCCTGAATGCCAGTGCTCCAATACACGGCCAGTACTTAACCATAAGTCATATTCTTCATCCGGTGACTCAGCAGCTGGCTCGTAAGGCAGTGCGAAAATAACCGCTTTATTATCTTTCTTACCGTAGAACTGGAATTCGCTGCCTTTTTCAACATACGGGTCAGAACCTTCGCGAAAGCGCCATAAAGTTTCTTTACCGTTAACAACAGGCCAGCGCAGACCGCGCACTTGATGGTAAGTATCAAAAGGTGCCAAGTCATGGGCGTGACCACGGCCAAATGCTGCGTACTCTTCAAATAAACCTTTTTGTAGGTAGAAGCCGAAATGATCATTCTCTTCGTTCATACGACCTTTAAAGTCAGAAGTCGGGAAAGCATCTACTTGTCCGTTGCGGAACAACACGTCGTAAAGTGTCTTACCTTTCATTTCTGGAGCCGCTGCTAATAGTGCATCAGACCATACTTCTTCCACTTTAAAGCGTTTAGAGAATTCAACTAGCTGCCATAAATCAGACTTAGAGCCTTCGCTGGCAGGAACTTGTTGATACCAGAACTGAGTACGGCGTTCTGCGTTACCATAGGCGCCTTCTTTCTCTGTCCACATCGCTGTTGGTAGCACAAGGTCAGAGGCCTGCGCTGTTACAGTTGGGTATGGATCAGAGCAAACAATGAAAGCTTCAGGGTTACGGTAGCCCGGTAAACCTTCTTCGTTCATGTTAGGGGCTGTTTGCATATTGTTGTTACACATTACCCAGTAAACATTTAGCTTACCGTCTTTAAGCATGCGGTTTTGCAGTACTGCGTGGTAACCGTTCTTGGCAGGTACTGTCCCTTCAGGTAGCTTCCAAATTTTCTCTGCAACGTCGCGGTGCTTCTTCTTCTTAACAACCATATCTGCAGGTAATCTGTGAGAGAAAGTCCCGACTTCACGGGCAGTACCACAAGCAGATGGCTGACCTGTTAGAGAGAATGGGCCACAGCCTGGCTTAGAGATTTTGCCTGTTAACAAGTGGATGTTGTAGCACATGTTGTTCGCCCAAACACCGCGAGTGTGCTGGTTGAAACCCATTGTCCAGTAAGAGACAACATTGATTTTAGGGTCGGCGTAAAGTTTCGCTAAACGCTCAAGGTTAGCAGCAGGTACACCAGATAACTCTTCGGTGTATTCCAGAGTATAAGTGCTAACAAACTCTGCAAACTCATCGAATGTCATTGGCGTTGAGCTGCCTTTACCTGGGTTTGCAGCCGCTTTTTCAAGTGGGTGCTCAGGGCGTAGACCGTAACCGATGTCAGTTGTACCGCGACGGAAGTTAGTGTGCTTTTTAACGAAATCGTGATTAACGTTACCGCTTTGAATGATGTAGTTGGCAATGTAGTTCAAGATAGCAAGGTCAGTTTGTGGTGTGAAAACCATACCATTAGTTGCCAGCTCGTAGCTGCGGTGCTTATAAGTAGAAAGTACAGCGACTTCAACATTGGGTGCACTTAAAGCACGATCTGATAGACGCTGCCATAAAATAGGGTGCATCTCGGCCATGTTTGAACCCCAAAGTACAAACGCATCCGCTTTTTCTAGGTCATCGTAGCAGCCCATAGGCTCATCGATACCGAAGGTACGCATAAAGCCACCAACCGCCGATGCCATACAGTGTCTCGCGTTAGGATCGATGTGGTTAGTACGAAAACCTGCTTTCATTAATTTTGAAGCGGCATAACCTTCCCACACAGTCCACTGACCTGAACCGAACATGCCCACAGGCGGCATTTCATCTGAGTTACGTGTATTCGCTATCGCAGCTTTCCACTTGTCAGCCATGATATCGAAGGCTTGATCCCAAGTGATAGGTGCGAATTCACCGTTTTTATCGTATTTACCATCTTTCATACGCAGCATTGGCGTTTTCAGGCGATCTTTGCCGTACATGATTTTAGAGAGGAAATAACCTTTAACACAGTTCAACCCTCTGTTTACTGGAGACTCTGGGTCACCTTGGGTTGCAACGATCTTACCGTTTTGTGTACCAACTAGTACAGAACAGCCTGTGCCACAAAAGCGGCAAGGCGCTTTGTCCCAGTGAATGTCTGTTTCTTTCGATGTTGTAATTAGGTTAGTGGCTTTGGCGGGTAAACTGATTCCAGCGGCAACCGCTGCGGCACTTGCCGCTTGCGCCTTGACAAAATCTCTTCTGCTTACTTTCATGGCTATTTCCTGTCTATCATGTGAGAGTGTTGTACAAATTACAGCACTCAAAATTCTTCACTTATGCGATTTGATGAAATACTAACGAGCTTGAGACGAGATGCTCTAAGCCTTGAATATCATCCATTCGCTGCGCGAGTTGTTTGTTTGTGTCGGCTTCTGCAACCACGATAATGCGACCTTGATCATCATTGCCGTGAACTTCGCAACCTTCCATTTCTATAATCGTCTGGGTAACTTGCTGTTGGTATTCAGGCCTTACCATGACTAGCATAGAAATGATGTGCGCTGTGTCATCATCACTTTCATGAGCGCTATATTCGATTTCCATTTAGCTATTTCCTGTTGTTATTTTAATGCTGTTACTAGGGCATGGTTTTATACAAGCACCGCAGCCGTTACATAAATCGAGATCCACTACCGGTTGTGAAGGACCGCCTAGAACAGCTTTAAAGGATATTGCCATAGGTTCACAAACATCTTCACAGCTGCGACAAGTTACTTTCTTGTGGGTTAAGCAGAGGTCATCGATCGTTATTTTTTGTGACCAGGGTGCTTGCTCGCGCTGTGTGAATAAGGATTCAGGACAGGCTGCTGCACATTGATAACAAAAAGTGCATTCATCTATATTGAAGTCAATTTCGGGAAAGCCACCGTTACCTTTAATAATAATCGCTGTTTCGCATTGCTCTATACACTTATCACAACGTGTGCATGCGTCCATGAATTCATCATGGGACTTGATCCAAGGTAGTTGCTGAATGTTTTTTGCATTGCGCGCAAAAAAATTCCTTCTCGCGAGATTGGCCATTGTCTTAGGTTAAACCCCAGGAGGGCCCATAAGTAGTTGTGAAATCCAAACAGAAAAGCCAAATCCACTAACAATTAAAACAGCCAGTACAGGGGCTAAGACGACAGTTATGAGTAAAAAGGTTTTTAACTCATCTTTTGGGTTCGATTCGTTGCTCATATCGTTGCTCACTATAAACGTGTCAATTTTTACTGTAATTATTAATATTTAGAGGTGTTTTTAACCCCTTTATAACAGTGCGAATTATATCAATAGGGTGTATGCCAAACATCTTGTTTGGCACTATGCAGCGGCTTAATGAATGCTTAGTTGTTTCAAGTCATGATTCGACAGGAATATCTCACTGTTTCTTAAAGCATTGATCTAAATCAATGCAAAAACTTGTAAGTATGGTAAAAATGACATAATGATAATAATAGCGATTATCATTATTTATAGTTGTCTGTTTAATAAATCATTTAAATCTTACAAACGTTAATACTGGTTGTTTATTGCACAGATTTAATAATCATATGGCTTCAATACTTAACCAGTCCTTAAACTCGATAATCCGTCGCAGGTCGTTTTTATGCTCTGGGCATATGACAAAATAGCAATACTGGCTTTGCATTGATAAATTTAAAGGATTGATAATACTCTTTTCAGCAATCGCATCCGCGGCTAAAAAGTCGGGGATTAATGCCAGTCCTAGCCCTTCTTGAGCAGCTTTCAATGACATATAAAAGTGCTGAAACGCCATCCCAAGATCTAACGATTTCATTGCAAATGTGATTTTTTTGTCGCTTAAAAAGTGATCCCAAAGTTGTGGGCGTGTACTTTGCTGAATCAGCCGATGTTGCAGGATATCTTGCGGGCTTTTAACCGGTTTTTCGCGTAACAGTTTTGGTGCGCCTACTAGTAGAAAGTTTTCTTTGAAGAGTTCGGTGTAATGGCTTTTTTGTTGATGCGTGGGAAGGCAGCGAATAGCGATATCGGCATTGCTTTGTGAAAAATTAACGGCGCCATCGCCGTTGCTCAGATTGACTTTTAGATGTGGGTAGCGCTGCTCAAAGCTATAAAGTCTCGGGATTAGCCATATATTGCAAAGGGAGGGAATTGCATCAATCATCAGTTGTTGTGTCTTTGGATGCTGCTGAAGTGCTTGTGCGCCACTGTCGAGAGTATCCAATGCTTTGATGACAGTGGTTAAGTATTGTTGCCCCAGTTCAGTTAATTTTACCCCTTGAGTCGTGCGCTCAAACAATAAGAGATTAAGAAAGCTTTCTAGTAATTTGATTTGTTTGCTGACCGCCCCTTGAGTCACGCATAACTCATTTGCTGCTTTTGAGATGCTAGAGAATCTTGCGGTAGCTTCAAAGCAACGCAAAGCTTGCATAGGGGGGAGATGATCGCGCATATCTTAGTTATCTTTTAGGGCTATTAATAAGAGTGGAAGTAATTTTTTCACTGAGTAAAAGTAAAAGCAAGTTTAATTTGATATTCCTTTTTCTCATATCAGTAGAGAATTAGTCGTTTGTTGTTTAGTCTAAGAATGATTTTAATGGATGTATAAAATCATGCATGTGGTAACAAGGTTTAAACATGCGCTAATTGAGTTCACAGGAGTGGATATGACTGCGGTATTTCAGAGAAATTCTAAAGCGAGCATGCCAATTGCGGTAAAAGGTGATGGTGCCTACATTATTGATAAAAATGGTAAGCGTTACTTAGATGGCTCAGGTGGTGCTGCTGTTTCAAGTCTTGGTCATTCACACCCCAAAGTGATAAAGGCAATCCAGCAGCAGGTTGAGCAGTTGGCCTTTGCACATACCGGTTTTTTTAGTTCAGAGCCCGCTGAAGAATTAGCGCAATTTCTGATTGATAGTGCGCCGGGTAACATGGACAAAGTGTACTTCACCAGTGGAGGATCAGAATCAGTAGAGGCCGCTTTAAAGCTAGCGCGTCAGTACTACCTTGAGCGCGGTGAACCTCAGCGTACTAAGTTTATCAGCCGCCAGCAAAGCTATCACGGCAACACTTTAGGTGCCCTAGGTGTCGGTGGTAATGTGTGGCGCAGAGAGCCATTTGCGCCTTTGTTGGCCCAAGCTAACCATATCGCGCCCTGCTATGCCTATCGCGGCCAGCAAGTAGGGGAGTCTGAATTTGATTACGGCCAGCGAGTGGCCCTGGAGTTAGAGCAAAAGCTGCAAGCTTTAGGTCCTGAAAATGTGATCGCTTTTATTGTAGAGCCCGTGGTGGGTGCTACTTTAGGGGTGGTGCCTAGTGTGCCAGGTTATTTTAAGAAAGTGCGTGAGATCTGCAATCAATATGGCATCTTACTGATTCTCGATGAAGTGATGTGCGGAATGGGTAGAACAGGTACTTTGTTTGCCTATGAGCAAGAGCAAATTGTCCCGGATATGGTAGTGATGGCCAAAGGGCTAGGCGCTGGTTATCAACCTATTGGTGCCTTGATGGTAAATGCAGATATTCACGATACCATTGAGCAAGGTAGTGGTTTCTTCCAGCACGGCCACACTTATATTGGTCACCCAACGGCCTGTGCAGCTTCTTTAGCGGTTCAGCAAAGCATTGTTGAAGATGAGCTATTGGAGAATGTTAACGTGCAAGGTGAGTACTTACACAATCAGCTAACGGAGCGTTTTGCTGATCATCCAAACATTGGTGATATCCGCGGTCGCGGTTTATTCAGAGGTATCGAGCTAGTTAAAGACAGAGCCAGCAAAGAAGCGCTACCTGTTGAGACTATGCTACACGCTAAGATAAAAGCGCAGATGATGGAAAATGGTTTGTTGTGTTATCCAGGTGCTGGAAGTGTCGATGGAAAACTCGGTCATCATATCTTGATTGCACCGGCTTTTATTGTCGGTCAATCAGAGATGGATTTCTTAGCTGAGACGTTAGAGAAATCAGTCAATCAAGTATTGGCAACAATCTAATGATTTTGCCATAGCATTAAAAAAGGCTAGAAAATTCTAGCCTTTTTTGTGTCTGCTTATTTTAGTTCAGCTCGCAACTCGCAAATTACAGCGCCGCAATCTTAGCGCGCTGCTCACTCAATTTTTCTTGCGAAGTACTAAACTGAGCAATCTTCTCACGCTCTTTAGCAACAACGGCTTCAGGTGCGTTAGCAACAAATTTCTCGTTACTCAGTTTTCCTTCAATACGCGCGATGTCTTTGCTTAGCTTTTCAATTTCTTTATCTAAACGAGCAAGTTCAGCATCTTTGTCGATAAGACCCGCCATCGGTACCAATACTTCCATTTCACCGACTAACTGAGTCGCTGACATTGGTGCTTCTTCGCCAGCATTTAACCAAGTGATTTGCTCAAGGGATGCCAGTTTCATTAAGAAAGTCCGGTTGGCATTAAGGCGTGTTTGATCAGTGCTGCTACCATTGTTGATTAAAATGCTGAGCTCTTTCGCAGGAGAGATGCCCATTTCACCGCGGATGTTACGCACCCCTGTGATAACGCCTTTTAACCAATCAATTTCTTGCTCGGCTTCTAGATCAATTTTAGATTGATCAGCGACAGGGAAGGCTTGTAGCATGATGCTATCACCTTCAGTGCCAGCCAGTGTCTTAATAGACTGCCAAATATCTTCGGTTAAGAAAGGCATAACAGGGTGGCACAAGCGCATAATCACTTCGAGCACTCTTACTAAAGTACGTCTAGTGGCGCGCTTTTGTGCATCACTTGCCTCTTCGCTCCATAATACTGGCTTAGATAGCTCTAAGTACCAGCCGCAATACTCATTCCAAATGAAATCGTATAGTGTTTGTGCTGCAAGGTCTAAGCGATATTCATCTAAGTTTTTAGTCACATCAATTTCAATTTGCTGCAACTTGCTGATGATCCAACGATCCGCTAAGGAGTAATCAAGCTCGCCACCATTTTGGCCGCAATCTTCACCTTCTGTGTTCATTTCAACATAGCGCGCCGCATTCCAAATCTTGTTACAGAAATTGCGGTAACCCTCTAGGCGCTTCATGTCCCAGTTGATGTCACGACCTGTTGATGCCAGTGCTGCTAAGGTGTAGCGCAGTGCATCAGTACCGTGTGCGGCAATGCCTTCGCTAAACTCTTTTTCAGTGCGCTTGCGGATTTTTTCTGCTTGTTGCGGCTGCATCATGTTGCCAGTGCGCTTTTCAAGCAAATCTTCAAGGCTGATACCATCGATCATATCTAGTGGATCAAGTACGTTGCCTTTAGATTTTGACATTTTATCGCCATTTTCATCACGCACTAAGCCGGTGACGTAAACGGTTTTAAAAGGTACTTGTGGCTTGCCTTCATCGTCTTTGATTAAGTGCATTGTCATCATCATCATTCTGGCAACCCAGAAGAAGATAATGTCAAAGCCTGTCACTAGTGTGTCGGTCGGGTGGAAAGTGCGCATTCGCTCAGTATCTGCAGGCCAGCCTAAAGTACCGAATGTCCAAAGCCCTGAACTGAACCAAGTGTCTAGCACATCATCGTCTTGGCGCAAGGTAACATCATCAGCTAAACCATATTTAGCACGGGCAGCTGATTCTGAGGCAGCGACGTAGATCTTACCGTCTTCATCATAGTAAGCAGGAATGCGGTGGCCCCACCAAAGCTGTCGAGAGATACACCAATCTTGAATATCGCGCATCCAAGCGAAGAACATGTTCTCGTACTGCTTAGGCACAAATTTAATGTCGCCATCTTCAACGGCTTTGATAGCAGGCTTAGCCAGTGTTTTAGCATCGGCAAACCACTGATCTGTCAGCATCGGCTCTATAACCACACCACCGCGATCACCATAAGGAACCGTCATGTTGTTCTCTTCGATCTTAACCAGTAAGCCAAGAGACTCAAACTCAGCGACAATGGCACGACGCGCAGCAAAGCGCTCCATGTTTTGGTACTGACTTGGAATGGTGAAGTTCAGTGCAGTGTTGGCGCGACCATCGCTGTTGAAGCCTTCTGCTTCTTCGCGAATATCAGCATTGAAAGTCAAAATATTGATCATCGGTAGCTGATGGCGCTTACCAACTTCATAGTCATTAAAATCGTGGGCAGGCGTGATTTTTACACAACCTGTGCCTTTTTCCATGTCAGCGTGATCATCGGCTACAATAGTGATTTTGCGATTAACAATCGGCAGTAACACTTGCTTGCCAATGATGCTTTTAAAGCGCTCATCATTCGGGTTAACGGCAATACCGGTATCCCCGAGCATTGTTTCAGGTCTTGTGGTACCGACAACAATGAAGTCATCACCCGCATCGGTAGTAACACCATCTGCAAGTGGGTAGCGCAAGTACCACATTTTACCAACTACTTCTTTGTTTTCGACTTCAAGGTCAGAAATAGCAGTGTGTAATTTTGGATCCCAGTTGACCAGGCGCTTACCGCGATAGATTAAGCCTTCGTCATATAGGCGGATGAAAACTTCTTCAACCGATGATTGGAAATTTGGATCCATAGTGAATGCTTCGTTTTCCCAGTCTACTGAGTTACCTAGGCGGCGCATTTGGCGAGTAATGTTACCGCCTGACTCTTCTTTCCATTCCCAGATTTTATCGATGAAAGCATCGCGACCTAAATCGTGGCGAGTTTTGCCTTCTTCAGCGGCAAGTTTACGCTCAACCACCATTTGCGTGGCGATACCTGCGTGGTCAGTACCCACTTGCCATAATGTATT
The DNA here is from genome assembly GCA_937136055.1 of uncultured Oceanospirillaceae bacterium. Lineage (GTDB taxonomy): Bacteria > Pseudomonadota > Gammaproteobacteria > Pseudomonadales > Balneatricaceae > Rs1. The sequence continues at coordinate 26,366 of CAKZOD010000004.1, read as the reverse complement.
TTTGCCTTGCATGCGCTTGTAGCGCACTAAGGTATCCATGATGGTGTGTTGAAAAGCGTGCCCCATGTGCAGGCTGCCGGTGACATTTGGAGGCGGTATGACAATAGAATAAGCGTCACCTTCACCGCTTGGTGCGAAGTAGTTGTTGTCTTCCCATTTTTTGTACCAGGAAGTTTCAATATCGGCGGGTTGGTATGTCTTATCCATTGGTTTTGTCTCTAACACTAAATGAGCAAAGCTCGATTAAGTAAAAAGTACTCATGGGGGTGATCAGTTGGGACGTCTTTTTAGCATCGAATTAACTTCGAAATTAATCGCTAAAAAGCCGCGTGGAGAACTGATGATCTATGAGTCTAAATTCAGCTGTAAAAAAACGCCGAATTATACCTGATGTAATAGTTTGATAATAGTACTCAAAGGCCCCGCTTTGGAGTATTTAATGGAATGTTCGGATGCCTTTTTGGTTACTGGACCAAACAGATAAAAGTTCATAGTGGATAAGTTTTTTGATGCTAAAATGAAATAAATAAAAATAATTTCATTTTTGTATCTTTTTTGTGTATGTTTTCATTTATCGAAATGGCGGCATTTAATCAGGCAGCGGATATAAGTTGTTCGCTCTGTAATCAACCTGAATCCGTGATTTCAATGTGAGAACAAAGCGTAAGATATTGGTTTTACAGTGGAATTGAAAAATCTGAGCTGCACCCAAAGGTTCAGTGGGCATTTTTCTAACTGCTGTAGAATCAAGAGCTTGCGCTATGTGGTGCAGTGAAGTCACTGATTCAGGGTCAAGTGAAGGTATAAAACTATGTATGATCCACTTCTTTCTCCAGGTCCAGGCGTTGGAGAGCCCTATCCAGATTCTTATTGGGCAGATACAGCAGGACCAGCCCCAGAGGATGAAGGGCAGCTAAACACTGTTATTGATACTGATGTAGTCATCATTGGTGGTGGCTATACAGGATTATCTGCTGCTTATCATTTAGCTAAAAATCATCACATTGAAGCGGTGGTGCTTGAGGCGAATAAAACGGGATGGGGCTGTAGTGGTCGCAATGGTGGCTTTGCGCTAAAAGCAGCGGGGCGATTATCTTATCAAAAAATGATAAGCCGTTACGGTGATAAAGTAGCTCATGCAATGTTTGATGAGATGTTTGAAGGGCTAGATCGTTTAAGAAGCTTGATCAAAACAGAGAAGATTGATTGTGATCAGCAAAGTGACGGGCATTTATGGGTGGCGCATAAATCTCGTATGATGAATGTGATTGAGTCTGAAGCGGAGTTTTTACGAAAACAGTTTAACTATGATGTTGATATTTTGTCGGCTGATGATTTAAAGCAACAGCACTTTATCAGTAACGAAGCGAAAGGCGCTTTGCGTTTTCGTGATGGTTTTGGCATTCATCCTTTAAAGCTTGTGTATGGTTATCATGAAATGTTTCGAAAGCTTGGGGGAAAAATCTACAGTGCAAGCCCGGTGGTTCAGTGGGACAAAGTATCAGGCAAGCATTTATTACATACACCACAAGGGCTAGTGAGAGCTAATAGAGTGATCTGCGCGACTAACGGATACACTGCCCCTAAGTTGCATGAGGGATTACGCAATCGCACTTTCCCTGTGCTATCTAATGTCATAGTTACAAGACCATTAACAACCTCTGAGCTTGAGGAAACTGGTTTTCAAAGCAGTGATGTAATTACCGATACCCGAACTTTACGTTTTTACTATCGCAAGCTTCCCGATAATCGAATCTTGATAGGCGGGCGCAGCGCCGTGACTGGTGCAGATGCGTGTAATGAAAAGCATAATCAAAACTTGATAAATGCCTTGGTGAAAAAGTTTGCACCGCTAGCGAATATTAATTACGAATACAAATGGGGTGGCTGGGTTTGTGTCACTTTTGATGATATCCCGCATATTTATCACGATGAAAAAGACTCTAGCGTAGTGTATGGCATGGGCTATGGTGGCAGTGGCGTCTCGTATTCACTGCAAGCAGGTGTGCGCTTAGCGCAAAAAATGGCGGGTATCCATACTGATTTGCCAATGTGTAATTCTCCTTTGCCTCGTTTTCCTTTTGCCCCCTTTAGACGCGTAGGTCAGCGTGGGCTTTATCATTATTACCATGCTCGCGATGAGCGCTCTGTGGTGATCACTTAATGTTGGGTTTATCTAAAAATTTCCCGTTTAAATAGTAATTTCAAAGGTATGAAAATGTCACAGTCTAAAGTCGTTAGTTATTTTGATCAGGTAGTAAATTTTGATGATAACCCTGTTCCACTTGGCCCATTTACCACTCCACCTGATCGCTTGTTAAAAGGCGATCCTAGCCAAGCTATTGCCACTTATGCCAGCGGTGAAGAAGGGCGCTTAATTGCAGGGCTTTGGGAGAGTGAACCTGGGAAGTGGAAGGCAGTGGCAGAGCGCCAAGAGTTTTGTTATATCATCAGTGGCAAAGTGATTATCAGCGATGTAAAAGGGCAGTCGCGTCTTTACAGTGCAGGGGAGTCTTTTATGTTGCCATACGGGTTTGACGGCTACTGGGAAGTGTTGGAGACGTGTCAAAAATACTACGTAATCTTACAAGATTAAATAGATAGGCTAAATGAATAATCTAGATGATAAAAAAGCACCCTAAGCGCATAGCCTGTTAAAGGACTATTGCTGTTTAGGGCGCATATCGTTGTGCTGGATTTCATAGCCTTCAGTGCGATAGCGCTTATAGCGTTCGCGACTGGCAACCAGTGAATCAGGTTGCTGGGTTACAATTTCAGCGATGCGCTCAAACTGGGCGGCATCATCGGGGATTTGATCAGTTAAGTTGATGATCACTTGGCGATGTGGCGGCTGGTGTTGTTCCGGCCAGCCAAGACAAATTCGCGCGCTATGAGATTCGTTAATTAAGCGGTTTGCCAAAAAGCTGGTCGCTTGAAACTCCCATAGTCGTTCACTGAGCTTTTGGGCACTGAATTGATCGGCACAATATAGATAGACCTGCAACTCAGTACGCATAATACGACTGAGTAGCTTGCCTAAAAACTGCTGGCGTGATTCTTCATCAGCACCAGCGAGTATATAGAAATCTGCTTTTTTCATAACGCAGAATTCGACCTATTGATCGTCAGCTAATTGATCAGCTGCAGTGTTCATTAGGTATTGGCATAAAATAGGAACGGCACGTCCTGTTGCGCCTTTTTCCTTACCTTTTTGCCAAGCGATACCCGCGATATCTAAATGTGCCCAAGCATACTTTTCAGTGAAGCGAGCAAGGAAACAAGCAGCTGTGATTGAACCTGCTGCCGGTCCGCCAATGTTGGCGATATCTGCAAAGTTGGAATCCAATAGCTCTTGGTATTCATCCCAAATTGGCATGCGCCAAGTGCGATCTGCTGCGTAATCACCTGCAATCACTAACTCTTGGGCTAGCTCATCGTTGTTAGCCATGACCGCAGATACTTGGTTACCTAATGCTACGATAACCGCACCTGTAAGGGTTGCGATATCAACAACTGTTTTAGGATTGAAGCGCTCAACATAAGTTAATGCATCACAAAGCACTAGGCGACCTTCAGCATCAGTGTTGAGGATCTCAACAGTTTTGCCTGACATTGTCGTGACAACATCACCAGGTTTTGTCGCTTTGTCAGAAGGCATGTTTTCTGCCGCTGCAATCACCCCGATAACATTCATCGGTAATTCCATTTCTGCAATAGAGTGCATAGTACCCATAACACTGGCAGCGCCGCACATATCGAACTTCATTTCATCCATTGAAGCACCAGGCTTTAATGAAATACCGCCGGTATCAAAAGTGACACCTTTACCCACTAATACATGTGGTTGTTCGTCTGCTTCGCCGCCATTGTATTTGATTACAATCAGCTGAGATTCTTCAGCACTGCCGTTACCTACTGACAGCAAGCAGTGCATGCCAAGTTTTTCCATTGCCGCTTCATCAAGGATTTCACAGCTAACATTTTCATAGCCCTGCTCAAGTTCTAGCGCTTCTTTTGCAAGGAAAGTAGGAGTGCAAATATTACCAGGTAAATTCCCTAGCTCACGCGCAACGCTCATACCATTGGCAACAGCAGTTCCGTCGACTAGACCCGCTTCTGCATTTTCAGTTTGATCTTCAGCGACGACAAAGCTGACATTAGTTAAAGTGCTAGGCGTTGCTTTAGTGCTCTTTGTCTCATCGTATTGGTAAAGAGAGCCACAAGCTGTTTGCACATTGATACGGATTTGACGGTAAATGTCAGCGTCTTGGTTGGCGTTGTCATCAAGTGCGATAGCTACATCAGTAATGCTGTTACTTTTAAGTTGTGCAAAAACTGCTTTGATTAGCGCTTTTTGAACATTATCTGTGCGTTTTTTAGCTTCACCTAAACCCACCACTAAAACGCGTTTGGCAGCAATGTTGGCAACGTTGCGTAGCATAGTGCAGTGGTTAGCTTTACCAGTGTGATCACCGTCAGCCACTAATGCTTGAATCTCACCGCCACTGGCTTTGTCAACCGCTTGAGCGGCAGAGGTAAGCTGACCATCAGCTTCTATACCTACAACTAAACACTCGGTTTTGATAGCGGCTATGTCGCTATTGATAATTTCGAAATCCATATATACTCCGGTAATGACTTAAGGCGAACTTTGTATGATAATGCCCGCTTAATCTTTGTGTGTTAAAACTTATTTATGCTTGTGATGTCAGTGAATAAGATAAGTTTTGTACAAGATAATAGTTAGCAGGCAAATTAGCCCTGTACTATAAACCTTTTCAATATGTAACGACAGGGCAACTTCCTTGATAATTAATCGCTATCTCTCGCGGGAGATTTTTTCTAGCACCTTTGCGGTCTCCCTTGTACTCGTTCCTATTATTGTTAGTGGTCGTTTAATCAATATTCTAGCCAGAGCAAACCCCGGTGAAATGGATTTTTTGTTTATGGCGCAGCTGATTATTTACAGACTGCCTAGCATGCTAATGCTTATTTTACCGCTGTCGTTATTTTTGGGCGTGTTGCTCGCTTATGGAAAGCTCTATCTAGAAAGTGAAATAGCCGTACTTAAAGCCAGTGGCGTGAGTGGTAAACAGCTGGTGGGTTATGCATTAGGCCCGGCTTTAGGTGGCGCTATCATTGTGGGTAGTTTAAGTTTGTATATATCGCCCATTGCATTTGAAGCCCTTGAAGTGAGTTACGCTAAGCGCGCAGCATTGAGTGAACTTGATACATTAAGTGCAGGACGATTTGAGAAACTTCCGGCAAATCGCACGGTTTACACTTCTGCGTTTACAGATAATCGCAGTAAAATGGATAAGGTCTTTATCTCTCAGCTTAATAAAAGCACCGGCGATATTGAGATCACTTACGCGCAATCAGGCGTGCAACTAAATACTCCAGAGGGTGAGCGCTATTTAGTTTTACAAAATGGTTACCGTTACACGGGTGTTCCAGGGGAGGCAAGCTACGAGCAGTTAGAGTATTCTGAATACGGTTATTTGCTACCTAAACGTAAGTTAGAAATAGATACGCGAGAGCCTTATGCCAAAACTACTCAGTTTTTATTAGAAAGCAAAGAGGATATTTATATCGCTGAGCTGCAATGGCGTTTATCACTTCCTTTACTCGCATTTATTGTTGTAATGATTGCCGTACCGTTAAGTAAAACCAACCCTCGCCAAGGTCGCTATGCCCAGCTAATACCAACGATTCTATTATATTTAGTGTATTTGTCTTTATTGATGACGGCGCGTGATAAAGTTGAAGATGGTAGCCATATTGGCCTTATTTGGTTAGTGCATCTCGTCTTCTTCTGCTATGGGCTAAGTTTGATTTTATTCGATCAGTTTTGGAGTAATTTGTTTAACAAGTTACCCAAAATAAAACTACTTCCTTCTAAGGGAGCGCAATAAATGAAGCGTTTAGATCGTTATGTTGCGCTACAAGTACTCTCATCAATCGCAGTGGTCCTTGTTGTTGTATTAGGTTTAGATTTTGTTTTTGCCTATATGGATGAAGTTCAAAATGCTGACGATGTTTATACTAACTCAGTTATTTTGCAGCACTTACTTCTTAAAGTGCCTGGTAGCTTCTACGAATTCTTGCCATTAAGTAGCCTTGTTGGCTGTTTAATAGGATTGGGAATGCTTGCCTCTCACAGCGAGCTAACGGTGATGCGCGCCGCGGGTATATCTACTTCCCGTATTATATTGTCAGTGATTAAACCAGCTTTAATACTGGCTTTTTTATCGATGTTAGCAGGAGAATTTTTGGTACCTGTTACTGAACAGATGGCACAATTAAAGAAAGCACAAGCTACCAGTGGCGGTAAAGCTGTACATTCGCAATCGGGAGTTTGGCACCGCGAAAACAACACCTTTATTCATATCAATACCGTAAACCAAAATGGTAATTTACAAGGTATAACTCGCTTTGAGTTTGATGACAAAGGTGAGCTAAAGCAGTCTAGCTTTGCAAAAACTGGCCGTTATCAAAGTGATCATTGGCAATTGGCAGATATTAGTTATACCGATTTCTTAGGTGATCGAACGCAAACAAGCCAGCTAAAAGATGAGCGTTGGGAGCTAGGTTTATCACCTCAATTACTTTCCGCTTTAGTGGTTGAGCCTAAAGATTTAGCCTTGAGCCGCCTATGGTCGTTCTCCAATTATCTATCAGCGCAAAGTTTGCAAGCTGATAGTTACTTCTTTGCATTTTGGAGCAAACTGTTCCAACCTTTGACCGTAATAGCACTCGTATTAATTGGTATCTTGTTTATATTTGGTCCGCTGCGAAGCGTGACGGTAGGTCAGCGCATTATTGCAGGTGTGATTACTGGCCTGTTATTTAAGTTTATTCAGGATATCTTGGGACAAATGAGCTCCGTAGCAGGTGTATCGCCTTTAGTTGCGGTGTTAGTGCCCATCTTGATCTGTTTGTTGTTTGGTGTCGTATTGATCAAACGTGCCAAGGTTTAATAAGAAGCCAAAGATATAAAGTTGAGTAGGTTTATTGGCCGTGTGCCTGTTAGTGCATTCATCTAACAAAGCATTACCTGAATCGCGAAAATCCTTATACGCCAGAGGCGTTTCAGGCTTGGTATATTTGATTGTTGTAGCATTAAGGCTGTTGTAAAGTCTTGGGAAGGCAATATAAAAATAGAGGTTGATATGATTAAAGGAAGTTGTTTATGCCACAAAATAACTTATATCATAACAGGTGAAATAGGGGAGATTATTCACTGCCACTGCGAAACTTGTCGCAAAGCACATGGAGCAGCCTTTTCAAGTGTTGCCAGCGTTAAGGACGATGATTTTAAAGTGAGTGGTGAAGAGTGGCTGTCAAGCTTTGAATCCTCAGCGGGTAAGCAGCGCTATTTTTGTCGTCAATGTGGCACTCAAATTTATGCCAAGAGAGATGGTACAGAACATATTATATTGCGCTTAGGTTCTTTAGATGATGATCCCAGCAGTCACGATGGTGGGCATATTTGGCTTGAAGATAAAGCGAGTTGGTATGATTTAGATGCCAACACACCTCGGCGCAATCGGGGTAGCTAGTCATACTTCATAGATCTAAAGTGTTGTGCACGGATGGTGGGGTAATGTTATAGGTTGATTGTTCTCAGAAAAAGTTAAACCTTAATCAAGCGCTTCATTTAGCTCTTTTTTTAAACTGCTTACAGCCTAAGCAAAGATTAGTCGTATTCAAGTGCCGCTAGAATAGCCCTATCACTCTTATCAAACAGCCCGCTAGTTTTTGCTAGGGAGCTACTACCACTGATTTGCTTTGTAAAATTGCACTATTTCTTTGGCAAATAAACGACAACAGTATTGGAAATTTTATCCTGTAAAGTGAGCTTTTCATCGTTAAACAGCATCCAAAAGTAGCCGACTCCAAAAGCCGCTGCTGAGAACATCGCGCACATGAAGCGGATCAGCGCTTGCATCCAATTTATAGCAGCTCCTTCATTTGATTGTATTCTAATACGCCATGCCATCATGCCGATTGTTTGGCCGGTTCTAGTCCAAAAAAGACCGAAAAAGCCAAAAATTGTAATGAACAGTAGCGATTGAAAAGCGGGTCCAGTAGCGTATTCAGTTTCTGCAAAATAGAGCCAAATAGCTGTCACTGCAAAGCACAGGGCAATAACGATAAAAGTGTCGTATAAAATTGCTCCTAATCGTCTGAGAAGGGAGGCGCTAGCAGTGTGTGATTGATCGTAAAAGCGGGGCATTTTGAGGTATCTGTTGGTTGCAGTTGGGGGATATACCACCAACAAGAAAAGCGCTTGTTGGTGATAATGTGTTAAAAATTACTTAAAAGGCGCAACGTACGTCTTTTTGTATTCATTAGCTAGGGATTTAGCTTCGACCTGTTGCGTATCATCAAGCTTCATTAATAGTCTCGATTCAATTGATGCCGCTGTTTGATCACCTAATGCCGCGGCATTATGCATCCAAGCGAAAGCGATGATGTCTTGATTTGCACTGTTGTCTTGGCCGTGAGCGGTTGCGTATAAAGTGCCTAAGTAAAACATAGACTGGTTGTAACCTTTATTGGCAGCGATGCGGTACCAGTTTTCAGCTTTTGCATAATCTTGTTCTGTGCCTGTACCAAAATTAAAACTGCGGCCAATATTGTGTTGCGCGGCAACATAGCCTTGATCAGCGGCTAGCTTGTATTGATCAAATGCTGCTTTAGGATTTCGTTCAACACCAAAGCCGTATTCAAGCATTTCACCGTAGCGGTTTTGTGCGCTTGCATTGCCTTCAGCGGCTTTTGTTTTTACTATTTCGAGCTCTATTAAATACTCGATATCATCCAGTGCACGCAGGCTGTTTACACTATCAATGTGGCCGGTACGCGCCCCTTTCTTATAATAAGATTTTGCTCGATCTAAGCTTGCAGGTACTCCCCAACCATTTTGGTACATTTTTCCCATAAGGTTGGTCGCAGAGGGTTTGCCAGCACTGACTAAAGGTGCAAGTTCTTTTAACGCTGTTTTATAATCTTTGGCTTCAATTGCCGCTTTTGCTGAACTGATAGTGGCAGCAGACAAAGGAGTGACAATTAGACAAGTAATTAAACTGATGGCTGAGATGAGCGATTTGTTTTTCATGAAAGTAAGATCCCATTCGCCTAAAATTAAGGCGCTATATTGGTATGGTCAATAAATAATATATATTTTACGCTAGCGTCTAGAAGGATTAAATCTGAATGTCGCTAGATTATCAGAAATAGTGCGAAAATTTGATTCAAAGCTATGAAGTTAGTTCAAATATTGAACTTCAAAATAGATTTTGAATAAATTGTACTAAATTTAGTTTTCTTTTGTGTATAATAAATGTTCAATTGATTGAATATTATCGTTTGGATATGTACAAGTAGCGGCTAATTTGTTTAACTGCTTCTTTATTCAAAGTAAAATAATAATAAGATACTTTTGTACAAATATTAATCTCGCAATAACTCAATTTGCACTTGATAACAATAATCAAAGTCTAGATCACGGAGAAATCAATGAAACGTCAACTTCTAATGTTAACAGCAGCAGTCGCTATTGCTCAATCAGCAGTGGCCGCAGACCTTAAGCCCGCTGTAGTTTTTGATATGGGTGGTAAGTTTGATAAATCTTTCAACCAAGGTGTATACGAAGGTGTAGAGCGCTTCAAAAAAGAAACCGGTGTTAAGTACCGTGAATTTGAAGTAACTAACCCTTCACAGCGTGAACAAGCAATCCGTAAAATGGCGCAGCGTAAAGCTAACCCTGTTTTAGCAATCGGTTTTGCACAAGCTACCGCATTAGAAAAAGTCGCTAAAGATTTTCCAGATACAAAATTCAGCATCATCGATGCTGTTGTAAAGCTACCAAACGTTCAGTCTATCGTATTTAAAGAGCAAGAAGGTTCTTTCTTAGTTGGTATGTTAGCCGCGATGAAGTCTGAAACAAAAGCTGTGAGCTTTGTTGGTGGTATGGATATTCCTCTAATTCGTCGTTTTAACTGTGGTTATGCACAAGGTGCTAAATACGCAGTTAAAGATGTAAAAGTTATCAGTAACATGACTGGTTCTACACCTTCTGCATGGAACGACCCGGTAAAAGGCGGCGAGTTAGCACGTAGCCAGTTCGATCGCGGTTCTGATGTTGTATTCGCAGCAGCTGGTGGTACTGGTATCGGTGTATACCAAGCTGCTAAAGATGCGGGTAAATTTGCAATCGGTGTTGATTCAAACCAAAACCACATCCACCCAGGTACTATGCTAACGTCAATGGTTAAAGCGGTAGACGTTGCTGCATTTAATACTTTCAACGGTGTTAAAGAAGACTCTTGGAAACCTGGCTTTAATGTACTAGGCCTTGCTGAAGGTGGTGTTGATTGGGCTTATGATGAGCATAATAAACCATTAATTACAGCAGAGATGAAAGCGGCGGTTGATCAAGCTAAAGCGGATATTATCTCAGGTAAAATTGTTGTACATGACTACATGTCAGACAACAAATGCCCTTCTCTATAATTCGTTAATTTAATTAATGAATACCAACGCCAGCAGTAATGTTGGCGTTGTTCAATAACCTCGTTTTGTTACTACTAATCGTTAGCTGTTATTAAAAGTCTGTCGAGGTTCTCTGTTAAAAAAAGTGTGAATATTGAATGCTAACAAACACGACATCAGAGCAGGGGAACACGCTTCCTCCGGCGATTGATTTAAGAAAGATCAATAAGAGTTTCGGCCCCGTTCATGCCAACAAAGATGTAGATTTAGTCGTTGCTAAAGGGACTATCCACGGCATTATTGGTGAAAACGGCGCGGGAAAATCAACTTTAATGAGTATCCTCTATGGCTTCTATGAAGCGGATAGTGGCGAGATACTGGTTAATGGCAAACTCTCTTCTATAAAATCCTCCAAAGAAGCAATTAATGCCGGCATAGGCATGGTTCATCAACACTTCATGTTGATTGAAAACTTCACGGTGCTTGAAAATGTGATGCTCGGTGCTGAGCTCAATGGCTTTCTCAAAGAGAGTAAGCTAAGTGCGCGCCAAGAGTTGACGCGTTTGTCTGACGAGTTTGGTTTGGCGGTAGACCCCGATGCAATTACTGGCGAGCTTGCCGTAGGTTTACAGCAGCGGGTAGAAATTTTAAAAGCATTATATCGCGGCGCTGAAATTCTCATTCTTGACGAGCCAACTGGGGTGCTTACCCCGCAAGAAGTAAAGCAACTTTTTGATATATTAAACGCACTGCGTGCCCGCGGTGTGAGTGTTATGTTGATCACTCATAAATTGCAAGAAATTCTAGCCATTACCGATGAAGTTACGGTAATGCGAGCAGGCACTATGGTTGCCTCACGAGAAACTGCAAAAACTAATAAAGAAGAGCTTGCTGAGCTCATGGTTGGACGAAAAGTATTGCTGCAAGTCGACAAAGAAGCAGCGCAACCTAAAAATGTATTGCTACAAGCAAATAACCTTACCTTAAAAGATGGTAGTGGGGTCACGCGCTTAGATGATGTCAGCTTGCAGGTGCATGCTGGAGAAATTGTTGGTATTGCGGGGGTGTCAGGTAATGGTCAGACTGAGCTATTGGATGTGCTCAGCGGAATCATGCCAGTACAGCAAGGCAGTATCGATCTGAATGGTACAACAATTGATAAGCGTAATGTGCTCAATGCGAAGGATTTTAGACATTTAAGCTTAGGGCATGTCGCTGAAGATCGCCATAGGCAAGGTATGGTCACAAGTTTTAGCGCAAGAGAATGCGCCATTATGGGATTCCAAGATGAGCCTGAGTTTAACGGCAAAATCTTAATGGACAATGCTGCAGTTACGAAACACTGTGAAGCATTAATGGAAGAGTTTGATGTAAGACCTGCAAATCCACATCTAAAAGCGGCAAACTTTTCAGGGGGGAATCAGCAAAAGCTTTGTATTGCCCGTGAAATTGAGCGCAAGCCTGAGGTGTTATTAGTTGGCCAACCGACACGTGGTGTCGATATTGGCGCGATTGAATTTATTCACCAGCAAATAGTTCAGCTACGCGATGCGGGTAGTGCAGTGTTGGTTGTTTCCGTTGAGTTAGAAGAAGTAATGTCTTTGTGTGATCGGATTATTGTGATGTTTGAAGGGCGTATCGTGGGTGAGATGCCAGCCAGTGAAGCTGATGCGCAGACCTTAGGTTTGCTGATGGGCAACGCAGGTTCTGATAAAGATGATAATGGGCAAGTGAATGCAAAAGGTGAATCTTAATGAGTAATAAAACACTTCCCGCTTGGATTGATATTGGTGTCATTCCTCTAATCAACGTTTGCCTTGCGTTTATCGTATCTGGTTTTGTTATCTTGCTTATTGGTGAAAATCCAATTGAAGCGGTGCAATATATCATCACAGGTGCTTTTGGCTACGGTGAAGGTGTTGGCTACACGCTGTATTACACGACCAATTTTATCTTCACAGGCCTTGCTGTCTCTGTCGCTTTTCACGCCGGATTATTCAATATAGGGGGTGAAGGACAGGCTTACATCGGTGGTCTTGGTGTGGGTTTAATGTGCATGAGCTTAGATAGCTTTATGCCTTGGTGGGCGTTGCTTCCCTTCGCGATTGCAGCGGGCGCTGCATTTGGTGCTGCCTGGGCATTTATTCCAGCGTATTTGCAAGCGTATCGCGGTAGTCATATCGTAATTACGACCATCATGTTTAACTTTATCGCTTCGGCGTTAATGGTTTACCTGCTTGTAAATATATTGATCGAGCCTGGTAACATGGCGCCGCAAACCCGCAGCATTGTTGAAAGTGCGACTTTACCATCGATGCAAGAGCTCTTCGCAGCGCTAGGTATGGATATCGAAAATAGCCCATTAAATATTTCACTCTTCTTAGCGCTTGCTTGTTGTGTGCTAGTTTGGCTTTTGATGTGGCACACCCGCTTAGGCTACGCCATCAGGATGATCGGCTTTAATGAAAATGCAGCGGTTTACTCAGGTATTAATACCAAGCGTGTGATTGTGATTACCATGTGTATCTCTGGTGGGATGTCAGCAATGGTTGGTATCAATGAAGTGATGGGCGCACAGGAAAGAGTTCTGCTCGATTTTGTAGCCGGTGCTGGATTTACCGGTATTGCAGTATCATTAATGGGGCGCAATCATCCTGTGGGTATTGTCATTGCTAGCTTATTGTTTGGCGCGCTTTATCAAGGTGGTGCTGAGCTGTCATTTGAAATTTCAACAATTACTCGTGATTTAGTGGTTGTGATTCAAGGTTTAGTGATCTTGTTCTGTGGCGCATTATCATTGATGTTAAAGCCTACTATCGAAAAGCTGTTTGTTAAGTTGATGTCGAGTAATAAGCCAAAGGAGAATGCTAATGTCTGATTTTCTACTGATCTTAGTCTCTACCTTAGATTCAACTATACGTGTATCTACACCACTAATTCTCTGTGCAATGGCGGGCTTGTTCTCTGAACGCTCCGGTATCGTTGATATTGGTCTGGAAGGAAAAATGCTAGCAGGGGCCTTTGCCGCAGCAGCTGTTGCAGCTGTTACTGGCTCTGCTTGGTTGGGATTGCTAGCGGCACTCGCGATTTCTGTGAGCATGGCTCTATTACACGGGTTTGCATGTATTACCCATCGCGGCAACCAAGTAGTTAGTGGGTTGGCAATCAATATTTTAGCATCGGGTTTAACGGTAACTTTAGGCATTGCTTGGTTCCACCAAGGTGGCCAAACACCTTTGTTATCAGGCGATGCTCGCTTTTTAGCAATCGATTTGCCAGGTGCACTTGCACTTGCTGATGTGCCAGTAATAGGCACTATTTATTCTGGGCTTATTAGTGGTCACAATGCGCTTGTATACCTCGCGTTTGTCACAGTACCAGTGACTTGGTGGATAGTGTATCAAACACGTTTTGGATTGCGCTTAAGAGCAGTAGGTGAAAACCCTCAAGCGGTAGATACGGCGGGAATTTCTGTTTTCTGGTTGCGCTATCGTGCGGTCATTTGTGCAGGTTTGCTTTGTGGCATTGCAGGTGCTTATCTTTCAACAGCGCAAAACGCTTCATTTATTAAAGAGATGTCAGCGGGTAAAGGCTACATTGCATTAGCGGCACTTATTTTTGGTAAGTGGCGCCCTAAAACAGCGTTGCTCGCATGTTTACTGTTTGGTTTCTTAGAAGCACTAACGGTACGTCTTGAAGGTGTTGCTCTGCCGTTAATTGGTGAAGTACCACCGCAATTCATGCAGGCATTACCGTATATTTTAACCGTTATATTGCTCGCTGGCTTTATTGGCAAGGCGGTGGCGCCAAAAGCGGTAGGTGTTCCTTATGTTAAAGAGCGATGAGGTCTGCGGTGAAAATATTTAATTACGGCTCAATCAATATCGACCACATCTACCAAGTGCCACATTTAGTGGCACCGGGTGAAACCTTATCCAGCGCTGATTATCAGCAAGTGTTAGGGGGGAAAGGTGCTAACCAATCTATCGCTCTAGCTAGAGCTGGTGCGGATGTAATGCACATAGGTAGAGTGAACGTAAACGACACTTGGGCGATAGAGCAAATGGCACAGTCAGGTGTTAACTGCGATTTGATTTCGTTAGTTGAGCAACCAAGTGGGCATGCAATTATTCAAGTTGATGCGCAAGCTGAAAACTCGATAGTACTTTTTGGAGGAGCTAACCAAAGCTTTACACAGCAGGATATTGAACATAGCTTATCTACAGCTGTTAAAGGTGACTGGTTACTTCTGCAAAACGAATGCAGTAATACAGCAGTTGCCGTTGAAGTAGCAGTCCAAAAGGGTATGAAAGTAGTTTTTAATCCATCGCCAATGTTGACGGATATAGAAGCTTTCCCATTAGATAAAATTGATCTTTTAATTGTTAATGAAATTGAATTATCTCAACTATTAAGTGATAGCTCTGATACACAGACCGTTGAGAGTCATCAAGCTGAATTGATCAGTAAAGTACAAGATCGCTTTCCCAATATGCAGGTAGTTATCACGCTAGGTGATAAAGGGGCTATTTGGGTGAGTGATGGTAATCAAATAAGCGCTGATGCTTTAAAAGTAGCAGTGGTTGATACGACAGCAGCGGGTGATACCTTTTTAGGTTACTTGCTAGCAGCTAATGGTCGTGGAGATTCAAAGCAGGCGGCTTTAAAAATCGCCTGTAAAGCGTCTTCAATTGCGGTGCAAAGCTTAGGGGCTTCATCAAGCATTCCCAGTGCAGATCAAGTCTCTAACCTATAAATCTTTGCAATCTCATGATTGCTTTGCGGTTAAGAAATGCAAGCTCTCTAATTAATTGAATGGAACACTAGTGTGCCGTTTTCTGAATAGGTGGTTTTTAACCAAATCGCCTATATTAGAAGCGGCCCATCAATCAGTTATAGAACAGCAAGCGCTAAACCTGACAGCAATGATCTTAAATGCATAAAACGAAATGTGATTAAAATGAAAAAAGTAATTCTGGATACGGATCCTGGTATTGATGATGCAATGGCTATATTTACAGCCTTTGAACATCCCGAAATCGAACTATTAGGCTTAACCACTACCTTTGGTAATGTGTCGGTAGAGCAGGCGACAACAAATGCTTTAACCCTAGTTGAAATGGCCGGTGTCGATGTACCTGTTGCCAGAGGGGTAGCAACGCCTTGGTTTAAAGATCTGAGTGATTTCCCAGATTTTGTCCATGGTACCGATGGTTTTGGCAATTTGAATCTTGCGGCGCCAAAAGGAAAGCCTATTGATCAAAGTGCAGCGCAATTTATTGTAGAGCAAGTAAATGCCAACCCTGGTGAAATTAGCTTAATTGCAATCGGGCCATTGGGTAACTTAGCAGCGGCACTACAAATAGATCCAAGTATCACCAGTAAAGTGAAAGAAGTGGTACTGATGGGTGGCGTAATAGCAGCTGATGGTAATGTATCACCTGTTGCTGAAGCTAATATCCTCTCTGATCCGCATGCTGCTGATAAAGTAATGGCGGCGTCTTGGCCTGTTGTTATCGTGGGACTAGATGTAACTCATCAAGTGGTATTAAACAATGCGCTGTTTGCAAATATAGCCAAGAAGAACTCAAAAGTGGGGGGCTTTATGTCTAAAGCTGCCCAGTTCTATATTGATTTCTACAGCAGCATTCGCGACATTGATGGCTGCTATGCACACGATGTTTCCGCTGTCGCATACGTGGTTGATTCGTCTATCTTTGGCACAATCGAAGGTGAAGTCTGTGTAGCAACTGAAGGTGTTGCGATAGGTCAAACTATCATGAGTAGATTTGGTATACCCTACCCACTGACATTTTGGGCAGATAGGCCAAAACAAAAAGCCTGCATGGAAGTTGATAGCGATAGATTAGTCGCGTTATTTGAAACTTCAATGACCAGTGATTTTTGGAAATAAGCGGTAAGTTAGGAAGGTATATCCAATGGCTAAATTAGAAGCAATTGATTATAGCGCACCCGATGCGAGTGAAAAATTTGTAAAATCACTTCGTGAAACAGGCTTCGGTGTGCTTAAAAAGCATCCAATTAATAAAAGCTTAGTCGAATCTATTTATAACAATTGGCAAGGCTTTTTTGACAGTGAAGAAAAAGAAGATTTTCTTTATAACAAAGGACCTCAAGATGGCTTTTTCCCAGCTAAATTAGCAGAGTCAGCTAAGGGACAAAGTGTTCAAGATATTAAAGAATACTTTCACTACTACCCTTGGGGGCAGTGCCCAACAGCTTTGAAAGAAGAGTTAGCGCAGTATTATAGTGAAGCGAGAACACTAGCTTCACAGCTACTATCTTGGGTTGAAGAGTATAGCCCTGCAGAAGTTGCTGCTAATTATCGCCAGCCACTAGGGTCAATGGTAGAAGATAGCGAGCAATCTTTATTACGCGTCTTGCATTACCCGCCATTGAAAGGGGATGAAGAGGCAAGTGCTATTCGCGCCGCTGCCCATGAAGATATTAACTTGCTAACAGTATTACCTGCTGCGAGTGAGCCTGGGTTACAAGTACTGGATAAAAACGGCGATTGGTTAGAGGTGCCTTGTGAATTCGGTAATTTAATCATCAATATTGGTGATATGTTACAAGAGGCGTCAGGTCATTACTTCCCATCGACTACACATCGAGTGGTGAACCCTGATGGTGCAGATATGAAGAAATCTCGTATTTCTTTGCCGCTGTTCTTGCATCCTAACCCTGAAGTTGAGCTATCAGATAAATATACCGCAGGTAGTTATTTGAATGAGCGTTTACGTGAGTTGGGCGTGATTTAGCAAATCAAAAACGAGAATGCGATAAGGCCACCTATGTGGTCTTTTTTTTGCCAGCTTAAACCCAAGCGCATGAATACAGATAGAAGAATCAGTATTTAAATTGAGTTTTGAGGTTAGATAAATTTAGAAAGCTACTAAAAGAGTGAAGGAGCGTTAAAGAAGGAAAGTTAGCTGATCAACAATTTTAGCAAGTTAGTTTTATTTTTATATCTGCTTAATGTTGATTGTGACCAGCTCTTATAGTCCGATTTTATTATTGTTATATTTCTTGGTCTATAGGTTTGCTAATTCATTAGCATAAGTTTTGCTACACTATCTGTTATTATTTTTATTACTGACTATGTAGTTGTGAGTCTTATTTTTATTATATCTATACTAATGCAGGTGCTGTGCCATAAGTATTAAGTTGTTGTTTTAAAACGGATATGTTTTTATAGAGAATATTTTATACTTAAAGTGTTACCTATATATCAAGATGTGTTACTTAAGGTAACCTAATGGGGTGGCAAAAAGGTAACAACTAGCAAAGTGTTACCTAAGTGTACTTTTACCGCATAATATCTAGCCACGAATTTTAAGTAGTTTGTTTGTTTGTAACTCAATGGACGCTAAGTAGCGCTGATGCCCTTGTTGAACATCAGCATTGAGGTCGACTGTGCTATGTTCACCGAGTTGTGTCAATTGATAGCAGAACCAGTTAAGCACGGCGCCCCTTGGTAAGTTTTCAGATTCAGGAAATGTCTGTTCAATCGCCGGTGCGCTCTCAATCTCACCGACTAGCAAAGCTTTGGGGAAAGCCGGATCGATAATAAAAGGCCTGCCCATACCGATTAAATCTGTGGCTGATAAACTAAGAGCATCGTTCATTATAAGCACCGTTCGAAAACCTCCTGTCACCATGACAGGGATGGTGAGCGCAGCTTTAATCTCTTTGGCGTATTCCAAAAAGTAGGCTTCTCTTATTTGAGTGCTGTTGGCTTTGGAGCTGTGTTGATAGGATACCGGTGCCTCAAAGTTTCCCCCAGATATCTCAATTAAATCGACACCGGCTTCAAGGCAATTACTAGAGAAAGACGATTAATTGAAGGCAGGCTGGTTGCCTGTCGAGATTAATCAACGCATCACTAGAGATTGCCTTGAGGCCCCGTAGGGCTGGTTTTCTATGTGGGTATCGCTGTTGTTGAGTCTACTAAGACCACCAGTATTAGTTTCTCTCAACGCCTAGCCGCTACCCACATAGAAAACCAGCAGAAGACATCATAGGTTATAAAAGATGCCCTTTTGCAAAAAGAAAGCGTATCCGGATGAAATGAAGTTTTGCTATTTAATTGAAGGTGAAGTAAAACTAACCGATTTAGCAGGCAACGTGAGCGAGTTTAAAGCGGGTGAATCCTTTATTGTTGAGTCCGGATTTGAATGCACTTGGGAGTCTAAAACGCCAGTGCGCAAGTATTTTGTGATCGCCAAATGCCAGTGAAAAAACAAATGCCAGTAACAAAAAAGTGGATCAGTAGCCGTGAGCAACTATAAAAAGAACAGTTTTTGGTTTGATACGTTAGATGATTCGTTTATCCCAAGGGAGTCGCTAGCTGGGGATATTGATGCGGATGTTGCAATAGTTGGTGCCGGCTACACTGGGCTGTGGACAGCCTATTATCTCAAGCGATTAAAGCCTGAGCTAAATATTGTGATTGTTGAAGCGCAGATCGCCGGTTACGGCGCATCCGGTAGAAATGGAGGTTGGGTGGCTGGCTCTATTAGTGGTTTTGACCGTTTTGTTAAGCCACTTGCCTTGCAAGATAAGCAAAAAGCTTGTGCTTTACTGGCATCTAACGTAGATGCCATTGGAGAGACACTGGCACAAGAGGGTATTGACGCTCACTTTAATAAAGCCGGTGTGATCTACGCTGCTGCCCGTTATCCAGAACAGCTAAAGCAGCAGCAAGCTGAGCTTAAAGAGCTGCATGCTAGTGGCTATAGCGAAGCGGATTGCTACTGGCTGGATAAATCGCAACTGGCAGATAAAGTGCGCATTCGCAATGGCTTAGGCGGTATTTACAAACGTCACTGTGCAACGATAAATCCCGCACTAATGGTACGTGGCTTAGCGACGAAAGTTGAGCAAATGGGAGTGAGAATTTATGAGCAAACTCCCGCTTTAAGTATCCAAGCACGGCAGCTAAAAACAGCTCACGGACAAGTAAATGCAACCACTATCATCCCTGCCGTTGAAGGTTATTGCTCTACCCTAAAAGGCTTTGGACACTATATGATTCCGGTACATAGCTTAATTATTGCCACTGAGCCGATATCTGAAACTATCTGGGCTGAAATAGGCCTTCACAACCGTGAAGCCTTTAGCGATGCAAGTCGAATGGTGACTTATGGTCATCGATCCCAAGATGGCCGAATGATCTTTGGCTCTCGCGGCGGCTATAATTACGGGGGAGTACCGCGCAGTGAATTCTCACTTCAAGACAGTGAGTTTCGCCAGCGTGAGGCGATCTTGCACGACCTTTTTCCACAGCTCAAAGCAGCAAAAATTACCCATGGTTGGGGTGGCTCATTGGGCGTTGCGCGCCGCTTTGCACCGCATGTGGTTTATGATCCGTTAACTGGTATAGGCACCGCTGGTGGCTATGGTGGTGAAGGCGTTGCAGCATCCCACCTATTTGCTCGCACATTGGCTGATTTAATCTTAAATAGAGAAAGCGAGTTTACCCAAATGCCGTGGGTATTTAAGGATGTGGATTATCAGCAAGTGCTTAAAAAATGGGAGCCAGAGCCGATTCGCTGGCTAACTTCTAAAGCTATTTCACAAGCCTTTAGTTGGGAGGAAAATCTCTATCTAAATCAGCGCAGTAGTGGCTATTCTAAATCGGTCGCCAATCAGCTGAGTAATGCTTTATCATTGCTGATGAAATGATTGGTTAAAAGGCGTAAGTTTAATGGCAAGTTCTAAAATGCACTTTATCGGGCAGCTTCAAGATATGGATCTGCGCTTGCTAAGAGTTTATAAAGCGGTTGTTGAATCAGGTGGATTTTCAGCTGCACAGCTGGAGCTCAACGTAAGCCGCTCAACCATAAGTGCCTGTATGTCGGATTTGGAAACACGCTTAGGGCTAAAGCTTTGCAGTAGAGGGCGCGCTGGTTTTTCACTGACAAATGCAGGTCAGCAAGTATACGAGATAACTCTTCAGCTATTGCGTTCCATAGATACTTTTCGCAATCAGCTAAACACACTTCACACCCAGCTCAAAGGTGAACTGAATATCGGTATTACCGATAATTTGATTACTATTTGGCGCTAAAAGTGGCGCTAGGAGTGGCACTCAAAAATCGTTAAATCTTTACAGCACCTTAAACAAGCATCCCCTGATGTGTTGATCAATATCACTATAATGCCGCCCAATGAAATCCGATTTAGTTTTGCACCGCTACTTGCAAGGATTGAAGAGCGCTGAGTAGTATTGAATAAAAGGAAAACAGGTAAAAGGAAAAGAGCTCTGTGGTAAGGCGTTTTGACAAGGGCTGCTGTACAGCCCTTGTCATTATGCATTTAGCCTTTGATCACTTTAGCCGTTAATTGCTCAGCACGAAAGCCAATCTGATAAACTCCCCAAGTAAGAATTGGGAAAACATAGACTGCTATAAATACCCAAGTTAACGTGCCGTAACCGCTACCGATCAAGCTAATTAACCCGATAGTTCCCGCAAGATAAACTGAGACCACTAACACAGTTGCAGCCAGTATTGGTCTTAAACCGGTTGGCATTGTGCTCTTTCTCTCTTCGAAAACTTCTGAAATTCTTTCATTCACCGCGTGAATAAAGGCGGTACCTGTTTCTACAAATGTCCCAAATACAACGACATAAAAAATTGCGTTGAGCCAAGGTGCATCTAACTGCTGCATCATGTAATCAGAGGGGATGGCGGCTGTCAGGATTTTACTAGCCGTTGCAGCCATCGCGATGTAGAAAATAAGCGCTGGAAACATCGCTAAAGGGCCCGCAAATACACCAGCGAGCAGGGCATCTTTGCGTGTAGCTAAGTGGCGAACACAAAACAAAATGAGCGGTAATGCGGCAATGTTGTAACCGACATACTGGATAGCACTGATAAACCAAGAATCCTTTATCTCACCATTGAGTAGGTTTTCAGATAACTGACCACCGTGGTCTTTCAAATATAGATACACTAATAAGGCATAGGTTATGTAGAGAACAAAAGACCAGCCAGCCAATACTTTTTCAATCGCTTTAGTCCCCCAAGCGACTAATGCACAAATAGCCATCATCAATAAAACAGTACCTAGATTACTGTTTAAACCTAGCTGCTCAGCCGCTATTTTCCCGGCGGCAGAGCCAATTACCGCTAAAACCAGAATGCCGAGTGCGAAGTAGGCGAGCTCGTAGATAAACCAGCCTCTACCGAGTAGGTTTTTAAAAAAGCGACGGTAGCTAAAGCTTTGGGTCATTCGTGCAAATTCAAAACTCACCATACAAATTAAACTAAATACGGCTGTTGCGACCAGTATGCCCAATAAACCACCAAGGGGGCCTGAGGCGAGAAAGAACTGTACCAGTTCACGACCAGTAGCATAGCCACCACCGATTAGTACCGATTGAAGAATAAAGCCTGGCAGTAATACCCGCTTGAAAAATGAGTGTTGCATAACGTTTCCTATTATTGTTATTGATTGTTTTGTGTGTTTCTTGCAGTAAAGAAAATTTCTCTACATTACTTGAGTGCTTGAAAGGCCGTGAATAATGCCCTCCATAAGCGACCAGGCACGCCCTCGCCAACGGCTGCCTGATCAATTGCGGTGATAGGCTTTAGCTCTTCCATTGAATTGGTTACCCACACTTCATCAGCGCTTTTAAGCACCTCTATGCTGGGAGCTTTTTCAATGACTTTGTAACCTAAATCTTTAGCTAAGTTGATCACTAAAGTGCGGGTAACGCCGGGTAGAATGTTGTCTACAGGCGGGGTGTAAATGACTTCATCTTTCGCCATAAACAAGTTACTGCTTGGGGCTTCAACCACATAACCGTCACGTACTAGCAGCGCCTCATCATTGCTCACGCCATCCGTGTGTAATTGCCGGTATGCCAGTACATTGCCCATCAAGCTGGTGGATTTAATATGACAACACTGCCAGCGCATATCATCTTGTAAGTGCGCTACACAACCTGGGTAATTGGTGTCGATTCCTGATTGAAAGGGGATTGGGAAAATCAGTACAGTCGGTTGTGCATTCACCGGGAAGCGGTGTTTTCTGATTTGCTCATTGCCTCTTGTCACTTGAATATACACGAGTTGTGAAGCTACGTTTTTAACAAGTAAAGAGGCAATGATTTGCGACCACTGCTCCAGCGGGTAAGGTGTTTCAATACCGACGGCTGCTAAGCCTTGTAACAACCTTTGATAATGAAGTTCTCCTCCTAATGCTTTGGCGTTGTAAAAAGGGATAGCTTCGTAGATGCTATCGCCTAATAAGAATCCTCGATCAAATGGGGAGATTGCCACTTTGTCAATTGGCATGTATTCACCGTTGTAAAATGCGGTGATATCATCATTCGTATTTGTCATACTAGTAAAACCTGTTCGCTTATTTTCTATTAAATTATTAGATAGCTGCGGGTTAAACAAACGAATTGTGGAAATCCAATCATGACTAAAAGTCATACTAAAATGCGCTATAACCGTTTGCCTGCCCAGCAGTCAGTACGTGTTTTTGAAGCGGCGGCAAGACACTTAAGCTTTACCATGGCGGCAGATGAGTTAGCGATGACGCAAAGTGGTGTCAGTAAACAGATAAAAGGGTTGGAAGCGTTTTTAGATGTAGCGCTATTCAATCGAAAAGGACAAACAATTACCTTAACGAGCGCTGGCGAGCTTTTTCAAATAAGCTGCGTGCAAGCATTGGATTGTTTACAGCAAGTTGTTCAAGAAATACAAGGTGAGAAAGGGCTATTGCGTCTGCAAGTGCCGCCTACTTTTGCATCGCGTTGGTTAATCCCACAGACAGAAGTACTGCGCCAAGATCTACCGGATTTGGATTTGCACATAGAGACTACTTGGCTGCGTAAAATAAATGATCGGATTAAGCTTGAGGGTAATGAACTGGCTGTTCACGCCTGTATTAATTACCCTTATGAAGAGCTAGAGGCTGAACTGATTCGAAGAGAATCGCTCTATGTATTGGTCTCCCCGGATTTTATGGCTCGCCACGGTCAAATAAATAGCGCCCAAGATTTAATTGATAAAACGTTAATCCATACCCGTATTGATGGCCATATTCACTGGGAGAAGTGGGCAGAACATATGGGGCTAGAGGCGTTAGATACCACTAAGGGCTATGAATTTGAAACATTGGACATGGCGCTATCTGCCGCTGAAAACGGCATAGGTGTGATTGTCTGCGATATGCTTTACGCGCTGCCATCACTGCAAAGCGGTCGCTTAGTGATCCCCTTTGATATGCCTTTAATGAGAGGCTTGAATTACCTGTTACTTAACCAGCCTTATCGTCGGCACCAGTCTTTAAGGAAAAACTACCGCAACTGGCTAAAACAACAAATAGAGAATGATGAAGCGAGCATGCAAGCTTTGCTGATCGAGCTAGGTTTTGATCCAAACAATAGTATCGATGCATTGTGACTGTTGTTTGGATTGTGTTTAGATCGGCAAGCTCAATTTTCACTAACTCGTTAATTGAGCGAGTGTTTTAAAATAATCGCTAGATTTATCTTCATTATTACAAATACTTAGCAAATCATCGATGAAGTAGTTCAATGCTCTTTGTTCAATCTGCTTAACTTTTTGTTGCTGCTCGCTATTTAGCATGTGATATCTAGAGGCAGCACCAAAGTCACCAAATATTACATTGCCTTGATCATCAACTAACGTGTTGTGAGCGTAAAAATCACCATGGCAGACTTTGTGGCTGTGTAAGTGCTCAAACACTGCTTGCATTTGAGAGGCAATCTTTTGAATTTGGGCAATTGAAAGCCTAAAACCTTCTTGAAAATTATCGCGGGTACAGCTGTCAAAACAAGGGGGTAAACCGAGGTTTTTATAGCTACTTGGTATTAGGTTCATTACAAGTGCAAGAAAGTCCGTTTCATCAACTTGTGCTAAAGACTGGATTAAGTTGGGGTGATTACCGACTTTAAGGCACGCTTGCAGTTCATCTTCGGGGTAACCATCACTGGTAATCTCACCTTTAAATACCTTAACCGCTATCTCATCAGGAAAGTCAGTTTGTAGGCTGCACCAATGCGCTTTTGAAATGACACCAGAGGCACCTTGGCCAAGGAGTTCTCCAATCTTGAAATCAGCAGAGCTCAGCTTAGGTACTGTTTGGTTTTGGGTTGATGATTGGCTGAATGGGTTGCCTGCAAAAGCAAACCAGGCCAGTTTAGGCAGACTCAGTAACTGATCAGGGCATTCACTTAAGTTATTGGCTGATATGCGAATTAACTCAAGGTTATGTAATTGGCTTAAGTTTTCAGGTAGGGAAGATAACTGGTTACCTGCTAGTGCCAGCTTTTGTAAGCGCGGGCGCTGACCTAAAGTATCAGGCAGCACTTCAATGCGATTGGCGGTTAAAATTAACCAGCGTAACTTTAACGGTAAAGATTCTGCGGGTACTTGGTTTATCTGATTTGATTTAAAGCCAATCATTTCTAAGTTAGGGCATTGACCCAGAGCCTTAGGTAAGGTCGTAAACTGATTGTTCGAGGCAAAGAGAATTTTTAGCTTTTTAAGCTGAGCGATTTCATCAGGCAGACTTGAAAGCTGATTATTGGATAAATCTAAAATTTCTAAGCTGTCAGCAAGGGATAAAATTTCAGTTGGGAACTGAGTGAGATTTTCACGTAACGCTAAATGTTTAATACCTAACAGTTTGCCATTGCGTAGTTCAGATAGAGTCTGCAAAGCTGATATTCCTTTTAAGTTTAAATAGGACTTTTGGGTTTATAGTGGGCTATAAATGCTAAAAGTCCGTGTTTATTACTTTGAGAACATGTGATCAAAGTGAGATTAAACAGTCATGTTTTTCACAGGCTTTCGGGTCAATGCTATGCCGCACAGAATAATCGCTACTGAGATTAAACTTAAAGGCGTGACCTCTTCACCGAGCACAGCAATACCACTAAAAAAAGCTAGAATAGGGATCAGATAATTCACATTAGAAATGAAGCTTGGGCCCGCACGCTCAACCAGAGAAAAATACAAAATAGATGCAAAGCCTGTGGGTATCAGCCCTAACCAAATCACAGCGTACAATGCGCCAGCACTGGGCTCGCTAATGTTATCAAAGCCGTGGTAGATCGCGACAGGCAGGGATACTACAGTGGCAGCGATCAGCATACCTGCGCCGCCGACAACAGGGTCAAATTTAGGTAGTTTACGAATCAATATGGTGTTTGCCGCATAACTTGAGGCGGCGCAGAAAATTGCCAGCTGAGCAATAATCGAATGACTGCCTTCAATTTGTGGACCCAGCAATAAAGCAACGCCGCAAAAGCTTAAACAACAGCCCATAATTTTAAAGCGATTGAGGTTTTCGTTTTCAACAAGGTAGTGAGCTAATATCATTGTAATCAATGGCATAAACGCCATTAATACTCCAGTTGTACCTGAGGAGACACTTTGCTGCCCCCATGAAATTAAAAAGAAGGGCAGGGCGTTCCCGGTTATTCCAAATATCGTTAAATACACCCAAGAGCGCAGATCTTTAGGTAGCGAACGCCCCTTCAATTTAGCGGCAAATATTAAAATTATGGCACCAAGAGCTATGCGCATCGTGGAGATTTGAATAGGGCTAAATTGATCAACAGCGATCGAAGTCACCATAAAAGAAGTGCCCCACATGATGACCAACATGTAGAACATAAGCCAATTAATTTGTTTAGCGGACATACCATTCCTTTTGACGCTAAGAATACACAGCTGAAGGTGCGAGAAGATATTGAGGTGGTGATTGAAAGGGTGTCAAAGTATCGGGAGTCTTGGGCTTAGTCAAGTGGCAATAGAGAGTAAAGCAAGGTATGCGGAAATGTTATATTTCAAGCT
>CAKZOD010000003.1 GCA_937136055.1 uncultured Oceanospirillaceae bacterium | reverse complement strand
AAAGCTACAAGCCTATTCCACGGAACCAAGTTTTCCATCTTTGCCAAGAAAAGCTCTTTGCGTGTTATGTGCTGGCTCTTTCTAAACTCTTGCTCAGAAAACCCTAACTGCTGTTTCATTGACGTTACCTTAAGCTGATTGAACAGATATGATCTCATATTGATAACTTAATCGCAGTTTCCCTAACATTCAATTATCTTTTTTATTTAAAATAATCACCACTAAAAAAAGCAACACTAATAACAAACAAACCAAAACCTTGTTACAAATAAATAATATTTATTAAATTAACAGTAACAAAAAGTCTCTTATACAATACAAAACAAAAACATTTTATATAACAAAATAAAATTGCAAACATCTCACATTAAAACTAAGAAAACCTAGCAATTGAATTAGCTTATTTAAAATAGTAAGTTACTAATATAAAGTAAAACAAACATTAAAAACCCTTCGCTTTTTAACATAGACAACCATAGCTATATAATATTTACACTTTAATTTATCCGTATCAATGGAGTGATTTATGAATGAATTAATAAGGCAGCCTGTTAATAGGCCGCCTACAAGGAAAAACAAACTATATGTAGCAGTCGCTTCTGCCATTACCATCCTACTCGGCGGCTGTGGTGGAGGCGCTGGAAGCGGAGATAGTGGCAGTAATAACAATTCAAATGGGGGAACAAACAATAATACTAACGCTTCGAATGTCGCAATATCTGGCGCAGCAGTAAACTCTCCATTAATCAATGCTACAGTAGAAGCTTACCTAATTGATTTAAAGACGGGCAAGGTAGGAGCAAGCCCAATCGCTAATGGCACAACTGGTGATCAAGCCCAGCTTAAAGACCTGTCTTTACCCTCCCCTATCACTCCTCCTTATTTGCTTAAGTTTACAGTTAATTCAGCGACAACTACCCCAGGTGGAGGTACTCCTGAGCTAAAAGAATTAAACACTTTAATCTTAGCCACTGATAAACCTGTATATGCTACAGCTATTTCTTCGATGGCAGTTTTAATGGCAAATAATTTATATCAAGATTATTTGGCGGTTGCTGGTAATGAAAATAAAGGGAGTTTAAGTTTATATGAAAGCTTTGTTAAGAAAGCCACTAACACAGTAAAAGACACATTAGGTTATGGCCTATTACCTGACAATTTTAATGTATTTACTACCTCTCCAATGATTAACTCTGACTCTGCTACCCCCGAAGAAGTATCCAATGCCGTACTTTATAGAACAGCTTCAAACGCTGTTGTAAAAACAGTGGTTAAACTCGCTGGAACAGGCCCAAGCGATACAACAATAGAGTTAATAAAGAGTTTAGCTGCTGATTTAGAAGACGGCGCTATTGATGGAACAAATAATGAAGGGGCTGTGGTTTATACAGCCAATACTGGAGCGCTTAATAATGCTCAAATCTCTAGCTCTATTTCACAGGTCATCGCAGAGGCTGCTCAAATTGAAGATATCGTATCTCTACTGAATCAAGAGAAAGGGCAAACCGGTGGAGGTTCTGCAGATATCGCAAGCCAACCCCCTGCTGAGCTAAAAGTGAGGTTTGTGGCCGATGCAGATAACGATGGGATACCTGACAATAAAGATAATGACTCAGATAACGATGGGGTGAAAGATGAAGATGACGCTCTACCGTTAGATGCAAGTGAATGGTTAGATACAGATGCAGACGGGGTGGGAAACAATAAAGACACCGACGATGACGGAGATAACGTGCTCGATAGCGAAGATGACTTCCCGCTCGACAGTAGCCGATTCTCAATACAAGACCAAGATAACGATGGCTGGCCAGCAGATCAAGATATCAACGATAATGATCCGACTATCCCAGGTACAACTTTTTCAGATTTAGATAAAGATGGTATAGGAGATGCTACCGATACAGACATCGACGGGGATGGTTTTATAAACAGTAAAGATGCTTTCGCTTATAATCCTCTTGAGTGGTCAGATACCGATGGAGATGGCGTGGATAACAACCTGCCGACCGATGGAAGTGGGACGGGGGATAATAGTGACCCCGACATTGATGGGGACTCCGTATCGAATGATGATGATATTGATCCATTTGATGCCAGTGTCTCGGCCCTTGTCGATCTAGATAACGACGGTATCGAAGATAGCCTGGATTTAGATATTGATGGAGACGGCTTACTCAATGATGTTGACGGAGTAAACGGAGCCCACAAGCGCAACCCAGATCGCGATAATGATGGAACTAAAGATGGGCTTGATAACTGTGTCGACATTGCCAACCAAAATCAAGCAGACAGCAACAATAATAACATCGGTTTAGCTTGTGAGCTGCAGCCGACGGCTAATTCAATAACCGACAAACAAGCCATCTTTAACAAGCCTATCACTGTTACATTAAGTGGATCAGATGGTGCTGATTCAAATGACGCCCTCTCTTATCATATTGCCACAGAGCCCCTTAATGGAGAGGTAACTATCACAGGCACCCAAGCCGTTTACACTCCAAATCTGGGGTTTACGGGAGACGATTCTTTTGGGTTTACGGTTAATGATGGAGAGCAGCATTCATCCGCAGTGTCGGTCAATATTAAAGTAAACCCTGAGTTAGTCATCAGCAGTAACCCTCTTGAGCAAGCATTCAATGGGGTAGCTTACTCGTTTGATGTTTCAGCCTCCGGTGGTTCCGGGGCCGACTACACATATAGCTTATCGGGCAACCCTAGCTGGATGAGCATAAACAACAGCGGTTTGGTTTCAGGCACTCCTCCAAATGGATCTGAGGGAATGACTGGCGAAATTGTCATTAAAGTAACGGATGGATTAGGAGCACAAGTAACTTTAGACGCTTTTGTCGTCACTGTTTCTGCAAGTTCAAGTAACACTTTAATGCATTGGGATACTGATAACTGGAATAGTGCCAACTGGCAGTAATAATAATTTTCGAGGACGGAAAATGAATATTAATAAACAATCGACTAAAGTATCGATCTTAGTATTGGCGACTGCCCTAAGTAGTAACACTTGGGCAGGGGAAACTGAAGACAAATTATCTGCATCAGGATTAACGCCTTTTACTGCCAACACCCCCGCAATAGCAGCCGAAGTTAATGAGAATAATCTAAAGTTGCTTAATAAAATCGAAGACTTAACTACTTTTTCTGCATCCGTGGATTGCTCAATTAATCCTGATGGATTAAAAAATATGATACACAGAGGCGCATTCCATGTTCTATTTACAGGTCCCTGTAATGGTCCTATCTGGAATTCTAAAAGACTCAGCCTTGAAGGGTCCGGCAAAGCTAGCTCTTCAATTAATGCTGTTGCAGTAGCCGGTGCTGAAGAGATTATATGGAATAGAAATACTCGCTTAAATATAAAAAATACCACATTAAACAATAGCATTTTCGATGTAGTGATAGGATCTGATCAAGGAAGTGAAGTAAGGTTAGAGAATGTCGATATAATCGGTCCTGGAGCTTTGGTTTCAATTGACGGTGAAAACTCTGAAACAACTTGTTTATATACTAGGCAGGGATCTTATCGGTTAACTGATGTAAATATATCAAACTGCGCGACAGGGGTTTCTGCCAATTACGGCTCTTATATTAGAGCCCAAGGTAACACCAATATCACAACAACAGGTGCGGGTGTGACTTTCCCTTTTTCCGTTAAGCATAACTCAACTATAGAAATTAGAGATGGAGTAACTGCCAATAATGGATCTACTAATGCAGAGACAGAAGGAGCAGAGCTCGTTGCAATGTATTCTAGCTCTATCCTTTTAAAGGGTGGTAGCTTAGATAGTGTCGGCGTGCTCATGTCATCTACTGTGGAAATGACAGGCGGAACGATAAACGATAAGCTCCTTGTTGAAGGCAGTTCAGCACATATCAAAGGAGGTAGCTTTGACGCGTCTGCTGATATTGAATCGACCAAATCATATCTTTTCCTAGATAATAATATTGATATTAATAGTCTAGAGTTGATCAGTAGCTCTTTTGTTGCAGATAAAGGCATGCTGACAACGGATGACCTGAAGCTAAACTCGTTTTCATCACTGAGGTTTTATGGTGATTTATCACATAGTTTAGGCAGCATCAGGGGGGATGATTCGAAAATCTCTGTGCATAATAACGCCGCTATTTCTAGCACTTGCACATCACTCGATAACATCTCTTTTGAAAACGTTTCTAACAACAATTTGAGCACTGATCAGTGTAATTAACAGGCGCAGCTCAAGCGTTAAGGAATGTCATTTTTCATCAGTGTTATATATAGGGGGATAAATCCTGCCAACGCTAGCTTCAACGCATATTGCATTAATATGCGTTGAAGAGAGGCTTTAAGCGATTTTACGCTCAACGGTTGCTGCAACCATGCGTGTCAAACTTGTCAGGTCATAAACTGGCAAATTAAAGCGCTGCTGCACTTGAGGAGCAAAGTGCGATAAATCCGTACACTCAAGCACGATTGAACCAAGGTTTGGATTTTCTGCAATCATAGCCTCAATCACAGCAAACAATTCATCTCTAAAAACGTCTAAGTCAAAATCGTTGTTATTGCCTTTTAAAATCACATCGACAAACTGCGGCTGATGTTGCATCCCAGCAATTGCTACAGGGACATTTTCAGCACCGACAGCTGCTAGATGATCTGCTGATAAAGCATCACTGTTGGCAACAACAACTCCCACCTTGCGATGACGCCCTAAGCTTTGATACACCATAGGTATTTGAATCAAGCTTGAAATAAAGACTGGTATATCAACTGCATCTGCTATTTCCCGCTGAAATAGTGCTAAAAAGCCACAGCTTGCAGTAATCGCTTTTACACCCTCTCTTTCAAGCTCTTTAGCCGCATCGATAAAAGGCTGTAACAACGCGATATCACGCTGGCCAATTAAGCGCTCAATTGTGGCGCCTTGTACTGTTTTGTAGAGCACAGGGAAATCAAATCCCGCAGGGTGTTTAATATGGCCGATTGGCTTAGGGAAATAAGATTCTAAGCAAATTACACCAATAGGAATGCTGTAGTAGTTAAAACCACCTTTTACTAATGTCATGTTGTTACTCTCTACCTAATAGGTTGTCGGTATCTTTAATTAAATCGCTCAGCACTAAACGCACTGAGATCTAGATCAGTTACGGTTCCGCTGACCAGCTGTTCAACGGCTTTGCCAGTGACCGATGCGAGTGTTAAGCCTAGGTGGCCGTGGCCAAACGCTAGTGTCACATTTGGATGGTTTTTCATATTGGCGATCACGGGTAATGAATCCGGTGTAGTCGGGCGACTGCCCACCCAGCTTGTCGCTATTTCAATACCAGCACCTATCATTGTCTGCGCATGATTGTGCATGACACGTGTTCGCATCTCGCTCGGCTGGCTATCGATATGGGTGTATTCAGCACTACCTGCAACACGAATGCCTTGTTGCATCGGTGTCATGTGGACCCCTTGATTCATCCATGCAATGGGGCGCGTCAATAAATTCTCGGTATCTTTGAGCATCAAGTGATAGCCGCGCTCGCACACTTGGGGAATACTTAAGCCAAGCTGCTCTACTAAAGGCTTACTGGCTGCACCTGTCGTGACAACTAGGTGATCAAACTCATAAGAATTTACAACGCTGTGCAGGTCTACTTTTTTATCCTGAGCACTAAGACCGGAGATTTTCTCCTGCACAAAGTGGCCACCTTGCTTACAAAAGTAGTCAAATATAGACTGACAATAGTGGCTTGGATTGACGCTGTGGTAAGTATTTGGGTAGTAAACAGCACCTGCGCAATCGAGCTTTAAATTCGGTTCCAGCTCGCGTATTTGTACACTATCGAGTAAGCGTAATTGAACACCTTGGCCTGCGCGCTCTTCAAAACTTGGCTTGGCTTTATCAAAGCTCTCTTTCGTCGAAAACAGCCCTATAAAGCCTTGGCGTGTAATTAAGTGCTCACTATTTGTTGCACTAATTACCGTTTCATCTGTTTCTTTAACCAATTGGTGCAGTGCTAATAAACCTTGCTTACCGCTTTGGTAACGACGATCGAAGCAGGCTTTAAAATACTGGTAGCCGTAGCTTAGCAAGCTCGGTGTATATTTTGGGTCAATCGACAGGGGACTCTGCTTATCCAGCAGCATATTGGGGATTTTGCGAAGCATAGAAAATGTTGCAAAAGGTAATCGGCCATAGTCGGCAAACAAGCCGGCATTACCAAAGGATGCACCCAGCCCCGGTTTCTCTGTATCAAACAAAGTCACTTGATAGCCTGCTCTTTGTAACCAAAATGCACAGTTCAGTCCAATAATACCGGCACCTAATATCGCCACTCTTTTTTGCTGCTGTGACGGTGTGCTAATCGCACTATCACTCAGATGTTGCTTCATGTTCCCTGCTACCTTAGTTGCGCGCTGCAGCTGTTACTTGAATTTCGACACTCAGTTCAACACGGGCTAAACGCGACTCGACACACGCGCGTACCGGTGGGTTTTGCGGATCTACCCAGCTATCCCACACAGCATTCATCAGTGGGAACTGGCGAATATCACTCAACCAAATATTGGCACTTAATAAATCACTTTTATCACAGCCCGCTTGCGCTAATAACTCATCGATTTGTTGCAAAATCTGCTCAGTTTGCCCAGTGACATCTGCACTGGCATCTTTAGCCACTTGCCCTGACAACAGCACAGTGCCGTTATAGCTGACGATTTGGCTCATTCTAGGAGTTTTATTTAAACGCTGAATCATGTGCATTCCTTAACTGTTTAATGTTTGATACTTATAAAAATAGCTGCATGTCATATGCAAAAAATATAAACTTCGAGCGATACAAATTCATAGTTCATAATTTTTAGTTATGTTTACTTTTCGTTGTGAGGTTACGTTATCAATTTACGCCAAATGGAAGCTTTTCGAGCTGTGATGCTCTCAGGCTCAGTGTCACTCGCCTCTAAGCAGTTATATAAAAGCCAGCCTGCGGTTAGCATGCTGATCAACCAACTCGAAGAAAATGTCGGCTTTTTGCTGTTTGAGCGACGTAAAAAAAGGCTCTATCCCACACCAGAGGCGCATTACTTGTACAACGAAGTTGAATCTATTTTCAGCCGTATTCAAGATGTCTCCCACACTGTTAAAGATATTAAAAACAAACAGTTTGGTTTCTTGCGCATTGGCTGTATGCCCGGTCCTTCTAACTTCTTTATGCCCGATCTCGTCTCTGATTTTCTTGAGCAGCACCCGAAGATCCAAATCTCGATGCAAACCAGAACCTCTGACGGCGTAAAAGAGTGGATCGCTTCCAGCCAATACGATATTGGCTTGGCCGAAATATCCTCTCAAGAAAATAGCTTTGACTGCGAGCCCTTTGAGCTCACTTGTATGTGCGCTATTTCCACAGATCATCCATTGGCTAATGAGGCGGTAATTACCCCGCAGCTTTTAGATAACCAACCCATGATCACACTGCACCCTGATCACATGACATTTCACGATTTACAAAACGTCTTTGCCAAACATAAAAGTCGCTTAAATGTACGTTTGCAAACACGCTTTTTTATCCCCGCTTTACGCTTTGTTGAGCGCAATTTAGGTATCTGTGTGATGGATCCAATATCTATTGCTAGCTACTGTAGTTATAGCCAACCTGGCAAAATTGTGTTCCGACCTTTCGTTCCCGATATCAACTTAAAAGTGAATTTGTTATACCCTGCAGATACACCTAAATCACGTATTACTCAGGCTTTTTCGGAACAGATTCGCAGTAAAATTCAGTCCTTAATTGACCATCCGGATCAGTTTATTAATTGGTAGTGCACAGAGCCTGCAAAGAAATTTCTAAAAGAGCTTAGCGCGCTATATATCGCGCTAAGCTCGGCTTTAGCTGTGCTTATTACTTCTTAACTTTAGCAGCGGCGTCTTTCATCACTTGATAAGTTTCTTTCATGTCTGAAATCCACTTGTCGCCATGTCTGTAGTTAACAATCGCTCCCATGTTTGAGTATGCTTTTAGTACTTTAGGGTCTTTCATTGCTTTATCAGTAGCGGCAATTAACTTATCCACAACTTCTTGTGGAACACCTTTAGGTGCAAAAATACCTGACCAGCCTTCAAAGCCACCTTTGATACCAAAATCAGCAAAAGTTGGTACGCCTGGGTATGCATCCATTTTCTGGTTCATAACCAATAAACGCGCACGATCTGCTTTAACGTGAGGGCCAAAAGCTGGCGGGAATGAAACAGCAGAATCGATATGACCACCTACCACAGAAACCATAGATTCAGCAGTTGTATTGCCGTGCACATACTTAGGCTTGTAACCTGCTTGATCAGCAATGATATTTGCTAAAATCGTGCCTGAAGATGCAGCGCCCCAAGAACCTTGAGTTAAGGTTTTTGCTTTAGCGCCTTCAATGAATTCTGGGAAAGTTTTGTATGGGCTATCTTTAGCTACCACTACCCCTAATGGTACCGCTGTCATTTTCAATACAGGTACGAAGCTATTGAAGTCGTATGGTGTTTTACTGAAGTTAGGCGTTACAAGCATGTTACCTAAACCCGCATTGATTAGGGTGTAGCCATCATTTTTTGCATTGGCAACAAATGAAGTGCCAACAACACCGCCCGCACCTTTTTTGTTAATAACAATCACAGGTACACCAAGCTCTTTTTCAACAGCATCAGCCCAAACGCGAGTTGTTAAATCAGAATCACCACCGGCACCATAAGGCACAATAACTTTGATTGGCTTTTCAGGGTAACCTGCAAGCGCTGCGCTTGAAGCGACTGTAAGACCAACGACAGATAGCAAGGTTGTGACTTTTTTATTAAAACGTTTCATCAAGTGATTCCTCTTTTTTTTATAGATCAATTGTTTGTGACTAGTTAATGGTTGTTTGTGGAAGGAAGCTAGATAAATCACACCCTTCCATTTTGTTTGCTTCTTTAATGCTAATTTTCTAACGCCTTCTTTCGTTTTAGGTGGATGCTAGAGCCGACAAAGAAGGCCGCCAGCGCAATAAACACCCAAGAAAATGGCGATGCAAAGAACAGTGAATAGTCATCTCCTACGATGGCCAACGCTTGGTCTAGGTTCTGCTCCAAGAACGGCGTTAAAATATGAATACCGCGGGATTAAGACCGATTAAGCGCATGGCGTAGCCAACAATGGTAAAGACGATCAAGATAAGTACATCGTCCATGTTCTGTGCTGTTGTAAATGCACCCGTAAAGGCAAATACAGTGACACAAGGGAAAATAAAGTAGCGCTTTAACGAGGCGACTTTCGTGAAAAACCTGAACCCTGAGCGTGCGATCACAAGCAAGAATAAGTCAGTCAGTAAGAAGCCTGCGAAAATGGCGTAGATGGTTTCAGTGTGCTCAAAAAAGATCATCGGGCCCGGTGTTAAACCGTGAATTAAAAACGCTCCCATTAACAATGCTGCAACATCATCCCCAGGGATACTCAAGGTCAGCATTGGAATCATGCTAGAGCCACACACTGCATTATTTGCAGATTCTGCAGCGGCGATACCCTCAACGGAGCCCTTGCCAAATTTCTCAGGTGTTTTAGAGGTACGTTTAGCTTCACCGTAAGCAATGAAAGCTGCAGTACTTGAGCCCAGCCCAGGTAGAGCGCCGACAAAGGTACCGATACCACTCGATTTTAAAATAGTGCCGAATAAGCCTTTGTACTCTTTCCAACTAATGCGGTTATCATCGCGATTAGCTGATTTTGTCAGTGAAATTTCCTGCTGAGATTGATGGCGATTTCTAATAACATTGATCACCTCCGGCATCACGAGCACACCAATTAACATTGGGATGAAGGTAAAGCCTGCCATCAGCTCTGGGATATCAAAAGTAAAGCGCGATGCACCGGTAATTGATGAGAGTCCTACCATCGCAAACATCATACCAAGGCAGCATGAAAGCAAGCCTCGCGAGATAGATTCCCCTGCTAATGAGCCAATCACTGTAAAGGCAAACAGCAACAGGAAGACTTTTTCAATCGGCCCTGCCTGTAAAGAAATTGCAGATATAGGCGCAGCGATAAAGATCAGTACGATTGTCGCAAGTGCTTCACCGGTTACTGATGAAAACAACGAGATATCTAACGCTTTGCCTGCCTTACCCATTTTGGTGAGCGCATTGCCATCTTGAGCCGTTAAAAATGATGCAGCAGCCCCCGGTGTGTTAATCAATATCGCCGAAATAGATCCACCATAAATACCCGCTTTATAAACCGCGAGCAGCATAGTGATACCAATGATAGGATCAACATAGAAAGTTAAAGGCAAAATGATCGAAATTGCCATGATCCCGGAGATACCAGGTATCGCACCAAAAATAATGCCGACTAACACACCTGCAATAATGCCTAATATAGGACCGACGGCGAATATTGCTGCAAAACCATTAATTATATTATCAAACATCGTATCTCTCCGGTTTAAGACAGTGACCAAGTAGGTAGAAAGACACGTAAGAAATGGTTAGACCCATAAAATACAAGAATTGGTACTATGATAGACATCGCAGTAATAGCCACCCATCTGCGACCGCCTAACAGGCAAGCTACTGCAAACATCACAAAAGGGGTGACGAGCAAAAAGCCGACAATAGGCACTAAATACCAGTAGCCAATAAAGAGTGCGACATAGATATTTACGCCCCAAAAACCACTTAAGCTGATGCTTTCAGTGCTGCTCAACGCTGCCTTGTTTAATAATTTAAACAGCGAACCAGCACCGATAAACAATGAAAAACAAATAATAAAACCGGCCACTAGACGCGGCAAAAACAGCGAGCTCATCTCTGTTTGAGCACCACCTTGGCTGAGGTTGTCATTGGTCAATACAATGACTGATGCAATAATCAACATCGTCATTACAACAATGTCTACTTTTCTTCTATCCATTAAGGCTCTCCAATTTATTATTTTAGCCTTGAAAAAGTTGTTTCGATAAACCGCTTTTATGGTTGATTACCAATCAATCTCAGGCAAAAAATACTGCTAAATACATTAGCTATATTCTACAGGCCGCTGTTGATCGAGTTAGATATTTAGTCGTTTGATTCGCCAAGTTTCTGATAATTTGTTTTTGTAGAAACAGGCTGTTTAATACATTGCTGTCGATTGAAAAGAGATAACCGGATCACAATGTCTTTAGCTACTTAATTTATTTCTTTAGCAGCTCATCTGAATTCAATATATTCTGAGAAAAACATAATTACAAATTGCATTTTTTTAATAAATCATCAGATTTTCTTATGAACTTTCTAATATTTTTGCAGAAAATAGCCATAAACCATTGATTAGGCTCTAGCTATATAAAAGAGAAAGCTATTCAATTTCCGTACAATTAATCTGGTAGGAACTGCTTTTTTGGGGATCTTGGAGGGGTTTAGATTGATTTATCTCATTTAGAACGATAAATAACAGGGGAAAGCTCTATTGCTGAGTTTTAATCACAAACAATAGAGCACAAAAAGCGCCGTTCGCGTTACGCTAGCGCTTCAAAATCATCTTCACGTAATTTGGCCGTACCATCAGCTTGTAAAACCCATAATTCATGAGTGATAACACCTGATGCATTATTCATCTTCCACTTTGAACTTAGGATAGCACTTGTCTCGTCCACAACTTTTACTTGAGGCTCAATATACTCAACATCTGAGTAGCCGCCATCAATCAACTGCTGCCAAAAAGCGGTAATCTCTGCCGTACCTGTGAACGTGCCGAATGGGCGCGCATGCATCACTGCATCGGCTTCATATTGCGCTGCACACCCTGCTGCATCTCCTGAATTAAAAGCATTTTTCCAGCGCTCGCTCGCAGCAGTTAATGCAACTTGAATAGCCTGTTGTGATTGTTCTGTCATTTTTAAAGCTCCTGAATCTTTACAATGTAATATGAAACAGATTATAAAAAACAATTAGCTTTATAAATACGAACAAAAATATAACACTTTGTTCTATAATATCGAACATTATGATGAAATATTTACGCCACATGATGGTCTTTAACGCCGTTGTTGAAGCCGGCTCAATTAGCAGTGCCGCCGAGCAGCTCAATATCTCTAAATCCGTTGTCAGCCAACAGCTGCAAACGCTTGAGAGTGTTTTAAAAGTAGAACTTTTAAAGCGCACCACACGTCGCCAAGTCCTTACGCCTGCAGGCAAGCAATTCTTTTTACAGTGCCAACAGATAGATCAAATCAGCAAACACGCTTGGAGCGACGCCCGAGACTCTCAACAATTGCCGATTGGCACTGTTAGCATTAGCGCTCCCCATGCACTGATGGACACTGTGGTAGCCCCTGCAATTGGCGCACTTGTTAGCCAGTACCCCAAAATCACGCCTTATTTGCACGCAGATGACGCACGTGTACATCTAATCGATGACAATATCGATATTGCCATTCGTATCGGACAATCTGCAGATAGTGAATTTAAGCAAAAGCGCGTCGGTCAATTTAGTGATCAGCTATGTGTTAATGAGCGTTACTTATCACAGCACTCGGATTTAACGCTCAGTGATATTCAAGCAGCTCCTTCACTGGCAAACCATTTAGACTATATCGCCAACGGTTGGCAGGGCGCTTTAATTGAGCATCAACTGTTTAATACTAAGCAACAAAAAAGCCATAGCTTACAATTTAAACCAAACCGCTTTGCCAACTCTATTAACGGAGTGTTAGCCCTTGCATTGCAAGGTGCGGGAGTTGCACTCATTCCACAGCTCATTCTCAATCAACTCACTAATGAGCATCGCCAAGCACTTGCAATTATCACCACTGAACACCATTTACAATCTGAGCCGATTTATGCGCTGCATGCTTTTAGTCAAACACCGCCCTTTATAGTAAAGCTGTGTGTTGAGGCGATTGAACAAAGAATCCAAACGGTACTGTTAAGCTAAATGGCTATTACCTCTGCGTTCTCAGGTCCTTAACGGTTGACTTGTTCATGAAAAAAATCGTTAAAAAGCAGCGTTACCAGTGGTTAAATTTTCACACAAATGGCATCTTACTCAATTATTTGCACTGCAATTTACGTTAAAGATTGCCTCCACCCTTAGTCGATGGTTTATAATCAAACCTCGACCACACTATGCTAGGATTTAGATTTGCAATCAGTACTTGAATTAAAGCTGGAAAAGCTGAAAGCCGCTGGCCAAGAAAACCTTTTAACCGATGTACTTCACGGTATTGAAAAAGAAGGTTTAAGAGTCACTCCTAAAGGGAAGTTATCACAGAGCGACCACCCTACAGGGCTAGGTTCTGCACTAACCAATGGTGTAATCACAACCGATTACTCTGAGGCGTTGCTAGAGTTTATTACCCCTGTGTATAAAAGCTCACACCAAGCGATTAATTATTTAACCGATTTACACCGCTTTACTTACCAGCACTTAGGTGAAGAAGTTATCTGGAATGCCAGTATGCCTTGCTACCTTAAAGGTGCTAACGATATTCGCATTGGTGAATACGGCACATCTAATACCGGTAAAATGAAGCATATCTATCGCGTGGGCCTAGCGAGTCGTTATGGAAAGGTCATGCAATCTATTGCGGGCATCCACTATAACTTTTCACTCAGTGATGATCTGTGGCAAGCGCTGCAAACAATCGATAGCGATGCTGGGACATTACAAGCTTATCGCAGTGATGGTTACTTCTCACTGATTCGTAACTTCCGTCGCCAGTCTTGGCTGCTACTCTATTTATTTGGTGCATCACCTGCACTTTCAGATAGCTTCATGGAAGGCAAAGATCATCACTTGCAAACATTGAATGGTCATACTCTATATCTGCCTTACGCAACGTCTTTGCGTATGGGTGATTTTGGCTATTCTAATAAAGCCCAAGAAAGTTTGGATATTTGCTTTAACTATCTTGAAAGCTATGCAAATTCACTTAAATCAGCGATCAAAACGCCATTTGCTCCTTATCAAGACCTTGGGGTAAAAGTTGCCGGTGAATACCAACAGTTAAATGCAAATATCTTGCAGATTGAAAATGAATACTACAGTGATATTCGCCCTAAGCGAGTTGCAGCAGCTGGTGAAAAACCTGTTGATGCGCTTATCGATCGCGGTGTTGAGTACATTGAAGTACGTAATACAGATATCAATCCACTACTGCCTGTCGGTATTGATAATACCCAAGCACAATTTATGGATGCGTTCTTGTTAGCTTGTCTATTACAAGAGAATCGTGAAATTGATACACAAGAATGTGAATATATCTCGCGAAATAATAGTTTAGTGGTCACTAAAGGGCGCGAGCCAGGCTTAGAGCTCATCGATAATGGTGCAGAAGTACCCTTAACTCAGCTTGCTGATAACATCTTAGATCAAATCGAAAAAGTGGCTAAAGCAATTGATCAAGTAAAAGGCGGTACAAGCTACCTTGATAGCGTTAAATTGCAGCGTGAAAAAGTCGCAGATAGTGACTTAACACCTTCTGCGATTGTTCTGGCATCTTTACGTGAAAGCGGTTTGCAATTTACTGATTGGGCGCTGCATGTTAGTAAACAGCATAGAGAAGATTTGCTTTCTGAAACATTAGATGCGCAAGTAGCTGCTGATTTAACCGCAAAGGTTGAACAGTCTATTGCTCAACAGCAGGAAATTGAAGCGAGTGATAACGTAGATTTTGATACTTTCTTAGATGAGTATATGGCTAGCTAATATTGCGGGAGCATGCTTTAGCAGTATGCTCCCTCTGTATTATCTTTTATTACTGGGCAACAAAACTAACAAAGAATAAATCGTCAACCTCAACAGCTTCTTCACCGACTTCTTCTATTAAGCGCTGTTTAACAAGCATAATCGCTTTCTTAGCTAACACTTTTTGTGCGGTAGCTGACACCATACTCTCTTCGCTTTGTTCCATCAGCAAAAACAGAATATCGTTACGCACCCCTGCAATATGATCTCTAACAGCTTGCTCAGTAGCAGTTGAGCCAACTTGAATTGTCACCTCACATTTCACAAAATGCAGCTCTGATGTATCACCGAAATTTGCTACAAATGGCTTTAACTCAACATAGCCAACATAATCAGACTCTGCCTCTTCATCAGCGGCATGAGCTATAGAAATTGAAAAGCTCAATAGTAATAAGTAAATAGATTTTAGCCATTTGTTGGTCATTTGTTACTCCTTGAAGACATCGAATTGCTGTGTGCCTATGTATTAAAAAGCTTACTTAAAATCAGCAAAGCACTCGATAGTACAATTCTCTACTAATCAGTTCTTTAATATATCTATTTGATATTTTTAAGCTTATATTGCAAGTAAGAACGCACATTCTAGCGATAAATAGCTATTGGTAAAACAAAAATCACTGTCGCAGCAATTTTTTCAACCACATATCGCATTCTTTCACTAATGATCTTGCGCCAATTGTCAGCTTGGGATTAATATAAGGGTAGATGCATAGTTAAGCAAAGGGAAAGAAAATGTTAGAAAAATGTCAAGGAGCGCAAGAGAGATGGGGTGGTGTTAGTGAAATAATCGATGCTTGGCTAGAGGGCCGCCAAGTGCTTATTTCACAGTTTGTATCCCTTCCAGCGCAAAGTATCGCCCACGGACTAAATGAGCGTTTAAGCTTGTTTTGCGATCTGCTAATGGATTACTTGTCTTCAGGACATTTCGAGGTATATGAGCAGCTGTTGAGAGAAGGCGGCGAATTCCAAGATGGCTCACTCGAAGAAGCACAGCAATTATTCCCGCTTATTCAACCGACTACCGATCAAGCACTGGATTTCAACGATAGATTTTCATCGATGAACGACCCGAGCGTGCAAGAAATCCGCGAATTTGCAGAGCAGCTATCTCTTTTAGGTGAAGCACTGGAAAGCCGTTTCTCCCTTGAAGATAAGATGATTGAACTACTGCATTTAACACACAGCGAAAACAAGGCGAGTTAGGCATTATGCGATGGCCGTTTAGAATATTATTTGTTGGTTTAATCACCCTCTTTTTAAACGGCTGTGATTCAGGTGACGATCCTGATAACTGGCAAAACTACGCAACCCTTGGCCTTTACGACGCCTCTATTTCAAAAGATGGTAGCCTTGTTGTCATCGGCGCCCAAGAAGAAGGCGGCAGCCTTTGGGAAGTCGAGAGCGGTGAGCGCAAAAGCGACTGGAACCACCGCAAAGGGCAACGTACGATAATTGCAAAAACTGCTTTTTCCCCTGAAGGGGATTTCGCTATCACCGCCAACCAGCAAGATCTCGTACTCTGGCACACCAAAACTGGCAAACCCGAATGGTTTTGGAGCTCTCCGGGCGAAATTCTTGATATCGCTCTCTCACCAAGAGGCCAATATGCCTTATTGGGCCTGGCTAACCACACTGCAGTATTTTTTGATGTCATGAACGGTGGCGTTAAACGCACCTTAAGACCTGGCGGCAGAGTTCGCTCTGTAGCATTAAGCGCAGATGGAAAGATTGCTATTACCGGTGCTGATGATTACAGCGTCAGTGTTTGGAATATGGAAACAGGCGAGTTATTACAAAAGAAAATGCAAGAAAACATTATCGATACCGTTGCGATCAGCGATGATGGTAGAACTGTTTTCAGCGCAAGCGCATTGGATCAAGGTATCATCTGGGATGTTGAAAGTGGTGATATTCTCTCTTATATCAGCGGCGATGAGTCTTTCATGCAAAAGCGTATGTCTTACTTGAGCGCACGTTTTTCCAGTGATATGTCACAGCTCATTACAGGCTCATCTTCTGGTTTAGTTCAGCTATGGGATGTGCAAGACGGTGAAATGCTAAGAAACTGGAGAGTCTACAAAAAAGACCTCTATGGGCCCAACAGTGTCAGTGTACTTGCGGTTGGTTTTTCTGATGCGGGAGGCTATTTAGCCGTTGGCAGTAATGGCGTGTTAAACGAATATGACTAGCAGTAAAAAAGGTTAAGCATTTAATACTTAACCTTTTTTGTGTTACGCAGAACGCGTTTTAATTAGCCCGCTTTCTTAGGCTCTTCTTTCTTTTCTGGCTTCTCAATTTCAATTAGCTCAACTTCAAAAATCAAAGTTTCACCCGGTCCAATAGAGCCACCAGCGCCTTGATTTCCGTAAGCCAGTTCAGATGGGATATAAAGCTTAGCTTTACCACCTTCTTTGATTAGCTGTAGACCTTCAGTCCAACCTTTGATTACACCGTTTAATGGGAATGTCGCTGGCTTACCACGTGCGATTGAGCTATCAAACTCTTTGCCGTCGATCGTTGTGCCTTTGTAATGTACTACAACAGTATCTGTAGCGGCAGGCTGAGCGCCTTTGCCTTCGCTCGTCATCTCGATTTGTAAACCACTCTTAGTGGTAGTGACGCCATCACGCTTAGCGTTTTCTGCTAAAAAGGCTTTTCCTTTAGCCGCGTTATCCGCCGCTAACTTTTCCGCTTCTGCCTTGGCTTTTTCTGCCGCTTCTTTTTGAAGCGCTACTTGCGCTGCTTGATACTTATTGATTGCCGCTTCCATTGCTTCTTGGCTTAGTTGCGGGTCTTTACCTTGGTAAGCATCTTTGACTGCTGCACTGAACGCATCTACGTCTAGCTCTTTATAATTTGCCTGTAATTGCTTGGCAAACATTAATCCGAAACTATAGCTCAGCTTTTGCTCATCCGTTTCTAGAGTTACTGCAAATGCTGAAGAGGCACCAAAAACAGCCGTCATAGCAACAGCTAACATCGTTTTTTTCATTCTAAATTCCTTAAAATTAACATTAGAGTTGCGTTATCAAGCAGCCTCTAATAGATAGTTGTTCGTTAAACCGATGTGTATAAGACCTCGTCAAACAAAAAAGTTCTTAGTTAAGTTGTTTAAAAGGTTTAACCATTACATGTT
Source organism: uncultured Oceanospirillaceae bacterium (assembly GCA_937136055.1). Lineage (GTDB taxonomy): Bacteria > Pseudomonadota > Gammaproteobacteria > Pseudomonadales > Balneatricaceae > Rs1. The sequence continues at coordinate 49,453 of CAKZOD010000003.1, read as the reverse complement.
CTTTATGTTGTGGTGGCAAATATTTGAAAAACAACGCTAATACTCCATATAATTTATCGCTAATTGAATATATTTCTCCAGCGCTAGCTGCAGCTCTTCGCTTTTAGGAAACAGCTCGGCATCACTGCAACAAACTGCAACGTTTATTGCTATCAATTTATCCACCGCATGTTTTTCTACATTGGGCTGTGCATACTTTTTAATATCGGCCTCTAAAAAATCCAGCTCTACCCGCTCTGCCGCCAGCTCTGCTGTGAGCATTTTCTGATAGCAAGCCTCAACAGTCTCCGGTATACCTTGCATATTATTCTTAGCGCTTCGCAGCGAAAAGCGCAGCGTTCGCAGAGGCAAAGCAATCTCGCTGCGCCACACCCCTGCACCATCATCTGCAGCTGGCAAGGATCTCAGCTGGTAATTAAAGGTGCTTAACCAAAGTGCGTAAATTAAATAATTTACATTCACTTGGTAATTATTTTGTAATGCCAAAAGCTGCTTTGCAACATCGGGAGCTGCATAAAAGTCATTTGCAAATTGCCATAGATCGCTTTGCTTTGTCATCGCTTATCTCTCATTAAACACATTGCTCATTCTACTGCTTACCCCTGTGTGCTAAAATCGCCGCCTTAAATTAGCTCACCATTATTTAGTGCCGAAAAATATGATTCAATTATTAGAACTTAGTTTACTGCGTGGCTCTCAACAGCTGTTAGACCATGCTGATTTAACCTTACACTCCGGTTGGAAGGTCGGCATCATCGGCGCAAATGGCGTCGGCAAATCGAGCCTATTCAAATTGTTACTAGGCGAATTACAACTTGATACTGGTGAGCTAAAAATGTCGGGCAATCAAACGATTGCTCACATGGCGCAAGAAGTTAATGCCGCTAACCGCAGTGTTCTCGATTATGTACTAGATGGTGATGCTGCGCTACGTAAAGTGCAGGCAGAATTAGAGATCGCACAAGAGCAACATCTAGCAGAGCGCATTGGTGAGTTACACGGTCAATTAGATAACCTAGACGGTTATACCGCTGAGGCCAGAGCTCAACAGCTACTTAACGGTTTAGGCTTTGCCAGCGATGATGCGCAGCGCAACGTCAATGATTTATCCGGTGGCTGGAGAATACGTTTAAACCTCGCCAAAGCATTGATGTGCCGCTCAGATATCTTATTACTTGATGAGCCAACCAACCACTTAGATTTAGATGCCACCATGTGGCTAGAAACCTGGTTGAAGAATTACCAAGGCACACTGCTGCTAATTTCCCATGACCGTGATTTCTTAGATCAAGTTGTCGGTCAAGTGGTACACATGCACAATGCGAAAATGGATCTTTATAAAGGCAACTACAGCGCCTTTGAAAAACTGAAAGCCGAGCGTTTAGCACAGCAGCAAGCACAATATGAAAAGCAACAGCAACGTATTGGCGAAATTGAATCTTTTGTACGCCGCTTCAAAGCTAAAGCGTCAAAGGCGAAACAAGCGCAAAGCCGAGTAAAAGAGCTAGAGCGCATGGAAGTTATTAGTGCCGCTCATGTCGACAGCCCTTTTACTTTCACTTTCCCGTGCAGTGAAAAAGTATCCAATCCACTTATCTCTTTACGCAAGGCCGATTGTGGCTACGGTGAGAATGCAATTTTAAAGCAAGTTTCACTCAATTTAGAACCGGGTTCTCGACTAGGTTTATTAGGGCCAAACGGTGCGGGTAAATCGACTTTAATTAAAACCTTAGTGGGTGATATTAAATCTTTAAGCGGTGAGCGCAATACCGGCGAGCACCTAAAAATAGGTTATTTCTCACAGCACCAACTGGAAGCTCTAGATCTAGAGGCATCTCCAGTATTACATATTAGCCGTATATCGCCTAAGTCAACGGAGCAACAGATCCGTAGTTATCTAGGCTCATTTGGCTTTATAGGTGACGACGCTTTCGCCCCAGTTAAACGCTTTTCAGGGGGTGAAAAAGCCCGTGTTGCACTGTCTTTAATCGCTTGGCAAAAGCCAAATTTACTGCTCCTTGATGAACCCACCAACCACTTAGACTTAGAAGTGCGCCACGCCTTAACCATGGCAATGCAAGTATTTGAAGGTGCGGTCATTTTGGTATCCCATGATCGTCACTTGCTGCGCAATACTGTCGATGAATTCCTGCTGGTCGCTAATGGCTGTGTCAGTGAATTCAAAGGGGATCTAGATGATTACCAAGCTTGGCTTATCCAACAGCGCCGCGACTTAGCGCCGACTAAGATGGTAAGCCGTGAGAGCAAATCTTTGAGCGCCGATCAAAAGAAAGAGCAAAAGCGGTTAGCCGCTGAACAGCGAGCAAAATTGCGACCACTGAAAAACAAAATCACTAGCTTAGAGAAAACCATTGATAGCTTGCAGGTAAAGTTACAAGAGCACGAAGAGATACTGGCTGACGCTGATATTTATGCGGCAGAGAACAAAGAAAAGCTCAAAAAAATTCTGGCAAGCCAAGCTGAAGATAAAGCCCTGCTTGAAGAGACTGAAGAGCAGTGGATGGAAAAGCTAGAAGAGCTAGAAGCTCTTGAGGAAAACGTATGAACCGTCGTAAAAAAGGCATTCAAATTTTAAAAGCTCGTGCAAAAAAAGCCAAGCCAACGCCCAATAACAAGCCTAAATATATCAGCAAAGCAGACAGAGAAAGGCTAGCAGCTATTGAATCCGGCGAAAACGCAGCAGCTGAAAGTTGATTTAATTACTCTAAAAGAGATTTAAAGCAGAACTTCCCTTAAATTTCAGGTCTATTGTAGATAGTTAAAATTAAAAGAGGGAACCACTATGTATAAACTTGTTCTGAGCCTGTTTTTACTTTTCAGCTTTAATCTGCAAGCGGCAGATAAATCCTATTTCGAAACTTCCAAAGGTGCGATTGGTGGCTATGATCCTGTGGCTTATTTCACCCAGGGAAAAGCTGTAAAGGGGAATAAAAAATTTAAGCATACTTGGAAAAACAATAACTGGTATTTTTCATCCGCTGATCACCTACAAAAGTTTCAGCAATCACCTACTGATTACGCGCCACAATACGGCGGTTTCTGTGCCTTTGCTGCAGCAAACGATAAGCTCGTTAAAGTTGACCCTAAAGCGTGGACGATTGTAGAAGGTAAACTGTACTTAAACTACAGTAAAAACGTCCGCAAGAAATGGCAAAAAAACACATCAGAATTTATCACTGATGCCAACGAATACTGGCCCGGATTAAGCAAGCAGGTAGCTGATTACTAACACTATATTAAGAGCGACCCAGTCGCTCTTTTCTTTTGCTTACTCTCAAAAATCAATTCTTAATACGCAACTCGCAACTTAGAATTATGGCTTATAATCTTTCTTGTCTAACCCATATTTCTTCATCTTGTCATACAACGTCTTGCGCGGCAGATCCAAACTTTCTTGCGTATCACGGATTGAACCACCGCATTTGCTAAGCTCAGTATGGATCAATAACTTTTCAAACTGCCCCACTTGCTCAGCCAAATTTAGGCCTGTTGTCTCTTGAGTAATCAACTGGTTATCAAAATCAAAGGTGCAGTGCTCACCCAGCAACACATTGCGCTCTGCTATATTTCGCAGCTCACGAATATTACCCGGCCAATCATGCCCCATTAATGCAGCCATGTGCTCCGCCGATAGTTCTTGAACATCGCGTCCATACTGGGTTGATGCGATAATAGAGAAATGCTGAAAAAGTAGCGGTATATCATCTTTACGACGACGCAAGGGCGGGATTTCAACCTTCACAACATTAAGGCGATAGTAAAGATCTTCTCTAAACAAGCCTTGCTCAGCCAAGGCTTTTAAGTCCACTTTAGTCGCTGCTACTATGCGCAAATCAAGGTTTATGCTCTCATTAGAACCTAAGCGTTCGATGCTTCTATCTTCAATTACACGCAGCAATTTCACTTGTAACACTAACGGCATGCTCTCTATTTCATCGAGAAAGACCGTTCCGCTATTGGCGTATTCAAACTTGCCGATTCTGCGAGCTTTGGCATCTGTGAATGCGCCTTTTTCATGGCCGAAAAGCTCGCTTTCAATTAATGTTTCTGGCACTGCTCCACAATTGATTGCTACGAATTTATGCTCACGCCGATTACTGTGCTCATGTATATAGCGCGCGAGTAAATCCTTACCTGTGCCGGTTTCGGCCTCAATTAAAATATCTGTCGGTGCATCCGCAACGCTTTGTACTATACGACGCAAGTGCACTATTTCCGCACTATTACCTATGATGCGAGGCCCCAGTGCCGCTTGAGTTTGCAGCTCGTTTCGCAGGCGATGGTTTTCAAGTGAGAGTGCACGTTTTTCAGTGGCGCGGCGTATTACATCTAGCAACTTATCAGGCGCAAATGGCTTTTCTAAAAAATCATAAGCGCCTTGTTGTATTGCCCCTACTGCCATTGAAATATCGCCATGCCCCGTAATCAATATGATTGGGATCTCACTGTCGATACTCTGCACTTTTTGCAGCAATTCTATACCGCTCATATTGGGTAAACTGATGTCCGAGACTATTACACCTTCCCACTGCGCATGTAACTGCTCAAGAGCTTGCTCAGCGCTTTCTTCACAATGTACATCAAAGCCTGCTAACTCTATGCTCTGTGCTAGAGACATACGCACTGAGAGCTCATCATCAATGAGCATTACTTGTTTAGATATCATACTTTCAATCGCTTGTTGCATGTTCGGATTAACCTATTGAATGCTCATTTATCGGTAGCAGCAAAGTAAACTGCGCACCACTTACCAATTCGCCTTGCTCTTCACTTTGATAATTCTCAGCACTGATACTACCGCTCAAATCCTCGATAATTCGCTGTGATATGGATAGCCCTAAGCCCAGTCCCAGGCCCTCTTGCTTAGTGGTAAAGAAAGGTTCAAATATTTGTGCGAGCTCTGCCTCTCCTATACCTGGGCCATTATCCCTCACGCGGATTTCTAACTGCTTGTCACAGGTCACTATTTGGCTAACTTTGATACTTGGCTGCGTATTTTCTGAGAGCGCTTGCATCGCATTGGCAATTAAATTCACCATAACTTGCTCTAAACGCAATAAATCTCCCATCACTTCAACATCTTTGAAAGGCGCTAACCAATCGAGAGTGACTTTAGATTTTTCAAGCTCAGGGTAGAGGATTGCCATCACACCACTGCGCAGTGTCGTCAATGATACTGTTTGTTGCTGGCCAGAGCTCTTGCGCGAAAATTCTTTGAGCGGGTGTAATATCTTGGCCATCCGCTCTGTTAGCTGCGCTATTTCTACCAAATTATTATCAATGTTTTGCACTTTATTAAGCTCTAAAAACTTTCTGGCGTTATCGGCATAACCTCGAATCGCCATCAGCGGCTGGTTTAACTCATGGTTTATGCCCGCTGACATTTGCCCGATAACGGCTAACTTAGCAGTTTGAATCAACTCATTTTGAGTATGGCTTTGCTGTTTAACCTCTTGCAGTAAACGCTCGTTTGCCATTGTTAATTCAGCCGTACGTTGCTCTACACGGCTTTCAAGTAAACGCCTTGATTGATCAAGCTGATCTTCGTATTGTTTTCGCTCAGTAATATCGTGTACCGTTACCAAAAAGTGCAGTGCTTCAGACTGGCGCATCTTACCTACGACAAACTCCACAGGTAATATTTCACCGTTGCTACAGTTTATTCTACCTTCGATCAAGGTTTCTCCACTATCAAGCCTTTTAGGATCTATTTGCGAAAGATAAAGGTCTTCATCAACATCTTGCAATAGCGGGTAAAAGAGTTGACCACACAGCTGATCTTCTGTGTAGTTAAAAAGCTTTTGCGCAGTGACGTTCATCGATTCTATGTGACCGCCAGTATCTAAAGTAATCAGTCCTGCCCAAGTATTATTTAGAATAGCTTTAACGCGCCCTTCACTGCTTTCCAGCGCTTGTAATTCACGATGTTCAAACAGCGCTCTTTGCTTATTAATTCTGCGCTTGGCAATGATCACCATCACCAACAACACAATGGCCACGTAAACAGTGCCGACATACAACATATTCGCTAACACTTGGCGTTGAACAGATTCAAGATCTGCCAGAATTGAAACATTTAAATCACTATTGCCGACTACCCCGTGCTGAATCAGATACTGCTGCTTCGATTTCCCCAAATTCGGCTCACGCATCGTAATCACTTGGCTGTTGTGCTCGCCAGGTATGCTCTGAGTAATTCTAAGAGGCACTAAATCTATATCGCTGTAACGTTTACTTGCCTTTATTCGCGCTAAATCTTGATGGTGAAGGGACTTAAGTGTTCTAAACTTCCAATCTTCACGGGTAGATATAAAGATCACACCGTCTTCATCGCTCACTATCAGCTCGATATCTCGCTCATTCCAATCCTGTTCTATCTCGTTAAGATCGATTTTAACGACGATCACACCCAGCGTTTTCCCTCTATGTACTACAGGGTAAGAATAATAAAAGCCGCGTTTTTTAGATGTAGTTCCCAAAGCAAAATATTGCCCTAGCACTCCGCTCATCGCCTTGGTGAAGTAGGGTCTGAAGTTAAAATTCAAGCCGATGAATGATTTGTTACTTTGCCAATTACTAGCACTCACAGTCATTCCGTTAGCACTCATTAAATAGGTATCTCGGGTCCCTAATACTTGATTAACTTGTGCTAAGTATTTGTTTGCACGAATAATATCGTTTGAGTTGGCACTCTCGCGCAATGCTCGAATTAAATCGGGGTGGCTGGATAATAACTGTGGGATATCACGAAAGCGCGCCAGCTTTTGACGCATTGTTAAAATGTAACGATTTAAATCAGCATGAGTGCGCTGCTGCAATTGGCTGATAACATTCTTTTGAGAGTACTCAGAAACTAAACTCAAGCCCACCACTAACCCAATCAGCAAGAACACTGTGATCATTGATCGCTTAAACACTATTTTTTACTCCGCAGTATGAATCACTTAAAGAGCAATAGTATAACGCTAATTCTTTAGGCAAAGGCATTTTGCTCTCGCGGATGAAGACATATTTATGCAAATTCAATTACAAGGCCTTATACTTGCTCCTTTTACGACTTCACTATATTTAGATGGAAATTCTGTACTATGACGATCGCCCAGCAAATCGCTCAAGAAATCGGTATTAAAACCAGCCAAGTTAGCGCCACGATCGAGCTACTTGATCAAGGTGATAGCGTCGCTTTCATTGCTCGGTACCGTAAAGAAGTCACTGCTGGATTAGATGATATTCAATTGCGTGCACTCGCTGAGCGCATCGCTTACTTACGCCAATTAAACAAACGCCGCGAAGCCATCATTCAAAGCATTGAACAACAGCAGAAAATGACTAGCCAGCTGCTACAGCGCTTGCAAAACTGCCCCAACAAAACTGAACTTGAAGACCTTTATCTCCCCTATAAACCTAAGCGTAGCTCAAAAGCGAGCATCGCCCGAGAGGCAAACTTACAACCTCTAGCCAATCAAATTCTGGGCAACAATAGCGTTAATCCACAATTTATTAGCAAAGATTTTATCAACCCTGCTAAAAACATCCATGATAGCCAAGCAGCCCTTGATGGCGCTGAGCAAATTATCATTGAACAGCTTTCCGAGAATGCAGATTTACTCAAACAGCTGCGCCTTTGGATGCATAGAAACGCTTTACTTAACGTCAGTGTTAAGCGCGGTAAAAAAGATCAACAAAGTAAATATCGAGACTTTTTTGAATCCTCTCAAGCTTATCGCCAAGTCCCACCTCACCGCACTTTAGCTATTGCCCGAGGCGTTAAAGAAGGGGTTTTGAAAATGCAGATTCAAGCGCCTCAAGACAGCGCTCAAATACCCTTAAAGCACATTGCTAGTGCTTTGCACATCAGTCATAACCGTCGCAGCCAAGATTACTGGCTACAGCAGGTCGCAAGCAATGCATGGCAGCAAAAACTACAGCCGCAAATTGAGTCTGACTTAAGCAAAACCTTAAAAGAGCAAGCAGAGCAATCTTCAATTGACGTATTTGCAACTAACCTCACTGACTTACTAATGGCAGCTCCAGCGGGGCAAAAAGTGACAATGGGGCTAGATCCTGGGCTTCGCAATGGTGTCAAACTGGCAATCATAGGCGCGACAGGTGAACTATTAGATAGTGCAGTCATTTACCCTCATGCACCTCAGCGTCAGTGGCAACAAGCTCTTGGAAAACTGCAGGCACTGGTAAACAAATACAAGGTTGCATTAGTCGCCATCGGCAATGGCACAGCCTCAAGGGAGACAGAGCAACTGGTTAAAGAACTTGCTAGCCAATGTGAATCTCCCTTTGATTCATTGATTGTGAGCGAGGCCGGAGCCTCTGTATACTCAGCTTCTGAGCTAGCTAGTATCGAGTTTCCGACGGTTGATGTTAGCATCCGCGGTGCTATTTCAATTGCTAGACGCCTACAAGATCCACTATCTGAACTAGTAAAAATAGATCCTAAGGCAATAGGGGTTGGCCAGTATCAACACGATGTAAACCAAAAAGCATTAAACGAAAAACTTGCTAATGTGGTTGAGGATTGTGTTAACAAAGTCGGTGTTAATTTAAATAACGCCTCTGTGCAATTACTCACGCAAGTCGCGGGAATTAATAGCAAAATTGCTCAAAACATTGTAGCTATTCGCGATGAGCGCGGCGCATTCAAAGATCGTAAAGCGCTGTTAAAAGTACCGGGGCTTGGGGCAAAGTCTTATCAGCAATGTGCCGGCTTTTTACGTTTAATCAACCCAACACAGCCTCTTGATAACAGTGCGGTGCACCCTGAAAGCTACCCGTTAGTGACAAAAATGGCCGCTAGCCTCAAGCTAAAGCCAGCGGATTTAGTCGGTAACATCGCCAATGTAGAGCGCTTGGATGCCAATCAGTTTTGTGATCAACAATTCGGTAAATATACCGTTGCTGATACCCTAGCAGAGCTTGCTAAACCTGGTAGAGATCCAAGGCCTGAGTTCAAAACCTCAAAATTTGATGACAGCGTCAATAAAATCGAAGACCTATCCACAGGCATGATGCTAGAAGGTATTGTGAGTAATGTGACACACTTTGGTGCCTTTGTTGATATTGGCGTGCACCAAGACGGCTTAGTGCATATATCTCAACTTGCCGATCAATTTGTTAAGGATCCGCACCAAATAGTGAAAGCAGGCCAAATTGTGCAAGTACGGGTCACTGAGGTTGATGTGCAACGCAAGCGCATTGCACTTTCGATGAAAAAAGAATAACTAATCTTGCAGCGAGAATTGATAATCGCCCACTGAGCTATCCATTTTATTATCTGCACTTAACTTGATCATCAAACGCAAGTCATTGGGAGAGTCAGCGTGCGACAGCGCTGATTCGTAACTAATGTCGCCGTGCAGGTAGAGCTTATAAAGCGATTGGTCAAAGGTTTGCATCCCTTGATTACTGGACTTTTTCATCACATCTTTGATTTCACTGAAGCGTCCGCTGCTCACCAAATCACTTACTAATGGTGTGTTTGTCAGGATTTCAGTGGCAACACGTCTTCCATCGCCATTTTTTGCAGGTATCAACTGTTGAGCAACAATAGCTTTTAAGTTTACAGATAACTCTAAACGCAGTTTTGCGTGATACTCAACGGGGAACATATTGATAATACGTGTCAGTGCCTGATCGGCATTGTTCGCGTGCAATGTCGCAAGACAAAGCTGACCGGTCTCAGCAAATGTAAGACCAAAGCGCATCACCTCTGCGTTGCGAATCTCACCCATTAAAATAACATCTGGTGATTGGCGCAAACTGTTGTGTAGTGCATTATCAAAAGACTCTGTATCGATACTAATCTCGCGCTGGGTAATAATGCTTTTCTTGTGCGTGTGCATGTATTCGATTGGATCTTCAATCGTAATAATATGCCCTGCGCTATTCTCGTTACGATAATCGATTAAAGAGGCAAGGGAAGTTGTCTTACCTGTACCTGTGGATCCGACAAAGAGAATAAATCCGCGTTTAGACAGTGCCAGCTCTTTAATAACTGAAGGCAGCTGCAGGTTATCAATCGATGGAATATCAGTGTGAATGCGGCGCACCACCATTGCAGGTGTGCCACGTTGAAAGTAAGCACTAACTCTGAAGCGACCAACATCCGTGCCAATTGCAAAATTGCATTCTTGAGTGCTTTCAAACTCGCTTTTTTGGCGGGCGTTCATAGAGCTGTAAACGAGGGAGCTAACCTCATCAACGCTCAAGGGCTCATCAGAGACAGGAATAAGCGCCCCACTGACTCGAATATTTGCTTTTGCACCAACAACAAGGAATAAGTCTGATGCCTTTTTTTCAATAATTTCTGATAAAAAATGCGCTAGCGTCACAGTACGACCTTTCATCCATAAATGTACAAATCCAAGTATTGCTAGGCTTACTGCCCTGCAATGCCAACCTAGAACCTATCGTACAGGAGATAATTATTCATAATCCATTAAATTATCGAGATTTTTCTTACTATAAAATGAACAGAAAATGAAAATGTTGGCGAATTGAAGTGTTTTTATTTGATTTCTGAAAGAAAGCAGACAGTTATTTGTAAGTGCTTGTTATTCGTCGCCTATTTGAGTTAATTATTCTTTTTCTTAAGCTCAATCACAAGCCATCAAATTGTGCAGAGTTGTTTTAATTGCTAACGAGTGAAGGAGGATAAGTTGAATAAAAAAACACTCGCATTAGCTCTTAATCTGCGAGTGTTTCTAGGCCAGGGTTATTACAAAACGTCCTTTAACATACTGATGAATCTTACTTAAAATGTTTCTGAGAAGCTTTATTCATACCGCTTTTAGCTACAAACACCTTAGAATGCTGTCGGTACCTTCGCTTTTTCACGAGCGGTTTCGCGGGTAATTGAGCCGTCACGTACCAGCTGTGCAAGTGATTGATCCATAGTAGTCATACCCACTGATGATCCTGTTTGAATCGCAGAGAAAATCTGTGCCACTTTAGCCTCGCGAATTAAGTTACGAATCGCAGGCGTACCCACCAATATCTCATGCACAGCCACTCGCCCTCCACCTACTTTCTTAAGCAGGTTTTGTGAAACTATTCCTTCAAGTGATTCAGAGAGCATCGCACGTACCATGTCTTTCTCACCTGCTGGGAATACATCAATGATTCTGTCCATCGTTTTCGACGCTGAGGTGGTATGCAAAGTACCAAAGACTAAGTGACCAGTTTCAGCCGCCGAAATAGCTAAGCGAATGGTTTCTAAATCACGCATCTCACCGACTAAGATGACATCGGGATCTTCACGCAATGCTGAGCGTAAAGCTGCGTTAAAGCTGCGAGTATCACGTGATACCTCGCGCTGGTTTATTAAACTCTTTTTACTCTCGTGCACAAACTCTATCGGGTCTTCTAGAGTAAGAATATGATCGGCACGCGTCTCGTTGATATAGTTAATCATCGCCGCTAAAGTGGTACTTTTACCAGAACCTGTCGGTCCAGTTATGAGTACCAAGCCGCGCGGCTTATTCGACAACGTCTCAAAAATTTGCCCCATACCTAAATCAGACATACTGAGAATTTCACTAGGGATCGTTCTGAAAACGGCAGCTGCACCGCGGTTCTGGTTAAATGCGTTAACACGAAAACGCGCCAAACCTGGCACCTCGAAAGAGAAATCCGCTTCCCAATTATCTTCATAATCTTTGCGTACGCGGTCACTCATAATATCGTAGATAAGTGTTTGTACTTCTTTGTCTTCCAACGCGTTCATTTTAATTCTACGAATTTCACCGTCCACCCGTATCATTGGAGGCATGCCCGCGGTAATATGCAAATCTGATGCTTTTTGTTGCACAGAAAATGACAGTAACTCTGTAATATCCATATATATAATCTCTTTTATGATATTTTTAGCATCAAAGCAGCTGCTTTGTACGAATGGCAGACATTAAGAATAGATACTCTACAAGTATTTAGCCAGTCGCCAAGCTAGCTTTGTTCATTAGTATAGAGCAATACTAATGTTAAAAATCACAGAGTTACAGTGTTAAATCAATAAAATGAAGCGATAATTTAGAAACTACATATGACCGATATAGCCAGCCAATTTTCCCAAGTCACCCAAACTATCGAGCAACACTGCCAACACGCACAGCGCCCCATTAGCGACGTTCAACTTTTAGCGGTGAGCAAAACACGCAGCGCTGATCAAGTCGCTGAGCTTCACCATTTAGGCCAAATCCACTTTGGTGAGAACTACCTACAAGAAGCGCTAGACAAGCAAGAAGCACTGGCAAACGAGAAGATTATCTGGCACTTTATCGGCCCTATTCAATCGAATAAAACACGTCCTATCGCTGAAAACTTTAGCTGGGTACACAGCGTTGACCGCCTTAAAATTGCCAAGCGCCTAGCTGAGCAGCGCCCAGCTGAATTAGCGCCTTTGAATATTTGCTTACAGGTTAATATCTCAAACGAAGAAAACAAAGCAGGCTGCTCAGCTCAAGAAGTGCTGCCATTGATTAACGAATTAGCAAATTTCAAACAACTGCGAGTTCGCGGTTTAATGGCAATTCCTAAAGCGACTGATGACCCACATGAGCAACAACAGGCTTTTACTGCGATGAAGCAATTACTCGCACAATGCCAAGAAAATCACCCGCAGCTTGATACCTTATCCATGGGCATGTCAGGTGATATTGGCCCTGCCATTGATCAAGGCGCCACGATTGTTAGAGTCGGCACTGCGCTATTCGGTCCTCGCGACTACTCGAACAAAGTTTAACCATTCTTTAAAGAGATTTAATTATGTCAGATTTAACCTCACCTGCTGCTCAATTATCACAACCTAATATTGCTTTCATCGGTGCCGGCAATATGTCTAGAGCGATTTTTGGTGGCATGATTAATAGCGGGTATCCCGCTGACAAAATCTATGCCACAGGGCGCAATTTAGACAAGCTACAAGATTTAGCCGCTCATGGAATCAACATCGGCAATGATAATGCAGCAGCCGTGGCTGCATGCCAAGTGGTAGTATTAGGCGTTAAACCGCAAATGATGCAGCAAGTGACACAGCCTTTGCTAGAAATCACCCAGCAGCATAAGCCACTAATTATATCTGTTGCAGCAGGCGTCACCTCTAGTAGCATTGAGCAATGGTTGGGGGGCGATTTAGCAGTCATCCGTTGCATGCCCAACACACCTGCACTGATAAAACTGGGGGCAAGTGCACTTTGTGCAAATACCCGTGTTAGCAATGAGCAAAAAGATATTGCAGCACAAATTATGAAAAACACAGGTATAGCACTTTGGGTAGAGTCAGAGCAGCAATTAGACGTTGTAACTGCGCTATCAGGCTCAGGTCCCGCGTATTTTTTCATGTTGATGGAATCTATGATTGATGCAGCGGTCTCACAAGGATTACCCGCTGATGTCGCTGAGCAGCTTGCTCTGCAAACCGCTCAAGGGGCCGCATCTATTGCGCAACAATCAGAGCTAACACCTGCGCAATTAAAACAACAAGTAATGTCACCAAAGGGCACCACAGAGCAAGCCATTAAGAGCTTTGAAAACGCAGGTTTTAGCGAAATCATCAAAACGGGCATGCAAGCCAATGTTGATCGTTCAATCCAACTGGCTAAAGAATTGGCCTAAGCGCGCCAAACTTGATCAGTTAATCATTGCTAAATTACGGATTTTTCCAGACATTAAAGACAATTGAATGCTAAACTTTAGCATTCTTGATAGTAACTAAATGGGACATATAACTCATGGATCAAAACCCTCTTATCTTGATCATTCGCACACTGGGGCACCTCTATATTTTCATCCTACTTTTGCGCTTGATTTTGCAGGTTTCTAAAGCGGATTATTACAATCCAATTTCACAAGGCATTGTGCGTTTAACGCAGCCTGTGGTCTCGCCACTGCAAAAGATCATACCAAAACTGTTTAACACTGATATATCACCTGTCATTGTTGCCTTGCTGCTAAATGCCATTATTTTGTACACCGTTTACGCTCTAGGTAACCAGTTCATTCCCGTTGTGACGCTCTCTATCTATGCGTTAATTGGTATTTTTAATACTTTCCTCGATATCATTTTCTATGCTGTATTAGGCTCGGTTATCATCAGCTGGATCGCTCCAGATAGCCCGCACCCAGCACCACAGCTTATTATGCAAGTGACATCACCACTGTATCGTTTTATCGGTAAAGCAATTCCCCCTATTGGCGGCTTTGATTTATCACCGATTGTAATTTTTATCTCTATTCAGTTAATACAGTCGCAGCTTCGCCCATTCATAATTTGATCATTACCCCTAAGACCTCACATTAAAGATAACATTGGCAGGCAACTGAAGTTGGCTGCCAATGACATTGAGAATCGCTATGAAAGCCCTATTTAGCCTATTATTCCTAACTATTTTCAGCCTGCAAACAGCTGCTCAAAATGTACTGGAGACTGATACTTACAGCATTCACTACAATGCCTTTAACAGTACCTTTATTGACTCTAATGCTGCACAGCAAAACAAGCTAATCCGCAGCAAATACACCGCAATGCTGAACATTGCCGTGCATCAAAAGCAAGCTGATAAAAGCCCGAAAGCAGTCACAAGCATTTTAACTGGCAGTGTTGAGAATCTAGTTGGCCAGCAACAAACCTTGAAGTTTGTCAAAATTAAAGAAGGAGATGCCATCTACTATATCGCCAGCTTTAAGTTTGTTGATCAAGAACAAATGAACTTCACCGTTGATGTGCAACCTGATCCCAATAAAGCCCCAATCAAACTTACTTTGTCGCAAAAGTTTTACGTTGATTAGCCCGAGATATTCCTATGATTGATAAAATTGTATTAGCCAGCTCCAACAAAGGTAAGCTCAAAGAATTCGGTGATATTTTCAAAACGTGGAATGTCGAGCTTATCTCACAACAATTACTCAATGTGAGCGATGCAGATGAAACAGGCCTAACCTTTGTTGAAAATGCTATTTTAAAAGCACGCCACGCATGCCAAGTCACAGGTTTACCTTCACTCGCTGATGATTCAGGGCTAGAGGTCGATGCACTAAAAGGCGCGCCGGGTATTTATTCTTCGCGCTACTCCGGTAACGGAGATACGGCTAACAATGAAAAGCTATTAGCCGAAATGCAAGGTGTTCCTGCTGACCAACGCAGTGCTAGGTTTCGCTGCTTGTTAGTTTTTATGCGCCATGCTAATGACCCTACCCCGCTTATTTGTCAAGGCACGTTAGAAGGTAGCATTTTAGACGCTGCTACTGGCGAGGGAGGCTTCGGTTATGACCCTATCTTCCAAATTTACCCTAAACTTGTTAACGGTCAACAGTTATCATCCGCACAACTAACACCTGAACAAAAACACGCGATTAGCCACCGCGGGAAGGCAGTCGCAGATTTTGTATCCCAAATTGAGAGCTACTTAAGTTAATGAGTAACCCTGCACTCTCTATTAAGCTACCGCCGCTATCTCTATACATCCACATTCCTTGGTGTATTAGAAAGTGCCCTTACTGTGATTTTAACTCGCACGCTGTGCGCGGAGATATTCCCCAGCAGGAGTATATTAGCGCATTGCTCGCTGATTTAAGCCGTGAAAGTGCTGCTGCTCAAGGCCGTAAAATTGAAACCATTTTTATCGGTGGCGGCACGCCAAGCTTATTCACAGCACAAGGTATCGCTGATATTTTACAAGGCGCTGAAAAGATTATTCCTTTTGCTGATGATATCGAAATCACTATGGAAGCAAACCCAGGGACTTTTGAACAAGCGCGCTTTACTGGCTTTAAAGAGGCAGGTGTTAACCGCCTATCTATAGGCGTTCAAAGCTTTAATGATCAACACCTTAAGCAGTTAGGAAGAATCCACTCAGGTGCAGATGCACACAAAGCGATTGCCTCTGCTGTGCAGATTGGTTTTGACCACCTCAATATTGATTTAATGCATGGGCTGGCAGATCAAAGCTGCGACCAGGCACTATTGGACATTCAAACAGCAATTGATTTAGGCTGCGACCACCTTTCTTGGTACCAGCTGACGATTGAACCTAATACTGAATTTCACAGTCGCCCTCCTGTTCTTCCTGAGTCCGATATTTTGTGGGATATTCAACAGCAAGGGCAAGCATTGATTGCAAAGGCAGGCTTTAACCAATATGAAGTTTCTGCTTATGCAAAGGCAAATAGCCAAGCAAAGCACAATCTCAATTACTGGCAGTTTGGTGATTATATCGGTATTGGCGCAGGTGCCCATGGCAAAGTCAGCTTCATTGATGAGCAAAGCAAATCACTGCAAATAAGCCGACGCTGGAAACAACGCTCGCCTAAGGCTTATCTAACCAATATCGACCCACTGGGCGGCCAAAATATCATTACCGCTGATGAGCTACCTTTTGAGTTTATGATGAATGCACTGCGTTTAAACAAAGGTGTACCTGCAGATTACTATCAACAGCGAACAGGGTTGTCATTGTCAGGCATTCAAAATGCGCTTGATGCCGCTGAAAAACAAAGCCTTTTAGAAGTGGGTAAAACAATAAAACCAACACAACAAGGGTCACTTTTTTTAAATGATTTGCTCACCCATTTCATCTAGTGCTCGTACTTTTCTCTTAACAAATATTCTTGAATGTACCTGATTAGCGTCGTTTTTATATTTTCAAAATTAAAAACTCTCTTTAACTGCTAAAAAAAAACCTAAGTAGTTTGTATTTATTAGACTTTTATCTGTACACTTTTATTAGATCGCAGATGAGGCTGATACTTTGAGCAACAATAAGACTTATAAAGATAAGCTACAATTTAAAATTAATTTTGTCTTCGGCATAGCACTGACTTTTACCCTATTAGCTATCGTTGCTATCGGTATTTGGCTGACGAGCAAAGAGCTTATTGCCAAAGATCGCCATTTAATTGAAAAAATTGGCGAGTCTATTGTCCTCAACTTAGAAAAACAAACCCTGTTTGCCGAAAACGTAGTGGCAACTATGGCCTCCCTCTCTGTTGCTAATCGTCAAAAAGACACCCTTAAAAAGCAGCTCGATTATCAAATGAAGGCGATGGCTAGCAACCTTGCTATTGAAGGCGGTGGCATTTGGCCAAGACCCTACACACTTGATCCAGACAAGGAAAAAGCAAGTCTCTTTTGGCTGAGAAATGACGATGAATCTTTTACGTTTTCCACCAGCTACAATCATGAAGGCAGCGGAGAATACTTTTTGCAAGAGTGGTATTTACCTGTCCAATTTAATAACAAGAAAGGCTGCTACTGGTCACATTCTTATACAGATCCTGTCAGCCACGAAAGAATGGTAACTTGTTCGGAAAGTATGATGATTGATGGCATATTTCAAGGAGTTGCCACCGTTGATGTTAACCTTAACTGGCTGCAAGAAGACTTGCAGAATTTCATGCAAGGCACTGATGGCTACGCCTTAGTACTGGATCGAAATGACAGTTTTATTGCCTCTCCAAATAGCGATTTTCAGAACAACGTACTCGGGCTCTCTAGTGCGCCAATAAGTTTTGGTAAATCTCTCAATCAAGCAGATAATAGTAGCCTCGGGTTTAGAACACTACAAAAAGCCGTTGCCGATTATCGCCAAAAAAGCCCCAAGGTAGACAAGCCCAATATTGCAAACTACCTCGCGATTAACGTTGCTGGGATAGATAGGCCAGAAAGCTTAAAGATTACCAATTATTTATTTAGCGATGATACCAGCTTGCATACTCAACGCAGTGAAATTAGTAGTGATCCTATTTTCAATGAGCCCGTTGAGCTAGTTCTATTGCACATGGCAAATACGGATTGGTTAGTTGCACTTATCATCCCTGAAAGGCTCGTTCTTGCACGTGCTAAAGAGGTTAGCTACGAGATACTGTTGATCATGGCCATCGGCATTTTGCTCGGCGCTTTATTTCTCTCCTATCAATTACATCATATGCTCGTTAAACCTTTGCGCTCAATGATTAATAAAATTCGCGCTCACCGGGATGATGAAATACATCTAGATGAATCTGCCAGCGATGAACTCAATGAGCTAGCCCAAGCCTACAACACCAAACAACGCGCGCTGACTCAAAGCAACGAAGTGCTATTAATGTCCAAACGACGTTATCAATCAATGTTAGACACTGCGATAGAAGGCATAATTTCATTAGATAAAGAGTTTAAGATAATCGGCGCTAACCCTGCGTCTCTCGAGTTGTTTTCTTGCACTAAAGAGCAATTGTTAGGGCTTTCTTTTAGTGCGATGCTAAACCGACAAAGCTATGCAGATTTCAATGACTGGATTGAGCATTTAGAAAAAACACAAAGCGCTCATCAAGAATTGTCACTAACAGACATAGAGGGCGATGGTGAAATTACAATTGAGTGCTCTGCTAGTCATGCCGGCACTTTAGACGATCAATTTTTAACGATATTTATTCGAGATATCAGCGAGCGAAAAGCTGCTGAAGATAAACTCAATCGCTTGGCGACAACAGATAATCTCACGGGTTTAGCGAACCGAAATGCATTTAACAACTTACTAGACCACATGATGAAACTCGCTCAGCGACACGATAAACGTGTTGCGCTTTTATTCATCGATTTAGACTACTTTAAAGCTGTTAACGATACCTATGGCCATACTGTTGGCGACAAACTACTTTGTGAAGTATCCCAAAGACTATTAGCGCCAAGAAGACAAACAGATTTAGTCGCTCGCCTTGGAGGGGATGAATTTGCAGTTGTTTTGAGCCATTTCAAACACACAGACAATGTATGTACGATTGCGCAAGACATTATCAATAGTATGAGAGTTCCGTTTGTCATCGATGGCATTAACTGCCAAATAGGTGCCAGTGTTGGTATTGCTGTATACCCTGATCACGCCCAAGACTTCAGTAGCTTAATTAAACAAGCTGACTTTGCGATGTATCAAGCAAAAGATGCAGGGCGTAACAGCTGGCGCTTTTTTACAAATGAGCAGCAGCAAGAGCAACAACGCTTACAACAATTAACTGAAGAGCTGGCAATTGCTATCCACGATGATCAGTTAGTGCTTTACTTCCAACCTATTAAAGACTGCAATAGCAACCATGTTATGCGCTGTGAAAGCTTGGTGCGCTGGATACACCCTGAAAGTGGTTTAATTCCACCTAATGATTTTATTCACGTTGCAGAAAGCAGCGGCTTAATTACCGAGCTCGGTGCTTGGGTGCTTGAAGAAGCTTGCCGCACCCTCTCAAGCTGGGACAGCCAGGGAATAAGTATTCAGCATATTTCGGTCAACATTAGTGCGATTCAGCTGCAACGTACTGATTTAGTGAGTTTTACTAAGAAACTATTGCAACAGTATAATCTTGCTGGGCAGCGGTTAATTTTCGAAATTACAGAAACACTCTTACTTGATAAAAAATGCGCTAGTGTGTTGCGTGAAATAAACGCACTAGGCATTCAATTAGCTATTGATGACTTTGGAACAGGGTATTCAAGTTTAAGCTACTTACAGGAATACCCAATTGATATATTAAAAATTGACCGCTCATTTGTATGGAAGCTTGAACACAGCTCGGAGCTACCCATGTGCAAAGCGATTATCACCTTGGCCCATAGCTTAAATTTAAGCGTCATCGCAGAAGGTGTTGAAACACAGCAACAGCTCGACACCCTGCAAGCACTTGATTGTAATGCTATTCAAGGGTACTTACTGAGCAGACCTCTACCCGAATTTGATTTTTTAGAGTGGCTAGCCAAAAATAACAAGTGACCTAAAAAGCCTTTAGTGCTCACTTTAAACTACTGCCTAAGGAACATATATGGACGCTCGGTGAATTCAAGGCAATAAGCCGCCAATTCTCCTGCTCCCACCCCACCAGTACGCTTACTATCTGTGCATAACTCCTGGTTTGCATCAAACATACAGGTCATTGTTAATACCCCTTGCCTACAAACAAGTCATATTCTCCAAAAAATTTAATTTTTAAGACCAAAAGCAAACAATCAAGTGTTATTTATAGGTAATACATCTGGTAAAACTCCGTCTTTAGTCTAATCACCACAAATATTGCTGCTAGAATAATTTCATTGAAACTTATTTGCGGAGCTACCTATGAGCCAACCACTTAGCGATATTCGCCAAACTATTCTCGATCATTACCTTGGGGATGAGCAAGACACTATCCACCAGCTTATTTCTCAAGCGGATATTAGTGAATCATTGCGCAAAACTATTTCTGCACAAGCCGCGCAACTAGTAACGGACGTACGTCAATCTGGCAACCCATCAATGATGGAAAAATTCCTTGCTGAATACGGGCTAACCACCAAAGAAGGCGTGGCACTCATGTGCCTTGCCGAAGCTCTGTTGCGCGTTCCCGACTCTTACACCATTGATGCATTGATTGAAGATAAAATTACCAGCGGCAACTGGCACAGTCATTTGGGGAGCTCTAACTCTTCACTCGTGAACACTTCTACGTGGGCGCTACTACTGACCGGCAAAGTAATTGGCCCCACTGAGCAAGACAACCAAGAAGTGAATATTGCAAAGTCTATTCGCTCACTGGTTAAAAAATTTGGTGAGCCTCTTGTGCGTAAAGCAGTCGCCCAAGCGATGAAAGAGCTCGGCAGCCAATTTGTACTCGGTAGAGATATTCAAGAGGCATGTAAACGCGCTGCAAAACTTGAAGCACAAGGTTATTCTTACTCTTATGACATGCTCGGTGAAGCGGCGCGAACAGAAGAAGATGCCGAACGTTATTTAATTGCCTATTCGACAGCAATTTCAGCGTTGAGCAAGCATTGCAAAAGTGATGATATCAAACGAAACCCCGGTATTTCTGTCAAACTTTCAGCGCTGTTTTCACGCTACGAATACCCTCAGCGCGAACGTGTTCTCGCAGAGTTAGTGCCTCGTACACTGCAACTTGCTCAGCAGGCCAAAGACGCCAATATGGGCTTTAATATCGACGCAGAAGAAGCAGATCGACTCGACTTATCCCTTGATGTCATCGAAGCTGTGCTATCAGACCCATCACTGCAAGGCTGGACAGGCTTTGGTGTAGTCGTACAAGCATTCGGTCAACGTGCGAGCTATGTACTTGATTGGCTCTATCAATTAGCTGAACGGCACGATCGAAAAATCATGGTACGTCTGGTCAAAGGCGCTTACTGGGATGCTGAAATAAAACGCGCTCAAGTGCTCGGTTTATCAGGCTACCCGGTCTATACGCGCAAGCTAAACTCTGACGTTTCCTATATATGCTGTGCTAAAAAGCTCATTGCTAAGACAGATCGTATCTATCCACAATTCGCTACACATAACGCTCATACTGTCACTGCCATTTTAAAGCTCGCTGATACGCTCAGCGCAGATCAATATGAATTCCAGCGCTTACATGGCATGGGGGAGTCTTTACACCACCATGTATTGAGCAGTAATAATACGCGCTGTCGTATTTATGCTCCGGTCGGTGCCCATAAGGATTTACTTGCTTACTTAGTAAGACGACTCTTGGAAAACGGCGCTAATAGCTCCTTTGTTAACCAAATTGTCGATACCAGCATCAGGCCTGAAGATATCGCCCGCGATCCTATTAGCGCCGTTTTGGCACTGGAAGATAAAGTCAGTAGTCAGCTGATTCCACTCCCTCAAAACCTTTATGGCAGCTCCCGTACGAATGCGAAAGGCTGGGATATTACCGATGCAAAAACCATCGATGAGCTCAATAGTTTGCGCGCTCCTTTTCTGCATAATCAATGGCAAGGATCACCTATTACCGCTGTAAAACATCTGCAAAACACCCCTGCTATTGAGATCTATAACCCTGCAGATCCAAGTGACTTAGTCGGAACTGTGCACGAAGCAACTAGCGAACAAACTCAAGCGGCTATTAATAGTGCTGTTGAAGGCTTTTCTTCGTGGAATAACCAAAGCGCAGAGCAGCGTGCTAAATGCCTCAATAAACTAGCTGATTTATACGAAGAACACGCAGCAGAATTCTTTGCACTTGCCACTCGTGAAGCGGGCAAAAGCTTGCTCGATGCAGTTGGAGAGCTACGAGAAGCGGTTGACTTTGCACGCTATTACGCGACACAGGCAACAGAAGTCACAACAGGTGAAAGTGCACGTGGGGTAATTACCTGTATCTCACCGTGGAATTTCCCATTAGCCATTTTTTCAGGGCAGATCCTCGCAGCACTCGCAGCGGGCAATACTGTACTTGCAAAACCTGCGGAGCAAACAGTACTGATTGCTGCAAAGGCCGTTAAGCTCATGCATCAAGCAGGCATACCTGATAATGCCGTCCAGTTATTACCCGGTAGCGGTGCAAATATCGGCGCTCAGTTAACTAGCGATCCGCGTATTGCGGGTGTCTGTTTTACCGGCTCCACCCCAACCGCTCAACGCATCAACAAAAACATGGCAATGCATCTTGACCCTAGTGCCCCGCTCATCGCTGAAACCGGCGGCCTTAATGCGATGATTGTCGACTCAACAGCGCTACCTGAGCAAGTAGTGCGCGATGTACTCGCCTCTGCATTTCAAAGTGCTGGTCAGCGCTGTTCAGCGTTGCGCGTGCTCTATTTACAAGAAGATATCGCTGATAACCTGTTAGAAATGCTCTATGGCGCAATGGATCAATTACAACTCGGTAATCCTTGGCTGATTAGCACTGATGTGGGCCCTGTGATTGATCAAGCGGCGATGCGCAAAATCGAGCGTCACTGTAAGCACTTTGAAGCTCAGGGCAAACTATTGAAAACAATGGCGCTACCTGAGCAAGGCACTTTTATTGCTCCTACTGTACTGAAAGTCAGCGGCATTGAAGAGCTCACTGAAGAGATCTTCGGCCCCGTGTTGCACGTTGCAACCTTTAAAGGCAAGGATATTGATCAAGTAATCGACACCATCAATGCTCAAAATTATGGCTTAACCTTTGGTTTGCACAGCCGTGTGGATTCAAGAGTGCAGCATCTAATTAGCAAAATCAAAGCGGGTAATGCTTATGTAAATCGCAACCAGATTGGTGCCATTGTTGGGTCACAGCCTTTCGGCGGTGAAGGTTTATCAGGCACCGGCCCTAAAGCAGGTGGCCCACATTACGTGAAACGCTTTTTAAAAGCCGAAGAAATGCCTGCTCCAATCTCTTCTCAAATAAAAGCAAAGCCACTACCCTTAATAGAGCTACAGCAGCAAATTAACACATTGGCAAACTGCCCACGAAATAGCGCTTGGCTTAACTACCAAGCCAATCGTCAAACAATGCTTCGTCGCTGGGTGGATGAAACCTCAGATACATCTTTGGTAACGCGTGAATTACTGGCGCAAATTTTCAGCCCAACACAACCTCTGCATATGCCGGGCCCTACAGGAGAGCTTAACGTACTCTCTGAAAGAGCCAGAGGTTTGGTACTGTGTCTCGCTGATAATTTCAAGCGCGCCTTAGTACTGGCACTTACTGCACTCTCGCAGGGCAATTGTGTATTGATGCTAGTTGCTGATCAAGATGCTGGAGACTTACATGACTTCAATGACGTCGCGGAGCAATTAGCCATTCCGATCACTTTTATCGCAGCGAATGTCAAACCACAAGATTTAACCAGTGTGCAGAATTTTAGTGCCGTTGCGACAGACACCGATAGCCAAACAATGCGCGAAATCCGCATTGCACTTGCCGAGCGCGATGGGACTTTAATACCACTAATTAACGAAAAGTCTGCCGAGCGTTATATTCTTGAGCGCCACTTATGTGTAGACACAACAGCAGCGGGAGGAAATGCCAGCTTAATCGCCACTGTTGAGGATTAAATTGCTCTGCCCTTAACTATCAAAACCCACCCGTTGACAGTCCACATTAGCACTATCAACGGGCCAAGCTCTCCCTATCTCAATACTCTCCTTTTCAACTTCTTGTGAACTCTTATTGTTATCAATCATAGTAATAGCCTGCAGGAACTCGCCGTTACTGAATACTTTTAAATACAGCATTATCGCTAAGAAATTTCCCTAGAAACAAACCATTAATCAAGCTAGTATCGATGTTTCCTATTTATATTTTTCGACTTTCTGAATACAGTATGAAGTACTAGGATTTTATATTTGAAATTTGCAACCAAAGAGTTCAAGGCAGTAGCTGGGAGCCAGAAGCGCCCCAAAATTTTGGTGATCGATGACATCGCAGCGAACCTCACTGCGATTGAAGTTCTCCTTAAACCTTTAGATGCCGATGTGATAACAGCAACCTCCGGCAACGAAGGGCTTGCGGTAGCATTAAAGCACAATGATATTGCCCTAGTTCTACTCGACGTAAATATGCCAGATATGAATGGCTTTGAAGTCGCAGAATTACTCAATGGAATTGAAGAAACCGCGAATTTATCTATTATATTTCTCTCAGCTCAACAGCCTTCAGAGCAAAACTTGTTACAAGGCTATGAAAGTGGTGCGGTTGACTACATATTAAAACCTATTAACGCACACATACTGCTTTCTAAAACACGCATTTTCATCAATATTTGGAACATGCATTACAACATGGAGCAGGAAATTGAGCGGCGCCTGATCGCTGAGCGCGAAATTGAATACCAAGCAATGCACGACCCTCTCACGCAACTGCCCAACCGCTGGCACATTCAGGATTCAATAAAACAAGCCATTGATCGGGCGAAACGCCAAGAGTCACAGCTGGCTATTCTATTTCTTGATTTAGACGGTTTTAAAAAGATAAACGACGAGTTAGGCCACGATGCAGGAGACGCCTTTCTAAAAGAGTTATCAACACGCTTTAAAGAAAATATTCGCAGCTCAGATTTAATTGCGCGTATTGGGGGCGATGAGTTTATCATCGTGTTCACCGATGTTTCAGATACGCTTAGCTTAACAAATAAGCTTATACAGCTTATCGATGTCGCTTCACGGCCTGCATTTTGGCATGGCAATGAAATGCGTGCAGGAGCCAGTATCGGGGTTTCAATGTTCCCTGAACACGGAACAGAAGGCGACTTGCTGATCAAATGCGCAGATAATGCGATGTATCAAGCAAAAGAAGCCGGGCGAAACTGCTTTAGATTTTACTCACGCCTGCTCAATGATGCACTACAGCGCAAGTTGTTACTCGAATCGCATTTACGCAGAGCTATTGAGTTTAATGAGCTGGAGCTTTATTTCCAGCCTATTATCAATACAAATTCCGGCAAAGTAAGTGGCGCTGAAGCGCTGCTCCGTTGGTTCAGCAGAAAACTGGGCAGTATTTCACCAGTAGAGTTCATCCCGATTGCAGAAAGTGCAGGCATCATTCACGAGCTCGGTATTTGGGTGTTGAATGAAGCGGTCAAAACTATGCAAAAATACCCTCAGCTGTGTATCGCCATCAACGTATCCGCCTTGCAATTTAATAATGATCAATTAATTGACGTCATCGAAAACCATCTGCTAAACGGTACTATAAAAGCCAATCAACTCGTTGTTGAAATCACCGAAGGAATCTTGCTTGAAAATACTAATGAAATACGTGAGCGCCTTGAAACGATCAAAGGTTGGGGCGTAAAACTATCAATTGATGACTTTGGCACGGGTTACTCTTCACTTAGCTACTTAAAACGCTGTCCTGTACACAAACTAAAAATAGATCAATCTTTTGTAACTGATGTCCCCAACGATAGCGAAAATGTCTCTTTGATCAAAGGTATTATCGCTATGGCGCACGCACTCGATATGAACGTCGTCGCTGAGGGCGTAGAAACATTTGAGCAGTGGGAATTCCTACGTCTACAAGGTTGTGATTCATTGCAGGGTTACTACTTCTCCAAACCTTTGAGCCTGCAACACTTTGACGAATACCTAGAACAGCAAAAATCCAATACCTCCAATGCTGGTAATTAACTTAACGACAGTGCTTTTTCTCTGGAACGATTTATGTCTATAAAACGCCTTATTAGCTGCATTTTTGTAGCAATGTTTATCTTTTGTATGCTGTTGGCAACCCTTATTTACAATCTACATATCAACCAAGAGAAACTGCACCAATCACATCTTAATCGCTACCAATCATATTTGTTAGCCGATGAGTTACGCCAAAGCTCTGATGACTTAACACGCCTTGTACGCAGCTATGTAACGACCGGTGAAGAGCGCTTTAAACAATACTATATGGATGTGCTTGCTATAAGAAACGGTGAGAAGCCTCGCCCCAGCCAGTACAACCGTATTTACTGGGATTTACTTATCAGCCAAGGTATTAAACCTAGGCCCGATGAGCTCGCCCACTCTTTACAGTCTTTAATGGTTAATGCTGGCTTTAGCGAAGAAGAGCTGGCGTTATTAAAACAATCACAAGACAACTCCGATGCCTTAGTAAAAATAGAACTCAAGGCGATGAATGCATTGAATGGCTACTATATCGATAGAAATAAAGAGTTTACTCGTCGCGGTCCTGCCAATAAAGACATGGCACAGGATTTACTGTTCAACGAAAAATACCATGCAGAAAAAGCCAAAATAATGCGCCCTGTTGATCAGTTTTTTATCTTGCTTGATCAAAGAACAAAGCGAGAAACTGAACATTTTATCTCCCAAGAAAACTTAATCTACACCCAGCTCCAATGGTTAACCGCTTTCATTATTGTGTTTTCAATGCTGCTCTGCTTCGCCCTACTCAAATACGTTTTAAGACCTTTAGGCGCTGAACCTAACGAGCTAAGAAAAATAGCCAACAACATCATTTTTGGCAACTTAGATATGCCGTTTAAAGAGCGATCGCGCGGCGTATATTCATCGTTAGAGCAAATGACCGCTAAGTTAAAGCAGCATCTATTAGAAAATGAAAATCGCGCTTGGTTACAACAAGGCCAAGTGTCTATTGATCATGCAATGCGCAGAGAGCAGCAAGAAGATAAGCTCTCTGAGTTAGTGCTGACAACCCTAGCAAGATATGTAGATGCACAAGTAGGTGCACTTTATACCTGGCACGAAGCTGTACTTGATAATGGTGAAGGGGTACTTCAACAAAGCGCAGTATTTGGCCAATTGCCGAGTGACTTTCCCGCCACTCAATACCGTTTACACCAAGGGCTAGTCGGCCAAGCGGCAGCTGAATTAAATAATATAATCGTGCAAGATGTACCCAATGGCTACGCTCGCATCCTTTCTGCAACGGGGGGAAGTGAAGCAGAGCAAATTGTGTTGATCCCGTTTAGCTATCGCGGGCAACTCAGAGGCTTGATTGAATTAGCGTTTTTAAAACCTATCGATCCTTTAAAACAAAACTTACTGGAATCTCTAAAAGAAAGTATTGGGACAACCTTTGAGAACATTAGCGCCCGAGAAAGCCTTAACTCAGCTCTAGAAGAAGCACAAAATCTGTCTGAAGAACTGCAAGTTCAGCAAGAGGAATTGCGTGTGAGTAATGAGTCGCTGCGCGAAAAAAGCAGTGACCTAGAATCACAACAAATCATCCTTCAAGAATCCAAACAAGAGATAGAGCTAAAAGCACAACAGCTAGAACTAAGTAACAAATATAAGTCAGAGTTCTTGGCAAACATGTCTCACGAGCTGCGTACTCCCTTGAATAGTTTGTTAATCCTGGCTGG
This sequence comes from uncultured Oceanospirillaceae bacterium, assembly GCA_937136055.1. Taxonomy (GTDB): domain Bacteria; phylum Pseudomonadota; class Gammaproteobacteria; order Pseudomonadales; family Balneatricaceae; genus Rs1. The sequence continues at coordinate 21,861 of CAKZOD010000003.1, read as the reverse complement.
GTCGTTGAGTAGCAATAGTTCGGGTAACTTATCTGCAGAAGAAGCGTATAGTGCACAGGTGATTGAGGACTCCGGCAGGCATTTATTGCACTTAATCAATCACATTCTTGATCTGTCAAAAATCGAAGCCGGCCACATGCAAACTTACAATGAGCCCATCGAACTACAGCAATTACATCAACAGCTTTTCGACCGCTTTGATGTGCTTGCCAAAGAACAGCAAATAGCATTTGAGCTCACACTTGAGAAAGACGCTCCTAAAGTTATTTACAGTGATAAATTACGTTTAGAACAAATACTGATGAACTTAATTGGCAATGCCATCAAATTCACCGAAAAGGGATCGGTAAACGTTTCAATTAAAATTGATCGCACAAAGGGCATTATAGTATTTGTAGTGAAGGACAGTGGTATTGGCATTGATCCTCTGCAACATCAAAATATTTTTGAAGCCTTCCAGCAAGCTGATGGTTCAATGACACGTAAGTATGGTGGAACAGGGCTAGGGCTATCAATAAGTAAAGATCTCGCTAAACTTTTAAACGGCCAAATTCTACTAGAATCTGAACTTAATAAAGGCAGCACCTTTACTTTAGAACTGCCTTTGCAACTTAGCGATAAAAACGAAAAACCATCATCCACAGAACAGCCTTCAACATTGGACTCAACACCCACTGTAAACGCTAGTACACGCCCCACGCCAGAGCTCTCATCAACCAAGTCAGCTATCTCATCTGGTGATAAAAACATTCTTATCGTGGAGGACGACGCCGCAAACCGGCTTGCCCTTGAGCTGCTGCTTCAATTTGATGGTGTTAACTGTGATTTTGTAAACAGCGGACAAGCAGCCCTAGAGCAGTTGCAAAGTAAGAACTACCTCACAGTGGTACTAGATCTTAATCTGCCGGACATTTCCGGCTTTGATGTGCTCGACACATTTAGGCGTATTGAGCGCTCTCAACAGCCTGAGTTTATCGTTTATACGGCGCGGGAACTCTCCGATAGCGAGCTTCTTAAACTCAATCAATTCACCGATAAAATTATTGTAAAGTCGACGCTTTCAGAGGAGCGACTGGTTGAGCAACTTCGAGAAATCTTAAATGATTCTCAAGATCAGTATACAACTACCCAAAAACCTCACTCTAAAAAAACAAACTTAGATATCAGTGCTTTAAAAGGTAAAAGAGTTTTGTTAGTAGATGACGACATGCGCAATACCTTTTCATTGGCCAAGATACTACGCAGTAACGATATCATCATTGATATTGCAACTAGCGGCTCACAGGGGCTTGCTGCACTGCAAAGCAATCCGAGTATTGATATCGTGATTATGGATATCATGATGCCAGGTATGGATGGCATAGAAACAACCACTAAAATTAGAGAACAGGCACAGTTTAAACATCTACCTATCATCGCCTTCACAGCCTCAACAATGGATGATGAAAAAGAAAAGTGTCTCGCCGCTGGGGCGGATGATTTTCTTACAAAACCTGTCGATCTAGATCTACTATACAAGAGCTTACTCGCGTGGATTTAACACCACTTACAACTCCATCACACCCCACAAGTGAAACCTCTACAGCCGAGCTGCAATTAGTTGTTGAAGCGGTCAAGCGCTGCTGCGCTCAAGATTTTAGTGGTTACTCTCAACGGTCAATTGGTCGTTTAATCAACAACTTAGTACATGAGGAAAAACTGCATCACGCATCAGAGCTTATCCCAAAATTATTTCACGACGATGCATTCAAAGCACATGTGATTGACAAGCTAACCGTTAGCTACTCACAATTATTCCGTGACCCAGAACTCTTTTTACAGCTGAAACAGAAAATATTCCCGTTATTGGCGAGTTACCCTAGATTCTCGATATGGGTGGCTGGTTGCGCCACTGGGGAAGAGGTTTATTCTCTAGCTATTATGTTAGAAGAAGCAGGATTACTAGAGCACGGACAAATTTATGCCTCAGATATTAGCAATCAAGCTTTAACAATTGCCGCCTCAGGAAAGCTAAAATCACCTTTAAACGCAGAAGATGAAGAACGCTATAAAGCTTCAGGTGGTAACGCTAACCTAGCTGATTACTTTAGCCATGACAAAGGCTCAACATTGCTTAGCAAGCTTCTTTCACGTGTCATTTTTCAACACCATGATTTAGTCAGCCAACCTAGCTTCATTTCAGCGCAGCTCATTCTGTGTCGAAATGTCTTCATTTACTTTAATCGCGAGCTGCAAAACAAAGTACTCTCACTCTTACTCAGCTCAATGACCAGCCGTAGCTACCTCGCTGTCGGAATTGAAGAGAATCTCAATTTTTGTACAGACATTAATGATCTAGAATTGGTCAGCCGCAAAGCGGGGCTCTATCGAAAGCGCTCATTATTGAAATGATATCAATCATAAATTACTAGCTGATCAGTATCGTTATTTAAACTTATACAATCGCTAAGGCGTTTGGTTAAATTGTAAATCTGAGATATTTACCCCAAAAGAGCAATCATCAGCGCAGCTCATCGGTGTGTAAGTACATTGACGTAAAAGATTATTTTCATCAAACGACAAACTTATATAATTCTCCTGTGCTGATTTAGACAGCACTTCAGAGCGACACTGGCGATAGAGCTGATCCATCGTTTTAGGGGTAGCACCTCGCTTGTGAGTGCCTATTTCATCACTGCCATCTTCCTGCCATTGAGCAACTAGTTTGTTATTTTGATCGAATGCGACATAGGCTCTGTTAACGACTACATCATCTTCTACGCTCAAGGTAGTACGATTTGAAAAACCAACCCAGCTACTAAAGTTCACTGAATATTGATAACGCGCTATTTGCTTTTTAACAAGCTGCCAACTGAGCAAACTTGCTTCAAATCGCTGTTGTTTTTCAAGCGCTCCTGCTATGACCGCCCTGTGTTCAAGGCACACAAACAGTAATAGGCTCGCCACAAAAGTCGCTAAATACTTCGTCAGCTTTCTCATTACATTCTCCTTGTGCAAAGCACTAAGTAATGTTCGTTTAGTCAAACATCAGTGGCCCACGTACAATTGTCAATTGGCTGTTTAAGTTAAACTCATAGATTACATATAATCTAAGGTATTTATCTTATCTTGGTGTATAAACTTAAACAGAACTTTCGTTGACACTCCCTAACTGGAAATTTCATTATGACAAACCCCATTGTTCTTGTTACCTCAGCAACCGGCCGAATTGGCAAAGAGTTAGTAGCACGTTTAAGTGCTAGCAAAAAATTTACTGTTCGCGCCTGTTACTTCAGTGAATCAAAAGTCGAAATGCTACGCGAATTAGGGGCAGATCAAGTCGTTAAGTTTGACCTTAATGATAACAGCACTTGGCCAACAGCTCTTGAGGGTGTGTCAGCAATTTACTCAGCGTCTTTAGACCCTATGCTACAAGGCCACCTCAACTTTTGTGAAGCACTCAGCGACTATAAAGATCAAATCAAACATGTCGTGCGCGTAAGCTGCATGGGCGCTGATACTAACACCGCTTCTTACGATGCAAGCAAGCATGCTTCACGCACTGGCGCCTCAATCCCTCTGATGCTACAACACTATTGGTGGGGTGAAAAAGCATTAATCGATGCAGGCTTAGCGGTCACTGTTTTGCGTAACAACTTTTTCATGAACCACTTACTCAAAACAGATTGCGATAACATTGCAGAGCACGGCTGGTTTACCAACCCCCTCGGCAATGCACGTAACTCTTTTGTTTGTACACAAGATATTGCTCAAGCTGCGGCAGTTATTCTAGAGCAAGGCCCTGCATTACACAGTAATAAATTCTATGACATCACTGGTCCTGAGCCGCAGACAATGGCTGAAATTGCCGCTGATTTAGGGCGTGCTATGGATAAAGAGATTGAGTATCGCGCGCAATCAATGGAAGATTTTGAAAACGACTTTGGCAGCACACGTGCAGAGTTTTTTGAATATCTAAGCAACGGTTTTTACTGTCGTTGCAGCCCTGATTTTTACAACATCACAGGTAAAAAGCCAACGTCTTACTTTGAATATTTAACCACTAAAGGCGCCTGTGGCGACAGCGGTTTAGATGAGTTATGGCAAGGAAACCTTTGGAAAAAAGGTGAAGATGCAATGGCAAAAGCTGCTGAACTAAAAAGCTAATAAGCTATAAGCTATAAGCTATAAGCTCTGTATTATAAACCTTCTAGGTGCTGTCAATTCCAGTGCCTAGAAGCCTTATACTTCCTTGAATAACTGGTAACGCCGCACCTCGCAATGATCCTCATTGCAGTAAAAAGTATTCAAATACTTACCACCACACTTTTCAATAACCTTTTGTGATGCAAGATTACTCTCATCGCAAGTTACGATTACATCATCTTCAATCACTTGCTGTTTAACCCAACTTAGCATTGCTGTAGCAGTTCCTTTGCCGCGCGCTTGAGATAACGTCTCGTAACCAATGTGACCAATCACATTTTCTATATAGGGGTTAACTCCATGACGCACCCTGATAGCACCTAAAATAACCCCTGAATCAATATAAAAATACATTGAAATCGGAGGCCAACCCTCAGGCAACTGCTCGCCTTGTGCATAGGCGATGCGCTTTTTTAAATACGCTTCACAATCATCAATTGCCTCTGCATATAAACTTAAGCCATCGCGCATGCAAGCTTTTGTATAAACACTGAAAGCTTCTAAGTGCTCAATAGATAATTTCTCTATCTTCATTATTTGCAGCCTATATCGATGCTTTCACTTAATTATCAGCAGAAGTTAATTGTTGAGTTAGCCATTTTTTCGCCGCTTGATTATCATCAAAAAATTCAAAATTAAGCTCGCTCTGGGTATATATTTTACTAAACACATCTTTCGACAAACCTGCGGTAGAACAACACGATAAATCAACGGCCAATGCTCTCACATTACCTTGACGAAGAAACGCTATGTGATCATCAATGGCATCATTCACCGGCAACCCTTGACCATGAATCACCACTAAAGCGCCATATATATCCACCGTTAACTGATGAACTGCTAAATATAACTGGCGATGAAACTGCGTAAAAAACTCTTGATTCCAAGGCCCCCAAGCATCGATCAAAATAACGTTTTTATCGATCTTTATCTTGAAGTCACCGTGCCTCTCATACCCACTCTCCATCATGGAAAATTCCTTATTAACTCTACGATCCTGTTAATTTTGGCTTGGTAACTCCTCCAAGAGCTTTGAAAACGCAACAACCTGCGCACTGTCTTCGCCAAACACCTCAACACTTGCTGATCGAGCTCTTTGGTAATAATCTTTAGCAGCTTGATAGTCTTCTTTATCCACATGCACCTCTGCCAATTGCTGGAACGCGGCAATTGTTTCAGCGTGGTTTAAACGCTTATAGTTAATTCTTTGCTGCTGCAATTTAGTAAACATGCCTTGATCTACGCTCTCTGGCAGATCGACAAAACCTAATCGTGCAAATAGCGATTTCTCAAAATACTGTTGGGCCTGATCCAAACGATTTTCTTGTCTGGCAATTTTTCCCAACTGAAAATTCACTTTAGCCAAACTATATCTATCTTTTTCCTGAAGCTTCTCGCGTATAGGTAACGCTTTCAAATAATACTGTCGTTCCTGCTCACTATTACCTTGCAAGGCATAAATCTCTGCAATCTCCTGATACAGCTGTGCTGTCTCAGCTGTACTAGATTCTCCCTGAGCAACCTTGTCATTAACCATTTCACCATACAGAGCCAAAGCTTTATCGTACTCAGTTTTTGCCATTGCCTCTTTTATCTGCAACTCCTGATCACTTTTTGTGAAGCCTTCAAATAACTGCGGATAGTAAACATTTGTAAGAGCGACGATGACGAACAGTGCTACTGCGCTATAAAAAATGATGTTGGATTGGCGATTAGTCATTTAAGAGCTTCTTTGTCTTTGATAGGTGGAGGATATTAACAATGTATTGGGATCTGTACTTTCGCGTGAAATGATAATGGTTAGTACGCTGCCCGTATAGAGATTTTAAGGCAATTATGAATAAATTCGACATTGATTGGTAAACCTAATTCAATAACCTTACCTCCTTCAAAAAGCTAGGTTAAACAATTAACTAGAACAGTCTCAATAAATTTAAGAAATTTTATTACTAGCAAAGAAATCATTAAACAACTGTTTCTTATACACTTATTCAAATATCAAACAGATGTATATAATATAAATGTAATTTTTATCTTGTTAAGATTGCATTCATGTATCTGCTGAATATACTCCCTCCCCTATTCAAAACTTGTATTAATATTTATCACTTAGACTTTGTAAACTTTAAACAAAATGCCTTCATCAGGTTGTTAATGTTTATTTCCTTACTTTTTCAATTGGTAAATCAAAGTGGGGTCATTTCATGCGTCTATTAAACAAAAATGTATTTACATCATTCAGGATAAAATCTTTGGTGGTAGTACTTCCAACTATGTTTTTAGTCGCTGTAAGTAATGCCTACAGCTCTAATAATATCTCTCAAAACGTCATCGACCAAATGGCGCGAGATAGTGAGCAGCGCTTAAGAGATCAGCGTGCAATTCAAGATGCATTACTTCCCCAAAGCATACAAAAACAAACATTCGATAGTATCGCACCAAAAAAAACCAATATCGCTAAAGGTGGGCCTTGCTTCTGGATCAAAAAAACTCAATTAATTGATGACTCAAACCTTTTGCCAACCCCTTTAGATTTTCAAAAATTAAACAATACTTGTGCTGATAAAAAAGCCTTAGTCGAGCTAGTAGAGCGCCTAAATGTTTATTATCAGCAAAAAGGATTGATCACTACTCGTGTTTATTTAAAGCCACAAAACCTAAAAAGTGGCAACTTAGTGCTAGTTGCAAAAGCAGGACTGTTGCAAGACTTTAGTTTTTCAGACGGCAAAGAAGTAGATCGCAGAGTACACAATGCCTACCCTTTTAAAAAGGGAGAACTCATTTCACTAAGGGAAATGGAACAAGGATTAGATAACCTTAACCGATTGAAATCGCAATCAGCTAAAGCACAATTACAACCCGGAAAGCAACTAGGTGATTCTATTTTAGATATCACGATTAAAAATGAAAAACCTTGGCGAGCAAATTTTGGCTTAAATAATTATGGCGTAGCATCAACAGGAAAGAAGAATGGATCATTTGGTTTTGAATTAGATAATTTATTTAACGCAAACGATGACCTAAGTCTCGGCTATAACCAAAATACGGATGCTAACTCCGCGCGCAAAAGAAACCGTAGTGTTTCTATGAACTATAACATTCCCTATAAAAACTGGCTGTTTCAACTCTCTACTAGCCGCTATAAATACAAGCGCATTATTCAGGGAGTAAATCAAGAGTACCAAATAAATGGTCATAATCGGAACAGGCGAATCGGGGTTGAGAAGCTAATTAGCCGTGATCAGCAATCACGGATTTACTTGACTACAAGCCTAAACCTTAAGAAAAGCCGTAACTATATTGAAGGGATTGAAATTGAATCTCAGTATCGTGAACTAACGCTTTTTGAAGTTGGTTTTCGCGGAGATCATCAGTTTGCAAATCAAAACTTTATCGATTGGACAATTAGCGCAGGTCGTAATTATAAAGGTTTAACCGATATGCATACCATCCCTGGTTTTGCGGATGATGATTTTGCCTATTTACGCGGCGGTTTCAAACTCGATGTACCGATTAACAACAGAAAATTTCTCTATAGCACACAAGCTTTTTTCCAATACAGTGAGAACGAACTGACTGGTTCTGAGCAATTCAGTGCTGGCGGAATGAGCAGCGTGCGTGGCTTTCACAACGCCTCAATTTATGGCAATAGCGGGCTTTACTGGCGCAATAACTTCTCAACGGCTGAAAGAAATATCTCTGGGTGGAAATTAAAACCAACACTTTCCTTTGACATAGGGGCGGTTAAAAGCCCGAAGTCTATTACATGGAGTAAGCCTTTCGTTGCAGGTATCGCTGCAAGTATAACGGCGAAATACAACGATAAATTATCACTCAAGTTTGATGTCTCTAGAGCGGTCAATCGACCAACCCAGCTCGTTGGTGATAAAAACCACGCCTTTTTTTCAATTAACTATGCATTTTAAAGCGAGTAATTATGAAACCAAATAACTCATCTCAGCCAAAAGCTTTAAACAAAAACGCCTTGAAATTGCATAGCACTAGAGTACTTGTTGCGCTACTTAGCTATCAGTTAGTGTTTCAACCGGTGACCGCCTTAGCAGAAAACTTCAGAGTGGAAGGTGGTGGTGCCCATGCGCCAAATAACCAGCGCCCTTTTGTGGATGGTGCTCGTAATGGTGTGCCTGTTGTTAACATTAATACGCCTAATAATAAGGGTTTATCACACAATACTTACAATCATTTTAATGTATCAAATAAAGGTTTGTTGCTTAATAACAGCGCCACTAATGTCAGTACAGAACTTGCTGGATTTATAGAAGGTAATGCAAATCTTCGCACAGGTAGTGAAGCAAGCGTTATTCTAAACGAAGTAGTCGGCGCGACACGCTCGCAACTCAACGGGTATATCGAAGTTGCCGGGCAGCGTGCAGATGTCATTGTAGCTAACCCCAATGGCATAAGCTGCAACGGTTGTGGCTTCGTCAATACCGATCGTGGAGTACTGACTACAGGCTCTGCAAACTTTAATAGTGACGGTTCACTTAAGGGGTTTAGAACAACTAAAGGGAATATAGAAATACAAGCTAATGGCTTAGATGGTTCAGGTCAAAAACGCATCGATATTCTGGCAAAGGCCGTCAAAGTTTACGGTAAAGTAAAGGCACAGGGCACGCTGAACATCGCAACTGGCGATAATAGTGTCGACTATGCTACTGGGAAAGTAACCAAACACTCGGATTCACAAGCATCATCGGTAGGGCTCGATGTATCGAATTTAGGGGGCATGTACGCCAATCAAATTAATCTCCAAGTCACTGATAAAGGTGCAGGGGTTAACATGCAAGGTGGCGAGCTAATTGCCATTGATCAAATAAGCTTAACCGCTGATGGTAATGTTGAATTAGCTGGCACAAACATTGAAAGTAAAACCAGCACAATCAATGTGAAAGCGCATAATCTAACAGCCAAGTCATTAAACGCTAATAAGACGAAGTTTTTAGCCAATAAAACGATCACTGTAAATGCTCAAAATAATCTCAATGCTGTTCAAGCACGCTTCGAAACGGATGAAAAATTGTTGCTATCGGCGACAAATATTTTAACTTTTGACAATGTATTTGCTAGCAGCGCAAGCTCTGATGCGGAACAAAGCCTTAATGTTGATGCAGGCTATATCTCAATTATTAATAACTCTGAATTAGTCGCTAAAGGTGCACTTAAAATTAATGCAATGGCGCTCAATGGCTATTACAAGATTAGTGATAGTGTATTTAATAGTACGGGGCCGTTAGCACTGACAAGCAAAGATGAAGGGCAGTTGGTAAACAGCGAGTTGAATGCCGATAAAAATATATCAATTCAAGCAAAAAGTTTAACGGCTACTAATAGCAAACTGAATACAAAAGATAAATTAGCGATTAATGCTCAAACCGCCACTATTTCACAAAGTGAGTTAAATGCGGATCAGTCAATTGAAGTGACCTCGACTTCATTAAATCTCAATAAAGCCAATGCTAAAAGCGCTAGCTATATCACAGTTAAAGCATCTCAAATGCTTTTTGAAAATGACAGTCAGCTAGTGGCCGGTACCTATATTACATTAGGTAAGAGCGCTGCATTACCTAGTCATACTGTTACTGTTGATAACAGCGTCGTCCAAGCAGAGCAAAAACTTGATATCAATACTGGCACATTTAAAGCAACCAGCAGTGCTCAACTTAATACAAAACAAAACTTAAGCTTAATTGCAGATCAGATAGATATCGATAAAAACAGCATACTGATAGCACAAGGTAATCTGAGCCTTAAATCAGACACTGATTCTGCAAGATCACTATCACTGGATAACAGTACACTACAATCTAAGCAATCGCTTAGTGTAGAGACGGGCAATATCGATTTACAGAATTCGGCTAAACTCTCAGCGGCAAAATCGATCAATTTAACAGCCTCAAATAAACTATCTATCAACCAAAACGCAGCAAAGTCACTGGTTGAAATAGAAGCTATTGAAAAAAGCACCTTAAAGGCAGCTAGTATTGAAGCCAAACAATTCAACATAGTGAGTGAAGGGGAGGCAAAGCTAGAAATCACTGGAGATGTGTTAATTGATGATGCTCTTATAAAAACTGAGCAAAACCTGAGTGTTACAGGGCAAAACATCACTCTGCAAAATAATACTCGTCAAGCAAATGCTGATAAGCAAGGTGCACTTGTTACTAATGGGCAATTGCTGTTACAAGCAAGCGCAGACTTAGTGGTAGATAATTCGGTACTGAGCAGTGGTGATGCAAATACAGCAACACAAGGCACCGTACTTACAGGGAACAATATCCATGTTAGAAATCAATCACAGCTAATTTCTAAAAAAAGCTTAAAACTGAAAACTACTGCAACTAATGGCAAATTAGATGTAGTTGATAGCACCATCAATAGTAGCAAAAACGTATTACTAGATAGTGCTGGTTCTCTAACTTTAAATGATAGTCAGCTAAATGCTGCAGAACGCGCTGATCTGCAAGCTGTTTTACTGGCGACAGTTGAAGAGAGCCGTGTCAGTTCTTTGCATGATATGAAGCTTAATGCTGCAAATGTGAAACTTGATAAAGCCAGCTTTGATACCCGTAAAAACTTAATCATTGAAACCTCTAATAATTTAGGCCGTATAGATGCTGATGGTGTAAACCTGCGTGCAGATCAAGATTTAACGCTTAATTCACAGCTAACTTCAATCGGTGCAATAAACTCCGATAGCGATAATTTATCTACACTGACGGCGGGCGCTGATCTCAATCTAAATACGCACTCTGCTAAAAGTACCTTAGTACTTAAATGGGCTGATTTAGATGCGCGCGGTGCATTTACAAGCTATGCCGATGACTTAACGCTTTTAGACACAACATTGGTAACCAATGGTGATATAACATTTGATTCACACTCTGGTACTTCGTTATCGGCTCAGCGTGTATTACTCAATAGTGCCGGTAAAATTGAACTTGAAAATGGTGATATAACATTCAGTGATGACAGCGTTCTCACAGCTTATCAGGGGATAACTTTACAAGGTAAAAAGATTGATCTTAGAGATACCTACTTAACCAGTAAAACCAATGCAGATAGCTCAGTGCCAACGCGTATCAGCAGTGGTGATATTGATGTCAACAGTGAAGGGAAGCTCGATCTTAACTCTGTCAAAATAGCGGCGCAAAAAGATGCAAAACTGTTGGCTAATGAAATAACAATAGCTCAATCAAGCATCGGTGCGGGCAATAATTTAACGCTTGCTAAGCAACAGAGTAGTCCAGCAGCAATGCAAAATGCTGCCAGTTTAGAGATAACAAACAGTAAGTTAGTGGCAGCTAATGGTAATTTAGGTCTTGCTGCAAATACTCTTGTTATTAACAGTGAGTTTGAAAAAGACGCCAATGGTCAAGTAATACGTGATGCTGATGGTAACCCAAGTACTCCATCAACCCAGCTGTGGGCAGGCAGTAATATCAACTTGCAGACACAAAGCTTCATTAATAACGGTGGGTTATTATGGGCGGCGCAAAATATAAATATAGATCGCGATGGGCAGGGAGCACGTGCTGATCTGGTGCGTAATAAAGAAGGTGCGTTTGTTGCATCTAGAGGTGATTTAAACATCAAAGCCACTAAGGTGGATAACATCTCTAAAACACCAACTGTCAGTAAAGATTTTATAAATAGAACTTGGGAAAAAACACTAGAACAATCAATTACTGATGTTTTCGGTGATACCAATAAACTAATCAAACCAAATTTCCTGTCAGGTAACAGTGTAACTGCTGATCAGCAAAGTGCTTACTTGGCCTTACTACGTTATTTAATGGATGGCACAGCATTAACAGCACAGAGTAAGGCCTTACTCAAAGCAGATGTCGTTGATGAAGATGGTAATGTGTTAGATAACTTTAAAAACACATGGAATAAACTGTCAGCTAAAGCCCAAGAAAAAGGTATCGATAACTACAATGACTATTTAGTAGGGCTGCTAAAAAGAACTATTCAGCGTGAAGTGGTCGTACCAGAAGTGCCCGCAACAGCTACCACTCCTATGATACCTGCGACCACAAGAATCGATACGATCACCGTAGTTGATGCCAGCGGTAATGTCAGCGCAGAATTTGAAGATGAGTTATTAGCATTATGGCTAGCTACAATTAGCGGGCAAGATATCCCAGCCAGTAGTTTAGCACTGATTGAAGATGCTAATAAGAACAGTGGCAAACTGGTGAACAGTGTAGAAAATAATCTAAACTTTGTTCGTTCAGTCACTAAATCTGGCTATACCGTTAAATACTTCTTAACGGCGGATAAGTTAAATGGCGATGGCTTTATGGCACGTATGGTCGCCGGTAACAATATCGATATCGATACCGATACTTTTAACAATGAGCATGCCAATTTATCTGCTGGCAACAGTATAAACATCGTTGCTGATAGTAGCATTACTAATAAAGCGTTCGGCGCATCACAAGTGATTGTTGAAGTGCACAAGAAAGGTTGTTTCACCTGCCATACCGGAAAAATGGGATACGACGACACCTTTGGCGGTAAGATCGAAGCAAAAGGTGGCATATTCCTGAATGTCGCAATTGGAAATTTGAACAACGTTGTTCAAGATAGTAGCGATAATGCCTCTAAGTTAGATAGTTTGCTTGCTCAAGCTAATGGTGAAAGTGGCACAACAAGAGCCCACCTAGATGAAACTCACGATGAACGCACATCACAGGCAGCACAGATAACTAACAAAAAAGAAAACCAAGCAACACTGACCACTAAATCAGAGCAAGTGTCGCAATCACAGCGAGAAGCACAGAGCAATAATAACCAGCAAAGTGTTGAAGCAGCTAGGCAAACACTAGCTGAAGTGACTAAAGAAGCAGCAATAAATGCCCTCAATAGCGAAAACAGTGAGCTAGCTAAAGCGGTACTAGAGAATATCAACAACGCCGAAACAGCACAGCTTATTACTATAGATGGGGTAATAATTGATATCCCATTAGTACTGCTTGAAAGTATTAAAGATCAAATAGACACTTCTCAAGTCCCTCTGTCGGAATATAAAAACTATCTACTGGAAACACGCTTCACCTTCACTGACTATAAAACCTTTTTGTCCTCTTCGTTCATGGCGGGTCGCTTAGGTAATCACCGTGAAATGCGTGATGAATTTGTCGGTAGAGGCTTTGATAATCTCAATCTCCAATCAGATCAGTTTGTCGACCCACTTGGAGGGGGATGGTCAGGTCTGAATGCGTACATTGGTCGTGAAAATGCGCTCAATCGCACCAATTGGCAAGCGCGCTTGCAGCGCGGGTTAAAACGAAATAATCAAATGGTAGAGCACTCCGACTTTATCGGTGAAGCTCTGGCAACTGCCATGCAAAACGGAGGCGTTAGCGCGCAACAATTTACTACCAACAGTACGGCAATTTATGGCTCTGGCGCAGGTAGAGCAATCCACCAAGGTGGTGCGTTGTTATCTGCTACTCAAATTGATTTGAACATCAATGGTGATGTAACACTGCAAGGCAAACTCAATGCCGGTGAACAGTTAGCCATTGCAGCAAAGGGTGATTTAAACAGTGATGCAGTGCTTAAAGCACAAGGAAATTTAGCTCTACAAGGGAGCAATGTTAACCAAACAGGCGGGGCTATAGCAGGGGATAATGTCAGTATCACAGCTCAGCAAAATGCCAATTTAGTTGGTACCCGCTTAAGTGCTGAAAATGCACTTACCCTAGAAGCGGGCAATGATGTCAATATCAGATCGCAACTTATCGAAAGTGAAGGTACTCGCGGTACTCGTCAGTGGAAAAGTGCTAGGCGGATTGCCAGTGAAGTAACAGCGGGCTCCAGTGCAACCATTAAAGCTGGCCGTGATGTCACCCTTGCAGGCAGCGAGTTAAGCGCAGAACAAGAGATTAGTGTTGATGCAGGGCGCGATCTTAATTTAATAGCGCAAACTGAAACTAAACAAATTCACCAAGACACTCGAGTAGAAAGCCAAACGCAAACCTTGGCACAAAACCCTAATGCCAGAACAACGGTGACTGAAACTCAAGTGCGTGGCACTCAAACAGTACAAAATGCCGCAAGCCTTAACAGCGGTGGCAACTTACAAATCAACACTGGGCGCGATGTTAATCTAACCGCATCTAAACTCAACAGTGGCGGCGACATTAAGGTACAAGCAGATGGTGCAATAAACATCAAATCGGCAGTGGCGAAACGAAATGTCACCACAAACGTACAGCAAGGTTCTAAATATACTGACTCAACACGCCTCACCACAGATAAACACGGAAATAGGGTGCGAGTCTCCCAAACTGCTGAATTAGTTCAATTTAGTAAAGACAACATCAGCGAACAGGTTCAAGCGGGCAGCCAAATAGCCGCGTCAGGTAACATCAGCTTTAGCTCGGGCAAAGACACCACAATTAGTGCCAGTGAGATAGCAGCAGGTGGTGATTTAGCGATTAACTCTCAAGGTGATATTAATATTCTTGCTGGCCAAAACCAAGTAAATACAAGCTCGAAAAAAGGCGGTGTCAGCGAGAGTAGTCAGCAGAATACGGCGGCAATTAGTGTTTTACAATCACTAGGCGGCATAGCATTTGCCGGCGCAAAAGATATCAATATCGAAGGTGCAGCGATTGAAGCAATTAACCAGCTGGATGTTACTGCCGCCGGTAACGTTAATATCAGTGCGGTTAAACAGCAAAAGAATAACCAGAAAGTTGTAACGAGGAATTACACTCGAACTAACCATTCATCTAAACATGGCGATAGTATATATACAGTCACAACAGTGGATCGCAGCAGCTCAGCCACGACAGATCATAAAGGGGCGAGTTTAAAGAGTGATGGCATTAATATTTCATCGGGAAAAAGTATAACAGCTACAGCTGCGAATATTGACAGTGTTAAAAAGCTGACGTTGAGCGCTGGTGAAAATGTGAATTTGTTGGCAGTTCAAAACACCTCTCGTTCATATAATGGTGCAGGCCAAACAAGCGCAACGACTCAGCAAGGAACAAGCCTCCAATCTAAAACAGATATTGAAATAACAGCCCTTCGAGATGTAAACGTACAAAGCTCAAATATTAATGCTGAGCAAGATATCAACATCGCCGCAGCTAACAATATATTAGTGACCTCCGAGCAAGAAACGTCTAATTCAAAAAGAAATTATCGAAATACATACAATAATAATATGACCCAATCCGGCAGTGAAATAATTGCTGGCGGGAATACATCGTTATTCGCACAACAGAATATTGGCATTGAAGGCTCCTTGATAGATTCGAAAGATAAAACGTCGCTGCGAGCAGATAAAAATGTTGTACTTAGCTCCGCTGAAGAATTCAGAACATCAGGCTACTCTTATAAAAAGAGAAGCGGCTTCATGGGCCATCGTAAAAAATCGATCAAACATAGCGAAGAGTATTTAACTCACCAAGCAGCTACATTAAGCGGTGATAATGGCGTTGAGATCGTTTCTGGTGCAAATACCCAAATCGTCGCTTCCGATGTTATTTCGGCTAAAGGCAATATCAATATTGCAACGGGAGGAGAGTTACAACAATTAGCCCAGCTCGATAAAACACGTATTCAACACTCTAAGAAAAAGTCTTCTGCCTGGGGTTTGGTCAAAAAAGATCATAGCTTAGATAAGGTTAATCACTCAGCAAACGGTAGCATTTCAGAGGCTATGGGCAACGTTGCTCTAAGATCTGGTGGCAGCACACGCCTTCAAGCGAGTGAGATAAAAGCAGCTTCCGTCAGCATAACGGCAGGTGTTGATACACAAGGAAACCTCGTTAACCCTAACGCTAAGATCTACTTAGATTCCATCACAGAGTTTTCTTCATTACGAGAATCTATCTTCGACTCCTCTGGGCTTAAGTTTGTCAGCATCGACAAAGGATTTGAAAAAACCCAACAAGCACAAACTACAATTGATACCCAGACCTTAGCTCTAAAAGCAGCAGCTGGTATTAATGTATCAGTAGGTGTGGCACCTGAAGGAAGCCTAGAGCAATCAATGGATAAACTGGTTGCTGAGCCAGGCATGGAATGGCTTAAAACCCTGAAGCAGCGAGATGATGTTAACTGGCAAGCCATTGAAACCGAGTTTAAAGATTGGCATTACGAGCAGTCCGGCGTAAGCCCCCTAGCCTCTCTTATTATTGCAATTGCTGTTGGAGTAGCCATGGGGCCGATGGGAGCAGAGCTTATTGGTGGCACTGGCGGAGTTGCTGCGGGTAGCGGCACGATTGGTTCAGCAGTTGGATCGGGTGCAATAGGCGTTGCAGTAGAAGCGGGAGCTCTATCACTAGCTACAACTGCAAGCGTCAGTTTAATCAATAATAATGGCGATATAGGTGCTGTATTTAAGGAGTTAGGTAGCAGCGATAATATTAAAAGCTTGATCACTAGTATGGTCACAGCTGGTTTAGCTAATGAAGCACTGTCAAAATTGAAGCTAGGCAATGTATCTGTTGATAACTCTTTTAAGCAGAACGCAATAATTAGTATAAAAACTAACTTGGTAAACAATACTATTCGAGCTGGCGTAACCACTGTTGTTCAAGGAGGCAAACTTTCAGATAATTTAAAACAAGCTCTAAGAAACTCTGCTGCAAATGCTTTAACAGAAAGTGTAGCAGTTGAAATCGGTGGCGCATACAAAGAAGCAATTAATGATGGAAAATCCCCTCTAGAGTTCGTAACGCATAAAATTGCACATGCTGCATTGGGTTGTGTTGCTGGTGAATTTAGTAATGGTGATTGCGGTAGTGCTGCGCTTGGTGGAGCTATTGGGGAGATAGTCGGTGAAGTGTATTTTTCACAGAGCAATGCCGAAGAATTTGCAGACGCGCTAAAAGGAGAGTTAGCTGAAGAGGATATTAATAGTTTATCAACTGCTGAGCGTAACGCGCTGCTCAAACGCAAGAGGCTTCAAATTGCAGCTTGGAAAGAAAAAGGTGTAAATATATCCAAGTTAGCAGCAGGTCTCGCTGCGACATTAGGCGACAAAGATGTAAATTTAGCAGCAAATTCAGCAGAGATTGCAGTTGAAAACAACATCTGTGGAACAGGAGCTTGCGCTGCTGCAGTTTTTCTATTTATGGCCGCTCTCGAAGTTATTGATAAGGCACTTATTTTGAAGGATGCTATTGAATTAGCTGATCTTGTAAATGAGTGTAATAGAGGCAGCCAGAGTGCTTGTAACCAAGCTGAAGATACAGCAATTGAGACAGGGGTAATTACGGGCGCAGAATTAGCGATAGGTTCATTTGTACCTGGGAGCCGCATTGGCTTAGAAATTGCCAATAAACTCCGTGAAAAAGTAGATCCAGATGACCTTGAAAAGCTTGATGCTGCGTTTGATGATAACTATACTTCTGGGAGTAAAGGTACAGAGGGTATTACTAAGGTTGAATACTTCAACGCTAATAATGTTCGTTTCTCTCAGAATTCTGTGTCATACAATAAGAAAGATCGTATTACAGGTGAAAAATATACTTATGATGATTTAGTCGAAAGTATGAGAAAAGATGGCTGGAAAGGTGATCCTGTTGATGTTGTCAAAATGCCTGATGGTTTGCCTACCAGTATGGATAACACACGTATTCTTGCAGCGCGAGAAGCAGGTGTAGATGTCAAAGCTAATGTTAGAAGTTTTGACGAACAACTTACTCCAGAAATGAAACAGGCACGTGGTTGGCAAGACTATAATACTTGGGGTGAAGCTATTACAGCTAGAATCAACAAACAGACTGGTGGCTTTTCTGGGAAAAATCCAAGTGGCGCTACAGGTGAACCGAAGGTTAAGGGTAAGAAATAATGAATGTTTATTTTCCCGAAATTAAGTTAATAGCACCTAAATTTGAGTATCCAACGTCTTATTTACAATACGTCGCATCGTGTAGTGGGGATGAGTTGGCTCCTTGGCATTTTATTTGTGAGAAGCGAACAGTAGATTTCTATATAAATATATTAAGGAATGAGTATCCAGACAAGTTATTGGTACCGTTTGCAAGGCTTGAAGAGAGTGCTAATGGTGATTTAGCGTGCTTCGATGGCGATGACTTATCAGGTGACCCTAAAATATATTTTCATGTATTTTGTTATCAAGGGAATTTGCCTATTTGGGAGCAGCGTCATTATTTAAAAAGCTTTGATGACTGGCTTATAGAAGCGAAGGACGACGCTGAAAATTATTGCGGGTAGTCTTGAATATAATCTTTAGGGACTGTTTCTGTTAGCCATACTCCATTTTCGGAAACAAAAAATTGATGCCCTTGCTTGCACATTGCGAGGGTATTAACTTTTAAAATAACAGGCTTACCATAGCGTTGACCAACTTGAGTCGCTGTTTCAATATTTGTTGAAAGGTGGACATGCTGTCGCTTTCCGGGCTTTAAACCTTCCTTTAGAATAGAATCAAGGAACCTAGAAGCTGTGCCGTGATAAAGAGTTTCAGGTGGTTTGGTTGGTTTAAGTTCTAAGTCAATTTTAATAGAATGGCCTTGATTAGCGCGTATGTTTTGACCGTCATCAGAAATGATAAATCGTTTTTTATCATTGTCGTTTACAACCTTAATGATTAGCTCTCTATCAAGCTGCATACCTTCCTCAGCACTATTGGCACTAGTGATTAACTTATCAATATTCGCCCAGCCATTAGCATCTAAATTTAAACCTATCGCTTCAGGTTTGTGTCTTAGTACAAAGCTTAAAAATTTACTGGTTTTATTCAGTCTCTTGCTCATTATTTAGTAATATCCATCTAAAACTTTATTTGTAAATTAACGCCCCAACTCACTAACCATTAACTTAGTTTGATGCTTAACTAACATGCCTTCTATCATCTCTCTAATAACGTGTTTCTCGTCAGTGCTAAGTCGACTCACTCCTTCCATCAGCAAAGCAAGACTATAATCAATGGGGTCGTAGTCGATTGAAAATTATATCCCCTTAAAATAAAGCCTCAGCCTAAAAACTGGGGCTTTTTACTCTATGGATAAAGTTAAAAAATCATGCATTTATAATGCAAATCTTTTGCAATCTCAATGAGGTAGCGCCACGATACTGCAAACCTACTGCAAACCTACTGCAAACCTACTGCAAACCTACTGCAAACTTAGCGCTAAATACCCTTAAAATAGTAACAAAATTACCTCGAAAAAGCGTTGTTCTATCAGGTAAGGCACGCTGCCGAAAGTAAATCAATGGGGTCGTAATAAATTGAAAATGACGAACCCTTAAAATAAAGCCTCAGCTTAAAAGCTGGGGCTTTTTTGTATGATGAGTAAAGTCATACAAATCTTCTTGAAACCTAAACGAGCCGTCACCAAGATATTGCAAACTTATTGCAAACTTATTGGTATTAAACCCGCCAACTTCATGAAATCGCAAACTTTTTGCTAACTAATTGCCAACCTTTTGCTATCCCTTATCTGGACTTATTTAAAAGATAGGCACGCTGTCGAAAGTATACTTTTTACGTGGTAAAAAGCACTCTTACGTGTGCAAAGGGGTACCCCTTTAACCCTAACTCTACGAGTTATTTAGTTAGCTGCTAATCATCGCAACTCGCTTAGTCTCATGTTTTAAAATCATCCCTTCAAGCAATGCCTTAACGACTTTCTTTTCTTCCGAGAATCAATGGGGTCGTAGTCGATTGAAAATGACGAACTCTAAAATAAAGCCTCAGCCTAAAAACTGGGGCTTTTTTATTTAATGGCTAGTCGCGTTTCTTGCAAATTAAATTTAAGACTCTTATTTTTTTATGAGTATAGTTGTATGTAGTTTTTCTAAAAGATAGTTTTTATCTTTAAACAAGTGTATATATTAAAAAAAATTAAATTGATATTAATATTGCGTTCATGTTTGTTGTTGATATAATTCTGATAAATATGAGGGTGATTAATATTTTTCTTGGTCTTAGTGATTTTTTTAAATAGGTGAGGAATAGGTTTTTTCTCTTATAATTTTGTGGGTGAAGTGAATTTATAGGATGAGGTTTATAATGAAATTTTAAGGCTAAATATATAAAAATAAAAGTTTAGTTGTTGAAAATAAATAGTAAAAATTTTATTTTTCCCTTTTGTGAATTGAAAACTCAGTTTTTAGTCATGTTTCTTGTTTTGAGGTCTTAGTTGATCTGATAAAAAATGTAAGCTTGGTTAACAGTTTTTAACGTTGGAATATTTAATAGTAAAAGCAATTACGGGTGCTAATGGAGCAGAGGTTAATGCCAGAAGCTGAAGCTTTTTGTTTTACTGTAGAAATATTAATTGCCATTATGGATCCGAAGTTAAAGGAAAATATTGAAATTAATGAAATTGAATAGTTCTTAAAATACAAATTAACCCATTTTTTGATAAATATTGTGGTTGTTGAAAAAATAGAAGTTAGATCGTTTTAGGGAATTAATAGGTTTAATTATGAGTGAATTAAGTAAAAATTATAGTAAGACAGTTAAGTCAATATCGGGATCTTGGGTAATATCACTTTCATTTTTGTCTTTAGTATTTATATATATAGTTTCTTACTATATAGAAACAGGTTTTTTCGGCGGTGATGGAGCTTTCTCTATTCTTATTGGAGTATTAGGTTGGATAATTTGTAGTATCTTTATATGTGCCTTCAGCTATTTTTCTAACAAAAAGAAAAAGAAATACCTTCAAAATAAAATTTTTAGTAAATATGAAGGTGTATTATACTTGTCGGCATTTAATAATATCCTGGTTTATTCTGTAAATAAGGAAGAAGATGATTTATATAAAGCATATTTGGTAATTGACAGTAATGGAAATATCAGCAGTGAAAATAAAGTGATTACCTTAACAAAAGAAGAATTCTTTAAATTCAGAAAGATAAACCGTAGTGATGAAATAGAAGTAAGGTTTTAAGCACCAGAGAATTAGCGATTAAGTTCCATACGAGCAATTGAAATCAATAGGGTCGTAATCGCTTGAAATTGCGAACCCTAAAAATAACGCCTCAGACTCAACAGATGGGATTTTTTAGTTTAAGGTGTTGTCATCACTGATCTGGATCAAGATATACCAGTACCAAGCCAGACCAGAACTCACCATCGGTCAAGACAATGGCAGCTTGTTCGTGACCCACTTAGGTGAGCCGTTCAGTGCTAATGCGCTCAGCGGCTTAGTCTGTAAATACATCGATAA
Source organism: uncultured Oceanospirillaceae bacterium (assembly GCA_937136055.1). GTDB lineage: Bacteria > Pseudomonadota > Gammaproteobacteria > Pseudomonadales > Balneatricaceae > Rs1. The sequence continues at coordinate 481 of CAKZOD010000003.1, read as the reverse complement.
AGCCGACATCGGCACGTGTGGTAGCTGTCACTTGTTCCACCATACCTGTGCCACCTTGATGTTAGAAAGTGGCACAGATATAAGCTTTATACAAGCACTGTTAGGGCATGCGATATTAGATACAACGAGTATTTACACGCAAATATCGATCAGACAGCTAAAAGATATCAATACGATGACGCATCCAGCGAAAGCAGAACGAGGAGGAAATTTAGGAGATAATGAACAATCAATGGGGTCGTAGTCGATTGAAAATGACGAACTCTAAAATAAAGCCTCAGCCTAAAAACTGGGGCTTTTTAGTTTAAGGTGCCGTCATGGAATTACGAGGACACCCAAACCGATTTGATTGATTATCCCATAAGTAGTCGGCCCTGCACGACTTTGTAAATTTAATCGCTATAGGGCTTAAGCGATCAGCTTTCAATTTTTACGCTGAACTGGGTGTTGTTTTTTCAGCCATCATTGAACTTACACTCAA
>CAKZOD010000002.1 GCA_937136055.1 uncultured Oceanospirillaceae bacterium | reverse complement strand
CCCTTTTTTCTTGCATTAGTTGTTCACAGCTCAAGACTTGCCATATTAAGGGCTCTAGAGCATTAACGAACGCTTAAAATCCACTCACAATCATGCAGTTACAACGGTTTTTTACTCTTAAGCTTAAGTCTTTCAGGCGGTTCAGAATATGTTTATATTTTTTTAAGCGTCGGAAAAGAGTTGCAAGAGTATTTGCGAGCTTTTTAAAATTGTAAGTAATTGATTTTAAGTATTTTAATAGCCGTATTCTTGCTACAAAAAAGAGTAACAATTGGTTGCACAAAAAGTACCAAAAAGTTAAGTCATTGATTATATTGTATTAAATATTTAGGAATAGTTACTGAAAAAAAAGTTGCAGAAATACTCTTTTGGTACGTTTTTGTTACTCTTTTAAGAATAGATATATTATATATTTATCATATAGTTACATCTGTTTTTAAAAACCTGCAACTTTTGCAACTCTTTTCCGTACCCCTTCCTAGATTTTTTAACTAACTCCCAATGCGCGTACGTATGCGCGCGTATATAACACTAAGCCGAATACTCTAACTCGCTAACTACTTCTAGCTTGCTTGGCCGTACTAGTTATATCTTAGGTAATGGTATTAGGGGGTTGATTAAATAGCTCGATTAAGAAGAGCACAGATTAAACATGGAATTTGGTCTAAAATGTGTCATTTGCGCAGGTTCTTAAAGCATCTATCTAAGCTTGATTAAAGCCTGGAAAGGGAAGGGGATTTATTTGATTAAGAATGTAATAAAAATACTACCTATGGAGATATTTTAGTTTGGTATTAAACTGTAAGCAATTGATTTCATTAGGGCAAAACTTAATAGTTTTAGTGTATTTTAGTGAGGATAAATGCTAGGATATTGTTTTATTTCAATATGTTATGTAGGAATGGTAAGTTCTTTGACATGGTAGAGGTCGGCAGTTCGAATCTGCCTAGTCCTACCAAGCTCTATTAGCATTAAGAGCCTTACCACGTTTTCCCATCATCTTAAAATTCTCAAATAAATAGCAATATATAGTCATTTTCTAAGCATAAAATTCTGTGATTAAAAATCTTTGTGGGTGTCACATAGTATTTTTCTACGATTTTGGTTCTGATAAATCATCTGGATGATTAGGAATTTCAGAACCGCAGGCAAGTTCGGGAGAGCGATAAGAGCTTTGCCAGTTTTTCGCTTCGATAAGTTGCTCACACCTCAATTTTTCCGAATAGCGTAAATCGGCTCTGCTTAAATCGGCTCCAGTTAAAACAGTTCTTTTTAAGTTGGCTCTGCTTAAATTTGCTTCTGTTAAATCGGCTTCGATTAAATTAGCTCTGTATAAATTAGCTCTGAATAAATTAACTCTGGATAATTTTGCGTATTTTAAATTTGCTTTAGATAAATTAGCTCTGCTTAAAATGGCTTCAAATAAAAGGACTCCTCTTAATTTGGATTCTTTTAAATCAGCCCTGCTTAAATCAGCCGAAGTTAAATCAGCTCCGCTTAAATCGGCTTTGATTAGATTTGCTTCTATAAGCTTGGCACCGCTTAAATTGGCTCCGCCTAAATTTGCATTAGATAAATTGGCTTGAGAAAGAGAAGCATAGACTAAAGAGGCTTCGGATAAAGATGCTCCGCTTAAATCAGCTCTTCTTAAGATAGCATCCCTCATAAATGCTTCGGATAAATTGGCTCCGCTTAACTTTGCTTTTGTTAAATTCACATTGGTTAAATTGGCATTAGATAAATCGGCTCCGCTTAAAATGGCTCCGGTTAAATTAGCGTCGCTTAAATCGACTCCAATTAAATTTGCTATTGTTAAATCAGCTTCGCTTAAAATGGCTCCGATTAGATTTGCTTCGCTTAAAATAGCCCCTCTCAAATCAGCTTCTCTTAAATTAGCATAGGTTAAAATTACTTTTGGAAGAATAACATACTCGAGATAAGCACCCCGTTGGCCTTTCTTTGGTGAAAGATCTATAGCTACGAGAGGTTTGCCTTCTTTATGTAGCAGCTGCATCGCTTGAATCTTTCCTGAGTTACCAGGTGCTGAAGAAATAAGTAGCTGCCAGCTGGCAACAATTCTAGCATTGCGCCTTGCTTCTCGCTCTTCTTCCTTTGTTTCAAGTTCTCTAAAAAATGCTATCAAAGTCACAAACAGTAAGAAAGCACTTAATGATTGGAAGATGCGAGTGATGTGCCAATTATTTAACCAATCAGCAAATGAGTGGAGCTTTCCGTGCTTACTAGTCGCTGCTTCTGAAATCTTAGTCGAAGGGTTAAGTGAGTTCCGGATTTTTTGTTTTAGGCCTTCTGGATTTCTTCTGTTAGAAAGTGACATAGCATTATCCTTAATATACTAGCATCGAGTAACTATACTGGTTGATTGATTCATAGCCTAGCCTTCGAGCTGGGATTTTTTATGCTCAAAATTTGAGGTCGGATTATGAGACAGATAAACAGATCGGATTTGATCTAGCTAAATAAGATGAAGACTCTAGGGCCAAAGCTTTTATTTGTCCTGAAAGTGAAGCTTACTGCTTAAATATATAGCCTGAAAATAAATACAGTTTTTCTTGAAAGTGATGTGATTTTGCATCATTATTAGGCATCAGTTATATATATTACCATTTTTGTAACAAACTAAGCCTCGCTAATAATGCGGGGCTTTTTTGTGGGCGTCACTTGAGCTGAAGAACTGTGATTTAATCACTTGATTATTATTTGAGATTATTAAATGAAAATTAGCGTATCTTTAGGAAGTGCAGGCATTACATGCTCTATTGTGAAAGTATTGGCTGCATTATGCTTTTTCATTTGGACTTTTATCTCAGCTTACGCTTTGTATTTGTTGTTTGCTCTGGACCCAGAGTTTGAAGCAAAGGATTTTTATTCTACTCTAGGATCTCTAATGGCAGGAGCTGGTACTTTAGTATTAGCTTTTTTATCCATTAAAGCTTTTGGAGACTGGAGGAGCCAAGAGGCTGTAAAAAAATGAGCAGCGCATAGTGCTAAGCTTTAGAGAATCAGCACTAATTGTTAAAATGAATAGATTTAAAATTTATACTTTTTTAGCTGAAAACTGCGAACTATTGGGAACTTCAGCTAATGGATCAGCTGAAATTAAGAAACTACTCCCAAAATATGTAGACCTTAAAAGCGAATACGAAAAGTCTATAATATCGCAAGCTAGTCAATTGATTTCTTTAAAAAACATATCCAGATCAGAAGAGATAGTCAATATTATTGATGACTATGAAAATTATATACGTGATTTTGGCTTGGTGCTCAATGAATGGCTGCGCGGTATTAGTATAGGAAATACTACTACCGTACCCAGAGAGGTTGATATTCATACAGATGAACAAAGTTTTGGAGATGTTAAAGAACAAAGTAAGTTTAGGTACATTTCAATATTTCCTACTTACGAAAAAATTAATGAACATATTAATTCGCTCAATCAGGAATACAGTTTGATTTTGGGTTTTAAATCTAAACTAGAAGCCATTGTTAGTAATGAGACTACTTTAACTTAGTATTTTATCTATCCATGTAGATTATTATTTTGTTTGATAAGCAATCATGCCTGTGAATCTATCGCCTAGCCTTCGAGCTGGGCTTTTTTATGCCCAAAATTCGAGGGTTATCCTATGCCAAAAATATCAAAACACTTCACTAGAGCTGAAGTAGCCTGTAAGTGCGGCTGTGGTTTTGACTCTATGGATATAGAAACACTAAAAATTGCAGATGAAGCTAGAGATTTTGCAAATGAATCAATAACTCCGTCAAGCGCGTGTCGTTGTAGAAAGCACAATACAAGGGTTACTAAGAAACCTAGATCTATATCCCAGCACTTAAAAGCAAGAGCAATGGATCTACCAGTAAGTAACCCTAAAGCTTTGTTCGATTACCTCCGTAACAAATACCCTAATCAATACGGCTTCGGTTTGTATAAAACCTTCGTCCATGTCGATACACGTACCAATGGACCCGCGAGATGGAAATTAATATGGCATTCTGTAAGAAAGTAAGTTTGATTTTTTGTAATTTTGGTAACAAACAGAATCACTTTGATTACCACCTAGGACTTTAATATGATCTGCGCTTTCGTCGATAAAAAAGCCAACATGACCTCCATCACCGCGCTTAAAAACTACAATACAGCCTCTCAGAGGAACCTCAATTCGCCTTCCCCAGTTATTCCAAGAACGGGCCCAAGCTGAGTCAGTACCCTCAAAACCAGCTTTTTCGATACACCAATTAACACATGTAGAGCACCAATATGTTTCATCGCTGGAGTTGTAAGGGTAACCTAGAGTTGTAGAGCGAAGGTATTCAACAATTCTAGGGTTTGCAGCAGATCCAGAAAATTCATGTACGCCTAATTCTCTTATAGCAATTTCAACCCATGGGAGATCATCTTGTTCAATATCTAGATCATGTCCTAAATTTACTAAATATTTGTGAGATGCCCAGCCAATAAGCCCAGCCGTGCTTTTAATTTTGTACCAGTATGAATCACCAGATATGCTTATTAGCGAAACAATATCTCCATAAGATAAAGTACCAAGTATATCGCTGTTCAACTTTGGCTCATTTCGAACATTTAAATAATGTGCAGTTGTTTTATATTTTTTACTAGGTGTACCCTCAAATAATTGATTTTCAACTAGAGGTATATCAGAGACAATGGATGAACCTTGGGTACCAGGAGTACCAGGAGTACCAGGAGTACCAGGAGTACCAGGAGTACCAGGAGTACCAGGAGTACCAGGAGTTTCGGAAGTATCAGGAGTGCCTGATGGAGGGCTGGTATTGTTCATATCTAATTCTCCTTAGCTAGTTTTTCCTTAAAGCCATCAGCTAGAACTTTCGCAGCAAGGCCTGTCGCAAAGAATTTGCCTAGGCCTACGTTAGCTTGTTTAGTATCAGAGTTAAGTTCAAATTGACCAAAAACAGAAAGAGCATCTTCATGACCTACTTCAGCTTTGGCTTTTATCTGTGTGTTCCCTCCATCTTTCTGTTCTATCGTTACTGGCACGATTGCTATATCTTTATCTTTATATCCAAGAGTAAAGTCGACACCTTGATCTGCTGCTGAGCCTCCTATTGAAATACCTACAGTGTGTGATTGCCCAAATACTAAAGGTATATTGGCTTTCGGCGAAGCGCATCCATATAAGAGCGTAGTTAATGAAATTAATGCAATGATCTTATTTAGTATCACGTTGTGTATCCTTATTTTAGTTTAGATTCAATGAGACAAATTGTTGGAGTATTTTTAATTAACTCGTTAATTTCTGAAAGGTTTCGATTGTCATCTATCCATACCACTACATGGCATCTTTCTGGTAGAAATGCGAACGAATGATTTCCATAACCAATAGAGACTCCAATTGGAGACGCCATGTATCCAAAGGATGTAACTTCTCCAATAATCACATCCGTTGTCGGGCTTGCATTTATTTTAATAGAGCCAAAACTCCGGTGAATACTAACAGTCTTTTCTTTATCGAGAATTGTGATTTTTGTGCATCCTCCCAGAATAACTAGTGGGAATATTAATAAAAACAATAATTTAATCATGAGTATTTAGCGTCTATTATTAGGTTGTTTACCGTTAAATTTAAGCAAGTTATTCTAAGTAAATTTTATATTAATTGAATATTTATTCTGAAGTGATTTTTAGTTTTAGTAGATAGAAGTTTAAAGAGCTGAAATAGTTAAGGTTTAGTATTACCATAGTGTAGTTGCGACCATAGGTAACCAGTAATAACTCCAAGTGCTGAAAATGCAATTAAGGAAAACAAAACTATATAAGTAGCTAGGTCGCTGTTTAAATGAGTTCCTAATTTCTCAGAAAGATTATAAGCCTTAATTGATATTGTATCTAATTCAACTAAACTGGCACCTAGGAGTAATTTTGTTAACCAGTCAGCTATTTGCTGTAAATGTGTTGATTCATCAGTAGAGTTAACGCTTTTTAGCCCAAGTATAAAACCGAACACGCCGCTGCTTGAAAAAGCGGCATAAGCCACTAAGAATAAAACACCTAGCTTTGCATTTTGGTTCGCAAGTAATAGTAAGATAGAACCAATGATTGTCCATATAGTAATCGATAAAGCCCAGCCATACTTTATCCAAAGTGGCGCCCATTTGAAATTATTGAAGCTCATAGCAAGTCCTTGAATTATATTATAATTGAGCTTTTTGTTTATTTTAAATAATATGCTTAGATTGATTTTAATATTTATTTTTCTGTTTAAATGTTAAATTCAATTTTTTAAACTAAAGTAGAAAATTTAGAAGGTTTCGAAGAAATTACATTTTTAATATATTTATAGACAGAGTTGCTTCTTTTATAACCGCCGTGAGAATCGACTACTCTTTTACAGTTCGCAACATAGATAGATTTAGTATGATTCTCTATGTAATCTTTATCTTCTGGTCCATACCTACCTAATGGATTGTCCCACTCTGCCATGCGGTAAAAATATGTTAGAACACCATCTTTTTGAGAATGGAATACATACAAGTTTTGAATTTTACTAATAGATTGGTGAAATTCTTCGTTCTTCTCTAAAACTTCATTATCGACTGCAGCTGCCATGCAGAAATAATTACGAACAATAATTCTGCTTTCTGCCTGTTTTAAAGCTTTTAGGACCACTCTAGCCCCCAAGCTATGTGACATAATATCTAAAGAAGAAGCATGATTAGATATTTTTGTAATAAGAAACCTAAACCTTCTAGCTACTGAGTTTGCTCTGCTTTTCGCGGAAAACCATTCCAGCCCCAAATCCCCGCCAGGCCAAGAGTAACCGATTATCAAATCGTATGTGCTATTCAAATTGCTTACAATATTATTTTCAATAACTGAATAAGCATCATATACCTCATCTTGCTCATTGTTATAGCCATGTACAATAAATAGTATTTTTAGATGTTTGATTTCGTTAAAGAAATTATCAGAAGTTAGGTCTCTAATTACTTTGTCACTTGATAAATTTACCTCTTTAATATCATGCCCTTGTTTCTTTAAAGAGTCAGGATCGTCAAAGTTTTTTCTTGAACTAATGATTAACATAATCATCTCCTTAGAACAGAACTAAGCTTATTACTAATAACTGCCATTAGTACTAATAGTCTTTCAGTAAATAAAAAAAATTACAAAATTTATCATTAATACTTCAAATTAACAGAATAAGAAGAATTGACTCGGTTCTTGTTCTCGAAAGATTACGGGACTGCAAATAATAATATGTGACAACCAAACCAATTTTGATTAATTGTTGCTCGTAAACTAAAGTAAATATCACCTATTTATCGATTATCAGAGAAAGAAGTCCTGAGCAGGAGGTTATATGACTCGTGCCCGTGAACAATTAATCAGTTGTGATGACACCCCGTATTATCATTGTATTTCTCGCGTTGTTCGAAGAGCATTTCTTTGCGGTTTTGATAAGTTAACACAACAAGACTTTGATCATCGAAGGCAGTGGGTAATGGATCGGCTCGCTGAAATCGACGACGTTTTTTGCATTGATGTTTGTGCATACGCGATTATGTCCAATCATTATCATTTGGTGCTTTATATTGATACGAAAGCCGTTGAAGCACTCTCTGATTTAGAAGTGATCGAGCGTTGGCGCAAGATATATAATGGCCCAGAGATCATAGAGCGATTTTTAAAAGGGGATAAGCTATCAACTTCTCATCACCTGCTCATTGATGAGATCGTTGAAACGTGGCGAGAGCGTCTTGCTGACATTAGCTGGTATATGCGCTGCTTGAATGAGTTCATTGCAAGAAAGGCCAATGCTGAAGATAAGTGTAAAGGTCGGTTCTGGGAAGGGAGATTCAAAAGCCAAGCATTATTAGATGAACAAGCGTTGCTCACATGTATGGCCTATGTAGAGTTGAACCCAATTCGAGCTAAAATGGCTGACTCTCCCGAAACCTCTGAATTTACATCGATAAAACAAAGAATTGAAGAATTACCAGATGATGTGAAACCCGCTTCCAATCAAGAAAAGTCTAAACAAAAACATCCACTTGCATTAAAGTCATTCTTAGCACAGGGTGAATTCTTAAAAGATCAAATCCCTTATCATATGAAAGAGTATCTGTATTTAGTTGATTGGTCAGGAAGGGCGGTTAGGGAAGATAAGCGGGGTGCGATCGATAGCCAATTGCCTCCTGTTCTCCAACGACTGGGAATCGATGAGTATTATTGGTGCGAAGCTATGAAGCCCAAAGGTTATCGTCGCTTTAGCCGTGCTATTGGCTGCCAATGCAATTTAAGGGAGTATGCCAAGAAATTAGAAATAGGTTGGGTTAAAGGGATTCGGCTATGCAGTCGATTGTATCCAGCATAATACGCTTACTGTTTTAAGTAATGATTGATTGCTTTTAAGCAAGTAATTGACACGTCTAGTATAAGCTGAATTGGGGTGGTTGGTTGTTAAATCGGTATGCTTTCTCATAATAAATTGTGCGGATGTTCCGTAGTATTTTCAGGTAGTGTTTCCCATAGTTTTTTTATGGGCTTGGCATTTTTCGCTTTAAGAGCAGTATTGGGAAATACTCTGAGTGGGTATAAAATCAATCTATAACCCACCCATAAGTTACGTAAAGACTGTAAAGGTAATATGAATTCTAGTGCCTAACAATCTAAGTTAGTCGTGGAGCTGTCACTGCTTTGTCGGTTTTAATAATCTTACTACCACTATGTAAATAATAAATGAGCATATTAGAATACTAATGATTGATAAAGTGAGGGCTCTCCAGCTTTGTTTGACTGCTTCTTGCATCGCTAAATCTTCATCGATAACCGCACCTACATACCATTTAGCCCCTGGAACACCTTCGATAGTGGTGAATGAGCTGAAGAATTTTTTTCCGCCAATAGTAACGCCACTTAGAGCATTGGTGAAAGAGGGGGTTTCACCGTCAAATAAATCACTCATAGGCTTGCCAAATAACCCTTTATGCGGGTGACTGATAATCATGCCGCTATCATTTACCAAAAATGCATATCCAGTGTCATTAAATTTAATATCGCTCAAAGATTTTGAAATTGCCGTTAAGCTTAAATCGCCACCAAATACGCCTTTAAACACTCCGTTTTCGGTTATTTTTGCAACAGCAGAAATAATTAAACCTCCACCAGCGGCATCTGCGAAAGGTGCTGTAAGCGTTGCTGTACTGGCGTTTTTACCAAGTGGGTACCAAGGGCGAACTCGAACATCTTTAATAAGAGGATTCCACGATGAACTGTTTGTGATCCAAGCGCCATCTGTGTCTAGCCCACCAAAAATCAGCTCAAACTCCTTATCTAAAATTGGCGTTTGGAGTGTTTTCTGCACAAACTCAGCGGAAAAGTTAGCATCCATTATCTCTGAAGTTAAACCGATAATCCCTAGCTTGCCATTTAACCAGTCGGCGGTTTTGTGTGAAAACCCTTGGCTGATATCATCTACACTCTGCTGCGTTTTGGAAAAAATATAACTTTTTGTCTGTTGGTACTGTATCAAGGAAAACACAGCACAAACCGCGGTAATAACTAGGGATGCAACGAGTGTAACTTTTAAAGAAGCTTTCATTTTAACCTCACGAAATTGGTTGCCCCTTTAACCGTTTCAACGCTTAGGAGCTAATTAACCTTTAAAAAATAACAATGGCATCAGGCGCTCTTTTTTGTGTCTAGCAACACTATTAAAAAGAAAAGAGCAGGGATAGATAAGGCATATACGGTTAAAGAACCTAAATATACTCTTGATCAGGTATTCCGATTTTTGTTTATTGAACTCTTTATCCGCACACTATTATTTTTGATATGAGTCTCAGTATAGTATTGCTTTTGCTAATCGCTAAAAAAGACTATAAAAAATCAGGCAACCCTATTTTGTACTTTTTTGAGTGGTATTTATTTGATGCAGAACTGTAGTGGTAGAAAAACTTGTTCACCAGACAATAACAATTGTCGTATTAAGCCAGAACATACCGTCATTTTTAGTTATGTAAATAGATCCCTAAAACTCTGTTGCATACCTGACTTTAAATCAACAGCTGAAGCAAGTTCAAAGAACCTTGTAAGGGAGCTGAGCATATTCTTTTTCCTCTGCTACAATTATTCTGTCAATTAATTGAGATATCATTACCTATATAGGGCCTTAATGACTAAATCTGCATTTTTCACTCTGTCAGCACTGCTGCTTTTTTTACTTTTACCACGTATTGGTGTTGCACAAGTATGGCGTTTAGCAAGTGTTGAATGGCCACCTTATAGTGGGGAGGATTTAGTAGGTCAAGGGGAGGCTCTAAAGTTATTGCGCAGTGAACTAAAAAAGAATGGAATTGAGCTTGAAGTCGATTTCATGCCTTGGAACCGAGCAGTAAAATTAGCTCGGCGTGGCGACTATATAGGTTATTTTCCGGCATGGCCTGAGGAAGTGGGGGTAGGTTTTGTTGCTTCGCCTTTAATAGATAACTCGTCCATAGCACTAATCAGTTACGAAAATGCCGATATTGATGATTCTTCGTTGCCAGAGGCATTGGAGGGCAATCGGATCGGTATAGTAAAAAGTTATGTTTATCCATACTTTATTCAAGCTTTGCTCGACCGCCCAGGTACTGAGATTGAAGATGTGTCCAATGATCGTGTTTTAATCCGTTTATTGGCTAAAAAAAGAGTAAAGTTAGCGTTAACAGATCCTAGGTTGATGCAGCATTACGCCGAGATTGACAATTATGATAATCTAACTGTGTTAATGGATAACTTGAAAGTTAAGCCGGTAGTTATCGCATTGACAAACTCTATGGATAGCCAAGAGGTTATCACAACAATTAACAGTATTTTCGCCCCAAAATAAATTGCATTATTCAAGGATAAATTACGGGGTATCCATAAAGGTTTGATCGTATCGAAAAGTTGCAGAATTAATCACAAAGCCATTACTGGCTAGTCTGCCAAAACGGCTTTATTTATCTGCACGTTGGATCTTGAGGTTATTTTAGATTGTGTTACTTGGCATCTTTCTCACTTGAGCACAACTTTTGCTGTAATCCTTGTAGAAAATTTCGCAGTAATTGATCTTTACACTCACGGTAATTTTTATGGTTTGGGTTTCTAAAAAATGCACTGAGTTCGTGTTTACTGATAGGTAAACCGACAAGGTCAAACAAGCTTATAATGTCATTGCTTTGTAGGCTAAGGGCGATGTTTATTTTTCTGAAAATGATATTGTGATTAAGGCGTTTTTCATTCTCAACAGTAGAGCCTTCTTTAGGGCCACGTTTGAAAATGATAAAGCCATTCAAAAAAGCAGCAAGCTCAATGTCTTTGCATTTTAGGTAGTCTGGATCTTCATCTTTTTTTAGCCAACGGCTAATTTCTTCCCGCGTTGTTTCTTTACCCGCTAAGGCAAAAATAGCTATCATTTTTGTGTCGCTTAGGTCGAAAATATAGCGAATGCGGCGCAGTACATCATTATTTGTCATGTTTGAATCTTCAGAATTTGAGTGGCGTTATTGTCGCATATCTTTATAGAAGAAGGGGATTGGTTTCTTATTTAATTGGAGTTAAATAGCAGAATACTAGCAATAGCAAACTGCGTGAAAAGTGATGAAAATCCCTATACAGATAAAATGCACAGGGGTGATAAGGTTTAAACAGCCTGGTTAAAGCGCTCGGTGAAGCGTCGTAGTTGATCTGCATGTTGACCAACAATTTCAGCGGCTTTTGATGTCTCTTCTGTGCTTTGCATTGCTTCATTCGATTCTTTGTGAATTTTTTGGATGCTTTGCGAAATTTCTCTGACCACAATGCTTTGCTGCTCAGCAGCTGTAGCAATTTGTGTGTTCATCGAATTTAACGTCGCTACAGATTTGCTGATTTCTTGTAAGGAATCCGATGTTTCACTCGCGCTTTGTACACTTGTTTTCGTTTGATTTTGGCTGTCACTCATTGCTTGCACCACCTGTTGAGCACCGTGTTTTAGACGCTCAAGTAAAGCGCCTATTTCCTCTGTTGAATCCTGTGTGCTTCCTGCAAGTTTGCGAACTTCATCGGCGACAACGGCGAAGCCTCTGCCTTGTTCTCCCGCCCTTGCAGCTTCTATGGCGGCATTGAGAGCTAATAGATTGGTTTGAGAGGCAATTGAGCTGATCACTTGTACGATTTCGTCAACATCTTGTGTGTTGTCGCCTAATATATTTACGGTCTTAACGGTTTCTTCAATACCTTGGGCAAGGGATTGAATTGTTTTACGGTTACTGTCGACTACTGTTTGGCTGGTTGATGTCTTACTATCAGCATCTTGTGTGGTTTTCGCCGCTTGCACTGTATTATTGGCGACTTCATCAACGGCATTATTGATTTCGTCCATGGCTAAACCAACTTGTTCCGTGAGCTGTTGTTGGCTAATGACGCCGTTTTTAGTTTTCTGAGCACTACTTATCATCTGGTTGGCAGCACTTGACAGTTCATGGGATGTTAAAACAACCGCTTGAATGAGCTCGTTTAAGTTTGCCGTCATTTTATTGGTAGCATCACCTAGCACTTCTAATTCGTCGCCGGACTTTATGATTAAAGGTTTACCTGAGAGATTACCATCAGCAATTTCTTCGGTTCGTTTAACCACTTTTAATAGAGGTCCAACTAGTTTCTGGCTTAAGAAGTAAGCAATTGCCAAGCCGAGTAGTAAGCAAATAGCCGTTGTTATTTCGATTGATTTAATTAAATAATCACTATCATCGTGTAGAAATTTTATATCCTTCGCCATTAAGAGTTGTTGTGACTCTTTCATTTTAGCTAAAATTTCTTCTATCTGTTTTGCTTTTGGTGCAGCTTTAACACCTAACCAATAATTTGCTTTATTCCACTCTTTGCTGCTGCGCGAAGCAAACATGGTGTTTGGTAAGCCAGAAAACGTAGCTCTAGCTTGTTGGTACTGTTCCCAAAAAGGGAGTTGCTGTGTGCTGAACAGTTCAGAATTTTGTTTGAGTTGATCAAATCTTTGTTGATTCGTTTGCCAGTGTTTTTCAAATTCATTTTTAAAGCTTGTGTTGCCTGATAATAAATAAGCGCGGATGCTTGCTAGGCCTAATGCAAATGATCCACGGCTATCAGCTAACAGTTTTAATAAACGTTTTCTATCGCTAGTAGCTGGTAATTCGGCTTCAATATTCAGCATGTTACTAATTGCAGATATGACAGACTTAGCTTCTGGTGCTGCTTTAGTTAGTAATATATTGAGGGATTCTATATTGGATGGTTGATGAGCAATGTCTTCTATTTCTTGTTGAGCAATGCGAAATTCTTCGAGAATAGGCTTAAGTGCTTCTAAACGCTCGATGTTCGCAGGGTCGGTCCAAGATTTTGCAAACTGATCTAGCTCAGCGATACTGGTATCAATTATCTGCCAGCCGTTTTTGCGAACATTTTTGAATAGTTCACCTTTTTCAGGGGCATTACCTAAAATCATATAGCCGCGCAAACCAGCCAGTGTCATATTGATACCGTTATTGAAATTGAGGCTTGTAATGACCGTTGGTTGTCGCAGTTCTGTTACTCGGGTTTGCGTATGATCTATCGCTCTTATCTCTATATAACTGTTGAATGATAAAATTGACATTAACAGTAAGATTATACTGAAACCGGTAATGAGTTTACCTTTAATACTTAACTTCATTTCTAGCTCTCCCAAACGAGATCTGTGGTTTGAACACACAGGCAACGTAATAACTCTTTTGATTAGCTAACAGCAGTTTCCTTGAGTACTGGGGAACATAACTAAAAGTGAATGTGCCTTGATAACCCCTAAATTTATGAAGGTTTCATTGAAGTCTAGACAAGATTTAAGAAACTGCACTAATTTCTAAATTACAGTTAAACCTTGCTATCTGGATGAATTTTAGTGAGCTATTGGCGAAATGAAAGATTATAGATGAAGTTGATCACTCAATAGTGCAAGCGGGTTGAAAGAGTATAAGTCTACTTGGATCAATTCAAAGCTGCTTTTTACGCGAAAAATCAGATGTTTAATCTACCTTTTGGACAAAAATGTTATAATAAAATCTGACTTAAGGAGTTAAAGATGAAAACGTCATCAGGTTTTGATACTGAAAACTGGTTACTGGATAGTACCGATAATCTAATTTCACTGAATAAATGGCAGCAAACAGTGGACTTGCTCGCGAAGCTTTTTGATGCGCCTGCAGGTTTTTTAGTGCAGCACACAGGTTGTGGTTTTCAAGTGACAGTGTCTAGCGATCAGTCTTCAAATCCATATCCAAGTGGGACATTAATTGAACCGGATGTGAATATTTTTTGCCGCAAAATAGTGGAAAGAAAAGAGCCACTTTATGTCTCTAATGCACCAAGTGACCCTTATTGGGATACGAATCCTGAGGTTCACAGTGATGGTTTTGTTTCATATCTTGGGGTGCCTGTATTTTGGCCAAACGGAAAAACGTTCGGTACATTTTGTGTGATGGATTATCGGGAAACGAGCTATGATCAAACTTATTTGGATCTCATACATCAATTAAAAGATATCCTAGAGTCAGATTTATCACTGATTGAAATGTATCATCAGGCACAAAAGCTCGCGATAACAGATACTTTGACCGGTATTCATAACCGCCGAGGGTTTGAAATATTAGCAGAACAGCGTTTGATTCTCGCAAAACGAGTTAAAAGCTCTTTAGGAATACTGTACTTCGATATTGATTCATTTAAAGAAATTAACGATAAGTTCGGGCATTCGGTGGGCGATCAAGTGCTAAAAATAGTCGGTCAAGCATTGCAGGAAACTGTTCGCAATACGGATGTAATAGGCAGAATTGGCGGTGATGAGTTTGTCGCTTTGTTTAGTGTGAGTAGTGAAGAAGAGCCGAGTATGATTCAAGATCGGTTTAAGCAATGTTTATCGCACAAGCAAATCTCTTTAAACTTGCCCGAGTTTAGCGTTTCTGCAGGATATAGCTATGTGGATCTAAGCTTAGATATCAATGATGTTGTTAAAATTGCCGATGAGGCAATGTTGGTTAAAAAGAAAGAAAAGCGTTAAACGCGCTTACTAACAGGTTAGCTTTTATTTGCCATTAAACGACAAGCTAGGAAAGTTAAGATAGAAAAAGTATTGCGTAAGTGGTTAGTTTATATACTGCTTGTGGCTAATCATAATAGCGCGTTCTTACCTCATAGCGCCATTGCATAGCTTGGCAGGACAATTATCGCCAAACTAAAACATTGTAAGGCGTATAGAGCTAGTTTCGTAAAAAAGCTACATGCGTTGAAATGACGAATACTTTATCTGCCTGAGATGTGTAAAAAGAATTCGCATTTCAATATTTTCAACCCTCATAAAAAAGAGCACTTTAAAGCTTTAAAAGATTGTTAAATAGAACCTTAACAGTATGAAAAAACTGATATGAATACTATAGTGATAGTATGAAATCAGATTTAAGGGAATGCTATGTACGGTTTGGTCAATAAAGCAATTGAAGAAATGGCCATTAAAGTCGGTGGCACGGATGTTTGGGATGCAATCAAACTAAAAGCAGGCGTTGATATTCCTACTTTTATTAGTATGAAAGTATATCCGGATGAGCTCACCTACAAGCTAGTTGATTCAGCTAGTGAAATTTTTGCAATACCGGCGGATGAATTACTGCGACAGTTCGGTAAGCATTGGATATTGTTTACGGCGAAAGAGGGCTATGGTGATTTGCTAGAAATTTCAGGGAGCAATTTACGAGAGTTTATTGAAAACCTTGATACTATGCATTCGCGTATAGCTTCTACTATGCCAGAGCTAAATCCACCTTCATTCGAATGTATAGAAACTGATGACAAGACCCTGCAAATACACTATTTCTCTGACAGAGAGGGTTTCGCACCTATGGTTATAGGTTTGCTAGAAGGGCTTGGAGAGATGTTTGCTGTGGACATAACAGTCGCTCATGTTCAAACAAAAGCAGCCAAAGGCTTTGATACGTTTGAGATTCACTATCTTTAAATATCGGATGATATGATGGATAAAACCAGTGAAACGTCTTTGTTAAAAGCGCCACAGGAATTTAGTGAGGGTGATGATCTAAATTCACTCTTCCCATTTCATCTCTCATTTGATGAGTTTTTACGTGTATTGCGCTGTGGCACTTCGCTGCTAAAAATTGAGCCAAACCTTGTGCCAGGTGCATCCTTGCTTGATTTTTTTACCATCAAAAATCCCCGCATTCCCATGTGCTATCAATCAATTTTCGAGCGCTCCCATGCACTGCATAATTGGTTGCTCAATGGTCGACTTAACCTTCGAGGGCAAATAGTCGTTTCTCAACATCTTGATAGCCTTGTCTTTGTTGGCTCTCCTTCAATTAGCAGTGTGAAACAGCTTAAAGAACTGGGTTTGACGGCGAGTGATTTTGCGCAACATGATTCAACTTTAGATCATCTTTTTATGTTACAAGCGCAAGCCACTATCGTATCTGATAGTGAAAGAATGGTTGCATCGTTACAACAGAGTATAGAAGAAAATACTAAGTTAGAGGCATTACAAGCTGAGTTAGCGTTTGAGCTCGATATCGCAAATGACTTGAAAGTGCGGTTTAAAGAGAATGGCTTTATTTTAGATTTTAAAGCGTCTTCTGCACTACCTAATATTCTTGATCAGCAAGCTTATATAGGAAAAGATGTTTACTCTCAATTCGATTTCTTAGGAGAGTCTCTTCACACTGCAGCATCTTCAGTGGCTGCCTCTAACGCAATAGTGAAGTTTCGGTTTGAAGTGGATAATAACGGAGAAAAGCATTATTTCGATGCACGATTAGCACGCACCTTACATCAAAATTATTTATTACTAGCCAATGATGTAACCAAGCAATATAAGTTGCACTTGCAGTTAGAAAAGCGAGCTAATTACGACTCTCTAACCAATCTGCTCAATCGCTCTTACTTTTTTGAAAGAATAGAAAGCCTCACTGGGCAGCCTTCAGATAGCGCTGCGTTATACACCTTTATGATTATTGATCTTGATGATTTTAAAGCGATTAATGATACCTACGGGCACCTAGCGGGTGATTTTGCACTACAAAGAATTTCTCAGGTTTTACGCAACAATACTCACAATGACGATGTGGTTTCTCGTTTAGGAGGTGATGAGTTTGCTATATTTTTCCCTGAGACAGTCTCAAAAGAGCAGATGATTAAAGTGGCTCAACAGATAATCAAAGATTGTGAAGAGTTGATTGAGTTTCAAAATAATGAATTCCATTGTGGATGCAGTATTGGGATAGCGTTTGTAAAAGGAGAGGCTTTCTCATTAGAGCTGTTTAGAAAGCAAGCAGATCTTGCCATGTATCATGCTAAACGCTCTGGTAAAGATACCTATGCGATCTACCAAGAAGGTATGTACGAGAGATATCAACAGATGCTCGTATTGCGTGATGAGCTATTAATAGCCATACGTGATGATCAACTATCATTGGCTTATCAGCCAGTTGTTAACAATGAAACAGGTAAAATCTCAGGTTTTGAAGCGCTTGCAAGATGGCATCATCCAACGAAAGGCTCTGTTTCTCCTGAGTCCTTTATCAAAGTGGCTGAAGATCATGGATTAATGGTGATATTAGGTAAAATGTTATTGCGACGTGCTATGAGTACTTGGTCAGAGATAATGCAAAATAATCCTGATAAACAATGGACAATAGCGCTGAATATCTCAGCTTACCAGTTGTATGACAATGCGCTTGTTCAGGATTTGACTGATTTTTTGGCGCTTTATGCACTTCAAGCTGAACAGATTGTTCTAGAAATAACTGAAACAGCTTTGATAAGAGATATTGATCAAGCCATTATATTAATGACAGAGCTAAAAAAGTTAGGTTTTACTATCGCGTTAGATGACTTCGGCACGGGGTACTCGTCGTTAAGTTATCTAGATCAGCTGCCATTGGATGTTATCAAAATAGATCGCTCTTTTATCTATCGTATTGATCAGTTGCGTGAAGATGCACCTATGGTTAAATCTATCATTGGGATTGCTAAAGCAATGAATTTAAAAGTTTTAGCTGAGGGGATTGAAACGCCATTACAGCAACAATTTTTAACGGATCTTGGCTGTCACTACTCTCAAGGTTTTTTACATGGCACAGCGATTGATGAACAAACTATGTTAAATGATGGAAAGCCACTCGATGAAAAAGCACTATTGCCAGGTCTGTCTTAGCAGTTAACCTCTGTTTTAGTAGTGTCAACTTTTGTTGCATTTTGCACTGACAGATAAACAATAGCCCGCTAATGCTATGCGCATTAAACACAGGTAATTGAGCCTGTGATTCAAGTTATATTCTTCATCATTCAATGCCGTATTTTGGTGCTTTATTGACGTCTTTAGGTAATTAATTGTTCTCGTTAAAGCAGATACTAGCCTCATAAATCTCACTGTAACTGTGTAAGTTGGCTGTGTTAATTTTCTTAAAACGGCCTAATTAGTTGCAATCATTCAATGTTTTAGTGGCGCTATGTGCGTTTCATTGCATACAGGTTAAGGTAGAAGCATTATGTCCAATCCTGAAATTATTCAAAACTTCATTCAAGGCTTTACAGCTGAAACAACACCGGCAGGGGCAGCTAAAGTTGCAGATTTTCGCGAGCATTTGCGTGAAGGCACTGTTGTTTATATTACTTTTTTACCCGGTTCTGATTTTAACGACACCGTTGATGTAGCGGTGCGTTTACGTAAAGAAGGTTTTATTCCTGTACCACATTTTGCAGCGCGCAGTATTACAAATGAGCAAGTACTTGAAGAAAACATCAAGCGAGTAGTAGGGGAGGCAGGCGTTGATTGGGTGCTGGCTATTGCAGGTGCTGTTGACAAGCCATTAGGTAATTTTAATGATTCAATGCAATTGCTACAAACAGGCTTGTTTGAAAAGCATGGCATTAAGAAGATTGCAGTAGCAGGGCATCCTGAAGGTAGCCCAGACATGCCAGATAGCGCTATTTTAGATGCTATGCGCTGGAAAAATGCCTATGCACAAGAAACCGGCACTGATATGTATATGGTAACCCAATTTGCCTTTGATGTTGCACCGATTATTGCCTGGGATAAATTTTTACAATCTGAAGGAAATAAACTTCCAATTCATATTGGAGTGCCAGGTTTGGCAACGCTTAAATCGTTGATTATGCACGCAACCCATTGTGGCGTTGGTGCTTCAATGAAAGTGTTAACGAAACAGGCAAGAAATATCACAAAGTTGCTGGTAGTCAATGCACCAGATACACAAATTATGCAGTTAGCGGATTACCAAGCAACTGATCCTAATTGTGGTATCACTGGTGTACATATGTACCCATTAGGAGGCTTGCGTCGTACTGCTCAGTGGAGTTATGAAGTGGCAGATGGACGAATTGTTATGAACAAAAAAGGTGGTTTCGATACGATTAACAAAATCGATTAAATAACCGATTACTAGACACTGGATTTCAAGTTACCCATTCGTTCAGAATGGGTAGCCGTTTTAAATGAAATATAACTAACAGCGTATTTTTTCGTTTAGCCATTTTTTTGCGCTATCAATGTCAGTGAACTCCTCAAACTCATCCCCCGCATTGCTGTAAAGGTCATTTAAATGTGCAGCCACAAGATTTGGAACAGAGCAATCAGTTAACACTAAGGCGGTCGCTTTTCTGCCCTTCGTTTTATCTACCTTGACTATCTCGATTAATCGCTCCCTCGCCTCTGGAATAATAATCGAATCTCCTTTGAGTAATAACAGAACGCCCCAAGTACTACTATGGAGGGTTTCTAAATCTTTGCTCAATTGTGTATGGCTTCGCGTGATATCACTTAATCGCCATGCACCTCGGCCTTCTATTATGAGCAAATTATTTTCAATTGATAGGCGCTGCAAGCCTTGATCTGATGTCATCAAAATTCCTTCTATTTAAGCAATCTAAACGAGATAACATCCCTAAGCTTAAATGAATAAGAGTATTAAATTGTGATTATTGTAATAATAATTTCACTATATGTAATCATTAATCGAGAGCAGGTTGCCAGTTTTTACTGTATTCAATAAAACACTGCAGTAAAGGGCTAATGTAGCGGTTTTTTAGTAATACAATTGATAGTTGGCGGGTGCAAGGTTGCTGCCTTTTAAGTGCTATCAAGCGGCCATTATCAACCGCATCAGCGACTGATAAATTTGACATAAAGCCTAATCCTATACCAGCGGCGACTGCATTAACCACCGCTTCGTTTGAATTTAGCTCCAGACCAATTCGCCATTTGTGAATATGGGGGGCGAGTTGCTGGTTAAACTGCTCACGGGTGCCTGAATTTACTTCTCGTAAAACCCAAGGCAAATCTTCAAGTTCATCGTTTTTTATGTATTCATGATTATGCAGCTTTGTCGTCAGACGGGAAGGTAAGCGAGTATGAGTACTGGCAATAATGTGCATTTCATCATTTAACCAAGGAATAACTTCAAGGGCATCATCGTATATATGGCCTTCGACAAATGCGATATCGAGTTGATAGGCGAGTAGGTCCGCAGCTAAACAAGCGGTGTTTTCGATTTTGAGCAGGGGGCGCTGACAATCCACTTCACCGAGAAACCCTGCCAACATATTGGGTAATAAATGGTTGCCAATAGTGACGCTGGCACCAATATTCAATGTGCCTGCAAACTTGTTTTCGGAGAATAAGGTTCCAATCCGATTCATTCGCTGTAATAGCTCATCAGCTAATGGAAGTAATGTTAAGCCTTGAGTGTTGAGCACTAAGCGGTTTTTGATGCGATCAAATAAGGGCTGACCAAGCTGCTGCTCAAGAGTATTCAAAGCAATTGATACAGCCGCTTTGGTGACAAATAATTTATCAGCGGCAAGGGTGATAGAGCCGCAATTGGCTACCGCACAAAACACATGCAATTGCTTTAGCGTAATTGTAGATGAGAGCTCGATAGTCATTCCCCGTTTTTGTTTACAAGAATAAAAGATATAAAGTTAAATAAAATTTAACTATATGTAAAAAATGTTTAGATATATTAACAGTATTGTTTAGGAATAAACTAGTGACATTAAACATTGTGAAGCAGTAATTTTTGAACGCTATCAGCAGTTTTAAAATATGTTGCCTTTCAATCGAACCTTCAAGTCACTGGATAAGAGTAATAATATGTCTGTTATTAAAAGTAAGCTCGCACAAGTGCCTACACCTGCAGCGGGGCTCGCACTAGGTATTGCTAGTATCGGTAAACTACTGAGTTTTTATGGCATAGAGCAATATTTAACACCTATTATTGCAAGCATTCTAATTACCTTAGTTTTTGTAAAGTTCGTGTGTTTGCCTAAGCATTTATGGCAGGAATTAGCACACCCAGTGCTCGGTTCAATCATTCCAACTTTTGCCATGACAGCAATGATTATCAGTAGTCAGTTACCAGTTGGTTGGGAGTACGCTGCACAATGGCTTTGGTACGCTGCAGTTGTATTACATATAGTGCTGCTTATAAGTTTTACTTTATTGCAGTTGCAACGCTTTTCTATGCAAAACGTAGTACCGAGTTGGTTTGTACCACCTGTAGGCTTAGCTGTTGCTGCATTGACATGCCCAGGCACTGAAAGTACGTATGTTGCTCAGTCTTTATTAAACTTTGCAATAACAATGTATTTTGTATTATTACCCGTGATGTTATTTCGGTTAATTTTGTTGCCATTGGCAGATGCAGCAAAACCAACAATCGCCATTTTGGCGGCGCCCCCGAACCTTTGTTTAGCGGCTTATTTAACCTTTGTAGAGCAGCCATCAACGCTGTTAGTTCTAGTATTAATTAGTTTTGCGTTATTGATGACTGCGCTCGTTTATATGGCGTTATTTGTTTTACTGAGGTTGCCTTTTAGTCCAGCTTTTGCAGGGTTTACGTTTCCTCTTGTTATTAGTGCTACAGCCATGGCAAAAGCGTGTAGTTACTTATCAGAACTGGCGAACAATGACCCGTTAATTGAAGTGTTACAGAGCGTAGCAACGTTTGAGTTTTACATCGCTTGCGCGGTGGTCAGTTATGTTGCCCTTAGGTATTTGAACTTTTATAACATGCTACCGCTAAATGCGGCTCTGTCTCTCTTTCGTAAATCTAGAAATGCGACTTAATGTTATCAATATCGAGATTTTTTGAATGGAGGCACAGACTGATATTTTATCGTAAATTAAACAGCCGTTTTATTTTAGATAAAATTGTTTTTGAGTCCTCAAAAGACCATTTGTTTTATTAAGCTTTGTTGCAAATTAAGTAACTTGCTGAAAAAAAGTTGTGTAGGTCAAAAAGGATAACAGTATATTGTTAGTCCTATTTCAGTCATATAAAAATTGATTTAGTGTCTTATCTGAAAAGTATTCAATTACAAATACACATATTAAGTTTTTCAAGAAGGAAGTAAAGGGGAAGGATAATTCTTCAGTTAACTTATTATCGTTAAAGAGAAATAAGCGCTAGAAATAACGAAGAGAGATGATGGAGCTTAAGAGAACAGTTATTTCTTAAGTTCATAAAAAGTAATTGTTTTTTTAAATTTAACACATTGAAATCAGTTTCTTACATCGGTGTTTAAAGGATTAGTGAGTTGCTGGAGCTTCAGAAACTAGCTATTAATCAAATGAATGATTCTCGCCTCTACAAAAGAGAGTGGAAATTTTTAGCGCACTCCACTTAAAAGTAAGTGTCACGTTATCAACAATAAGTATGGAAAAATAGCAGGTTATCTTCAAGCTTAATGAGTGATTTGAAAACAAATTAGCTTAAAGATGCAAAACCTATAACATTTTATTTGTACACAGAAAGCAGCTTTTAAACGATTGTATGATCACTCAATTTCCACAATTGTCTAGTGAATTTTAAATGCCTAAATAACGGATTTTAATTAAAAAACTGGAAAGCTTAGTCTTTAACTACCTATTACCTGAATTTATATTCATATTTCGTAAAGCTTTTAACGCTCATAATTAAGCTTCACTTAATGTGCTGGTAAATTTGGATGGTTGTAGCAGGTAGTACACAAATAAATTGTGATGGGTTATTCCAATGTTAGATAAGTCACATTGCTTTTCAAAGCAAACACATTTCGCTATAGATCTCAGTAAATGGCAAAAGACAGTGGATCTAATGGCTGGACTTTATAACTCTGCAAGTGGGTGTATTGTGCAGCTTCGCAATGAAGAGTTTAACGTTGTCGCAACTAGTCATTCACCGGGTAATTTCCTAAAGCGTGATAGTCATTGGCCGCTGTCGGGGGATACATTCTGTCGTAAAGTGATTGAAACTGATCAGTGGCTATACAGTGGTAACCCAAGCGCTGAAGATCGATGGCGTGAGTCAGAGCACGTTAAATCAGGCCCA
Source organism: uncultured Oceanospirillaceae bacterium (assembly GCA_937136055.1). Lineage (GTDB taxonomy): Bacteria > Pseudomonadota > Gammaproteobacteria > Pseudomonadales > Balneatricaceae > Rs1. The sequence goes on along the minus strand of CAKZOD010000002.1, from coordinate 42,872 downwards.
GTGCGCTCTTATTTAGGCTTTCCTTTACACTGGCCTGATAATGAAATATTTGGCACTTTATGTGTTATTGATACCAAAAAAAGTGACTATGATGAGAATATGATCGAGTTACTAGGCCAGTTAGCATTGCTGATTGAGGCAGATCTAAAGCACATGAATGATCTTGAAGAAGCGAAAGTGCTAGCAATCACTGATGAGTTAACAGGCATTTATAATCGCCGCGGCTTTTTAACTTTGGCGCCTCAATGTTTAAAATCAGCATTAAGAGCAAAATTTAATAGTGCATTGGTTTATTTGGATATCGATAACTTAAAAGAAGTGAATGATCATTTTGGCCATCAGCAAGGAGATAAACTGATAGCTTCTTTAGGAATGATTTTTGATGAGCAATGCAGAGATTCTGATTTATACGCTCGCTTAGGTGGGGATGAATTTGTAATTCTTTTACAGGATGTTAGCGTAGAAGTTGTTGAGAGTGTCGTGTCGCGAATTGACCAAGCATTCCAGCAAATATTATCTGATAGCATTTTATCCAATACCGAGTTGAGCCATTGTGAGCCAGCAGACTTTGGTATTAGCATTGGTTATAAAATATTTGAGGCCTCTGATATCAGTGACATTGAAGCGAGATTATCTAAAGCGGATGCTCTAATGTACGCCAATAAAGCACTGAAAAAATCAACTGCGCAAAGGTCAAAATCAGCTTAGACCGTTGTATACGCAGTGAGTGACTTTGAGGCTTGAACTTAAGCTAAGTAATTTTTAAAACTCGCCAACCTTTAAAAGCTTTTGGTAAACCTCAGATTGTTTGACCTCAGAGAATGCTAAGTTAAACTCGCTTCTTACCTTCGTACTATGAAAAGCCATATATCTTGGGCTACTCGGGAAGATAGGGTGAATGTCAAACTTTCCCTCTAGCACATTACCTACATTGAGCTTTTTAAAATAGTATTCAAAAATACGCCTCTCTAGCACAATCACATCTGCTCTTTTCTTAATAAGCAGCTTGAGTTGCTCTTGCTGATCATTAAATTCCGTATAAAAAGTACTTTTCTTAATCGCTTGGTTAAATTCATACCCTAGAAACTGTGTTGCATTTTGAAACGCGGCAATGCGTTTACCAGCCAGGTCACCGATACTGGCGATTTTAAAGTTATCTGATTTTAGGGTGACCGCAATATTATTAAAGTCGAAAATTTTATGTGAATAATAAATACGACTCGCATCTTCAGGATGAGGAACAGAAAACGCCGAATCATACTGGTTAAGGGTAAAAGCTTTTACAACACGCTTATTGGGTAAGTAAGTGTACCGAGGAGTGTAGTGCATCTTCTTGAAAACGTGGTTAAGTAACTTAGGGATAATGCCCGTTTGCTCTGATTTTAAAGCATAGGGAGGTATAGAGGAGGGCAGTGCGACACTAACGATACTGGATATTATTGCCTTTGGTTTGGCCTCTGAGGCTATTGTTAATGAGTGCAGTGTACAGAGCAGAATAAAACAAAAGGTATTCCTGCTTAAGAAAATAGTCAAAAAATGTCTCTTAAAGATAACAGTGGGGTTCGGGTAGCTAGGTTATAAAAAAACGATCAATAAAGCATCCATTTTCCGCCTAAGAAGCATGATTATTAATTTAAAATGAATTTTTGAATTGAGTTGAGTGGAGTGTCTTATGAGTGAGAAGGAATCATGGTATTCAGGTATGTCAGATTAAGGCAGGTAATATGGCTAGTTCAAGCAGTGTCAAACTAGCCGAAATCGAATGTCAGATCGTGCTAATTCACAATCGACTTAATGGGTAGTTCAATCGCTTGAGTGCTGCCATCTTTAAACGATAAATCAAACTTAAATTGATCACCCGCTTTTATCATCTTCTTTAAACCGATGAACATGATATGTAGCCCACCTGGCTGTAGTGTGACACTTTGACCCGGTTCAATGGTTAACGATGGAACACGATACATTTTCATCACATCGTCTACTTTTTTGTGGTTATGTACTTCAATCGACTTAACATCTTCACTTGCACCGCCAACTAATTCAACGGTTTTATCTGAGGTGTTCGTGAGTTGCATGAATGCAGCGCTCATCATTTGACCAGGAGGCACAGCGCGCATATAGCCATCATCTACTTTTAGCTCAGCAAAAACGCTAGAGCTACATAACATACCTAACAGTGCAATAGTTGTCTTTTTCATAAGGATTACTCTTGTGTGACTAACATTAATAAATTTTCGGTTAAACTCTTAGCGATATCATCATGGTTGATGGTCTTGGCGAGTTGACCTTGCTTGTTTATTAGAAATAAACGTGACGAGTGGTTAACGCTATAACCCATGGCGGAATCTGCTTGTTCACTGATACTGTAAAAGGCACCGTATTGCTTGACGATACGATCGATGTCTTCCTTATCGGTAGAGCCTGCAATTAACTTGGGATGAAAGTACTGACCGTAAAGTTTAAGCTTATCTAAGGTGTCACGCTTAGGATCAACACTGATAAATACTGGCTGGATCATATCGACTACTTTCTCAGGCATCTTTTTTAAGTTGTTACCTAACATCGCAAGGGCTGTTGGGCAAACATCAGGACAGCTTGAGTAGCCAAAATAGAGTACAACAACCTTGCCACGATAGTCCTTCAAGTCAAACACGCCGTCTTTTGTTGGCAGCGTGAAATCACCACCGAGCCTATTTGAAAGTTGCGCTTTTGGTTGCTGCATTTGTAGAAAGCTAAAGAAGCCTAAAGCTAATGCAGCAGCTAGCACGATGGAGTAAATGATTTTATTTGTTGTGCTCATAAAATGTCCAATTAGTTAGTTTTTATCTTAAACCAATGACTACTGCTGGGAGCTTGGTTTTGGCTATTAGTAGAGTCAGTTGCAAAGAGGTTTACGAGTACACGCCATGTTTTAGCATCAGTCGTACAGATAGGGATAGAGGCTTTGGCGTGCCATAAGTGATTGTTTTGGCTATCTACAGCAAAGTCGAATTTATTAATGCCCATGTAGTCATAAAAGCCTTCAAAACTAATTTGGGCGCGTTGCCATTTTGGGTTTTCACTATGGATACTGAGCTTGAAAGGTTCTAGCGATTTGATTTTTCGATCAACGCTCAGTTGCACATCACCAAGTGGCGTATCAAATCCACATTTAAGTTGCTGCTGAAAATCACAGTTGACTTGTGTGGCTACTGCTTTGTTCTCAAGAAGGAGCTTAAGTTTATCCGAAAAACCCCACAATAAACCGAGTAGGCTGACCAGTAATATAATAGGAAGCACCTTATAAAAAACATTCCTGCTTGGCTCCTGATCATTCTGGTTTAGTAAAAGGCTTTGTTTCATAGAGAGCGTATTATCTTCATCCATTTTAAATGTAAAGGGGGGAGGTTAAGCCGTTAAGCTTTAACATAGCCCTAGTCCTTTATAGCTATTACCTGAAAGTGAAACAGAAAGTATACAATTAGCATATTGATTTGTAACATTAATTTACGTTTAAAATGCTTGCTGCGCAAAGTCTATTTATATTAAAGCCAAAATAATTGATTTCGCGCATTTGTTTTAAAAAGTACTTATAGTTTCACTGCTGCGTTTTCACTATCTAACAGCTTTTCGATCGCCTTGAGTATCAATGGGCTATCCCATTCCTTGGGGCCTAAGATACGATCCACTATATTACCTTGCTGATCAATCACTATTGTTGTGGGCATGCCGGTGATGTTCCAATCGCTACTGACGCTGTTGTCTTCATCCAATAACACTGGAAAATCAATAGGTACAGCTTGAACAAAGTCGGCAACAGCTTGCTGAGATTCACCAAAATTGATAGCCAACATTTTTACATTTTTTGAACTTAAAGCCTGCCATGCCCTATTCATTGAGGGCATCTCAGTACGACAGGGAATACACCAAGTTGCCCAAAAGTTAACGATAACCACATTTCCCTGCATCTTTTCTAATTGATGCACTTGGCCTGTGAGGTCATTGAGCTGAAATTTTTTTGCTGCAGTGCCTATTTCTGGGTTTTGCTGTGCTGTGACGGTAGTCGCCAATAGCATACAGCTTAAAAGCATAGATTGAATTATTGATGTGAGCTTAAGCGCTTTGATAGTTAACAAAATAATCTCCTTTTAGATCAATCAATAGCGATTGCAAGTATAGGCGAGTTCAGCCTTTTATTTAAATGATTTTAGTTGAGAATTAGCGTTGCCAGGTGCGATTAATTTTTTCTGACAGCAACAGACAAGATTGTGTTTGTTGCACTTGTGGGTGACGTCTTATTTGATCAAGCACTTGATCAATTTCTTCAGAGCTATCCGCTTCAATAGTCACAATGGCATCATAGTGACCTGCAACTGAGTAGACACTGGTTACTTGCGTAATTTTACTCAAGTATGAAATCAAATCACTGCCGACATTATTTTCAACAATCAGCATAGCTTGAGCACGAAATAATTGACTACTAAAGCCTTTCCCCGTTCTTACTGTAAAACCTGTGATGACATTCGCGGCTTCTAAAGCATCGATACGTTTTTGCACTGTCTGGCGTGAAATCTTGAGTATTTGTGCAAGTAGGGTGATGGGTTTACGGGAATCAGCCTTTAACAGCGCTAACAACTGTTTATCGATAGCATCTAATAGCATTTTAACAACTCGTTAAAAAATATGAGCAAATTGTAAGTTAAATTATCGATTATGTACAAGATGCTGCTGACTATTTTAAGCTCGCTTTTATAAGATAGAGTGGTCAGCATCCAACAAACTTAAAGGTGAAGTTAATGAAAGTAACGGTTGTTCAACTCAGTAATGATCCAGACCAGCTAACAATTGATATGCAGCTGTTAAGTAAACATGTAAAAGAGCATCAGTCGGAATTTGTGCTATTACCTGAAATGACATTTGCGCCATGGCTCGCCAATACCCCTGATAGCAATGCGCTCAAGTGGCAGCAAGCTGTTGAGTTACACGAACAGTGGATCAGTAAGCTAACTGCTTTGGGCATGCCTGCAACACTATCAACACGGCCAATAATCAATGGTGCAGGTGCAAGGCGTAATCAAGCATATTTATGGCAAGTAGCAACAGGCCCTCAAGGAATTCATGATAAATACTACTTACCCAATGAACCGGGTTATTGGGAAGCGAGCTGGTATGACATGGGAGATCCATTATTTGAAACCGCTCGTTTAGGTGAAGTGCGACTGGGCGTGCAAATTTGTACTGAAATGTGGTTCTTTGAGCATGCTCGTGAATTCGCCGCCAAGCAGGTCGATTTATTATGTGTACCGCGTGTCACACCCCATAGCAGTGTCAAAAAATGGTTAGCAGGAGGGCAAGCAGCGGCCGTTGTTTCGGGGGCATATCATTTATCATCTAATATGTATTTACCAGAAGGAGATGATGCTGATATAAGTCCAGATATAGGCGGGCTGTCTTGGATTGTATCCCCTGAAGGTGACATTTTAGCAACCACTAGCCCCGATCAGCCTTTTGTAACGTTAGAGCTTGATCTTTCAGTTAGCCATCAAGCAAAAAAAACGTACCCGCGCTATGTGAAGGTATAAACTTTTTCGTGAATATTGAAGGTCAAGGGTTAACCGAAAATAGAGAAGCAAAACGAGTGATAGGTGTTTATCACTCGTAAAAATTGCAGCATCAATAGGGCGTAAATATTGGTAAATTATAAACCTAGGCTTGCACTGGGTTTTAATTTTGCGTTTTTAAGGTTTGTTTTAGCAAAGCAAGTAAACAGACGCTTCTTATCAACCTTATGCTTTGATAAAACCTTTTGCACTGATTTACCTCTTTGGTCAGCCAGTGCTTGCAAAGTGTTCATAATTGCCTTGTTAAGCGCTTTGGCGGGTAGTGGCTTTGCACGTTTCGCATTTGCGGCACTCATCTCAAGGCTTATACTGTGATGATCTTGCTGTACACCTGAACCGCAAATTTTAAGCTTTAGTTTTTTACGCTGATTCATCATTTTAGCGATCTTCACTAAATAGCCCTGCATCTTCCTATCAATTTTAGCGCTGCCAGCAGTGAATGAAACGGGAGCTAAGTTGATAAAGCTACCCGAGTTTTTAGCATCAATAGCGGTGGTCGCTAATGTGATAAGTGCACCGTATGGCTGAAGCGCTTTGGTCAAAATTCCAAAAGCCGCTTTTTTTAAACCTTTTTTAGCAATAATCTCAACAATTGAAGAATAGCCAAAGTTAGGGTCATCCAAAGAGCCACTGACCGGAACTGTGAGATTGATGTTTCCCTCGTCATCTTCAAGAACTGAAATAGCAACATCCAATGGCATACTCAATGAGCTGTTCGTTTTAGAGGTCGCATCTGACTGTGCCGAGCGAACAGCTAATTGCTCAATAGTAATTTTGTTTTCGCCACTGATCTTATTATTTTCAATGATCCCGTCACCTTTAAGGGATAGTTTCCCATTCTCTAGAAAATAACCAGAGAACTTACCCGCATAGGGGCTGATTTCGGGCATGGATAAGCCTTCAAGTGACAACTTCCACTTGGCATACTTTTCAGGGTTTAACAATTTAAGTTGTGCATCGAGAGTTAAGCTTGCTTCATTGTTAATGGTGGCTTTCAAAGTAATAGGGGAGGGTGTTGTATTGCTACTGTTTATAGCACCCACCTTTAACTGCTGAATATTGAACTGGCTTTTAAACCAAGGGTCGACACTTTTATCCTCAACAGCGATTTGGTTGTCACCGCTGAAATCCACCTTGCCGATCGAGTATTGAAAAGCAGCTGTGGTGCTATTATTAGTGCTGGCTTTCCTACTGGTATCAGTATTGGTATTAGTACCGGCATGAGTACCAGAAGATAAAGCGTGTTTTAAATCTTCTAGTAACGGCAAATCGCCATTTACATCAATAAAGAGGCGACTGTTAGTGTTGGATAAATGGATAGCATTGATCGCTAACTGGGATTGATTGGCCAAGGAGAGGTTATTCACCTTAAGGCTGCCGATTTTAGTGAGCGCAGAGTTGCCTTTTTGGTTAGCTAGCGAAAGCTCAGTAGCAGTGATGCTCGCAACTTTGACACTCTGCTGCGATAGCTGTGCATTGTTGACGCGTAGTTTGTCAATTTTGGCAATGCTCATCGCTGCGTTTTTATTACTTACATCGAGTTTAGATAAGCTCAAATTGAGATTGGCAATACTGAGGTTATCAATAGCTTGGTTTTTGATAAGTGCTTTGCTGTTGATGTTAGCGCTGCTGATGGTGAAGGGTTTTACAACGTTTGTACTTAAGCCAGCAATAGTTAGGGTGTTGTCCGTGCTTAACTGCCACTGAGGAGCGTTTGCTTTCGCCTGCTTGCTTTGTTTATTGACTAAGCTAATTGGCCCTTGTGTGTTTAAAGTAGCAAGCTTTATTTGCTGTCCTTGAGTTTTAATATTGATATTAGCAAGCTTCACTTTTGGCAGGCCCTTTATCGAAAGCGGGATGTTGTTGTTAAGTGAAATTTCTAATGCTTTGCTTTGTGAAAGTGAGAGCGCGCCTACATTGATTACTTGTTTGCCTTGGTTCAGTAGCAGTTTGTTAAGCGCTATGTGATAAGGGAAAACAAGTTTGACAGCTTGGTTATTTTCAAGGGTGACACTCAATGGCTGCTTGCTCGATTTTACGCTTAAGTCATTAAACTTAATAGCAGTACCAGGTTGTTTGAAAGAGAGTGAATTGATTGATGCTTTATCTGAAGAAAGAAGGTTAAGTGTTTGTTTTTTATTACTACTGTTAAGCGTTGAAGTTGTAGAGGTTACTTTGCTATCTAGCTGCCAAGAGAAACCAGAAAGTTTTAATTCGCGTTTTTTCTGCTCATCGACTAAGAGCTTTTGGGCAACGATTTTACCGGTTAACTGGGCAGATTTAAGCTGTGCTTTTTGCAAGCTTGCCGCACCTTTACCTTTCCAACTGGCGCCTGAAACGGATAGCGTTTGCTCTGCTTGCTGCCAGTTAAGTGATGGTAAGTTTATTTCACCCGCGTGTGTAATGTCAGCTGAAAGATCTTGACCACTGCCTTTGATTGAGAGCGTAGCAGTTAGATCAGCACTGGCAAAACCGGTTAATTGAGGTGCGAAACCTGCTGCCAGCTTAGTAAGGTCTAGCTGGTCAAATTTAATCTGAATATCGCTTTTCTGGCTGAGTGTAAATGGAGCGCCTTTAACTGATAACTCAAGCGGGGATTGATCGATTTTGCCCTTAAGCGAAAGCTGGCTAAGTGCTTGTGGCTGCCATTGGTGTAAATTATTTAGAGCGCCTTGCTCAATGAAGAAGCGGTATTGGTAGTGAGGAATATCTGTCGTGAAACGGATATTAGAAAGGCGAAAGGTATTGATGCCAAATTGCCAAGCACTCGGCTTCTGTGTTGTAGCTTCAGGCTGTTGCTCTTTTGTATCCTCCAACGCACTTAGGTTTATTGGCCCTAGGTACTGCTGTTTGTTGATTTCACTAAAGCCTGAGTCGAATCCGTCGATGTTAATCGCATCTACTAACAGTTGTTGATCAAATAATTTATCGTAGCTGATAGATAATTCAATAGCTGCGATATTCAGTGGCGCAAGCTTTAGAGCAGGGTCGTTGTTTTCTGCTTTTAGCTGTTCAATAGTGACAGTGCCTTTTAGCCAATTGATAGAGATTGATTTCAATTGAGGAGCTTGCACGCCTTGTTGTTTAAGCCAGATAAGTACCTGATCTTTGATCAAATAAGGTGCGCTGTAAACACTGAGAGCTAAAAGTGTGGCTAAAGTAAACAAATAACGCATAACACCAATTCCTGCTACGATTTAAGTGACGTTAATTTAGCGCAAATTTCACTTTAACAAAACTAACATTTGTCTTAATAAAACGATAACAATATGCATTTGCAAATTGTAAGCAGCTTGCTATTATCTAGCCTAATTTACTGAAATAAAATAAGAACTGGAGAAACCAATGATTAAGAAGTCTGGGATTTTACTGGCGGCAATGATTGCTGCAACGACAGTGCAGACAAGTTTTGCTGAAACACGTTTAACTTACAAGTCAGCAAAGTCAACTTCCTCTTACTACCAAATGGCAGTGGAAATATCCCAAGCATTAAAAACATCATCAAATGGTGAGTACATTATTACCGTTGAAGAGAGCCAGGGTTCTGTGCAAAACGTTATGGAATCGGCTATTCGTGGTGGCAACTACGTATTCACAACCCCTCCTGTTCTTGTAAAGCTTGCCCAAAGCGGCAAGGCAATGTTTAAAAACAAAAGCAATCCTAAGTTTGATGAAATCAGAGCGTTATTTCCTATTCCATCATTAACGATGCATTTTGTGATGTCAGACAAAAGTGGTATTACTGAATTCTCGCAAATGGAAGGTAAAAAAATTCTATTAGGTAAAGGTTCGTTCGGTGCCCGTGAAGGTGAGAAGTACTTAAAGCTTTTTGGTTTAGAGGGCAAAGTAGAGCTAGCGCAGGTTGAACTTTCAAATGCGGTGCCAGCATTAAAGAATGGTCAAATTGATGGTTTTGTGACAGCAGGGTCTTATCCGGCACCTAACGTTATTGAAGCGGCAGCGGGAACCGGTGTGACTGTATTATCTTTAAATGATGAGCAAATTAAGCTATCTAAGCGCACTAAGCTGGTGATTCCTGCGGGCACTTATGCAGGGCAAAAAGCGGATATTAATACAACCTCTTTACCGGTTGTCGCTTACACTACAACGGCGATGGATAATGATACTGCATATAACTTGACTAAAGCGTATTGGGATCAAAAGCAAGTGATGTCTAAGTCTGCCCCTTGGTGGAAAGGCGTTTCAACACAGCTGCTGGCAAATATCACCGGTAAAATTCACCCTGGTGCAGCTAAGTATTACACTGAGCTAGGTATCACTTTGAGTGAACAGCAAAAGTAATCGCTGTTAATTAAAACCTTTGCAGCTTTAACGCTGCATTGGTTGTTTTGCATATCAATTATATTTAAATTTACTGATCTTGAAGGATTGAGAGAAAGTCGTTTTAAAGAAAGAGTCTCAATAATTATACGAAGCTTAACGCTTTAGGTATTAATGTCGTTATCGTGTAAGAATCTCTGCTAACAGGTAAAGTAGTTTTATGTCTTCACGTCTCTTCTGGGCCAGTTTTGGCCTTATCAGTATTATATTCCACTTATCGCTTATATTTTCTGGCTTAGTGCCGAATTTAATCAGCCGACCTTTGCACATGGCACTAGCGCTCCCTTGGGCGTTTATCTTTATTAGTGAAACACCTGCCCAGCGCTACAGTGGTTATATTTTTACAGTCGTAAGTGTGTTCGCCAGTTTATGGATTGCCTATAACGCAGATCTGCTCTCTGATCAGTATGGCTATATTAGCGAGCACTATCAGCTATGGATAGCAGCCGTGTTATTAATCAGCGTGCTTGAAATGGCAAGGCGTAGTATCGGCTGGCCCTTACCTTTAGTTGCTTTATTAGCACTGTTATACGGATTGTTCGGTCAGCATATTCCGGGAGAGTTTGGCCACCCAGGTACTCCATTAGGTAGTTTTTTAGGCACACTGACAATTGCAGAAGGTGGGATTTGGGGCAAGTTAACCGGCGTATCTGTGAGTATAGTGGCTATTTTTGTTATTTTTGGTGCAGTGCTAAATGCAGGAGAAGCGGGGCAAGGATTTATGAATTTAGCTAGTGCAGCTGCGGGGCGTTTGCGAGGGGGCGCTGCTAAAGTATCAGTCATCTCATCAGCACTGTTCGGCTCTATTTCAGGCTCAGCCTCAGCCAACGTCGCCTCCACTGGCGCAATTACTTTACCGGCTATGACTAAACTGGGTTATCCCAAGCGCTTAGCAGGTGCGACAGAAGCGGTGGCTTCATCCGGTGGGCAAATCATGCCACCGTTGATGGGAGCAGGCGCATTTGTCATGGTGGAGCTAACTGGCATTTCTTATCAAAGCATCATGATGGCGGCTTTGTTACCTGCTATTTTATATTTTTGGGCGGTGTGGGTAGGGATTGATGCATTTGCTCAGCGTTATGATTTAAAAGGCATCAGCAAAGATCAGCAACCTAAGCTGCGCCTTGTGCTGATCACCTGTGCTTTCTTCATGATACCGTTCTCGGTGCTGTTATGGGGAATGTTCGGTCCGCAGTACACTCCGCAGTTCGCAGCTTGCCTAGCCATTTTTGCCGCCGCTTTGCTGCTATGTTTCAATGCAAAAGGTGTTTCATGCAAACAACAGATACTGTCTCGTATTGAAAATGTTTGCGTGAATGCTGGCAAACAAATCGCTATGATCGCCTCGATTATTCTTTGTGCATCTATTGTGATTGGGGTGCTATCGATTACAGGATTAGGAGTTAAAATTACTTCTTTAATCCTATCGGGATCACAAGGGGCGCTTTGGCCTGCGATTCTTTTAACCGCGATAGCATGTTTGCTATTGGGCATGGAAGTTCCGACAACGGCTGCTTATGTGATTTGCATCTCAGTGGCAGGTCCTGCACTTTCACAATTAGGCTTAGCCCCATTACAGGCACACTTGTTTGTTTTTTGGTTTGCACTGCTGTCAACGATCACACCGCCTGTATGTGGAGGCGTGTTTATTGCAGCAGGTATGGTGAAAGAAAATTGGCTTAAAGTGGCGCTAACGGCGATGTTATTGGGGATAGGCTTATATTTAATTCCCCTAGCGATGATTGCCAACCCAACGTTGATTCAGTTTGAAACAGCACCCTTGCTAGCGCTATTTACGAGCCTGAAAATTGCCTTGGCACTGTATGCGATTTCAATGGGGTTAATTGCTCCCTTTACCTTGTTAAAGCGTGCACTGCTGCTAATTGCCGGGATGTGTTTAATTTTTGTTGTTTAGCCATAAAGGCTACTTTTTAGGATTCTTTGAATGTCTGCATCTTCTGCTGTGAAGTATGTTACCGGGCCATTGTTCGCACTTTTTTGCCTAGGAGGCTATTTATTAGCGATCGCCTACGGGGTTACCTTTTTGATTCCCATGTTGGTGGCGCAAAACGGTGCTGATGAAGCAGTGGCGGGTTTAATTATCTCCAGTGCAACAATTAGCACAGTGTTATTTGTTATATTGTGCGGGCACTTAACTGACTACTTAGGTGCCAACTTAGCTGTGGTGCTATCGAGTGTGCTGTTAGCTATAGCCAGCTTTGGTTTTGCATTTAGTGACGGCTCTGTGTTTTTAATGATGCTGTTTGGTTTTATTTTAGGCATTGGCTGGGGGGTGTTTTACACACTAGGGCCAATTATTTTGTCATCGATTATTGAGCCTAGTAAGCGCGTTCGCTACTTTGCTATTCTCTCTGGCAGTATGATGATTGGCATCGGTACAGGGCCGATCCTAGGTCGCTTAACCAGCGAGCTTGGCATATCATTGGAGCAGGCGTTCACAGGAGCGGGCATAGCCAGCTTGCTTGGAGCTGCGATTTATACTTATGTTCGCTACACACTTGAAAGCGCGTTTAGTTTTGAAGCGAGCTCAAGTCGTATTAGTATCACAAGTATTATGGAAGTCGTTAAATCACAAGCTGCATATTCCATTGCTATTGTGGGTTTAGGCGCTTGCATCTTCAGTGGCTTATCCAGTTTTCAAAGTAGCTATGCTCAAAGCCTTGGGCATGACTATTCACTATTTTTTATCGGTTTTGTTATCGCTGTTATTAGCTGTCGCTTGTTCGTCTCTGGCTATATTGTTAAACGTGATCCACTCACCACGTTAGTTGTGTTAACTGCAATGGTCAGTATTTCGCTGCTGATGTTTCTATTTTTAGCCGAAAACGTTTACTGGTATGTGAGTGCTGCAGTTGTGTTAGGCGTAGGCTACGGGCTGACATACTCTGTAATTAACGGCCTTGCAGCTAATGAAGCACCGACCCGTTTTATTAGCCAATCACTGTTACTCTTTAGCTTGTCGTACTTTTTAGGCGTATTTGGTTTTCCGTTAATTGCTGGGCAATTGATAGTTACAGCGGGTATGCAGGCAATGCTCTATGTGCTGTTAGCTGTGAGTTTGGTTAATCATGGGCTTTGTTATTATCGATTGTATAAGAGAGCGAAAGAGAGTTATTAAAAATTAATAGCTTAGAGCAATGAATCAAAGCCAAAGATTGGCTATTAGTAAATAGGGAAGTTAAATGAAAAAATGCTTATTAACACTATTAGTTGTCACACTAACAGGCTGTGCAACGGTAGCTGAATCGCCTAAGGAGAATGTGGTTAACGCTGCAATGTTGCTAGGCACTTGGCAGTGTAAGTATGCAGTAGGGGATGTGTTTTTTGACACCAGCACAACTTATGCAGAAGATGGAGCGCTAAAAAGCAATGCGAAGATATCAGGTAATCGCAATGGGGAAGCGCTGGTTTTTTCCGCTAGTGCACTTGGTACATGGAGCCTTAAAAATAATGTGATTTATGATGACATAAATGATTTGCAAGTTTTCGGGTTAAACCCTGCTTCTAAACGTCTTGAGCAAACGTTTAAGAGCGCATTGGCATCCTTGAAAGTCGCTCAGTCAACTATCTTAAAAATAACCATGGATCAAATAACCGTTAAGAGGAATGACGTTATGGTTTGTGATCGAGTGTAATTGTCATTTTTTATAGCAGAGTAAGAATTTAATCTATCGAGAAAAGCCTTTGGCTAGCAATAATTACAGCAACGTCTCAAAAGTGTTTGTGATGTTGGCTTAGATTGGGTGTTGATGCGTTGTGACCAGCAATTAAAAAGCGCACATACGATGATGCTGATAAAGATAATCAGTGCAAATAGACTCACAGAGTGCATAGACAAGGCTAGGCGTAGAAATAAATCAGCGATAGATTGTGATAGGTACATGATCTTAGCCTCTCTTAAAAACTCATTATTGCTTGTTTTCAGCGCAATTATAATGACTAAGCTTGCGCTGAATGTTAAATATTACTACTATTTGAATTTGGTTCGAATACTATTCGAATGTGATTCAAATAACAATAGGTTTTTTATAAAAATGGCTCCAGCACCGCGCTATTCTCATGCAGAAGAACAACACTTAGTGATGAAAGCAGCTATTCGCTGTATCAATGAAAGTTCTTTATTGGATTTTAAAATGAACGCAATTGCGAAGCATGCTGGGATCTCTATGGGCTCAGTGTACAAGCATGTGAAATCCAAAGAAGATGTGCTGGTGGCATTAACAAGTTATCTACTTGATCACAAACAAAAAGTGATGACTGATGTTCTAAGCATGCCCTTTAGTATTCCACAGCGGCTATTAAGTACTGCTTTAGTCGATCCGTTAAAAATACATCAAGAGCCTTTTGGGGCGCATTTAGAAATGATGATCAGCAATGAGGCAATATTAAATCGAGCCTCTCCAAAATGGCTGGAAGATTTACAGCGAAAAGACAGGATAATGGAGGGGATCTTTAGTGACTGTTTGTATAACGATCCAGCTTTGTTAACTGAAGGGGAGCGTAAACTTGAATTAATCGAAGAGCTTATGGTTGGTCTTTGGTCAATGCATGTGGGCTTTATTCAGGTTGCTTTTTTGCGTAGCGCTTTAAATCACAATGCGCCTAGTGTTGATACGGTTTTTCCATTGAAGATTGATCATCCACTGATAATGAATACTATGCATGTCATTAATGCATATCCTTGGCAGAAGAGTTTAAAACGTGAAGATATTGCTGAGCTAGCTATGCATCTTGAAAGTTTAGGCTATCGTTAAAACGATTGGAGCTTATAGTGAAACACTAGGCTCGTCTTCTCGATGGCTGTCCATTATTATTTCATAGTTTGCAAAATTCAACGGGTACGTCTTAATAGTAGCTATGCGTCTAGATAAATTTATTTGTAAAAGCACAGAGTACACTATGGCTGAAGCTATGGTGTTGATTGAAGAGAGAAGAGTTCATGTTGATGATTTATTAGTCGTTAGCGCTGCTCACCAAGTGCATAAAAATAACCAAGTGACTTTAAATGGGCAGGTTTTAATCGCTAGGCCTTCGCGATATTTATTGCTCAATAAGCCCATAGATATGATTTGCTCTACGGTAGATGATAAATACCCGACGGCATTGTCGCTTTTAAAGGTTGATAGGTTGAGCGAGCTGCATATAGCAGGGCGTTTGGATGTTGATACTACAGGACTCATTTTGATAACAGATGATGGGCATTGGTCTTTTAATCTAACATCGCCCCAAAGCGGATGTGAAAAAGTTTATAAAGTGTCGTTATCCAAACCTATATCACTTGATGCAGTTCAACAATTTCACAAAGGAGTGCTGTTGCACGGTGAATCTAAACTTACTCTTCCCGCGAAACTAGAGATTATAAACCCACATAACGTTTTATTAACAATAACCGAAGGCCGTTATCATCAAGTTAAGCGGATGTTCTTTGCTATCGGTAATAAAGTAACGTCTCTGCATCGCCAAAAAATAGGTAGCTTAGAGCTAGATATCGATATAGGTGAGTGGCGCAACCTAACGACAGCAGAAGTGAAAGCATTAAGTTATTAAAAGGAGCTTCTTTAATAATGGAGCACTTTGAAAAGTGCTCACCATTTGGATTGCATATGCTGGCAGTTCTTTCGCTTGAGCTTACATCACTTCTTAATTGCCCCCGCTATTGTTCAATCGTTTTTGTCTGTTTATTGGTTTCAAAAACCTAAATTCGAAGGTGATAAATTTCATAGCGTTATATTTATGTAACAATTATGTGTTATTCAGAATATTCATTCTGTAAAATAGCCTGACTTTTATTCACTCCACTCTTAGTAAGCAAGTAGTAACAAGATTTCTTCAAGCTGCTGTTTGGATAGAGCAGCTATTTAGCAGATTGCTATGCGACACTCAAAATTGCATTTTTCGAGGCCAGTATGAACTCTAAGAAAACTATGAAAATCAGTACTAAATTAGGTGCAGGCTTCTCGCTTGTTTTGCTCATGATGTTGATTCTAACCATAATTGGTATTAATAAGGTTAACTTTATCGATGCGACATTGACAGAAATAACGGATGTCAATTCAGTTAAACAGCGTTATGCAATTAACTTTAGAGGAAGCGTGCACGATAGAGGCATTGCAATAAGAGATGTAGTACTAGCGAGGTCATCAGCTGAGTTAGAAGAGTTAGTGAGGTTGATTAATGAGCTTGATAGCTTTTATCAAGAATCGGCTAAAGACATGGACAAAATATTGTCTTCGTCGATGTATATGAGTGAAAACGAAAGCAGAATTATACGCAATATCAAACAAATAGAGCGCGATACGCTGCCTTTAATCACACAAATTATCGATTACAAGCGAAATCAAGAAGTTGATAAAGCGACCGAAGTTTTACTCACACAAGTCAGACAAAAAGTTATCGATTGGCTAGGTGCGATTAACCAATTTATTGACTACGAAGAAGCAGCTAACCAAAAGGCTACGCCTTTGGCGAGAGAGGTGGCGAGTAGTTTCCAATGGTGGATGATATCGCTACTGGCAGTTGCTGTGTTCTTTGGTTTAGTGATTGCTTATTTAATAGGTCGTAGTATTAAACTTGCACTAGGAGGAGAGCCCGCTACTGCCTCTGCCTCTGTTGCGAGTATTTCTCAAGGTGATTTAAGTAAATCAATCGCAGAGAGTAACGAGCAAAGTATGATGCATTCTGTTTCAGTGATGCAGGCTAAACTGAAGCAGACAGTAACGGGTATTATGAATGCCTCCTCTGAGCTTTCAGAGCAGGCGAGCACAGTCGCTTCTGGCTCTAAGAGTGCACTTAGTGCCGCACAACAGCAAAACGAAGTGACGGTAACAGCTGCTGAAAACCTAGAGCAGATGAATCAAAGTATTAGTTCTATCGTTGATAAAGTTAATCAAACTGATGAAAACTCTACGTTAACTTTCGAGTTGTCACAAAAAGGCAGAGCGGCAGTACTTGAGGTGGCAACTGAAATTGAAAAAATATCCAACACGGTTAAAGCATCTGTTGAGCAGGTTAATATTTTGCAAGATCGAGTGTTAGCGATTGGTAATATCGCTAATGTGATTCGTGAAATTTCTGAACAAACCAATCTTTTGGCGCTCAATGCAGCGATAGAAGCAGCGAGAGCAGGAGAGTCAGGGCGCGGTTTTGCGGTGGTTGCTGATGAAGTTAGGCATTTGGCGCAGCGCACAGGGACAGCGACAGGTGAGATAGAAACTATGATTGGTGAAGTACAAGCCAATACGTTAGAGACAGTGACGGCAATGCAAACCACGGTGCCACAAGTTGATAGTGGATTAGCGCTAACACAAGAGGCAAATGGCTTACTTGAGAATATCCAACATCACGCTGAAGATTCACTACTTAAAATAAAAGAAGTGGTTGAAGCGACTAATTCACAAGTCGAAACTATTGCCAGTGTTAATCAAAGTGTTGAAGAAATATCGAATATGTCGCAATGCACTGGTGTCACTTTACAAGATAATTCCAGTGCTGCTTTTGCACTTGAAGAGCTATCAGGGCAGCTCAAAGATCAGGTGAGCTACTTTAAATTATAAATTGGCCTTTGCGTTATTAATTACAATGGGCGTGAAATAGTACTGAACAATATACCGCTTATAAGCAAATTGAGCGGTATATTGATTGGCTTATTTGTTCACTCATAAACCTAAAAGAACCGTTAACCATTAGCTCAAGGCGCTTTTCTTAATGTGTCTACACAATACTAATTTCAAGAGATCTTGAAAAAATTTGGTCTTTATTGAGCTTAATAATAGCAGGCTTATCCTCAAGTTTTTGGTTCGAATCGACGTGATCAGCGATACCGCACCACGGTTCGATACAAACAAAAGGTGCATCTAGCGGCGCCCAAAACGCGATATATTCAAAACCATCAAATTTAACGCTGACACTTTTTTTATTAACTGTGTTATGCAAACTAACCTCATTAGAATTCACATCTTTAAAAATAACAGCATCTTTTTCAAAAATGCGTTGATGCAAGTCGAGTTGATTCGAATTTAGGCGTACTAGAGATTGATCTGAAATACAGCCACTAGGGATATCTAACGCAAGTGAATTGCTGTTTTCACTTTCAGAGAACTTGATATATGAGTCATCAATCTCAGCCTTTAATAAGAACGCAGGGTGCGCACCTAGTGAGAATAAAATGTCTTCAGAGCTGGATACCTGATAATTAATGACTAGGCGATCTGCCTTTAGGCGGTAGGTCAAAGTAAGCTCAAAGCTAAAAGGATAGATACTTAAGCTTTGACTGCTATGACGGAGCCTAAACGCTAATTCATTCTCACTTTGGTGTACTAAGCTAAATAAATTATCTCTGGCTAATCCATGTATCGGTAGTGAGTAATCTTTGCCTTGATAGGTGTAGCTGTTGTCTTTTAGCTTGCCAACGATAGGAAATAACACCGGCGAGCTTTTTCCCCAATATTTTGTATCCCCTGCATATAAATACTCTTCATTTTGGTAAGTAAAGCTTTTTAGCTCTGCGCCAAAGGAGTTAACAGCGATAGTGTAGTGGTCGTTTTTAAGGGTATATGTTCTTGCACTTTCTAACGCTGCTTGAGATTGCATGGTAAACCTTTTAGGCAATGGCTTTTAGTTTAGCTGCAGTATAACGGTATTCACTAAAAATCCCACCTACTAATATTTAAAAGCATTTATTTCATTGAAATCAATGTAGTGCAATGTGTTCAATAAAATAGCACCCAGTGAAGAAAATTAAGACTTTTTATGAACTGAAACTGTACGAAGGTACATTATGTCTCTTGGTGTTTTGTATTAAGTTAGTATTCTTTATCACAGGCGTTCTAATCATTTTGATTAATCTCCTTAAATCACCATTTAGCAGAGAGAAGTATACTAATGAATAACCATGAAATATCCTCGAATGATCAGGTCAATAATGATGAAAAGGAACGCCAAAACTCTCAATTTGGTGGGCAAGTCGCTAGCTCTAGTGAAGTTGTGAATGATGAGGCTAATACCTCAGTTTCACAGGGAGAGGAAAGTAAAGCCGCTAATACAGATGCTCATAGTGGTGACGAAAATGTCAATGAAAAAGGCTCAAATGATGAAAGCTCTGCAGAAAACGGTACTGACAAAGACCGTTCAAAACAACAAGGTGCTAGCTCAGAAAATTCAAATAACGTAAATTCTCAAGTAAGCGATGACAAACAAGGCTCAAAAGAGCAAGAATCTCAAGAAGAAGATTCAGACGATAACGGCTCTGATGAAAGTAACGAAGGTAGTGAAGGGGAAGGTAGTAGCTCAGAAGGCCCTGATGAGGGTACTACGGGCGAGGAAAGCACAGCAGAGGAATTCGATTTAGAGAAATTTACCGGCACCAAAGGTACACAAGGTAATGATTATTTATTTGATCGTAACTCTAACGAAATCATAGGCCTAGAAGGTGATGATCGTATTTATGGGTCACGTAAAGACAATACTTACTATTACCGTAGCGGTGATGGTAATGACACTATCATCGATAGCGGTGGTAATGACAAGATAGTGCTAACTGACCTTAACCTTGAAGATATTAGCTTTGAAAGATCAGGCAATTGGGGGGTAATGGTACGCATTACCGACACTGAGGAAACAATTAATTTAAGATATCAAGAGTACAGTACTAACTATTCCATTGAGTCGATTGAATTTGCTGATGGCAGTAATATTACAGCTGATGAAATAAGCCGTTTACTCCCACCACTTGAGCGAAACTCTGCGCCCAAAATTCGTGGAGTAGACCTTGGTGCGATTGAAGAAGATACTAGCCTAATCATTACCAATGAACAGCTAATCGCTAATAGCTTTGATATCGATGGAGATAAGCTTACCGTAACATGGGCCTATTTATCTTATCCGAGTAACCGAAACGCTGAACTGACAAAGCTTGATGATGGCACTTGGCAATTAACGCCTAACGAGAACTTTAATGGAGAAGATTTAAGTATCACGTACATCGTTAGCGACGGTCAATATTCTCGCTCAGCTAAAGCTACTTTTAGCGTAAGTAGTGTTAATGATGCTGCTGATGCTAATGATGATGCTGTGAGCATGGTTGCAACACAAACACGCACAATTAACACCGCTGAGCTACTAGCAAACGATACTGATGTAGAAGGGGATGCGTTAAGGGTCAGTGCAGTTTCTAACGCAAAGAATATCCAAGTTACCCTAAATGATGACGGTACTATCAGTATTGAGGCAGATGATGAATACCGTGGTGAAGCCAGTTTTGATTACACAGTGACTGATGCTAAAGGCGCCACAAGTACCGCAACTGTTAAGGTTAATGTGAAACAGCTTGGTGATTTTGATCTGGATGAGTTTGAAGGAATTATAGGTTCAGAGCGCGCAGATAGCCTACGTGCCAATCGTAACGGTGGGAGCATTATTGGGCTTGAGGGCGATGATTACATCTATGGTTCGCGCAATGATGATAACTATTATTATCGCCGTGGTGATGGTAACGATACCATCTATGATTACCGCGGAGCCGATAAGATAACCTTGGTTGATCTCAATGAAGACGATATCAGTATTAGCCGCAGTGGTCGATGGGACCTTGTGGTTACGGTCAATGATACTGACGAACAAATTACCTTGAAATATCAGAACTACTACAAATCGATTACAGAAATTGAATTTGCTAACGGTAAAACTTTAGACCTGAAGGAAGCGATTAAAGAATTACCAATTAATGGCACTGAACAACGTGACTACCTTGTGGGCACGGTTGAAGATGATGTCATTAATGGCTTTGCTGGCAATGATACTCTTAATGGCAATAGCGGCGATGACACGCTTAATGGCGGTGCAGGTAACGATAGTCTCTATGGCTGGACAGGAAATGATATTCTTAACGGTGGTGAGGGTAATGATTATCTAATTGGAGCCGCTGGAAATGACACGCTTAACGGTGGTGCTGGCAATGATCGATTGTACGCAGGCAGCGGTGAGGATAGTCTTAATGGTGGCGCAGGTGATGATTATATTATCGCGGGTAATGGTAAAGACACTTTAATATTTGAAGATTTATTCGGTAACGATACTGTTTGGTCATTTGAAGAAGGAGAGAGCGGTGAGGATGTGATCAGCTTCCAAGACATCGATGGTTTAGAAAGTTTTGAAGATGTTGTCGCTGTGGCAAGGCAAGAAGGGCTAGACACTATTATTAACGTATCTGACGATGCCAGTATTACCTTAAAACGTGTTGGGCTTGAAAACCTTAATGAAGCCGATTTCATATTCGGCTAAATCGCAATGTGATGAAACCACTTTGTAATAATAGTGAATAAATAAAAGCCTCGATCTTGAATCGGGGCTTTTTTATTTCTATCTGTAAATAGCTAATAGATATACATTCAGTGAAAATCAACATATCGAGAGTAGTATCGATAACCGTTTGAATATATGTGTTTTTATGTGGTTGGATTTATGTGTATTGCAAATTAATTCTGGAAATAAGTTGAAAAAATTATTAGAAGAGGCGTCAAAAGAGTTTAGATTTTGATGTGCTGCTCTATAGCGCTATTTTTTTGAGCCGTTCTAATGTCCGTTGTGTGTCGACAGAGTTTTTTAAGAAAATAGATAAAGCTATCAAGGGGGAGGTTTTGACCTTAAGGAATCTAATTTAGAGAACAAAATGTTTGTAAAATAAAATTCACAAACACTATGCTATTTAATCATCTAAAGATCATCATACTTATCGCAACTCGCAACTCGCAACTCGCAACTCGCAACTCGCAACTCGCAACTCGCAACTCGCAACTCGCAACTCGCAACTTATAACCCATGACTCCCATCATAACCGTTATCTGCAGCGCCTTCCCAGTCCGCTAGCGTATCATCATCTGCCTTAAATACTTCAACTTTTAGTGGGTAGCAAGGTGTCTTGTCATCTGAATGAGAGCTTCCACAATCACCACCCGGGCAAGCAGATAGAACACCGAGTAAATCGATTTCTGCGAAAAACTCAATATAATCGCCAGGTCTTACGGGGCTGGCTTTCATGAAGTATTGATGGGTATCTTTGATGAAGCCTGTGCACATGAAAACGTTTAATACATCGTGCACGAATGGCTCGGCTTGCGCGGTAGGTACGTCTAAATGTTTAGCTAGGGCGCGAGTTAAGTTTGAATGGCAGCAGTAGTGGTAGTCTGTTTGGGTGAGCATGTGATTAGTGTAAGGGTCACAGCGGGTGCCTATCACATCGTGTACGCTGGCACCGTCTTCATCCCAGCCATACCAATCGAGTGTGTCGTGAGTAATGGTGGCAATGGCGCGAAGATTTGGCATGTTTGACCAAAGCCTGTCGCCGGTTGATACATGGCTTGCATGAAGTTGGCGTGTTTTGCCGCTGAAGAAACGCTCGTTAATATCGTTAGCGTTAAATAAGTTGAGATCGCCAACTTGCGCGCCTTCTACACTGGTGATTCTAAAGAAGTGACCGGCGGGTACTTTAAAGCTTGCGGCATCTCTTGGATCAACAATGACTTCATCGACTTTGGTGAGGTTGGCTCGCGCACGTTGGTAAAAGTCGTGATTGTACTCAGGTAGCTGTTCTACTTGGTAGCAAACTGTTTTTGGCGCTTGTCTTCTTTGCTCTGCATCAGCAGGGGCGGCGTGTTGTGCGTATTTACTCATCGATCACCTATTATTATCGTTATCTTTAATATGCATTTTGGCGATACTAGCAAAGTTGTAAAAGCTTTGTATAGGAGTACTTGAAAGTAAAACTACTTGGTGTGAATAGTGCTTTTTAATCAATGGATTAAATTGTACTAGTGCGATTATTCTGCAGGGTTTTGCATAAGTAATTGCTGCATCAGTAGCTCGTTGTGAATGTCTTTGATAACAGGGCTTGCGATTGCTTTATCAATAGCTTTGCCATCACCAAATAAATACCACTTATCTTCTTCCTCGGGGAGGTACTTGCGTAAATCGTCATCTTGGTGCAGCACGTCTTCGATTTTTAAAATAGTGTTTTCATGGTTTGATGGAAGAATAAGAGGCTCGTTAGGGGAGCTTGTGCTGGGAGTGACGTTTGATTCAATCAGCGCGCCGACATCGTTTGGGTCTAATAATAGCGCCAGTAAGGGCTCTTGGCTTGCATTTGCAGCACGTAAAGATCCTTGATAGAGCTGATCCGTCGCTCTTAACTGCTCAGCAGGAGATAAGCTGATGCTGCCATTAAAATCTAAAATAGCGTTGGCAATCAATCCATGATCCTGATCGGTAGATAGCACGCTCGCTTGTTTTGAGTGCTCAACTACTCTCTCGAAAAGGGGGATGTTGTCGTCATCTATAATTGGGTTAGCCATAAACTAAGTATAGTCTTGGTTTGGATGATAATTCAATGTGTTGAGTCGTCAAGAATTAAAGGATTGGCATTTATGTGACCTGTATTTATCTATCTGCGATGTCGCTTTAGATATTGCTTGTCTGTATAGGGTGTGTGAGTTACATTGTGCGCTGCGAAGCGTAACGGCTATACTCAATTAGGCTTTGCAACGAATTGAAGGTGCCGCTGGTTTTGGCGGATAATCGGGAAGTATGGTGTTATTCCATCGCTGCCCCCGCAACGGTAACGAACTCGTGATTGAGCTCTAGCCCGGAGACCGGCCTTTTTTTATCGCAATACAGCACGGTGGGTGCTGGTTTTGGATATAGACATGTCAACGATAAACTTTGACTTTCCTTTTTCTGCTGTTGAAGGTCAACACTCTTTTAAATTAGCGCTTTTATTAGCTGCTATCAATCCTGCTATCGGTGGGGTGATTGTCAGTGGTCCTCGCGGTAGTGCTAAATCGACACTCGCTCGTGCATTAGCGCATATTCTTCCCGATCATCAACAGCAAGGTTGTCCTTTTGTGACGCTGCCATTAGGCGCTAGTGTTGAAATGTTGACAGGGACCCTCAATTTAGAGCAAGCACTGCAGAACAAAAAAGTTGATTTCTCGCCGGGTCTATTAAGTAAAGTTGATGGTGGCATTTTATATGTCGATGAAGTGAATTTACTGGCCGATCATCTCGTTGATCAACTGCTAGATGTGGCAGCCAGTGGTGTTAACCGTATTGAGCGCGACGGCATCAGTCATTCGCATGCTAGTAAATTCTCACTAATTGGCACTATGAACCCCGATGAAGGAGAGCTGCGTGAGCAGCTCAAAGACCGCTTTGGTTTAATGGTTGAATTAAACGGGGTAATTGATATTGCTCAGCGGGTTGCGATTGTAAAAAGTCGCGAAGCGTTCGAGGCAAACCCTGAGCAGTTTATAGCGAGCTATCAACAGCAGCAGACTAAATTGCAACACAGGGTTGTACAGGCGCGTTATATTCTCAGTGATATTCATTGCGCTGATGAACATCGTATTGATATTGCCCAGCGCTGTTTGCAAGCAGGGGTAGATGGCTTGCGCGCCGATATCATTATGTACCGTGCAGCACTGGCACATGCGGCATGGCGCTGTGCAAAAGGAGATGGTTTATCTGAAATAACTAAACTTGATATTGATGCCGTTGAAGAGCTGGTTTTGGCGCACCGCCGAAAAGGCACAGGCCAAAATACGGGGGATTCAGACAGTAACAATACACCGAATGATCAAGATGCTGATAATCAACAACGCCCGCAAAATAACGACAATAGCACAAACTCTGATAAGCCTGGCAAACGCCAGCACTCTTTTACTCGACCTCAAGCGAGTCAAGCTCCTTCGCAGCAGAGCCAGAACAATAGCCAAGGACAATCGCAGCAGCAAGAGCAAGACTGGGGACAAATGAATAGTGAGCAAAAGCCGCTGTTAAAGCCTTTGTGTAATACTGAAAGTGTTGAAAGGATACAAGGTTTTGTCAGCGGTGATAAAAACAAGAAAACTCATACTAAGGCCAATGAATTTGCGCCTTTTAGCTCATCGCACATAAAAGGGCATACCCATTTAAGTCATCAATATGCTGAAGGTGACGGGCCACATAAAAAGAGTATTAACTGGTTCGCAACACTGATGCACAGCGTCAAACAGTGGCCGACACTCAATGTGAAGTACAAGCAGCCCCAGAGCAAACGCGAAATGCTGCATTTAGTGTTATTGGATACCTCAGGTTCAACTTTGAGTCATACGTTATCAGCTAGAGCTAAAGCTTGTGTGCTCGAGATCTCAAAAAATGCCTATCTCAATCGTGAAGCAATTGAAATATTAGGCTTTGGTAACAATCAAGTACAACAGCTTTTAGGGAAGGTAAAAGCCCCCAAAGAGCTCAGTGAAATGCTCAATAATGTCAGTGTGGCAGGGGGAACACCGCTGCGCAAAGTACTCCAGGAAGCGAAGCTTTTGCTGGCAAGGAAAAAATCACTGGCAGGGCACGTGCAGTGTTATTTAATTACTGATGGGCGCAGCCGCTCGCAAGTTGATGATATCGATCTTGGTGTACCTACTGTGTTGATCGATACAGAAAATACCCCGGTTAAGCGCGGTAGAGGTAGTCAACTTGCACAACAGCTAAAGGCAGAATATTTTTTACTGCCCGCTTAAAGAGCTTATCTTCATCAATAGCGGGCATTTAACACATTTTAAGAAGTGTTGTTTAGGCAACACACAGATCAAAAGGATCAATTATGAAAACGCACCAGGAGAAAATGGCCGCCAAGAAAGCGGTGATTGACAAGCGCATTGCTAAGGCCACTGAAGAACGTGGTGTTTTGATTTTGTTAAAAGGCCCAGGCAAAGGCAAGAGTAGCTCTGCACTAGGTACGATGGCACGGAGTGTTGGGCATGGCAAACGCTGTGCGGTGATTCAGTTTGTTAAAGGGCGTATGGAAACCGGTGAATACAAATTCTTTAAAGATCACCCACAAATAGATTGGCATGTGATGGGTCACGGCTTTACGTGGGAGACACAAGATAAAAGCCAGGATATCGCCGCTGCTGAAAAGGCGTGGGAAGTGGCAACTAAGCTGTTACAAGATGATAGCTACGACATGATCGTCTTTGATGAGATGAGCTACATGTTTAAGTATGACTACTTGCCGTTGGCACCGGTGATTGAAGCGTTACAAAATCGCCCTAAAATGCAAAGTGTGATGATCACAGGGCGTGTAATGCCGCCAGATTTAGAAGAAATCGCAGATACCATCAGCATGGTAAAAGATGAGAAACACGCTTTTCGCCAAGGTGTAAAAGCACAAGCTGGGATTGAGTTCTGATGAATGATCTCAATGTAGATACCGCTGATACTGGTATGAGCGTTAATAATGAAAGCCAAGTGAAGAATGAAATAGCCTCTGTCGATTGTGCGGCCTTATTTATTGCAGCGCCAGCATCAGGGCAAGGTAAAACAACCATCACCGCTGCTATTGCTCGCTGGTTTAGCAACCAAGGCAAAAAGGTGCAAGTTTTTAAAACAGGGCCTGACTATCTAGACCCGCAAATTTTAGCTCAAGCCTCTCTAGGCGAGACAGCACAATTAGATCTGTGGATGGCAGGGGATCAATACTGCAAACAGATGCTGTTTGAAGCTGCTCAGCGTAATGATCTGATTTTGATTGAAGGTGCGATGGGGCTGTTTGACGGTGAACCATCAAGTGCAGATTTGGCGGCTAAATTTGGTATTCCCATCGCTATTGTGATGGATGTTAAAGGCATGGCGCAAACATCCGCAGCAGTGGCCCTAGGCCTTGCCAACTTTCGCGATGATTATGAGTGCGCAGGTTTAATTGCCAATAATTGCAGCACTGACAGGCACGCACAACTAATACGCGAAGCGTTAGGTGATCAGTTACCACTGCTAGCGTGTTTGGCAAAAGAGCCAGAAGTTGCATTGCCTGAGCGGCACTTAGGTTTAGTGCAAGCTAGTGAAGTAAAAGATGAGTTAGAAACGCGCTTTGAAAATGGCTGCCTTTGGTTAGAGCAAGGTGTAGAGCGTGCGCAAACAACTAATGCATTACTCAACTTGCCAGCACCAGTTACATTTTCGGCTGGCGTGTTAGATGTGATAACAGAGAGATCACTCACAGGTAAAACCATTGGCGTTGCAAAAGATGAAGCCTTTAGTTTTATCTACCAAGCAAACCTTGATGTGCTTGAAAAAATGGGCGCGACTCTTGCGTTCTTCTCGCCTTTGCACGATACACAGCTACCCCAAGCTGATGCCCTATGGCTACCTGGTGGTTATCCAGAATTACATGCGAAGGGGTTATCGCAAAATACCGCGATGCAGCAGCAAATCGCTGAGTTTCACGGACAAGGCAAAGCTATACTGGCTGAGTGCGGTGGCTTTTTATACTGTCTTCAAGGCCTAACGGATTTAGAGGGCGAGTACTTCCCAATGGCCGGTATTATGCAAGGCGAGGGTGGAATGAAAGGTAAACGTGGCTGCCAAGGCATGCAAACAGCAGTATTGCCTGAGGGGGATGTGCGAGGTCATGCTCACCATCGCTCACGCAGCACTGGTAACAGCGTAGCCATAGGTTATGGCCGCAGACAGCGCCACCCAGCACCTGGTGAGGCAATCTATCGCGAGGGAAATCTGACGGCGAGCTATTTGCATTTGTTCTTCGCTTCTAATCCAGAAGCGGTAGCGCGCTTATTTAATGGCGAGCTGAGTGCCCCTGATCAAGCATTTCTTGATAACTGGGTTAACCCGCAATCTGCTTTGTAACCAATAAAAGCTAGAAAGATCAAAAAATAAAAGGTTCTCTTTAAAGTATGTGGCAAGAAAGCAGTGAAACAAGCACTGAATTACGTAGCGGATTGACCACGGGCAGTTGTGCAACTGCCTGTTGTGTTGCTGCGTGTCGTGCGCTTTTTGCCAAAGATTATCCAAATGCCGTCGACATTAACTTGCCAAGAGGGCAAGTGGTCACCCTCACGTTAACCGATTATCGTACACTCACTGATGCTGGTAGTGCCGATAAAATTCAAGGCGTGCGGGTAGCCACAATAAAAGATGCAGGGGATGATCCCGATGCGACCCACGGCGCCACTGTTTTTGTGGAGCTGCGTTTAGTGCAGCAGCCAGGAGTGGTCTTTAAGGCGGCACAAGGCGTTGGGACAGTGACAAAAACAGGATTACTGCTTGATGTAGGTGAGCCTGCGATAAACCCAGTGCCACGCAAAATGATTCAAGAGCATCTGCAGCGCTATGCCCTGATGCATGATTATCAAGGGGGCTTTGAAGTCTCTGTTGGGGTTGAAAATGGCGAGGCGATTGCCCTTAAAACCATGAATGGTCGATTGGGTATTATTGGTGGTTTGTCGATACTTGGCACCACAGGCATAGTGCGCCCTTTTTCATGTGCAGCTTATATTGCCTCGATTCGCCAAGGGGTTGATGTCGCCAGTGCAAATGGTGCAACCCATATAGCGGCATCAACCGGCAGTAGCTCTGAAGATGCTATTCGCAAACTCTATCAGCTTGATGAGATGCGATTAATCGAAATGGGTGATTTTGTCGGTGCGTTGTTAAAGCATTTGAAAAAGGGCCAAGTTGATCAGCTGAGTATTTGTGGCGGTTTTGGCAAGATGACAAAGCTGGCGCAAGGGGAGTTAGACTTAAACTCACGCAGCAGTAGTATTGATTTTGGCTTTATTGCCCAGTGCTTCGCACAACTATTAGATAGCCACAGTGACTATGACAAAGAGCAAAAAGAGACCTTGATAGAACAGGTAAAAAGCGCCAATACCAGTATTGATGCATTAAATTTAAGTGAACAGCACCGTTTACCTTTGGCGGCACTGATTTGTGAGAAAGCACAGCAACACGCGCAAAAAATTGTTGCTGCAAATGTGCAAGTTGAAGTGTTGGCAATTAATCGCAAAGGGATAATTATTGCAAGATCACAACCACTGGCTGATAGACAAATATGAAAGTATTAGTACTCGGTGGAACAAGTGATGCACGGCGTTTAACGACTAAGTTGATTGCCATAGCCCTGCCGATTAAGATTATTTATTCAGTGGCGGGGCTGGTGGGTAAGGCGCAACTCGATTGCCAAGTCATCAGCGGAGGCTTTAGCAAAACAGGCGGTTTACAGCATTTTTTGGAACGTGAGAACATCGCACTAGTGCTCGATCTTACTCACCCTTATGCAATAAGTATTAGCAGCCAAGCTCAAAGTGCTTGTACGCAGTTGAATTTAGCTTACTGGCAGTTCGTCAGGCCGCAATGGCAAGCACAAAGTGGTGATAACTGGCACAGCTTTAATGATTGGACTTCATTATTAAAGAGTCTTAAAAACTATAAGAGAGCGCTGGTGACAACAGGGCAATTACAGCAGGTGCAAATAGATACTATTGCAAGTGTTTGTGAACAGGTTTGCTATCGTACCGCGGCGCTATCACAGGTAGTTTTGGCCGAGAATGTAAAGTGGATTAAAGCTAAAGGCCCTTTTGCACTGGAAGATGAGTTAGCGCTGTTTAAACAGTTGCAAAGTGATGTGTTGATTTGTAAAAATGCCGGCGGCGCAGCAACCTCTGCAAAGCTTGAAGCCGCCAGAATATTAGGGGTTGATGTGTTGATGCTTGAAAGGCCAGCAGCCGAGCGAGTGATTGATTCAGTGCCTTTACAAGATTTAGATTCACTGTTGGCGCTTGTGCTTGAGTATGTCAATGAGCATGCAGTCGTTAACAGTACTAAAAACGATAATAAATGAGAAATAGTGTGACCTATCAATATATAAAAGATCCTCAACAAATAGAGCAAGAGAGCTTTAAGCAAATTCGTGAGTTAACTGACCTCGATGGTTTGAGCACTGAGCAGCAGCAAGTTGTGATGCGTATCGTGCACAGTGTCGGTATTCCAAGTATTGCCAAGCAGGTGCGCTTTAGTGAGCAGGCTTGTGAAAATGCACTCAGGGCACTGGCAAGTGAGAGCTGCGCTATTCTCTGTGATGTTGAAATGGTTAAACAAGGTTTAACAAAGCGTATGTTGCGTTCAGAACCTTTGTGCTTTTTGAATGACCCGCACATTACCGAGCGTGCAAAAGCGCTCGGTGAAACGCGTACCATGGCAGCCGTTGAAGGCTGGAAAGCTAAATTGGATGGCAGCATTATTTTGATCGGTAATGCGCCGACAGCACTGTTTCGATTATTAGAAATATTACAAACCACAGAAGTTAGGCCTGCGCTTATTGTTGGCATGCCTGTGGGCTTTATCGGCGCGGCTGAATCTAAACAAGCGCTTTGGGATGCACACCGTGAATTGGGTGTGGAGTGTATTACGTTATTGGGCAGAGAAGGGGGAAGTGCTGTCACAGCGGCAACATTTAATGCACTTCTGCGCTGCCTTAATGGCGAGCTTTATTAATCCGTTCTCAGCAATACTAAAAGCTGAGACTTTAAAAATTGTTTGGGTATTGATTAAACAATGCAAGATATAAAAATTTCAATTGTCGGATTAGGTGCGAGTGAAGCTGCTCAGCTATCTGACAGTGCAATGTCTATACTGCTTAGTGCGCAGATGGTGTTAGGCTCTAAACGACAATTGAAAGTGGTTGAACACTTAATAAAAGAGCATCAAATTACCCCGTTGCTGCCAAAGTTAGATGTGTTGAAAACGGTGTTAGAACAGTACTACAACCAAGGCGTGCAGAACGTGGTGGTATTGGCTTCCGGTGATCCGCTTTACTATGGTATTGGCAGTTGGTTCAGTCGTAACTTTAACGCTGAGAAACTCGCTTTTTATCCAGCGGTTTCGAGTATTCAAGAGGCTTGTCATCGCCTGGGTTTATCCCTGCAAAGTGTTGAAGTGCTCAGCTTACACGGCAGACCTGTTGGTAAGTTGCGCAGAGAACTGCGCGAAAACCAAACCTACATCATCCTGACCGATCAGCAGTCAAAACCGCAAGTGCTTGCCAATGAGCTAGTAGAAGCGGGATATTATCAGGCAAGGGTTACTGTTTGCGAGGCACTTGGCTATCGCTATGAAGAGATAGAAACCTTTGAAGTCAAGGCGTTACTGCGTAATCCTAAACAATTTGATCCACTGCATATCTCGGTGATTGAAACCGGACCATCAGTAAAACCGCTACCGCGTTTTCCAGGCTTTGCCGATCATCATTTTGTGACTGATGGGGAGCAGGGCAGAAAGATGATCACCAAAGTTGAAGTGCGCTTGTGTGTGTTATCACTGCTTGAGCCATCGCCGGGTGATGTGATTTACGATATCGGTGCCGGTTGTGGCAGTGTCAGTGTTGAGCTTAATTATTGGTGCGAGCAAGCCAAAGTTTTTGCTATTGAGAAAAATCCAGAACGCTTTGAATGCTTGTTAAAGAATCAGAAAAAATTTGGCTTAGTGACCAACTTACACCCAGTACAAGGCAGTGCGCCGGGTATTCTAGCTAAGCTGCCTAAGCCTAATAAAATTTTTATTGGCGGCAGCGATGGTATGTTGCCACAGCTTTTAGAGCGCCTTTGGACAAATTTGGACGTTGGTGGGCAAATAGTGGCAAGTGCAGTATTAGAAAATACTAAGCACAATCTTGTCGATTTCTTAAATAGTCGCAATCATCGCGGCGATGCTAAAGTTGTCACACAGCAAATAGCAGTCAGTCATGGTGATTACTTAGCAGGCCATTTGATTTATCGCCAAGCATTGCCCGTGAGCATTTTTAGCTTTACTAAAACGAGTGAAACACCAACCATCAAGTTGAGTGCCAGCACGCGAAAAACCAGCCAACAGGAAACAACGTAATGGCAAAATTATACGGCGTAGGGGTAGGTCCTGGGGACCCAATGTTATTAACCCTTAAAGCATGCCAACTGATTGCAAATGCTGACGTAGTCAGCTATTTAGCGAACCCTGAAGGGGGATCACAGGCACGCCACATCGCTCGCGAAGCATTCGCTCAAGTGAATAAAGCACAGCTGCACATTGCTATAGAAATGCCGATGAGCACCGACAGAACACTTGCCAATGCGGCTTATGATCAAGGTGCAGAGCAAATTTCTGAGCAGTTAAATGCCGGTAAAGATGTGGTGTTTTTATGTGAAGGTGATCCGCTTTTTTTTGGCTCTTTCAGCTATTTATTAGAGCGTTTACAAGATCAGCACATCACAGAAGTCGTACCGGGCGTTTCATCAGTGCATGCCGCTGCTGCTGCATTACAGCTACCATTAACATTGCAGCGTGAGTCATTTGCGGTGATCAGTGGTAGACACAGCGACCAGCAAATTCGCACTGCACTGAAAGAGCATGACTCACTAGTGATAATGAAAGCGGGATTAGCGCGCTTGCGCATACTGGCTTTATTATCTGAAACAGGGCGTACTGAGCACGCCAATTATTTAGAGTATATCTCTCGAGATAACCAGCTGATTGAGCGAGACGTAAAAAACTTAGCGCAAGAGGCGGGTCCGTATTTCTCTTTGTTTGTGATTACTAAAAACCGTAGAGAATCCACTTGATCAAGATAATCAGCCTAACGGATATGGGATTGGCACTGGCACAGCGCCTAGCACCATTATTCAACCAAGCAGCCCTTGATAGCGAAACACAAAACGTGCAGATCTTGCACAAACCTCAGCCATTTAAAGAGACCGTGCAAGAGGCATTTAGCCAAGGGCACCGCCTTATCTTTATTTGCGCGACCGGTATTGTGATTCGCACACTCGCACCTGTGATCAACGATAAACACACAGATCCCGCAGTGTTAGTGTTAGATGAACAAGGGCAGTTTGTTATTCCATTGCTTTCAGGACACGAAGGTGGTGCTAATGATTTGGCAGCGCATGTGGCGAATTTAATCTCGGCGCAGCTAGTATCGACCACGGCAAATAAGTATCAGCAGCCTTTGTATACCGTAGGTATGGGCTGTGAAAGACATTGTCCTAAAGAGGCATTAGAAGCACTGCTTTATCAAAGCCTTGAAAAAGCACAGTTGAGCATTAGCCAAATCAGCGCCATTGCGAGCATCGATATTAAAGCTGATGAAGTGGGTTTAATTGAATTGGCGGCTTCTCTTGAGTTGCCATTTCTTTGCTACAGCGCAAAGCAATTAAGCAAAGTGGAAGCGCTACAAGATAGCCACTCTGAGTATGTTTTCAAAACAGTGGGAGCAACAGGTGTTGCAGAGCCATCAGCGTTACTCAGTGCGATGTTAATGAATGACCAAGGGAGTAATCGCAGTAGTGAATTAGCCCTTGTTAAACAAAAATCAAAGGTGGCGACTTGTGCAATTGCACGCAGTTACTTGATCCCTTGAGTATTTAACCTGAATCCGTGACTTCAAAGTGAGAACAGAGTGCAAGATATTGGTTTTACAGTGGAATTGAAAAATCTGAGCTGCACCCGTAGGTTCAGCGGGTATTTTTCTAACCGCTGTGGAATCAAGAGCTTGTGCAATGTGGTGCTGTGAAGTCACTGATTCAGGTTTAAGAAAGAAATAATTGCAGATTGGCAGCATCGCTGGCAGTTTTTAATCAACGCATAACAAGATTGAAATTTAATGAAAAAACTATTTATTGTAGGCACAGGCCCCGGCGATTTAGCGCTATTAACTCCTAAGGCACAACAAGCGATTAGCGCAAGTACTGATTTGGTTGCATATGGTTTGTATATCGATTTACTCGGTGAGATCTGCCATGGTAAGACACGTCACGATTTACCTTTAGGTGAAGAGATCAACCGCGCACGTTTAGCACTTGATCTTGCTGCACAAGGCAAAGATACCGCGCTTATCTCATCTGGCGATATTGGTATTTACGCAATGGCAACACTAGTGTTTGAATTGCTTGATCGCCAACTACAAGGTGAAGAGAACTGCCCGCAATGGTTAGATGTTGATATTCAAGTGATACCAGGTATCTCTGCGATGCAGGCAGGTGCCAGCGCAGTAGGTGCCACCTTAGGGCACGATTTTTGTACCATCAGTTTGTCTGATTTGTTAACCCCTTGGGAAACTATCAAAAAGCGTATCGAGTGCGCAGCTGAAGGTGACTTTGTTGTCTCTTTTTACAATCCCGTCTCTAAAAAGCGCGATTGGCAGCTCAACACTGCGCGCGATATCTTACTGACATCACGTCCTGGCACAACACCTGTCATGATTGGTCGCCAACTGACGCGCCCTGAGCAAGAGATCAATATTATTCAATTACAGGATCTAGATGCCAAAGATGTCGATATGTTCACTATGGTGAGTGTCGGTAATAGCCAGTCTCGTCATATCGTTAATGGCGATAAAGAGTGGCTTTACACGCCGCGTGGCTATAGCAAGAAATTATAAAAAAGAAGCGGTTCGTGTTTGATAAAACGGTTAATGAGGGCTTCGTAAAACGTAGCGAGCAATAATAAGGCAAGGCAAAAATTCGCGAAATAGCCGAATCAGCGTGCCCCTTCGGGTATTACTGATGTAAATGAGCATGTTGAGCTAATTTTTAACGCCGGATTATTGAGCGTAGTAGTTTTACGATGTCCTCAATGTGAGGGTTAAGATTTATGACAGTTTATTTTATTGGTGCAGGTCCTGGTGATCCTGAACTTATGACTCTGAAAGGGTTACGCACATTGAAAAAGTGCCCAATCGTGCTTTATGCAGGATCGCTGATTCCCCGTGAAGTGTTAAGTGAAGTTGAAGGGGTTGCTGAACATATTATCGATACAGCGACGATCAACCTCGATGAAATGGAGCAGTACTTCCTCAAAGCGCAGCGCGAGGGTAAAGATGTCGCACGCTTACAATGTGGTGACCCGTCTCTTTACGGTGCGATTGGCGAACAGATCAGACGCCTTGAAAAGTTAGGTATTGATTACCAAATTGTGCCGGGTGTCAGCGCAGTCGCAGCATCAGCCGCTTATTTAGGTAAAGAACTCACGCTATCAGGTGTTTCGCAAACCATCATTTTTACGCGCTATGAAGGTAAAACGCCGTTCCCTGAACGTGAAAGATTGCCACAGCTGGCAAAATCTGGGGCGACGCTAGCGATTCATTTAGGTATTACTTACATCAAGAAGATTGTCGCTGAGTTAACGCCGCACTACGGCAGTGATTGCCCAGTGGCGGTGTGCTATCGAACTTCGTGGCCGGACCAAGATAAAGTCACCGGTACACTGGCAGATATTAGCGATAAAGTGGCAGAGAAGGGCTTTAAGCTTACTGCGCTGATCATTGTTGGCCATGTATTAGATACTGAAAACTTTAATGACTCGCACCTTTACAGCCAAGACAAGCCGAACATCTTTCGCAAGCGCAAAGGTGTGATTGAAGATATACAACAGCTTGAAGCAAAGACTCAAGCAGATAACAGCTAACGGACATTGACTATGCAACTAAATAAAATCCCAACTACGATTGTTACCGGCTTTTTAGGTAGCGGAAAGACTACACTGCTATCTAATGTGTTGCGCCAAGCAGCAGGTAAGCGTATTGCCGTGATCGTCAATGAATTTGGCGAGCTCGATATCGACTCTGAATTATTGCGTAACTGCCCGTTAGATTGCGAAGATGAAAGTGCAAGCTTAGTGGAAGGAAAAGACGGTATTTACGAGCTGGCAAATGGTTGTATTTGCTGCACCGTTGAAGAAGAGTTCTTACCAGTTATGCAAGAGCTGGTTGCCAGACGTGATGATATCGACCACATCTTGATTGAAACTTCAGGCCTTGCGCTGCCTAAGCCATTAGTTCAGGCGTTCAACTGGCCGGGGATTAAAGAGCACTGCACAGTTGATGCAGTAATCACTGTTGTTGATGGTCCAGCTATTGCAGCAGGTCGCTTTGCCAATAACGAAGCGCAAGTGCAAGAGCAGCGTTTAGCCGATGAAAGCTTAGATCACGATCCAAGTTTAAAAGAGTTATTAGATGATCAATTAAGTGCTGCAGATATTGTTGTTATCAGTAAGAATGATTTACTACTGGGCGATGATAAAGGCAAGGTTGAAGAGATTGTTGATCAGCGTTTACCTGCGAGTGTTAAAACGTTATTTATCGAAAACGGTGATGTGTCATTAGATTTACTGTTTGGTATAGGCGCAGCGACTGAAGATCATATTGATGCCGTTCACAACCATCACGATCATCATCACGAGCACGGCCATGAGCACTCTCATGCAGAAGATCACTTTGATTCATTCGTGATCAGTATTGGTGAAGTGGATGGCGATAAGTTGCAAAGCATCTTACAAACGCTACTAAATGAGCACAATATTTTCCGTGCCAAAGGTTTTGCAGCACTGCCTAATAAGCCGATGCGCCAAGTTATTCAAGCGGTTGGTAAGCGTATCAACAGCCATTTTGATCGCCTGTGGCAAGCGGATGAGCATAAGCAAACGCAG
Source organism: uncultured Oceanospirillaceae bacterium (assembly GCA_937136055.1). Lineage (GTDB taxonomy): Bacteria > Pseudomonadota > Gammaproteobacteria > Pseudomonadales > Balneatricaceae > Rs1. Next base: position 6,627 of record CAKZOD010000002.1, on the reverse strand, counting down.
TTAGTGTTTATCGGTAAAGATATTCAAGAAGCGACCATTAAAGCGGCACTTGAACAAGCCGTACTTTAAGCAGTTCGTAAAAGAAAAACAGCAGGCTGAGCGTAAAAAAGCAAAGCGTTAAAAATTAAGTGTTGGAAAAGAATAAATGCATTTACTGGCCGCAAAGCCCGGTGGTTTTGTTGACGAAGAGGGGATTATCGATCTTGATCAATCCCCCGCAGATATCGTTATCCTTAGCGCAGCTGATAGTACTATCGCCGCATTGTCGGCAGGATTGGCAAGCAGCCAGCTAGCGGTTAAAGACTCACAGGCGAATAGCGATTTAAGCACAGCTTTGCCAAGTGTGCGTATTGCCAATTGGTTACAGCTATTAAAACCTGCGGCGTTTGATCTTTATGAACACAAAGTTTTGATGCATGCAAAACTGGTGGTTGTCTCTCTTTTGGGAGGTAAAAACTACTGGGAATACGCGGTGGAACGTTTAGTTGATTGGGCTAAAGGTTCAGATCGCACGCTTATTTTAGTGCCGGGGGATGACAGTGTCGATCCTGCACTTATAGAGTCGAGCACAGTCTCCAGTATTGTGCAGCATAAAGTGTGGCGTTACTTGCGTGAAAGTGGCCGTGAGAATACCCAGCACTTACTGCACTTTTTAGTGGATCAAGTACTGGCTACTCAAGCTTTTGATACACCTTTGCAATGGCGCGAACCGCAAGTGCTACCCAAAGCACAGCTCTATTTGCCCGATAGCCCTTTTGAGTTAACGAGCTTTGAGCAGTGGCAACAGCACTGGCATGACGATGATGCCAAGCGCCTTGCCACTGATGCGCACGCCGTTGTTAAGCAAAGAGTTGCCTTGCTGTTTTATCGCAGCCATTTACAATCAGCTAACACGCAAATGCTCGATGATTTAATCACAAAGTTGCGAGAAGCTGGATTGAATCCGCTACCGATTGCGATTGCCTCTTTAAAAGATGCCGAATCCGTAGCGCTAGTGAATGCTTTTATTGAGCGCTCACAAGCCTCGCTTATATTGAACACAACGGGCTTTGCCAGCAACCGTTCACAAGCGCCGCAGCTGTCTTCTCAACCGAGTGAGTTTATTTCACCGTTTAAGGCTAATATTCCTGTTTTACAGTTAGTGCTCTCTAGTAGTACGCAAGATGATTGGGAAGAGTTTAGCCAAGGGTTGCGTTCTCGTGATGTCGCTATGCAAGTGGCATTACCAGAGTTAGATGGTCGTATATTGACCCGAGCTATTAGTTTTAAAGCCGCCAGTTTTCGTGATGAACAGGCACAAGTCGACATTGTCCGCTACCAGTTACACCCCAATCGTGCGGATTTTGTGATTGAACTTGCCAAGAAGTACCTACAGCTATCCCAAAAAGATAATGGGCAAAAACGCATCGCGTTAATACTCGCTAATTATCCAACCAAGGATGGTCGTATTGGTAACGGTGTAGGCCTTGATACGCCTAACTCTTGTGTGAATTTGTTGAAAAAAATGCAGCAAGCGGGCTATAACACACTGGCAGATGAGCAAGTATTTCCTCAAAACGGCAATGCTTTGATTGAACAGCTGCTGCAAAGTGTGACCAATAACCCAAATACCTTGCACTATTTAGGCTGCTGGCAAAGTTTAGATGCACAAGTGTATCGCGAGCAATTTAGCCAGTTACCTAAAAGCTCACAACAACAAATTACAGAGCGTTGGGGGGATGTTACACAAGATCACAAATACCGTGATGGGCGTATAATGATCGCCGGCATTCGCCTAGGTACTACCTTTGTGGGCATACAGCCAGCAAGGGGGTATAACCTCGACTTGTTAGCGAATTATCACGATCCTGATTTAGTCCCGCCCCACAGTTATTTAGCGTTTTATTTTTGGCTGCGTCATGTGTATCAAGTAGATGCCATTGTGCACGTTGGCAAACACGGCAACCTCGAGTGGCTGCCGGGTAAAGGATTAGCGTTAAGTGAACAATGTTGGCCTGATATTGCCCTTGGTCCAATGCCGCATTTCTATCCGTTTATTGTCAATGACCCGGGAGAAGGTGCGCAGGCGAAGCGCCGTACACAAGGGGTGATCATCGATCATTTGATGCCACCTATGTCACGGGCAGAAACTTACGGTGAACTTGCCAAACTTGAAGCGTTAGTGGATGAGTATTACCAAGCCATGGGCATGGATACGCGTCGTGAGTTGTGGTTGCGCGAGCAAATTATGGAGCAAGTTGAGCAGACGCATATCTTAGAAGAACTCAATTTAAATACCCCTCAGCTCGATGGTTTAGCAGATGAAGAAGCGCGCCAAGAAGTTGTGCTCAATGAATTAGATACCTATTTGTGTGACATTAAAGAAGCACAAATCAGACAGGGCTTACATATATTAGGTGAACTACCTGATACGCAAAAACTGACCGAAACAATTATCGCACTGTTGCGCTTGCCAAGAGGGACAAGTGTCGTCGACAGTGGGCTGTTACATAATATGGCCGCTGATTTTGCGCTTTATGATGAGCCTGAAAAGATCAATGTGTTTAACCCCACGCAGGCTAGTGCTGAGCCTTGGTTAGGGGATAAGCCTGAATTGTTACAAGATATCGATGTGTCTTTGTGGCGCACACAAGCGGATACCCGCGAGCGTTTAGAGTTGCTGGCGATAAGCTGGGTGACAGATTATGTATTAGGCCATGAGCCACTGAGTCAATTATCCGCTTACCCAAGATCAGCAGAGCAACTGAGCTACGCTAAAAACGTGATTAAAACAGTGTTAGAGCGTTCAGTTGAAAATGAGCTAAACGCTTTGATTGCAGGCCTTAAAGGTGAGTTTATTGCGCCAGGCCCAAGTGGTGCGCCAACAAGGGGCCGCTTAGATACGCTGCCGACAGGGCGTAATTTTTATTCTTTAGATAATCGCTCTGTGCCATCTGCAGCGGCTTGGGCGCTTGGTCAAAAATCCGCAGATGCCTTGATTGAACGTCACTTACAAGAGCACGGTGAATACCCGCAGCAGCTTGGCCTGTCAGTGTGGGGCACAGCTACGATGCGCACCGGTGGCGATGATATTGCTCAAGCATTTGCTCTTATGGGTGTTAGGCCTGTGTGGGCTGTAGGCTCACAGCGGGTAGTTGATATTGAAGTAATCCCTTGCATGCAGTTAGGTCGTCCAAGAGTTGATGTTACCTTAAGAGTCTCGGGCTTTTTTCGTGATGCTTTTGCCAATGTCATGAAGCTGTATGACAGTGCCGTGCAGGCTATTTGTGAAATGGATGACCCTGGCAGTGACAATGTGATTGCTAAAAACGTCAGTGACCGCGCAGCTCAGCTAGTTGCACAGGGGATGAGTGATGATCAAGCAAAGCGCGAGGCGAGCTTTCGTGTGTTTGGCTCCAAACCTGGCGCTTATGGCGCAGGTTTGCAGGGCTTGATTGATGAGCGCTGCTGGGAGCAAAGCAGTGATTTGGCAGATGCATACCTCAATTGGGGCGGTTATGCCTACACCAACTCAGAAGGCGATGGGCAAGAGGCGATAAGTGCTTTTTCACATCAATTATCAACCTTGCAAGTGGTGGTGCAAAACCAAGATAACCGAGAGCATGATTTATTAGACTCTGATGATTACTACCAATTTCAGGGGGGCATGACGAACGCAGTTCGTGAGTTATCGGGCAGTACACCAGAGGTTTATCACTCTGATCACTCAAATCCTGAAGTGCCAAAAATACGTACCTTAAAAGAAGAGCTTAATCGTGTGATTCGCTCGCGCCTGTTAAATCCTAAATGGATAACAGCGATGCGAGAGCACGGTTATAAAGGTGCCTTTGAGATGACCGCGAGTGTTGATTATATGTTTGCGTACGATGCAACCACCAATATGATCGATGACTATCAGTATCAAAAAGTGGCTGATACTTTACTGTTTGATGAGCAAAACCAGCAGTTCTTGCAAGATAATAACCCCCATGCCATGGAAGAAATGGCAGAGCGTTTATTAGAAGCTGCTCAACGCGGTTTATGGCAAGACCCCCAAGGGTATGACGAGAAACTACAAGATTTGTTATTGAAAATCGACGAGCAGCAAGAAACAGGTAATGTTGAGTGAGTATGTTTAAAAATCCCCACAGTTTGATGATTCAGGGCACAACCTCAGATGCGGGTAAAAGTGTATTAGTCACTGCATTGTGCCGTATCCTTGCACGTAAAAAAGTGGCTGTAGCGCCTTTTAAATCACAGAATATGGCGCTTAATAGTGCAGTCACACCCGAGGGTGGGGAGATAGGGCGCGCTCAAGCCGTGCAAGCTCAAGGGGCATTTTTGCAACCTAGCGTGTTGATGAATCCGATACTGCTAAAGCCGAACTCTGATGTTGGCTCGCAAGTGATTGTGCGCGGGCAGTCAATTGGTAATATGAAAGCGCGTGAGTATCACGAATATAAGCCGCAACTATTAAAAGAAGTGGTGGCGACCCATCAAGAATTGCAAGCGAAATTCCCTGTCACTGTGATTGAGGGGGCGGGCTCTCCCGCTGAAATTAACTTACGCGAGCACGATATTGCCAATATGGGTTTTGCAGAGGCGATTGATTGCCCTGTATTGATTGTTGCTGACATTGACAGAGGGGGCGTGTTTGCGCACTTGTACGGCACTTATGCACTGCTCAGTGAGAGCGAGCAAAAGCGGGTAAAAGGCTTTGTCATCAACCGTTTTCGCGGTGATGTGAGTTTACTGCAGCCTGGTTTAGATTGGCTGGAGCAAAAAACATCAGTACCGACGGTTTCTGTCATTCCCTATATCACAAATTTACACATTGAAGCAGAAGATGCGGTTAATCAAACGCAGATGGCTAAAGATGTAGAGCCATTTAAAGTAGTAGTGCCACTTTATCCGCGCGCCAGCAACCATACAGACTTTGATGTACTGCGTTTACATCCGCAAATTAACTGTGAGTTTGAGCGCGATGCATCGCGCTATAGCGGTGCCGATTTAATTATCTTGCCCGGCAGTAAAAACGTGAGCTGTGATTTAGCTTGGTTGAAAGATAGTGGTTGGCAGCCAATTATTGAACGCCATTTGCGGTTAGGCGGCAAAGTGCTTGGTATTTGCGGTGGCTATCAAATGCTCGGGAAAATGATTCACGATCCTGAAGGGATTGAAAACCTGCCAGGCTCTAGTGAAGGTTTAGGTTTACTAGATATTGAAACAACACTGAATGCTCAAAAAACCTTAACAAACGTGACAGGCAAATGTCTGCATACTGAGCTTTCTGTCAGTGGCTATGAAATTCATGCAGGTGTTACAACAGGAGAGGATTGCCAGCGCGCTTGGTTTGAAATTAGTAACGGCAATACGCAAAGCCTAGAAGGCGCAGCGAACACTGATGACAACGTGCGTGGCACATACTTACACGGTTTATTGGAAGGTGATGATATTTTGCTATCTATCTTAAACTGGGCGGGTATGGATCAAGTAAAAACCTTTGACTACCAAGCTTTTAGAGAGCAGCAGATAGAGCGCCTAGCAGATGAAGTAGAAGCGGCACTGCCATTTGAGCGTTTATGTGACTTGCTAAGTATTAATGCAGCTGATTATGACAATGGTGCTCTAGAGGTTGCAAAAGCCTAATGGAGTGGCTGAAAGATTTTTCGCTTTTTAGTGTGAGCATTGTTTTTGTCGCTTTAGTGCTCGATTTTTGCTTTGCAGAGCTACAGCGGTTTCACCCGTTAGTGATGTTTGGCAACTGGGCTATCGCGATAGAAAAGCGTTTAAATTTAAAGCCAGTTAGCGCAGAAGAGTCACTTAGTGCGCCCTCAGCTTTGATCAAGCGCTGCATTGGCCTAATCGCTTGGGCTGTTGCAGTGTTACCGATCTGTTATGTCTGTTTTTTGATTGAGCAATACTTGGTAAATAAGGTATCTAGTAACCAAGTCTTTTATTGGGTATTTGCAGTACTAGTGCTGTACTTGTGCATAGGTTGGCAAAGTTTATTGAGTCATGCCAAAGCTATTATTAACCCGTTAAAGAAAAACGATATGCAAGGGGCGCGCTTGGCCACTAGCATGATAGTGAGCCGCGAAACTGCGCAGCTTTCAGAGACACAGATAGGAGTGGCGGCTACAGAGTCAGTATTGGAAAATGGTGCAGATGCTATTTTTTCTGCGATATTTTGGTTTCTCTTATTAGGTGTGCCCGGTGTTGTTTTATACCGATTAGCCAACACTTTAGATGCAATGTGGGGCTATAAAAATACCCGTTACTACTATTTTGGCTGGGCAGCAGCGCGCATTGATGATGTGCTAAATTTTATTCCGGCGCGCTTAACGGCATTGAGCTACATGTTATTAGGTAATAGCCGTGCAGCTTGGCAGTGCTGGTGCAAGCAAGGCGTTAATTGGAAAAGCCCGAATGCAGGGCCTGTAATGGCAGCAGGGGCAGGTGCACTGAATGTTAAGTTAGGCGGTGGCAGTGTTTACCACGGTATCTATCAAGAGCGTCCTGTACTTGGTTTATCCAGTGCAGCAGATGCAGATCGCTTTGCGATTCAAGGGGCGTGCTACTTAGTCGATAGAGTGCTGGCACTTTGGCTTGTGGTGTTGTTTATGATGGCTTATATCCTGTGCTGAT
>CAKZOD010000001.1 GCA_937136055.1 uncultured Oceanospirillaceae bacterium | reverse complement strand
CCAACACTGAGCATCTCGAATGTCACCGTGGATGAAGAAGCAGAATTTGCAGAATTCACGGTAAGCCTATCAGGTGTCGCCACTGAAGATGTCAGCTTTGCACTTGGCTTAACTGATGGTTCTGCAGAAGGTGCGGGTGTTGACTTTGGCTCAACCGGTGCAGATAACCTGCAGATCTCAACAGACGGTACTAACTGGAATAACGCAACTGCGGCAACTATCCCAGCGGGCAGCACAGTGCTTTATGTACGCACCCCAGTGATAGATGATTACTTAGCAGAAAACACTGAGTCCTTTACGCTAGATGCAACAGGTATTACCAATACCGTTAATCAAACAGCGCAAGGTACTGGCCGCATCACTGATGAGCCTGTGGTTGATCAAGATGAAGTGACTATCAAGGTGATTGCGACTGATGAGAACGGTGCACCGTTAAGCGGTGATCATGTGGTTCTTGAAGGTGAAAAAGCATTTTACAAAGTCATTGCCGTTGATCCTGATGGCAACACTATCGATAATCCAGCAGAGGGTGATGTAAAGATCAACTTTGATGATATTACGACAAATGGCTCAGATGATTTTGCGAACGGTACTATTACGGTCTCAGTCAATGAAGTCTTCAGCACGCAGACTGTTGAAGATTACGTATCTGACGATATGGAGCAGTTCAGTGTAAACATCGAGGCTAACTCATTAACAGGCGATATCACTAGCGCTTATGAGAAAGTAACCGTGAGCACTGATAAGCTTATTACTACGATAGATGATGAAACCGATGGCACACCACCTCCAGGTCCAGAGGATACTGTTTACGCGGTTATCAGTAATAACGGTCCTGTTGATGAAGGCCAGAAAACTCAGTTTGTCGTTAGCTTAGTTGATCAGCATGGTGATCCCGTTGTTGTATCTGATGCTGGATGGGTAGCTGTTAAAGTTCAGTTCTCAGGCGGAACAGCTGAAAAATCTGATTATGGTGATGCTGATTTTACAACAATATTGATTCAGTCAGGAAACAGTAGCGCGACAATTGAGCTACAAACTTATCAAGATTCAGATACAGATGATGAAGATTTCTACGGTACCATCGTTGATGTTAATGACACAACTGTGGCTGGGGGGAATCAGTTTGAAAAAGTTGATTGGACTAGCGGTGTTAAGGTTGGTACTCCTGATGAGCAAACACCTATTGCTAAAGCCGTTATTATCGATATAAATGATATTCCTGATAACTTAGCGGGTAGTGATGCGAGTGTCTCTGAAGAAGGCTTGATAGCATTTAATCCAAATCCGGATACTATTGGGAATCCTGAAGGTACTAATGATCCTCAATCAACTGGCACGCTAAGCTTTACTGATGCCTTCAATGGTGGTGTTGGGGAGTTCTCTATCGAGCTAATGGCGCCAGCAGAAGAGTTAAGATCAGATGGTGAATTAGTTGTTTGGTCTAATGATAACGGTACTTTAATTGGTCGCGCGAATGGCCAAGATATTATTAAAGTCGAAGTTGGCTCTGTGGCTGATGATAATGCGGTGAGCAATGGCTTCAAAGCTGGATACACTGTTACCTTATTGGGGCCTGTTGATCATGATGATGTCAATTCAGAGGATGGTGTTGATTTAACGTTTGGTTTCAAAGTTAATGAAGCGGGTGTGCCAGGTTCAACAACAGCTAACTTTAAAGTCACTATTCAAGATGATTCACCAATTGCCAGTGATCATTGTGTCTCTGTTAACGTGCCGACAGTTAATACTAACTTGATGCTCGTTCTGGATATCTCCGGCAGTATGAATAATGACTCAGGGGTTGACTTCCCTAACGGTGATCCAATGAGTCGTTTAGATTTAGCCAAAGAATCTATTTCTAAACTGATTGCTGAATATGATGATTTGGGCGATGTTAAAGTCCGTATCGTCACATTCGATTTACAAGCAGAGGCTTACAGTTCGGTTTGGGTGAATGCAGATAGTGCAATTAATTATATCAACAGTCTTGATAAGCCTGACGATCAATCTACTACAAACTATGATGCGGCGCTTGGTGTGGCAATGGATGCATTCAATGATGATGGTGCGATCGATGATGCTCAAAACATATCGTACTTCCTCTCAGATGGTCTTCCAAACCGCTCAGACGGTGATGTAGATGCATTAAAGAATACTAAAGGGGGCAACTACAATGGTAACCATGGCTATCCGTTAGATAACGGTATTCAAGGTACTGAAGAATCTCTGTGGGTTAACTTCCTGAAAACTAATGATGTTAACTCTATCTCAGTTGCCATGGGACAAGGTGCGACCTCTCAAACAAGTGAAGCGCTTGACCCTATCGCTTATGATGCATCTGGCCCAGAAGTGAATACGGGTGCTACTATCGTTGAAGAGTTTGCTGACTTAAACGAAGTGCTACAAGGTACGATCAATGTGCCAGTTGTACAGGGGTCTATCTTAGAAAATGTTAAAGCGGGTGCAGATGGGTTTGACTACATCAAGAGTGTCACTGTTGATGGTGTTGTTTATCATTACGATGCAGCTAACCCTGTTAAAGTTATCGATGCTGGTGACGGTGCAATCTTTACGCTAGATATGAGCGATGGTAGTTACAGCTACAAGGTAGATATTGTTGTTACGACACGTGTGATTGAAGACATTTCGTTCACGATTGTTGATAAAGATGGTGACGGTGCGGATGTCATGCAAAAGTTCAAGTTGCAAATAAACCCGAACATCGAATCAGCACCAACAGGTACTAACGTGCTAATCATGTTGGATACATCAGGCAGTATGGGTGATCCAATAGGTGGCAAAGACAGTATTTCTCGACTTGAAGCCGCGAAGCATGCAATTGATCAGTTACTTGATCAATACAGTGTGCACGGTAATGTTAAAGTGCAGTTAGGTTTCTTCAATGAAACGAAAGTGAATGCTAGTGGTACTGCTTGGATGAGTATCTACGAGGCTAAGCAACTGCTCGATAGCATCACTGAAACTTCAGGTGGTACTAACTATGATTATGCACTTAAGGGGATTCAGGACCTTTATGAGACGGATGGGAAATTAGTTGGCGCACAAACAGTCAGCTACTTTATATCTGATGGTGAGCCAACTTACTCTGATGTACAGCCAGGTAGCCCGAACGATGGCAGTACTTACGACCCTAAAAAGGGCGATGGTATAGATACTAATGAGCAAAGTAATTGGGAAGGTTTCTTAAAGGCTAATGAAATAGTTTCTCATTCAATTGGCATAGGTGAAGAAGCGAAAGGATTAGAGAATTTGCTAGCGCCAATCGCTTACAATGGTGATACTCAAGCCCAAACTTCACCATTGATTGTTGAGAATATGGATGACCTAGCAGGCCAGCTCAAAGACTTTATTGAAACGCCAAATAGCATTACCTATAAAGGCACTAAGTACGATGACACAATCAATGCAGCCGATAGTGATGATGTACTTTACGGTGGCGAGGGTGATGATATCCTCTCCGGTGGAGAGGGCAGCGACTTACTATTCGGTGAAGATGGGGCTGATATCTTCAAGTTTGTGCAAGATGATAAGACTGGCGATGAGCAAGATACCATTGCTGACTTTAATCAAGCACAAGGAGATAAGCTGGATTTAACTGATATTCTAAGTGGTGAGAACAACGCTAATATTGCGGATTACTTATCATTCTATCTTGATGATGGTGACACCATAGTGCAGTTGAAAACAACCGGCACGAACGCGGTTGATCATGAAATTAGACTATCGAATGTTGATCTAGTGACAGGTGCTGCTGATAATGATGAAATCGTTAATGCGCTGAAAAATAGCTTGATTATCGATAATATCTAAAGCGTTTAAAGTTTAGTTAACTTCAACAAACAAAAGCCTCTTTCTATAGAGGCTTTTTTAATTCCCTCGCATAGGGTTAACAAGCTCTATGTTTTATATTCCCCCTCATTGTTAACGATTTATCAATAAAATAGCGAATATGCTTATTGGCTATGCAATATATACACAGCAGCTATTGTCGATAATATTTTAGTGAATACTCGAAATTGATGCTGTTTGTTAACAAAACACTCAAAATGTTATTTAATCGCGCTCTTTTTCTAGCTGTTTTTTGAAAAGGTTCAGTTATTGTCGACAATCTTTCCTTGATCAGTTGACCCTATGGTAAAAGCGGAGTATCTTTAGCTCAGCTAACATTGTCGACAATCTTGGTCGGGCAATAAAATGCATTGGAGTAATGAGTGAGTAAGCAAAATACAGTCGAAGCATCCGATAATTGTGAGCCAAATGGCACAAAAATAAAAAGCTTCAACACAGATAAAACACTCGCAGCTAATGTGATGGATATGCTGATCACCGCTATTGTTAAGGGTGATATACCGCCAGGTACTAAAATTAGCGAGCCTGAACTTGCGCGTACATATGGTATTAGCAGAGGGCCATTGCGAGAAGCCATTCGTCGCTTAGAAGGGCTTAGGCTGGTTGAGCTAAAACCCCATGTGGGGGCACGTGTTGTCCAGCTAAGTGTTAAAGAGCTGATTGAAATTTATCGTGTGCGTGAAGCGCTAGAAGGTATGGCCTCCCGGTTAGCGGCTGAACACATGAGCCAAGAAGAAATTGATGACCTGCGCAATTTACTGGATCGCCACGAAGAGTCAATCGCTCAGTTAGATGGCTTATCTTACTTTCAAAAAGAAGGGGATTTAGATTTCCATTTCAGAATAGTGAAGGGCAGTAAAAATGAGAAAATGCTCGAGCTATTAGGAGGAGATCTCTATCACTTGGTACGCATGTACCGCTATCAATTTAGCGTTTCGAACTCTAGGCCGAAACGCGCATTAAAAGAACATCGACAAATAGTAGATGCTATTGAGTCGAGAGATCCTGAACTCGCTGAAATTTTAATGAGAAGACATATCAGCGCGGCAAGGCTCAATATTGAACAAAAGCTCGTTGAGTAAAAACGTGCTAATTCTTTTGTAAAAACCTTCGCAAAGCCGCTGATTAAAAGGCGGCTAGCAACCAAAACTTAATTGCTCGCAAAAGCCCGTTATTTTATAGGATAGCTTTTTAAGTAAAGTAACCTCGATGGATAGCGGCTGAATAATTCACTGTGCACTAGTGTATAAAAGACACTAGATAAGCATAGTATGTAGTTGATACGTAAAGTATTTGTGAGCTAAATACACAGTGTTAAAAATAGAGGATATTTCATGACAACTTTGAGCCCAGGCGCCAAATTTCGCAAGGCCCTCGCAGCTAACTCACCTTTACAAATCGTGGGTACCGTTAACGCTTACCATGCAATGATGGCTGAGCGTGTTGGTCATCAAGCGGTGTATTTATCAGGCGGCGGCGTTGCTAATGCTTCGTACGGTTTACCGGATTTAGGCATGACGTCAATGAACGATGTACTCGAAGATGTACGTCGCGTGAGTAGTGCTGTTGAAACGCCACTGATGGTTGATATCGATACCGGTTGGGGTGGTGCATTTAACATAAGCCGAACGGTTAAAGAAATGCAAAAAGCTGGTGCTGCTGCGGTCCATTTAGAAGATCAAGTTGCTCAGAAACGCTGTGGCCATCGCCCGAACAAAGAAATCGTTTCTCTTAATGAAATGGTTGATCGCGTAAAAGCCGCTGTTGATGCTAAAACAGATGATGATTTCTTTATTGTTGCCCGTACTGATGCTTTTCAGATGGAAGGCTTGAATGCGGCGGTTGATCGTGCACAAGCATGTTTAGAAGCAGGCGCTGACGGTATCTTTGCAGAAGCCGTGCACACTTTAGAAGACTACGCCGCATTCTCCAAAGGCATTAACGGTGGTCACTTGTTAGCGAACATTACAGAGTTTGGTGCCACACCGTTATTTAACACAAAAGAGCTAGCTGATAACGGCGCGACCATGGTGCTTTATCCACTATCCGCTTTTCGTGCTGCTAACCAAGCAGCGTTGAATGTTTATCAAACACTGCTTAATGACGGTGATCAAAAAGCTGTAGTCGATACTATGCAAACACGTATGGACCTTTATGATTTCCTTAACTATCACGATTTCGAACAGAAATTAGATGCATTGTTTGCTGAAGGCAAAAATAAGTAAGCTGCCTTTTAGGTATTCGATAAAGGTCGTTTAAGCATAATTATTAAAGAAAGGTGCGCTTAATTGTTAAATAAGCTATTTAAATCAACTAGCTAAGTTGACTAGTTAAATAGCTTTTTCAATGTTTTACTGTTTTATACATTGAAGATTTAGTAACAAAGAAGAGCGTCAACAGTATTCCAAATGTGAATACTGCTAAAAATAAGAGGACAAGAACATGGCAGAAGCAAAGAAACTTACAGGTGCAGGTTTACGTGGTCAATCAGCGGGCGAAACAGCTCTTTGTACTGTTGGAAAAACAGGGGCTGGCTTAACTTATCGTGGTTACGATATGGCAGAACTTGCTGAAAAAGCACAATTTGAAGAAGTGGCTTACTTATTGGTAAACGGTAAATTACCAAACGCTGCAGAGCTAAAAGCCTATGTTGCAAAGCTTAAATCATTACGTGATTTACCCGCACCACTGAAAACCGTTTTGGAGAATATCCCTAAAAATGCGCACCCTATGGATGTAATGCGTACGGGTTGTTCAATGCTAGGCAACTTAGAAACAGAGCAAAGCTTTGATGAGCAAACAGATCATATCGAACGTATGCTAGCGGTATTCCCATCTATTATTTGCTACTGGTACCGCTTTTCACATGACGGTGTGCGTATTGATACCAATGCGTCTGATATCGACTCTATTGGTGGCCATTTCCTTGCCTTATTGCACGATGAAAAGCCAAGTGAATTACATGAAAAAGTGATGAATGCATCATTGATTTTATACGCAGAGCACGAGTTTAATGCATCGACGTTCACTGCAAGAGTCTGTGCATCAACGCTATCTGATATCCACTCATGTGTGACAGCTGCAATCGGTTCATTACGTGGGCCATTACATGGTGGCGCTAACGAAGCGGCCATGGAGCTAATTGAAAACATGACAGATCCTGATCAAGCAGAAGAGCAGATCATGGGCATGCTAGCGCGTAAAGATAAGATCATGGGCTTTGGCCACGCGGTTTACAGCACCAGTGATCCTCGTAATGCGATCATTAAAGCGTGGTCAGAGAAGTTATCTGAAACGAAAGAAGATGGTAGCTTATACGCAATTTCAGAGCGCGTTGAATCAGTCATGTGGCGTGAGAAAAAACTATTCTGTAACGCAGATTTCTTCCATGCATCGGCTTATAACTTCATGGGGATTCCAACCAAACTGTTTACGCCGATTTTTGTTTGCTCACGTGTTTCAGGCTGGACAGCACATGTGATGGAGCAGCGTGCTAATAACCGTATTATTCGTCCATCAGCGGACTACACAGGCCCTGATTCAGCGGATTGGGTTGCTCTAGAAGATCGTGCGTAAGCAATGCTGATAATGGTGTTTAGACATACTTCTAAGTAATGAAGTACAGCTAAATACCTTATTAACAATTTGTTTTGAAGATTAATAATGTTGTATTGGTGGTGTTTAGTATTAAAAAAGCATCTCTCAAAAGTAACGCTTTTAGCGCTGCCAATGCAATACATTGGATGACAACATGAACAGTTTGAACCGTAAACCACTAGCCGGTACAGGGCTAGATTATTATGACACCCGAGCAGCTGTTGAAGCGATATCACCGGGTAGTTTTAAAACCCTCCCTTATACTTCTCGCGTATTGGCAGAAAACTTAGTGCGCAGATGCGATCCTGAAACGCTAACTGACAGCCTTAAACAAATCATTGAAGGGCGCAGTGATCTTGATTTTCCTTGGTATCCTGCACGGGTTGTTTGCCACGATATTTTGGGGCAAACAGCACTTGTTGATTTAGCAGGCCTTCGTGATGCGATTGCTGAAAAGGGCGGTGATCCTGCGAAAGTTAACCCAGTTGTTCCGACTCAACTTGTGGTTGATCACTCGTTAGCAGTAGAGCACGGCGGTTTTGAGAAAGATGCCTTTGAAAAAAACCGCGCGATTGAAGATCGCAGAAACGATGACCGTTTCCACTTCATTAACTGGACAAAAGATGCCTTTGATAATGTCGATGTTATCCCACCGGGTAACGGCATTTTGCATCAGATAAACTTAGAGCGCATGTCGCCAGTTATTCAAGCCCGTGACGGTGTCGCATTTCCTGACACTTTAGTTGGCACAGATAGCCATACGCCAATGGTTGATGCCTTAGGAGTAATAGCAATTGGGGTAGGTGGTTTAGAAGCTGAAAGCGTGATGTTAGGCCGTGCTTCTTACATGCGTTTACCAGAGATTATCGGCGTACACTTAACAGGTGCTCCCAATCCTGGTATTACCGCTACAGATATCGTATTAACACTGACCAAATTTTTACGTGATGCGAAAGTTGTCTCTTCATATCTAGAGTTCTTTGGTGAAGGTGCTAGCAAGTTAACACTGGGAGACAGAGCGACTATCTCCAACATGACACCTGAGTTTGGTGCAACGGCGGCAATGTTCTATATCGATGAAAATACTATCGATTACTTAAAGTTAACAGGTCGTGATGATGAGCAAGTAGCACTGGTTGAGCAGTATGCTAAAGAGACCGGTCTATGGGCGGATACACTCACCGAAGCTCACTACGAACGTGTATTAACCTTTGATCTATCAAGCGTTGTGCGTAATATTGCAGGCCCTTCAAACCCGCATAATTTAGTACCGGTATCAGATCTTGCTGAACGCGGTATCAGTGGTGTGGTTGAATACGAAGCAGGTAAAATGCCGGATGGTGCAGTTATTATCGCTGCGATTACCAGCTGCACAAACACCAATAACCCTCGCAATATGATTGCTGCGGGTTTGTTGGCGCGCAATGCCAATAAAAAAGGTTTAATGCGTAAGCCTTGGGTGAAAAGCTCATTGGCACCGGGGTCAAAAGCGGTTCAGCTTTATTTAGAAGAGGCGAACTTACTCCCAGAACTTGAGCAACTTGGCTTTGGTGTTGTCGCTTTTGCCTGTACTTCATGTAACGGCATGAGTGGCGCACTTGATCCTGCTATCAAACAAGAAATTGTGGATCGTGACCTATACTCAACCGCGGTCCTTTCAGGTAACCGTAACTTTGATGGGCGTATTCACCCCCATGCAAACGAAGCGTTTTTAGCATCTCCGCCTTTAGTCGTGGCTTATGCTATTGCGGGCACTATTCGTTTTGATATCGAAAAAGATGTATTGGGCACTGATAACGAAGGTAATCCAATTACTCTTAAGGATCTGTGGCCATCGGATGAAGAGATTGATGCGGTATTTGCAAAAAGCGTCAAGCCTGAACAGTTCCGTAAAGTGTATATCCCGATGTTTGACTTATCAGGCAAAGAGCAAAAGTCGGTCGATCCACAATACGATTGGCGTGAAATGAGCACTTATATTCGCCGCCCTCCTTATTGGGAAGGGGCGTTGGCCGGTGAGCGTACCATGAAAGGTATGCGACCATTGGCAGTACTTGGCGATAACATCACCACGGATCACTTATCGCCTTCAAATGCGATTCAGTTGAACAGCGCAGCTGGGGCATATCTGGATAAAATGGGATTGCCGGAAGTTGATTTCAACTCTTATGCCACACACCGAGGCGATCATTTGACGGCACAGCGTGCGACATTTGCTAACCCTAAACTGTTTAATGAAATGGTTCAGGAAAATGGCAAAGTAGTGCAGGGCTCACTCACTCGAATCGAGCCTGAAGCTAAAGTCAGCCGTATGTGGGAAGCCATTGAAACTTATATGGAACGCAAACAGCCGCTAATTATCATTGCAGGTGCGGATTACGGCCAAGGCTCTTCACGAGATTGGGCCGCTAAAGGTGTACGCTTAGCCGGTGTTGAAGTGATTGTTGCCGAAGGCTTTGAGCGTATTCATCGCACTAACTTAGTGGGAATGGGGGTATTACCCCTTGAGTTTAAAGCAGGTGTTGATCGCAAGACCCTCAAAATTGATGGTAGTGAGCTTTATGACGTTACCGGTGAGCGCGTACCTGGGGCAACGCTGAATTTGACGATTACGCGTAAAAACGGTGAGCAAATTGAAGTGCCTGTCACTTGTCGCTTAGATACCGCTGAAGAAGTTTCAATCTACGAAGCGGGCGGTGTGCTTCAACGGTTCGCTCAAGATTTTCTAGAAGCGAACAGCTAACTTTAGTCGATAAAAAAGCGCCTTGACTGAGTGTACTGCTCTCTCATGGCGCCTTGCTTAAGTGTGTAATTAAGCATTAAGAGATATCAAACTACTATACAAGGATATAAACCATGGCGTTTGTACCGCAAATCAAAATCCCTGCGACTTATATTCGCGGTGGTACCTCAAAAGGTGTGTTTTTCTCGTTAACTGACTTACCTGAAACAGCACAAGTGGCAGGGCCTGCAAGAGACGCACTACTGATGCGTGTCATCGGCTCACCTGACCCTTACGGTAAACAAACTGATGGGATGGGTGGGGCTACCTCAAGTACCAGTAAAACAGTGATTGTCGCTAAAAGCGAAGTAGCTGATCACGACGTGGATTACCTTTTTGGTCAAGTTGCCATTGATCGTGCCTTTGTCGATTGGAGTGGTAATTGTGGCAATTTATCATCAGCGGTCGGTGCTTTTGCTATTCACAGTGGATTGATTGATGCAGATAAATTACCTGAAAACGGATTAGCCACAATCCGTATCTGGCAAGCGAATATCCAAAAAACCATCATCACCCAAGTACCAATGTGTAATGGCCAAGTACAAGAAACCGGTGATTTTGAACTTGATGGAGTGACTTTTCCAGCCGCTAAAATTCAAGTCGAATTTATGGATCCTGCCGGTGGTGAAGGCTCTATGTTTCCTACAGGAAATTTAGTCGATAAGCTTGAAGTGCCGGGCATAGGTACATTAGATGCGACTATGATTAATGCAGGTATCCCAACAATCTTCGTCAATGCTGCTGACATTAACTACACTGGCACTGAGCTACAAGAGCAGATTAATGGTGACCCGAAAGCCTTGGAGATGTTCGAGCTTATTCGCAGTCACGGCGCATTAAAAATGGGCCTGATCAGTGATTTAGAAGAAGCTAAAGCTCGCCAACACACACCAAAAGTCGCTTTTGTTTCTCCTGCATCTGATTACGTGAGTTCAAGTGGTAAAAGTATCAGTGCCAATGACATTGATTTATCAGTTAGAGCCTTATCTATGGGTAAGTTACATCACGCAATGATGGGCACCGCGGCAGTTGCTATTGGCACCGCCGCAGCGATACCAGGCACGCTAGTCAATCGAGCAGCTGGCGGTGGAGCACGTCAGGAAGTGAACTTCGGTCATCCATCGGGCACATTGTTAGTGGGGGCTGTAGCCAGTGAGAACAACGGTGAGTGGACTGCAGATAAAGCGATTATGAGCCGCAGCGCTAGAATCTTAATGGAAGGCTGGGTGAGGGTGCCTGGGGATTGCTTCTAAAGATATTTTTAGCGCTAGTGCAAGGCTGGCGCTGTTTAATCACAAAATTGCATCTAATGGGCTAGTTGTTCCCGCGTAATGTTGACCAATCACGTGAGTGTAAATTTGAGTAGTACTTACGTCATTGTGCCCAAGTAATTCTTGGACTGTTCGGATATCTCTGCCACATTGTAGCAAGTGCGTCGCAAATGAATGTCTAAATGTATGACAGTTTACTTTTTTAGTGATATTAGCGTTAGAGACTGCTTTTTGGAGTTGTTTTCTTATAACGCTGCTGTGCATGTGATGGCGACAGAGCTCTCCTGTTAAAGGATGATGGCACAAAGAACTGGATGGAAACAAAAACATCCAGCCTTGCTTTCTATAAGCACTTGGATATTTTTTTGATAGTGCATGTGGTAGTGAAGGCCCAACTGACCTATTGTTATCGAGTTTTTGAAGTGCGATAGCTTCATCGATAAATACTTGTAACTGTAAACACAGTTGACTACTCAAAAGTGTTTGCCTATCTTTATTTGCTTTACCGTCTCGAACGGTTAAAGAAAGGTTCCCTAAATCCACATCTTGAATTCTCAATCTTAAACATTCAGATATTCGCAATCCAGATCCGTATAATAAAGAAATTATCATATGATTACGGCCATGAAGATTATTCAAAATGCATTTAATTTCTTCAGGGCTTAATACAACAGGTAGAGTTCTTTGTTTGGTTGCATACTTAAATCCCAAATTACCTAATGGTTGTTTTAAGTATTGGTTATATAAGTAAGCGAGCGCATTTAAAGCCGTTTTTTGAGTGTTTATAGCCACTTGCCTTCGATTAGCTAAATAAGATAAAAATTGGCAAACGTGATTGCCTGAAAGTTGAGTTGGGTGTTGATAATTGTGAAACCGAATAAAATCTGCAATCCAAAATGCATAGGTTTTTTCGGTTCTTATACTGTAACCCCTTAATCTGATCGACTGACGAACCTCTCGGATAAATTTGCTTTTAGACATGAATTTCACCATTATAAAACACTGTATGTATTTACAGTGTTATTTGAATCTTACTCTAAAAACATGCGCATTTACACTGGGAAATTTACTGACAATGCGCATTTGTACTGGTAAAAAAATAAAAACTAATGCAGTATCAATAAGATAACTAAATTCAATTTTAAATAACGAGTTTCTCGTTATTTTTACAAACGCGCATGCGCGTTTTTCCAGGGATGTTTTTTTAAAATGGATTATTCTCATTTTAACTCAAAGAGTTATTTTGCTTTCTTAGAATTTACTTCTCTGTGTAAATGCGCATGCGCACGATTAAGCTGTTAGTGCGCTCGGCTTTTTTAGTAAACGAGTTCAGTAGTAACTTAAAAAGTCTTTGCCAGTAGCAAAGCATTCGGCATCATGGAAAGTGCTAAGTCATATATCAATAGCTCCGTTCCTGCTGCCATTTATAAACTATGTAGTAACCGGCAAGCCTTATTAATTCGTTTTGGTATGCCTCAATAAATACCGTAGCGCCTGCTAGTTCAGTTATTCAGCAGTCGCTCAAATTAACGGTTTCGCGTTACATTGTTTTATCAAGTTCAATGTGTCGCCGAACTAACAAGTTTAGGCACAGCGAATTGTCTCCGCTACTTCGTAGCTACGCCAATCGCGTGCTAAAAGCGTTAGTGCGCTCTGCCTTTTTAGTAAACGAGTTCAGTCGTAACCTAAAAATCTTTGCCAGTAGCAAAGCATTCGG